>JAFTSB010000028.1 GCA_017461945.1 Clostridia bacterium | reverse complement strand
CGCACCCCGCGCCACGCGCGGGGTGTATTTTATAAAAGGAGATTGCCATGATTAAAATCATTTTGAACATCAAGGGTATGGCCTGCCCCATGTGCGAGGCCCATATCAACGACACCGTTCGCCGCCAATTTGCCGTGGATAAAGTGACTTCCTCTCATAAAGAGGGGCAGACCGTGATCCTTACCAAGCAGGATATTGATGACGGCGCCCTGACCCGCGCCGTGGCAGAAACCGGCTATGAGCTGCAGGGCATTGCGCGTGAGCCCTATGAAAAGAAAGGCTTTTTCGCCCGTTTTAAAAAGGGATAAAAGAGAAAAAAGGGGGGATACCCTCTTTTTCTTTTCGGTGCCTGCACGACACTTTCGCTTGACTTTGTGGGTGGAGTATGCTATGATATAACTGTCAATTTTTCACAAGTAAAGGAGGACTGACAATGTCTTTTGTCACATCCAAAAAAATGTTGACCGACGCACAAAAGGGCGGTTATGCCGTGGGTGCGTTTAATGCCGAAAATATGGAGATGGTGTTGGCAATCATCGAAGCCGCTACCGAGCTGAAGGCCCCTGTAATGATTCAAACCACACCCTCTACTGTGAAATACGCAAGCCTTGATGTGTATGCTGAAATGGTACGGGCTGCAGCTGAAAAGGCCTCCGTTCCGGTATGCGTGCATTTGGATCACGGCAACAGCTATGAGTTGGTTGCAGGTGCGCTGGAGGCAGGTTATACCTCGGTGATGATCGATGGCTCTCACGAATCCTTTGACGACAATATGGCTCTCACCCGTCGCGTTATTGCGGCAGCTGCTCCCATGGGCATTCCCGTAGAGGCCGAGCTGGGCACCGTCGGCGGCAAGGAGGACGATCTGGAGGCGGCTGACGGCTGTACCCTCCCCGAGGAGGCTGCTGAATTCGTAGAGCGCACCGGTGTGGATTCCTTGGCGGTTGCCATCGGTACCGCCCATGGCGTATACAAGTCCACGCCCAAGCTGGATGTGCCTCGCCTTGCCGAGATCCGCAAGGTGGTCGATGTTCCGCTGGTGCTGCACGGTGCCTCCGGACTTTCCGACGATAGCATTCGCGCTTGCATTAAAGAGGGCATCTGCAAGGTGAATTTTGCTACCGAACTCCGTATTGCTTATACCCAGGCCGTGCGCGAGGCGCTGAATGCCGATAGCAAGATCTTTGACCCCAAGGCCTACGGCAAGGCCGCCCGCGAAAAGGTCAAGGAGCTGGTCAAGAATCGCATGCTGGTTTGCGGCTGCGACGGAAAAGCGTGAAAGGGGATAGAAGCATGAAAGCAGCAGTTCTTCACGGAAACGAGGATGTTCGATACGAGGAGATCGCCACCCCCGAGGTAAAGCCCGGCACGGTGCGTGTCCGTGTGCGCGCTTGCGGTATTTGTGGCTCTGATATTCCCCGTGTGCTTCATAACGGTGCGCATAATTATCCCATCGTGCTGGGGCACGAGTTTGCCGGTGTGGTGGATGCCGTGGGAGAGGGTGTGACCAATGTTTGTGTTGGTGACACCGTTTCGGGCGCCCCCCTGGCACCTTGCATGAAATGTGACGATTGCCAGAACGGTAATTTCTCTCTTTGCAAGCATTACAGCTTTATCGGGTCTCGCCAGAATGGTGCTTTTGCCGATTATGTGGTGATCCCCGCTGTCAATGCTGTGAAATATGATCCCTCCATTCCCTTTGTTAAGGCTGCTATGTTTGAGCCTGCTACCGTGGGCTTGCACGGTCTGATGCTCTCGGATTATAAGGGGGGCGAGACCGTTGCCATTTTGGGCGGCGGTACCATCGGCCTGCTTACCATGCAGTGGGCCAAGATCTTTGGTGCCAAAAAGGTGGTTGTATTCGATATTTTGAGAGACCGCTTGGAGCTGGCTCTGAAGCTGGGCGCTGATGCGGTGATCCATTCTCGTGAGGATGATGTGCCTGCTCGCATTGCCGAGCTGACCGACGGCCGGGGCTTTGGCCGTGTGTTTGAAACTGCCGGAAACGTGGTGACCCTGAAACAGGCCTTTGAGATCGCAGGCAATAAGGCCACAGTTTGCTATATCGGCACTCCCCACAACGATGTTACCTTCACGCCTAAGGAATGGGAGTGGCTCAATCGCAAGGAGCTGCGCGTGTATGGCTCTTGGATGAGCTATTCCGCCCCCTTCCCGGGTAAGGAATGGGAGCTGGTGGCACATTATTTTGCCACGGGCCAGCTGAAATGTGACGATGCCTTGATCGACAAGGTGTTTCCCATGAGCCGCGCAGGAGAGGCATTTGCCCTTTATAAGACCCCCGGTGCCGTAAAGGGTAAGCTGATGCTGGTAAACGAGGATTGAAATGATCGCAACCGTAACCGCCAATCCCTGTGTGGATAAAACCGTAACGGTGCCTGCATTTGATTTGTACCGGATGAATCGTGTGCGCGTAATTTCTACCGATCTGTCTGGAAAAGGCATTAACGTATCCAAGGTTTTGCGTGCTTTGGGCGCGGAAACCCTTTGCACGGGCTTTGATTTTTGCGAGGGCGATGTGTCGCCCCTTGCCACCGATCTGGAGCGTGATGGCATCGCGCACGATCTGATTCGCGTGCCGGGCGCTCTGCGCGTATGCACCAAGATCTTTGACGAGAGCCGCAAGCATACCATCGAGGTCAACGAACGCGGCAAAGCCGTTACCTCCCATGACGGCGAGCGGCTGCTGGCCAAGATCGTTGAAGTGGCCAAACGGAGTGACTTTTTGACCCTTTCCGGCAGCTTGCCGCAGGGGTTGGACAATGCCTTTTACGCCCGTTGTATGCAGCAGCTTCGTCTGCTGGCACCGGATTGCCGCATTGTGGTGGACGGTGAAGGGGAGCTGTTGCGTATGGCGTTGGATGCTGCTCCCTATTTGATCAAACCCAATATTCACGAATTTGAATCCACCTTTGCCTGCAAGATCGACAGGATCTCGCAGTTGGATCAAACGGTGCAGGAGCTTTTTGGACGCTATGGCGTAGAAATGATCTGCGTTTCTCTTGGCGAAAAGGGTGCTTATCTTGCCACTCGTGGCGAGGCCTATGTGGCCGACCCTGTACAGGTGGAGGTGCGCTCGCTGCAAGGGGCGGGGGATTCCATGGTGGCAGGCATCTGTATGGCCGCCCAGCAGGGAATGGCACCTGCCGATATGCTACGCTTTGGCGTTGCCGCCGCAGGCGCTACCATCAGCACAGCCGGCACACGTCCCGGTTCCAAAGCTGATTTTGAAATGCTCCTTCACCAGGCAAAGGTGCAAAAAATACGGTAACGTACCGCTTTTTATCATTTTTGCGTTGGTCAGTCAACCGGAAAAACGCTTTGCTTGCACGCCTTTGCGGCCGTCGCCATTGAAAGTGTAAAATATCCGATGGTCAAAAAAGACAAAAAAGGGAGCTGCGCGCTCCCTTTTTTATGCTCGTCTCCGAAACTTTACAGATAACTTGACAGATGTAAATGAATGTGCTAAACTTGTGTCAAGTTTGAAAGGGACGAGGTGTGTGTATGACAGAGGAAATTTTGCGGGAGATCCGAGCGCTGAAAAAGCAACGCAATGCCGTCATTCTGGCCCATTATTATTGCTCACACGAGGTGCAGGCGCTGGCCGATCATGTGGGAGATTCCTTTTATCTTGCCAAGGTGGCCAAGGGGACCGATGCGGATGTGGTGGTGTTTTGTGGCGTTTCCTTTATGGGGGAAAGTGCCAAGCTGTTGAACCCCGACAAAATCGTTTTGATGCCCGATCCCATGGCGGATTGTGCCATGGCTCATATGGCAAGCGTCGATCAGATCCGAGAGATGCGAGCCGCCTATCCCGATCTGGCGGTGGTTTGCTATATCAATTCCACAGCTGAGCTCAAAAGTCACAGCGATGTTTGCGTGACCTCCTCCAATGCGGTGGAGATCGTCAAGGCACTTCCCAACCAAAATATTTTCTTTATCCCGGATGAAAATCTCGGTAATTTTGTCAAAAAGCAAGTACCTGAGAAAAACGTGATGGTCAACCATGGCTTTTGCCCCATTCACAAGGCCATTACAGTAGAGCAGCTTGTGCGCGAAAAGGAGCTGCATCCACACGCCAAGGTGCTGTCGCACCCGGAGTGCAATAGCGATATTTTGGCTTTTTCCGATTATGTCGGCAGCACCGCGGACATCATTCGTTATGCCAAGGCGAGTGATGCCGATGCGTTTATCGTATGCACCGAGCAGGGCGTTGCCTATCCGCTGCAGCAGGATAATCCCCACAAGCAATTCTTTTTCTGCCATCCCACCCCCTGCTGTGCAGATATGAAGCGGAACACTCCCGAAAAGATCCTGGAGGTTTTGAAAACACTCAAAAACAGCGTACAGGTGCCCGAACATAGAAAGCACAGCGCCCTGCGCCCTCTGGATCGTATGCTGGAGGTGGCCAAATGAAAACCGATGTTTTGATCGTGGGCTGCGGTGTCAGCGGATTGTACTGTGCTTTGCATCTGCCGCGCGATAAAAAAGTGACCATCGTTACCAAGGATGCTATGGATAAAAGTGATTCCTATCTGGCACAGGGCGGTATCTGTGTGTTGCGTGACGAGCAGGATTACGACTCATTTTTCGAGGACACCCTGCGGGCAGGACATTACGAAAATAACAAGCAATCGGTGGATATTATGATCCGCTCCTCCCGTGCTGTTATTGACGATCTGGTGCAATGCGGCGTGGCATTTGAACGAGAAGGAGATGGCTTTGCTTATACCAAGGAGGGGGCTCATTCCGCCCCACGCATTCTGTTTCATGAGGATGAAACGGGCAAGGAGATCACCTCCCATTTGTTGGAGACGGTCCGGTCCTTGGAAAATGTGACCATTGTGGAATATTATACGATGGTGGATCTGATCACCAAAGAAAATGCTTGCTATGGCATTGTGGGGCACGACCAAAACGGGCAATATTCCACGATTTTAGCCGATTATACCGTGCTGGCCACGGGCGGTATCGGTGGCCTCTATGATCATTCGACCAACTATCGCCATCTGACCGGCGATGCCATCGCCTTGGCATTGAAGCACGGCGTGGCGCTGCAGCACATTGACTATATTCAGATCCACCCCACGACATTGTATACCAAGGGTGAGGGGCGAGAATTTCTGATCTCCGAATCGGTGCGCGGCGAGGGTGCGATTCTGCTGAACCACAAGGGCCAGCGCTTTGTTAACGAGCTCCTTCCGCGCGATGTGGTGGCCAACGCTATTTTTGAGGAGATGAAAAAAGAGGGCAAGCCCCATATGTGGCTCTCCCTGGAACGCATCCCCGAGGAGGAGATCCGCCATCATTTTCCCCATATTTATCAGCGCTGCTTAGAGGAGGGTTATGACATCACCAAAGAGCCCATCCCCGTGGTGCCCGCTCAACACTATTTTATGGGTGGTGTGGATGTCAATGAGCATAGCAAAACCTCCATGGATCGTTTGTATGCGGTGGGAGAGACGGCCTGCAATGGTGTGCATGGGCGCAATCGCCTGGCCAGCAATTCGCTGCTGGAGAGCCTGGTCTTTGCCAAGCGTGCCGCCTTGGATCTGACGGGGAGCTATACGGCTGCTGAGAGGATCACCGAACCCCACGTTGACCCCGAAATGTACAAAAATTACGCTACCGTTTATAAAAATGCGGTACTGACCGCTATCGAAAAGGAGAGAAACAGCCATGAATGAGATCACCATGTGCTTGAATGCCGATGACCTGATCCGCAGCGCCCTGCAAGAGGACATTTCCAGCGAGGATGTGACCACCAATGCGGTTATGCGCCATTATCAGTTGGGAAAGGTGGAATTGCTGGCCAAGCAGAACGGTGTTTTGGCCGGACTTGCAGTATTTGCCCGTGTGTTTCAACTGCTGGACCCCCGCACCGAGATCGTTTTCCATTTTCAAGATGGTGATGCCGTTCAAAAGGGGGATCTAGTTGCTGTTGTCACGGGCGACATTCGTGTGTTGCTTTCCGGCGAGCGTACAGCGTTGAATTACCTGCAGCGCATGAGTGGCATTGCCACTTACACCCGTTCAATCGTGAATTTGTTGCAGGGGAGCAAGACCAAGCTGTTGGATACTCGAAAGACCACTCCCAATATGCGTGTGTTTGAAAAATATGCTGTTAAGGTGGGTGGAGGCTGTAACCACCGCTATAATCTCAGCGACGGCATTTTGCTCAAGGATAACCACATTGGTGCCGCCGGCGGTGTAAAAGAAGCCGTGAGAATGGCCAAGGAATACGCTCCCTTTGTGCGCAAGGTTGAGGTCGAGGTAGAAAATCTGGAAATGCTGAAGCAAGCGCTGGAGGCCGGAGCCGATATCATCATGCTGGATAACATGAGCGTTGAGGATATGAAGGAGGCCGTCCGCTTGACGGCTGGACGTGCCGAGACCGAGTGCAGCGGCAACGTTACCAAAGAGAACATTGCCAAGCTGATTGACATCGGCGTGGATTATATTTCCAGTGGTGCGCTGACCCATTCTGCGCCCATTTTGGATCTATCGCTGAAAAATCTGCATCCAATCTGTGAATAAGGGGGAACCATGACAAGGGCAGAGCAAAGACGAAAGGATATTGTCACCCTGCTGATGAGCGGTGACGATCCCGTACCGGGTGGCGTTCTGGCAGAACGCCTTGGTGTTTCGCGTCAGATCATTGTGCAGGACATTGCCGTGCTGAAGGCGGCAGGCTACGATATACTGGCCACGCACAATGGTTATTTGATCAAAGAAGCCCCCAAGATCGAACGGGTGTTTAAGGTGCGACACGATAGCACGCGCACCGCAGACGAGCTGAATTGCATCGTGGATCTGGGCGGCGTTGTAGTGGATGTATTTGTATGGCACAAGGTATACGGCAAGATCGGGGCCAATCTCAATATTTTTTCGCGCCATAGTGTAGCCCGGTTTATGGAGGGCATCAACAGTGGGCGCTCTACTGAGCTGATGCATATTACCGATGGCTATCATTATCATACGGTGCGCGCCGACTCCAATGCGGCGTTGGATCAAATCGAAGCCGAGCTGACCGCACGTGGCTACATTGTGCCAGAAGTGTAAAAAATAGCGATACGGTATGAAAAAACCGCGACATTTGTAAAAATGCCGCGGTTTTTTATTGTAGCTTTCGCAGAAATATACCACCCAAGTGGTGGTTATGATTTGTATCGGTGTCAATGGGCCAAAAGCTCGTCAACTGCGTAAGCGTTGGTAAAGGCTTTGTTGCCGTTTTGGTCGATAACCGTAATGCGGATGTACCCATCGTTGGGCTTAACCGAAAAGGCGGCGTGTGTCAAGGGCTCACCGTTTTGAGGATACGCAACACCGGCACGCACTACGCCGTAGTTGGCACAGATCTTAGCGGCAGGATCGCAGGTCACGTGCACCTCGCCGTTCTCGTACCACAGCTCATGGATCAGCGGACCGGCAGAGGCGTAGAACTGGCCGGCCTCCATGGCCTTGGTGATGGTGCGGTACTCCAGCTTATCGGCCTTGATCATGGTAAAGCCACCACAGGCATCAAAACGGGGAGAGCCTTCGGGGTGGCCGTTGTGGTTGTCATCGGCGGCCACACAAAAGATGCTCTTGCCCTTTTTCAGCATATCGTCAAAGATCTGGGGGACTTCGTCGTCATAGCCGGCTACCACAGAGCTGTGATTGTAGATCTCCAGGGCGTTAAAGCCCTCATATTTCATGTATTGCTCGGGGTCCTCCAGGGACCAGATGGGGTGATTGTAGGTAACCCAAAAGCCGGCCTTGCGCGCGCGGCGGATCACGTCATTGACACCGCGCACCGAATAAGCGCGGACATAGTCGGGGAGTGCTTCGTCAAATTGCACCTGCTCCTGATAGTTTTTGGCATTGCCCCACAGATACTTAGAGCGGTGCCAGCAGGTCTGCTTTACGTTGTCGGGCTCCAAGGCGATCAGGCAAAGGTGACAGCGTTGACGGGTTTTGTGCTCGGCGCCGTTGCCCGGCTCGATCAGCTCCAGCTCGTGGGCGTTCAATGCCAGAAAGCTGTCGTCCGAAAGCTCATGATGGTGGGGGATCAGCACCTCGTGATCGGTATAGGCGATAACGGAATAGCCGTGTGCCTGATACAGGGCCTTCACCTGTTCAGGGGTCAGTTTGCCATCAGAAACGGTGGTGTGGCAATGGAGATTGGCTTTATAGAATTGGCCCTCTTTGGGCAACAGATAGGTTTTCATACAAACACCTCCCAATGTTGATGTCTTAATCATACTCCTTCGTGATGACAAAGTCAAGTGCATTTACGGTATTTTGACATGGTCATGCCGTATTTTTTTCGGAATTGCTCTGCCGCCCAGCTCAAGTTGCCAAAGCCACTTTCAAATACAATATCGGCAATGTCATGGTTGCTGTTTTTCAGCATGCTGGCAATAAAATTCAGCCGCAGATCATTGATGAATTCCGAGGGGGTGACTCCCAGATATTTTTTAAAGCTGCGCGATACATGCTCGCGGCTTTTGTTGGTGAGGGAAAGCATCCGTTCGGTGCCGTAGGTGAAGTTACCGTCCTTGCGCATCGTGGCACAAAGCTGTGAGAGCCACAGCGGCATTTCCGGCTCGCCCGCCTCACTGAAATCGGCAAAGAAACGGGTGAAAATGCGAAAAATCAGAATACGTAATGCTGTTTTCAGTCTCTTTTTGTCTGATGTATCAATGGCGCGGATAGTGGTCATTTGCGCGAGAATATAGGAAAAGCTTGCATCGGGCAGCTGCACCTCGGGAGGGAGCTTTGCCTGCGTAAGACGGATGCTGTCAAATCCGTCACCAAGATAGGAAAACAGATCTTCTACAGTCTCCCGGCTTAACGTGATGTTCAGCATGGAAAATTTTTTTCCCTCGCGCAAAAGATAATCGTGGGTGTCGTTGGGGCGGATAAACACCAGCGCACCGCGCTGCAGGGGCAGTCGCTCGTTGCCCACACAATGCACGGCCTCTCCATCCAACAGCAAAAAAATTTCATAATAGTCGTGATAATGGGGGCGAAAATATTCGGTGTCGCTGTAAACATAGCGATAAGAGCAGCCGGTTTCCGTGTCCACAAAGCGATCTGCAGTTAAAAGCTTGGGTTCCAAAGAGGGGGCCTCCTTTTTTAAAAATATCACAATACCATAAGAATTATATCATAATAGTGGTAGAAAAGCAAGGTGTATTGTGATAGAATAAAAGCAATCAAATGGTGGAGGGATCCTATGAAAAACAAAATCAGAAAGATCAAGCAATATCTCAAAGTGCTGGAGGAGCATCGCTGGGAGAATGTCACCCCCGTTGGGGAAATTTTCAGCTGCCCATGCGAATACAAGGAAAACAACCGGATCCCTGCGTTGGAGCAGATGACGCCATACACGCAGGGCGAATGGTGGGGCAGCGGATGGGATACCCATGCCTGGTTCCGCTTTACCGTGACTCCCACGGCCCCCCATACCTTTCTTCGTATCGAGACCGAAATCAAAAAGGGATGGGACGCCTCCAACCCTCAATTCATTTTGTATGTAAACGGCAAAATGGTGCAGGGCTTGGATATCAACCATCGCGAATCGCCCCTTGCCGCAGGGCAGACTGCCGATGTGGCGGTTTATGCTTATACCGGTGCTAAGATTGAGCGCGCCCAGTTTTTTGCCGATCTGATGGAGCTGAATGTTGCGGTGGACGGTCTGTTTTATGATCTGCAATATCCCCTTGAAATGTTGAAATATTTGAATGAGGAAAGCACCGAATACGCTCGCATTGTGGATTACCTCTGGCGTGCGGTTTCCATGCTGGATCTCTATGACCTTCATTCCGACGCCTTTTGCGATTCGGTGGAACGCGCCCGCACTTTTTTGGCAAGGGATTTCTATGGGGAGTACTGCCGCCCGCAGGATGCCACGGTGGTGGGTATCGGTCACACTCACATCGACTGTGCATGGAGATGGACGCTTCGCCAGACCCGCGAAAAGGTGCAGCGCTCCTTTGCCACCGTTCTGGAGCTGATGCGCCGCTATCCCGAGTATAAATTTATGTCCTCCCAGGCGCTTCTTTATAAGAATTTGAAAGAAGAAGCCCCCGAGGTTTACGAGGAGGTCAAGGCACGCATCCGGGAGGGGCGCTGGGAGTGCGAGGGCTCCATGTGGGTCGAGGCTGATTGCAACCTTTCCTCGGGCGAGAGCCTGGTACGCCAAGTGCTTTATGGCAAGAACTATTTTTTGCGTGAGTTTGGGGTGGAGAACCGCGTGCTTTGGCTCCCCGACGTGTTCGGCTATTCCGCGGCGCTCCCTCAGATTCTGCGTAAAAGTGGCGTGGATTGGTTTGTCACCTCCAAGATCTCCTGGAACGATACCAACCGCATGCCCCACGACACCTTCCGTTGGCGCGGCATTGACGGCACCGAGATCAATACCCAGTTTATCACCGCGCAGGACGATTACGGTAAGCCCACGCATACCGGCTGTACCTATGTAGGCAGCACTCGCTCCACGCAGGTGCAGGGAACCTATAAGCGTTACAGTGAAAAGTTTTTACACAACGAGGCCTTGTTGACCTTTGGCTATGGCGACGGCGGAGGAGGCCCCACCGTTCACCATCTGGAATTGGCACGGCGTGGGGCGAAGGGTATCCCCGGTGGCCCCAATCTCAAGATTGATTTTGCAGGCGATTATTTGAAGCGATTGGAAAAGAATATGGAGGGCCGTTCTGACGTGCCTCGTTGGCAGGGTGAGCTGTATCTGGAATACCATCGCGGCACCTATACCACCATGGCGCGCAACAAGCGATTCAACAGACAAAGTGAGTTTCTGTATCAGAACGCGGAGCTGCTCTGCGTTACGGCAAACGCTCTGTGGGGCCAGGCCTTCCCGCAAGAGGAGCTGCACCGCGGTTGGGAAATGATTCTGACCAATCAGTTCCACGATATCATTCCCGGCTCCTCGATCCAAGAGGTGTACGAGCAAAGCGATATCGACTATGCCGAAATCAAGCGCATTGGCGATGCCGTGGTGAGCGGCGCGTTGCAAAAAATTGCAAACGGTATCAAAAAATCCGAACAATATGTGGTGTTCAATCCCCATTCCTTTACCACCGAAGGGTATGTCAAGGTGGATGGAAGGACCGTAAAGACCGGCGTGAAGATCCCGGCCAAGGGTTATCGTGTCACCGGGGATTTTCTTTGTGATAATCACGTGGAGATTCACGATCATACCGTGGAGACCGACTGTCTGCGCGTTGTGTTTGATGAGCATTGGCAGATCGTTTCGCTTTACGATAAGCAAAACCAGCGTCAGGTGCTGCAGCAGGGTGCTATTGCCAATGAGCTACGCGTACACGCCGATTATCCCGATGCTTATGACGCTTGGGAGTGGCAGGCCTATTCGCGAGAGGAGTATAAGACCATTACCGCCGTGCAGTCGATGGAGATCGTGGAGGACGGTGTGCGAAAGGGCATCAAAATCCTGCGCCCCCATATGCATTCCACCATTACGCAAACCATTTGGTTCTATGACGGCACCACGCGCATTGACTTTGAGACTGTGGCCGACTGGCATGACCGTCATCAGATGCTGAAGGTTGCCTTCCCCGTGGATGTGAATACCGACAAGGCCACCTATGAGATTCAATTCGGTACGGTGGAGCGCCCCACTCATTGCAATACCAGCTGGGATGCGGCCAAATTTGAGGTTTGCGCCCATAAGTATGCCGATGTTTCTGAGGGCGATTACGGCGTGGCGTTGATGAACGATTGCAAATACGGCCACGATATCCACGACGGTGTGATCCAGCTCTCCCTGCTGCGCTCTCCCACCGACCCCAATCCCGAGGCCGATCAAGGCTTGATCCCTGTGACCTATTCGCTGGTGCCTCACACCGGTACACTGGCACAGACCGATGTGCATGTGCAGGCCTACTATCTCAATGATCCCATGGTGGCACTCGCTACTACCGGCGCCGAAAATACATTACCCACCGCCTTCTCGGTGCTGTCTCTCGATACGGATAATGTCATTTGTGAAACCGTCAAGGCGGCAGAACAGGGTGAGGGCACGGTGCTGCGCTTTTATGAGTGCAAAAACCGCCGTACCAAAACCACGCTTACCCTTGGCATTCCCGCAAAGCAGGTCTTTGTTTGTGATATGATGGAACGCGAGCAGAGCGAGCTGCCCGTGCAGAATGGAAAGGTACAGCTGGAGCTTTCCGGTTTTGAAATTCTGACACTGAAGGTCAAGGCCTGATTTAAAAGTAAACAAATTGTGAACATCAAAGCGGTGGCATAGACAGATCGCGCTTGGATGTGATAAAATAAAATTACCACATTTTAAGGAGGTAATCAACATGACTTGGTTTAACAAACAGAGCCGTCTGGTGCAGCTTCTTCTGCTCCTGATCCCCTTTGTGAACTGGGTGACTGAGCTGATCGTCAGATGGTCCACCTTTGCAAAGAAGGGCGGTCTTCTCAGACTGATCATCTGCCTCATCGTTACCTTTGGCGGCGGTATCATTTTGGGCTACATCGACCTTATTTGGGTCCTGCTGTTCAAAAAGCTCTGCCTGCAATAAGGCTTACATACAAAACGCCTCCCGGATGCTCCAGGAGGCGTTTTGTTATGAAAAAAAGATACCGTTTGATTATTTTTTTAACTTTTCCAAGGCGACACACATAGCATAAGCGGCATAAGAGGCAAAGCCGTGGTCAAAGCTCCCCTTCATTTGGCGATATTCCCAAAGGGTGCCGGTGCGCTCTACCATGCCGCCAAAAAAGTCTCCGACCTCATCCAGCAGCAGCTGGTATTGTTCTAACTGCAGCAGTGTTTTGATACGCAGATAAAGACCGATAAAGGCATTGACAGGCACAAATCGGCGACCGCTTTCGGCCACGCCCTTGCAACCCGATAGCACGTGCGCCTTCAGCTTGGCGTAATGGGGTGCGTTCAGATCAATGCCGCCGAAAAGCAGGGCATAGTATTGGCCTGCCTCAGAGGTGTTGCCCGTATTGCGCAGAGCCCCATCCTCTCCGCGCACGGCGTTGTCGGTGAACATTTCGCCGTCAAAGGAGAGCGCGGCGGTGCGTCGCTGGATGCGATGTGCCTTTTCCTTCCGTGTTTCGTCGCCGTAAAGTTCACAGGCGGCCAATAGCACGGCGGCATATAGAAAGTTGGTGGGGTAATTAACGTTCTTGGTCCAACTATTGGCATCCGACCACTCCACGAAATTCCAAGAGGGGAGATCCTCCAGCAGGCCATCGCTGTTCTCGTATTTGCACAGATATTGTAAAATGCCTTCCACGGTGGGGCGGAACAGCTCGGGGTCGACAGCGGTGTTGCGTTTGGTCAGATAGTCTCTGACCTCCAGCACGTACCACATACACCATTGGGGAATGTGATGACCGCTGCCGTCCTCCTCCGGCTTGATATCGGCCGGGTAGCACATGGGCAGCATGCCGTTATCCAGCATGGGGTCCTTGAACAAGCGGAAATTTTCCAAAAAGGCATCCTCTACCGGTACCGCGCCAAGAAAATGGAATTCTGCCGTGCCGGTGAAATAGGAGTCACACAACCATCCTGCACGCTCTCGGGAAGGGCAGTCGGTATACAGATCCACCGCGTTGTGGGCAAAGGTGCGCAGGGCAGCGCGGTAGATGTCGGCGTATGTTTTATCTTCAAATTTTACCTGGCGTACACCTGCCATGTCGCGTTCAAAGGTCTTGATGCCAAGATCCAACAGGCCCACGGCACCCTTTTTGACCATCACCATGACATATCGCATGGTATAGGGCTCCATGCTGCGCAAAATACCCTCGTGACCGGCGGGCAGGATGTACTGCAGCACATTGTGGCAATTTATACGGGTAAAGGTGAACTGGTCGCCGTCGCAATATTCGGAAAAGGCCACTACAATGTCAGCCTCCTCGGCATTGGAAAGCGCCAATTGTAAAAAACCGCATTCGATCTGCGAAAAGTCGAATAGCGCATATTCACTGGCCCTTAATACCATGGGTAGAGCAGGGGATCTTTTTGTTACGGTCTGCTTTTGCGCATGCACAAAGCGATAGGGCTTGTGGGGGATCTCCTCCTCCTGGAAAACGCCCCAATAGGCGGGAACATTCTTCCAGGAATAGCATTGCTTGATCAAGGGCAAGGAGCTATCCTCCCGATAGGTGCCGCGCAACAGGCATTTGCCAAGCCAGATGTCCTCATAATGGGGATAGGGGGCCACACGGGGCAGGAAAACAGGGGGATTCTGCATTTTTGAAACCGGTGAGAGGGCGGCCGGCTTTTTTGTCAGATCCCAGACCTCGCCAAAGTGGCGTTGGATAGAAAAACGCTCTACGTATTGCTCTTTTTCGTTCAAAACCCGTGCCGTAAAATCCTTTCCGGTAAAGGCAAGCACCTCGTCGCCGCGGCGTAGCTCGGCACACAGAAAGCCCGGCTGCAGGCAGGTGGAAAGCGATCGACAGTTGTAACTGACAACCTCAATGCGAAGTAGACTTTCGTCCACACCTCTCCAACGATTCAGAGACAAAACATCCACGCGAGCATAGCCCTTGGCGGTTCTGGCAGGGCCAAAGGCCACAAAGTTTTTGTCGATGTAAAGGCGGTAAAAGGTAGAAGCGGCAATGTATAGCTCAGTACCCTTCAAATCGCCCACCCTTGCCTCAAATACAGCGGCCAGATTCATTTCGTTTTCGCGATCGGTCAGCCATATTGGCTTTGCGTTCAGAAACATAACAGCTCCTCCGTTCCGATGATACTTACATCTTACCTGCCTTTGTGGAATTTGTCAAGCATGTCCAAAAAATTGTTTCAAAAAACAAGACCTTTGGTTCCTATGAAAAAAATGATGAAAATCCGCATTGGGTCTTGAAAAAAGTATTTTTTTGTGGTACAATATTTCCGTTAAAGAAAATGGCGGCATGGGGCTTTGCTCTGTCTGCTTTTTTCATTTTCAGCAGCTAAAGGAGAGTAGAAATGGGCGGTTTTTTTGGCGTAGCTTCTAAAAACGATTGCGTATTTGATCTGTTTTTTGGCACCGACTATCATTCCCACCTGGGTACGCGTCGGGGCGGCATGGCAGTATACGGTGAAAATGGCTTTGACCGTGCCATTCATAACATTCAAAACTCTCCCTTTCGCACCAAGTTTGAACGGGATGTAGACGAAATGAAGGGCAATCTTGGCATCGGTTGCATTTCGGATACCGAGCCTCAGCCCCTGATCGTGCGTTCGCATCTGGGGAATTATGCCATCACCACCGTGGGCCGCATCAATAATGTGGACGAGCTGGTAAAAAAAGCCTTTGACGAGGGTCCCACTCACTTTTTGGAAATGAGCGGTGGCGATATCAACGCAACCGAGCTGACCGCCGCGCTGATCAACCGCAAAAACTCCATTACAGAGGGCATTCGTTATGCGCAGGAAATGATCGACGGCTCCATGTCTATTATGATCCTGACCAAAGAGGGTATTTACGCCGCCCGTGACCGTATGGGCCGCACCCCGGTGCATATCGGTAAAAAGAAGGATGCCTACTGTGCCTCCTTTGAATCCTTTGCCTATCTGAATCTGGGCTATGAGCCCGAGAAGGAGCTTGGCCCCGGCGAAGTGGTGTTCCTGACCCCCAACTCCGCCGTAACGGTAGCCCCTCCCTTTGAAAAAATGAAGATCTGCACGTTTCTTTGGGCCTATTATGGCTATCCGCCCTCCGTGTATGAGGGTGTGAGTGTGGAGAAGATGCGGTATAATTGCGGTGACTGGCTGGCCATTCGTGACGAGGGACTGGAGGCCGACAGCGTTGCCGGCGTGCCCGATTCGGGTCTGGCTCACGCCATTGGATATGCCAATAAGTCGGGTATTCCGTTCTCTCGCCCCTTTATCAAGTATACTCCCACCTGGCCCCGTTCCTTTATGCCTCAAAAGCAGAGCCAGCGCAAGATGATCGCACGTATGAAGCTGATCCCTGTCAGCGAGCTGATCAAGGGCAAGCGTATGGTACTGATCGACGACTCCATCGTGCGCGGCACGCAGCTCAAGGAAACCACCGAATTCCTGTACCACAGCGGTGCCAAGGAGGTCCATGTGCGTACGGGCTGTCCCCCCATTTTGTTTGGTTGTAAGTATCTGAATTTTACCAGCTCCAAATCCGATCTTGACCTGATCGCCCGTCGTGTTATTCAGGATCTGGAAGGGGATCACCGTGCGAAATTGGATCTTTATTCCGATCCCGATACCCCCGAGTATGCTAATATGCTGGAGGGCATCCGCAAGGAAATGCACTTTACCTCTCTCAAGTTCCTGCGTCTGGACGACATCATTGCCTCCACCGGTCTGCATGAGGATCAGCTCTGCACCTATTGCTGGAACGGTAAGGAATAATACAAGCGCCGTGTGCCCATGGGCACACGGCGCTTTTTCTTTTGTAGCTTTCGCGGAAAAATGCGGGCGATATCTTAGTCTTGAAGCTTGACGCATACCACCACTTCAAAGTGGTGGTTATGATTATAGAATCTTGGCTTGGCGCATCGGGATTTGCGGTGGTAATGCCACATCTGTGCAGACATAATCTACCTCGTCCAGCGAAGTGGAACGATAGAGCGATGTGCGCAAAAACTTACTACCGTCACACAGAAAAACGCGCACAGTAGAGCGCGCCAGCATCTCCCGACGCAGCAGATTATGACTTTCGGTGCTGTCAAACAGCTCCCCGTCTTCCGACAGAGCCGAGGCCGAAAAAAAACAGATATCCGCATGGATAGAGCGTAGCATATCCAAGGCGAATTTCCCCACGGTCACCGTGGCGGAATCGGTGGGTAGCGCGCCCCCCAACAGATAGCTGCGAATACCGCGCTCGGTGGCTGCCATCGCTGTTTCCACGTTGTTGGTAAACAGTGAAATGTTGCGGCGCTCGGCTAAAAATTCCAGCATGGCTGCGGCTGTGGTGGAATCGTCCAGCAAAACCGACATATCGTCGCGCAGTAGCATAGAGGCTTTTTTGGCAATGGCGCGCTTGGCTGCTTTGTTGATCTCACTACGCATGGCAATGGGGGCGGCCATCGGATTGCCTCCTGTGGCAACCACGCCGCCGTAATTGCGCTTGACCACGCCAAGCGCCTCTAGCCTTGTCAGGTCGCGCCGGATGCTGGAGGGGCTGATATACAGCCGCTCGGATAGCTCTTGTACGCTGATAAAGCCCCGTTCACGGAGCAGGGCGATGATGGCTTGCTCTCGCTCGTTTATTTTCATTTTATCCTCCAAAATGCTCATTTTAGCGCATGGACGTGAAAAGCTGTCAAAGTTACCGCCGTGCCTTGATTTTACCACGATTCTTGTTTATTATTATAATCAAGGGCCCATCCCTTGTCAATACGATCTGCTCAAAAATGAGCAAAAAGGAGAACACGATGAAAACAACCGTAAAAGTGGATTTCAGTAAAAGGACAGGCAAAAAGGTGCAGGCATTGCACGGCTTTAACTCTGGCCCTATGACCAAGGTTTTCACCTATGATGCGCGCCCCCTTTTTGTGGAGGGCGGTTTCCCTTATGTGCGACTGCACGACAGCGAATATCCTTACGGCTCCGGCGAGTTTATCGACATTCCTTGCATCTTTAAAAACTTTGATGCTGACGAAAATGACCCTGCCAGCTACAACTTTGGTAATACCGATGAATACATTCGCCAGTGTCTGAATGTGGGGTCCAAAATCCTATATCGTCTGGGCGTTTCCATCGAGCATTCGCCCGTCAAGCGCTATACCGCACCCCCCAAGGATTTTGCCAAGTGGGCACGGATCTGCGAGCATATCATCCGCCATTATAACGAAGGATGGGCAGACGGTTATCATTGGAATCTGGAATACTGGGAGATCTGGAACGAGCCCGATCTGGATCGCGAAACCGATAACAAGCGCTGCTGGGGTGGTACAGCGGCAGAATTTGCCGAATTCTATACGGTTGCCGCTCGCCATCTGAAAAGCTGCTTCCCCCACTTGAAGATCGGCGGTTGCGGATTTTCCAGTGTGCGCAACCCCTTCATTGAAGAATTTTTTGCCAACATTTCTGCTCGCGAACCTCGTGTTCCTCTTGATTTTTACACCTGGCATCGCTACAAGGGTAACGTTGCCGCTTATGCAGAGGGTGCCAACATCGTGCGCCAGCTGTTGACCGAGTTTGGTTATGGAGACGTGGAGAGCATTTTGGATGAGTGGAATCTGATGTATGCTTGGGATCGTGCTATGCAGACGGAAAGCTACCGCGCCATGAAGGATCATCGGGGTGCCGCCTTTTACGCAGGAGTGTTGTGCGCCCTGCAGCAGCAGAGCGACGTGACCATCGCTACCAATTTTGAGGCCGACGTGGTCAAGGAATTTTGCGGTGTTTTCAACGTGAAAAATATGTGTGTGGGTGGCTTGACCTATGGCAATGCCAAGCTGGCCGAGCTGGAGCCTACCAAGGGCTTTTATGCCTTTAAATCCTTCAATTTGCTATACCGTTTGCAAAATTCTGTGACATTGTCCTGCAGAAATGAAGGTGTTTTTGCCACCGCTGCCGCCGGTGATGAGGGTGTTGGTGTGATGCTTTCCAACCAGACGGGCGAGCGGACTGAAGTTGTCCTTGACCTGTCGGGCGTGCAGGGCGAGATCGCCGTTCGCGTGACCGATGCCGAACATACCCATCAGCGTATGATGGCCTTGACGGCCGGCAAGCGTGTCAAGCTGACGCTACCCATGGAGCCCGATTCCTTCGCCTACATTGGTACTGATCTGCCCGATCCGATCCTTGATTACCCCATTTAAGCGATCGTTTTCAACACAATAGCAGGAAAAACGCTTTTAGGCTTTACTTTTTTCGACATTCGTGTTATAATAGCGTGACTGATGTAGCTTGCTGCAATAAACACGGGTGATAATATGAATATGAAAAAGACATTTGCATTTATTCTGGTGCTGCTGTTGCTGTCGGTACAGCTGCTGCCGCTGTGTGCCTACGCGGCGCCGGCTACGTATTCCGATACGCTGAATTCCGGCAAGCGCGATGAGGTCTGCGTCTCTCTTTCGGGGACGGGGGCTGCTGCCTACTATACGGGCAGTCATACCTATGACGCGTTCTCAGAGCTTAGCTCTGCCGCGTTGCTAACGGCGTTGCGCACCTTTATGACACAGACCCACGACGAGATTTCCAGCTATACGGATTGCCGCAATTATGCCGACGAAACCTCTTGTGAGAACGGCGATGGCCGCATCGTAATGCTGTATACCTCGTATTCGGGCACCTACGACCAATACAATAACGGTCAGGGCTGGAACCGTGAGCATGTATGGCCCAAGAGCCTTGGTGGCTTTGGGGAGAGTGGCGGCGGTGCTGACCTGCACCATATCCGCCCCTCGGAAAGCAAAACCAATTCTACCCGAAGCAACAACAAATACGGCGAGGTGACCGGCGGCAAAACGGCTACCGGCAATTTGAGCGGTGACGTGGGTGGCACGTATGCTGGAAATTATTATGAGCCCAATGACAACGTCAAGGGCGATGTTGCTCGTATCTGCCTTTACGTTTGGGTCAGATGGGGCGGTACATACACCCAAAGCTCTAATATTCTCAATGTTTTCCAAAGTGTGGATACCTTGCTTTCCTGGTGCGCCCTGGATCCCGTTGATACGTGGGAAATGGGTCGGAATGAGGTGGTAGAAAACCTTCAGGGTAACCGAAACGTGTTTATCGACTATCCTGAGCTTGCATGGCTGCTGTTTGACCGAGCCGTTCCCACCGATATGACCACTCCCTCCGGCGAGGCAAAGAGTGGAGCATCCTCTACTCCTTCCACCCCCGGCACACCTTCTACGCCCTCCACTCCCAGCACGCCCTCTACTCCCAGCACTCCCTCCACGCCTTCTACCCCTTCTACGCCTTCCACCCCCAGCGCACCCACCACACCCGACGAATGTACCCACGGCCAAACGGTTGTGAAAAACCAAAAGGCGGCCACGTGTCTGGAAAAAGGCTACACGGGTGACACCCATTGTGTCTCTTGTGATGCGCTTCTGTCGCAGGGTGAGAGTGTACCGTCAACCGGTGTTCACAGCATGGATCAGGGCGAGGTGGTCATCCAGCCCACCGAAAACGTTACGGGCTTTCGCAAATACACCTGCACCGTTTGCGGTTATCGCGAAATGGAGGAGATCCCCAAGCTGGAATCCAAAAGCTATACCGTTTATATTGTGATCGGTAGCGTTGCCGCTGTAGTCGTTGTTGGCGGCGTTGTAGCTCTTGTGATCGTCAAGCGCAGAAAACGTTGCTGATTTTAAAAACACCCCTCCGAACAGCTGTTCGGAGGGGTGTTTTGCCGTTGAGGGACGGTGCATCTCATTTGTTTTTTTGTAACGTTCGATTCAAGGAATGACCTGCGTGCCGTACACATACATAAACGGTCAACCAAATAATCAGATAGGTCAGCACAAAGATGACGGTAAAGATCAGCAATACCATGGGATGAAAGGGAATCCAGCGATTGACAACATAGCAAAGGCTGTAGGCCGCGTACAGCAGGAGAAAATGGAGCCCCACCGACTTGGCCACCGGCCAATGCTCGATCTGATTGAATACGCTGGCGCCGGCTTGCACAAAGGCTAGAAAATAGGTGGAAACAATGGCCAGCAGAACCGCGTCTCCCTCTAAAGAGAAATCAGCCAACGTAAATTCCAAAATGCAGAATACAATGCCGGCAACGATGGGGCCAAAGCCACCAAAGATCAGCCCACGGTGTAAAAATGCTCTAACGTATGTGTTCATAAGCGAATCCCGATCCTTTCCTTCACGGCCTTCAGCTGGCGACGTGAAACGTAATCGCGGTGTCCGTTTTCCAATAAGACCATCAGCGCACCGCCTACCGAGGCCTCAAAGCGTTTGATCTTTGTGATGTTGATGATGCAGGATTGATGGATCTTGACAAAATCCGCTCCCAGCATCTCCTCCAGCTCATATAAGCGACAGCGTAGCTGCCATGTGCCATCCGTTTCCATGGCGTATAGCTTGCCGCCTTCCGTCATAAAGCAATAGATGTCCGCGGGGGAAAGAGGCTTGATCCGGTCGTTCTGATAACCGATGAGACTGCTTGTCGGTCTGTCGCAAAGGCGCTCCAGCTCCTCTACCAAAGCAGAGCGCTCCTTGGCGTAGATCAGTACCTCCTCCTCACGGATGGGATCAATGATCGTGGTATGTTTCATAATACACCTCCCGTACTTATATTTTATCGCAAAAACAAAAAAATGCAAGAGGAAAACAGTATGCGGTGGTTTTGATGACACAAGCGGTTGACTTGGGGCGTGTGTACGGTGTATAATGGGTATAACAAAGAAAAGCCTTGGAGGTGTGCCCCATGAAGCTTCGTTTTCTGTGCCTCGCTCTAGCAATACTATTACTGCTATGTGTGGTAATCAGTTGCCAAAAGGAGCCCGAGCCCACGCTGATCGATGCCGAATATCAGATCGTTCACACGGCCGATGATCCCTATGCCGAGGCAGCTGCCTATTCGCTTTGCAGCGCGATCCGTCGCGTGATAGGCGAACGATTGACCGTTACCACTACCAAGGTCTTTGCCCCCGAAACTGCAGGCGGCAAGGTGATCTATGTGGGAAATCCGCCCCACATGGAGGAGCTACCCGCCCTGGATGAAAATGCTTTTTCTGTCTCCATGAGCGAGCAGGGAATTCTGATTCGCGGTGAAAATCCGCTGGCACTGTATCTGGCTACCGAGGCTATTGCCAAGGCGTGGGGAACCGAGGAATACGGTCTGATTGCAGAGGGCGCGCTCCAGATCAGCGAGGCCATTTGTGAAAAGCTGAACACTCTGACCCCCGGGGCTGAGACTGTGATCTCGGTCATGTCACAGAACGTGCGGTGTGCCAATGACGGCAACGGCAATGATATTGCCGATCGCAAGGTTCGCCTGCAGCAGCTGGTGACCGATTACGATCCCGATCTGCTGGGCACACAAGAGGTGACCGCCAAGTGGATGGAGATCTTTGAGGAATACTTCGGTGCCGATTATGGCATGGTGGGCTGCTCCCGTGACGGTGCCAATGCCAAGAGCGGCGAGTGGAACACCATCCTTTATAAAAAAGCACGCTTTGACCTGTTGGAAAGCGGCACCTTTTGGTTGACCGATACTCCCAACGAGGCTTCGATGACGGAGGGGGCGCTGTGCCGCCGCATCTGCACTTGGGCGATCCTGAAGGATAAGCTGACCGAGCAGGAGGTTCTGTTCTGCAATACCCATTTGGATCACAGTAACGACACCGTTCGCGACGATCAGGCCAAATATCTGATGCAATTTATCAACAGCCACAATGGACAATATCCGGTCTTTTTAACGGGTGATTTCAATACAACCTATGGCAAAGCACCTTACAAAACCGTCACCGCTACCCTGGCCGATGCCCATCGTGTGACGGATCTGGATATCTCAACTGTAAAGGGCACCTTCCATGCCTACAGCACCCCCAAAAACGAGATTGATTTTTGTTTTTTTGACTCCAAAAAAGCCGAGGTAAAGGTCTATCGCATTTTAAGCGAGACTTATAACGGCTTTGTTTCGGATCACTATGGTGTGATCGGGTATTTCCAATTGAAATAATTTGTCGCCGTCGGCGGATGCCTTGCATCGCCGCCGGCGATTTTTTTGAAAAAACACTTGACAAAACGGATGGCACGTGCTATCATACATTTGAACATTTATTCAAGTGAGGAAATGATATGAATCAAGAGCATGCACCAAGTTGTGAATTTCTTTGCGCTCACGACCGCGTGGTGGAGCAGGTGAGAGGGCAGATGCCAAGTGATGATCATCTTTTTGATCTGGCCGAGCTGTATAAGGTCTTTGGCGACAGCACGCGCATAAAGATATTATACGTGTTGTTCGAAGCCGAACTTTGCGTGTGCGACATTGCACAGCTACTGAACATGACGGTTTCAGCCATCTCTCATCAGCTACGAATTCTGCGCTCGGCCAAGCTGGTGGATTTCCGCCGGGAGGGAAAGACGGTGTTCTATTCCTTGGCAGACGATCATGTTCGCACCATCCTTGGTATGGGTATGGACCATATTTTAGAGTAACGTATTCCAAAATTTTACGCAATAAGGAGAACAAATTATGAAAAAGACCTTTGAAATGGAAGAGCTGGACTGTGCCCATTGTGCCGCCCGTATGGAGGAGGGCATCCGCCGTTTGGAGGGCGTGATCTCCGTTTCGGTGAATTTCCTCACGCAAAAGCTGACGCTGGAGGCCGAGGACGCCGTGTTTGAAAAGGTGCTGAAGCAGGCCGACAAGGTGTGTCGCAAGGTGGATGCCAACTGCCGTGTGATTATGAAATAAAGCTATGACAAGAAGGCAAAAAAAGAATCTGTATCGCATCATCGGGGCGGCGATCCTTTTGGTTGCAGCCGTGCTGGTCGAGCGACTTTTGCTATCCGATGCTCCTTTGTATCTGCACCTTTTCTTGTATTTGCCTGCCTATTTTTTGGTGGGCTATGATGTGCTGTGGGATGCTTTGCGCAACATTGTCCACGGTCAGATCTTTGACGAAAATTTCCTCATGGCGATTGCCACGGTGGGGGCGATGGCGCTTGGCTTTTTGCCGGGTGCAGAGTCCGAGTTTACCGAAGCGGTCTTTGTTATGATCGTTTTCCAAACGGGCGAGCTGTTTCAAAGCATCGCGGTGGGAAAAAGCCGTCGCTCGATCGCGGCTCTGATGGATATCCGTCCCGAAACAGCTTGCGCTTTGCGCGAGACGGGAGAGATCATCGTTTCGCCCGACGAGGTTGCCGTGGGCGAGACCATTCTGATCCGTCCGGGGGAGAAGGTGCCCTTGGATGGCCGCGTGATCACGGGTCGCTCCGATCTCAACACCCTGGCCCTTACCGGTGAGGCTGCGCCCCGGGCTGTGGAGGAAGGGGATGAGGTGTTCAGCGGCTGCACCAACCTGACCGGTGCCTTACAGGTTCGGGTAGAAAAGCCCTTTGCCGATTCCACGGTTTCGCGCATCCTGCAGCTGATGGAGGATATGGGCACCAGAAAATCGCAAAGTGAAAAATTTATTACCCGTTTTGCAAAATATTATACACCTCTCGTGGTGTTGGCCGCCCTCTTAGTGGCCTTTTTGCCACCGCTTTGTATGGGGAATTTTCGCGGATTGTTTGCCCAATGGTTGGCGCGCGCACTGACCTTTTTGGTCATTTCCTGCCCCTGCGCCCTGGTCATTTCGGTGCCACTTTCCTTTTTCGGTGGCATCGGTGGTGCCTCCCGTATGGGAGTGTTGATCAAGGGATCGCAAGATTTAGAAGCGCTTGCCAAAACCGAGATTGCGGTATTTGACAAGACCGGCACGCTGACCCAAGGCAGCTTTACGGTGACCGGGGTGCACCCCATAGGTGTCAGTGCCGATCAGCTGCTCGCGCTGGCAGCAGCGGTGGAATCGGGCTCCAATCACCCCATTGCTAAGGCACTCCGGGCACGGGCAGGGGAAAGCACCCTTGCGGTGTCGCAGATCACCGAGCTGCCCGGTCGCGGTATTTGTGCCCGGATCGGCAGCCAACAGATTGCCGTTGGCAATCGGGCGCTGATGCAGGAGATCGGTGCTGAAATGTCAGAAATTTCAGCCAACGGTACGGTGATTTATGTGGCAAAAGAGAGTAAATATCTGGGCGCTATCGTCATTTCCGATACGGTCAAGCAAGGGGCTGCGCAGGCGGTGGCCGATCTCAAGGCATGCGGCGTCAAGCGCACGGTGATGTTGACCGGAGATCGTGAGGCGTTGGCCTGCGAGGTAGCCAAGCAGGTGGGTGTTGACGACTATCGTGCCGAGCTGCTGCCGGCGGATAAGGTACGTGAGGTAGAGGTTCTGCTCACCGCCCCACACAAGGGTACGTTGGCTTTTGTAGGTGACGGCATTAACGATGCACCGGTGTTGGCGCGTGCAGATGTTGGTGTAGCAATGGGCGCTCTCGGCTCTGATGTAGCCATCGAAGCTGCCGACGTGGTATTGATGGATGATGATCCCTGCAAGCTGGCTCGTGCCATTCGGCACGCGCGCAGTACGGTCGCCATTGTGCGGCAGAACATTGTTTTGGCCTTGGGCGTCAAAGGCGCTGTTTTGATTTGCAGCGCTTTAGGTCTGTTAGGCGCTTGGCGGATGCCTCTGGCGATTTTTGCGGACGTAGGTGTTGCTGTCATTGCGATTTTAAACGCCATGCGCACCCTCCGTCAAGGGCGATAAGCGGCGCATAGCATCGTTGCTCCTGAACCGCCACCTTCAACGTATGAACATACGCCATCGGCGGCGGTTGGCGTCGCGCCTCGCTCTGCTTGCTTTTCACCCTTGACGGCAGCACAAAAAGGGAAGAGCGGCGCATAGCATCGTTGCTCCTGAATCGCTACCTTCCATCATTATGAGCGTAGTGAATAACATCCTTAGCCAGAAAAAAAGAGCAAGAGCACAAGGCTTTTCTCCTTGCACTCCTGCTCTTTCTATTTGTTATAAGGGTTTAGGCTTAGCCTATATGCCGAGAGGATCTCTTTTGAATCCTTTCTTGCATATATCAATTCACCGAAACGCTTATGCCGTAGGTGCTGCTGATCTCATTGCACAGATCCATCGCCTTTTGGTTGGCGAGTGCGGCAGAGGTGCCCGGGCTAAAGGTGACGGTGATATAGATGTGGTTGGGGGTGATATTGCAGTTGAATCCGGTTGCATAGTATCCAACGTAATCGTTGATGATCTGCATAATTTCCGAATGTGAGGGCAGGGACCTGGAGCCACCGCCGGAGCCACCCTGAGAGCGATTGCGCCGAGAGGGCGTTACGGTCTTGCGGAAGACAAGCAGCAGCACCAGAATGACAACTGCACCGCCGATAACTGTACTGCCCGTGCCTGTCTTGACCATAACAACAATGGTGCCGACGATCGCTGCAAGCACAAGCAAACGAATAACAGCTTTCATAATAAACTCCTTAAAATTAAATTTGAACGTATTTATCACGCGGCAGACAAAAAGTCAAGCGCATTTGCCGCTTGTTTTTATACCGTTGCCGGTTCTGTATCGGGGGTGGTTTGTGCTTCTCCTGTTGCCGGATCGGCAGGAATGGCAAAGCGTACCGCGCCGGGGCAGATATCAATGGTAAACTCATTTTGCTCTACGATCTCACCGTCCAAGGTGTAGGCAAAGCCTTCGGGTGCGCTGACACGCACCGATTTGCCACGGCGGTAGACCACAATGTTGTGAAAACGGGGGTCGTCCAGATGGGTACCCTCCTTGTATACGTTTACCAGCTTGAGAAAGGTGAAGCGAGAAATGGGCTTAACCAGACAGACCTCCAAAAGGCCGTCGGTATTGTCGGAGTGTGGGGCACAGTTGAAAGCGCCCCCAACGTAAGAGCCGTTGGCCACCGTGCAAAGCAGCATTTTGCCGTCGTTGATCTGTTCGCCGTCCACCCACACGGTGCAATCGTTTTTCATGGCCTTGATCAGCGCCGTAACAATACCGGTGGTGTAGGCATTTTTGCCACCCAGAATCTTTTTGTGCCGGACCTTATCCATCGTACGCGCCACTGCGGTATCAAAACCGAAGTTGGTTACATTTAAAGAATAACGGTCATCAATTTTCATGACATCAATGGGGGTTTCGGTGGCGTTGAGCAGGGCATCTACGTCCAAAAAACGCTCGGCGCCGCCATAGTATTTCACAAAGTCGTTGCCGCTGCCGCAGGGATAGCAGGACATCGAGGCGTTGGGTTGCCCAACCACGCCGTGAAGGACCTCATTGGCGGTCCCGTCGCCGCCGCACGCATAAAAACGCAGCTGAGCTTCCGGCTCGGCGGCACAACGCTCTCGCACAAAGGTGGTGGCATCACCGGGGGCCTTGGTGAAATAGAATTCATATGTCAGCTTTTCGTCATATTCCTTCAGTTTTTCCTGCAGTCTTTCAAACAACGTCTTATTGTTTTGCCCGGCCGCGGGGTTATAAACAAAAATATGTTTCATGAAAAGCTCCTTCCCGATGTGATATAACTTATTTCAGTATAACATACATTTAGAATCTTTGCAAGGGTTTGTGATTCCAAAATGAATGAAAAAATACGAAAATGTGACAAAAAGTCTCTCCCTGTGCGAAAAAAGTCAAAAAGCCTTGCAGGGAAGTTCAAAATATGATATACTAAAATAGACTATAGTGAAAGGAGGAACGCATATGCCCTCATTTACCAAAAAAGCCATAGTGGAGTCCTTTCTCCGCCTTGCAGGCAAAAAGGCCTTGGAAAAGATCACGGTGCGCGATATTGTGGATGATTGCGGCATCAATCGCAACACCTTCTATTACTATTTTCAAGATATTTATGCGGTTTTAGAGGAGCTCTGCCACCATTTGATGGGGCGTTTGCCTACTGACAAAAGTCTGGCAGAAACGGTAGAGACCTACTTCCGCTTGATTGCCGAATTCAACGCCAACCATCCCAAGGCCGTGCGCGGCCTGCTGGCATCCCTTGGCCACGGGGGCTTGGAACGGTACTTTGCAGCGGATTTTGATCGCATGATCACCGACTGTCTGTTGCGCGGTAAGCGGAGTGAGCCGTTGCCCGACGGATTGACTGCTCACCTGACGGTATTCATTCGGCACGCCGTGTTTGGCTATTGCTTTGACTATCTGCGCTGTGACCGTCCTGAGGCCCTTGACACCGCGGTGAGCGATCTGATCGCGATTCTTGGCCATATAGAGGAAATGACTTCTTGCTCGGAAAAATCAGGCAAAATTTGAAAAATGTCTGAAATTTAGTTAAATCCAGCCCTGTGTCCGAAAATCGGACATAGGGCACGGTTTTATCCATATACATTTTAAATTTTTTTATTATAATGTAGTTGTCACTACAACCGGCGGCCACGGCCGGCGGTTATGGAGAAGCAAATGAAAACAAAACTGATGAACTTTTTGAATGCCTGCTGGATTCATCCCATACGGGCTATTCTGATCGTTCTGACCTATTTGCTTTACAGACCGAAGGTGTACTATGAATCCGCTGCTTCCCCCAAGGGGCGCATCAAGGAGCCCATGGTGCTGACCTGCAATCATTTGCGCGGTTGCGACGGCGCGGTGATATCGGTTATTTTCCATCGGGATCGCATCCATTCAATTGCGGCCCGGCGGTGGTATCGCAAATGGTATCTTTATCCGCTGTTGCGTTGCGGATACAGTATTCCCATCGACAACAAATCTGCCGCGTGGCTGCGTGCTTCGGGGGCTGCGATCCGTCAAGGAGACAGTGTTCTGATCTTCCCGGAGGGAATGGCCGTGCCCGGTATGGAGATCCGCCCCTTTAAGCCCGGATTTCTGTTGTTAGCCCAAAGCGTGGAAAAGCCGGTGCTACCTCTTTATATGGAGGGGTGCTACAATCGTCCTTTTTTCAAAAGATTGCGTATTGTGGTGGGTACCCCCTACATACCGGAGCCCCCTGCCGATGGAGAATTGACAAGGGAATACTACAAGCAACAATGCGAGATTCTTTATAACAAGACCGTTGCCCTGCGTGATCTGTTGGCCCGCCGCCGCAGTAAGCAGAGAAATCAGCGTGGAAAGGATACTGTATGAAACGAGCCAATATTGTAAAAGAGGCCAGAGTGATTCATGTAATAGCTGCCGCATTTTTGGTTTTGGCAGGAGTCCTGTTTATCGCGTGGAGCGATGCGGGAGACGTGGTGACCCGATGGGCACTGGGTGGCGCACTTTGCGTGATCGGTGCCGCCAGAGTGCTTGGCTATTTTGCCAACGATCTGTACCGCCTTGCGTTCCAGTATGATCTGGCGCTGGGCTTATTCTGCATCATTTTTGCTGTGCTGTCGGTCATTCGCCCTGACAGCATCCGCAACGTGATTCCCTATGCCGTGGGCGTTTACGTTCTGATGGATGGCTTGCTCAAGCTCCAGACCGCCTTTGATGCAAAGGCGTTTGGCATGAAGCACTGGGTGGGACTGTTGTCCTCTGCCCTGGTGGTCAGCCTGTTTGGCGTGCTGGTGCTGGTGGGCTCCACCATGTGGACACCGCAGCTGCTGGTGGGTATCGCTTTGGTACTGGATGGTGCAGAAAATGTCTGGAATACCATGGGGACAGTGCGCGTACGCGCGAAAAAAGAGGACCGTTTTGAGGATTTGCTTTGAGGTAATGAACCACTAAAGGAGGAACCTTATCATGGCCAAGATTCGTATTTTCACCGACACCAATGGAGATCTCCCCAAGGAGATTCGTGAAGCATATCAAATTGATTATTTGAAAATGTGCGTTGCCATCGACGGTCAGGTCGTGCCGGCCGACAGCGATTGGAGCCTTTGGAGCGCCCACGAGTTTTATGAGTTGATCAAAAAGCAGCGTGTTACGACAACGCAGGTGCCCATTGAGGAATTCCGCACGCGCTTTGCTGCGTGTCTGGAGCAGGGCGAGGACGTGATCTACATCGGTTGTGCATTGCCCCTTTCCAGCAGCGTCAATACCGGTGCCGTTGTGGCGCGCGAGCTGTTGGCGGGCTATCCGGAACGGGAAATCTATTGCGTAGACTCCAAAAACGTCTGTAACGGCGAGGGAATGCTGGCCATTCTGGCCGCACAGCTCCGCGATGCCGGGAAAAGCGCTAAGGAAATTGTCGCAGCCATTGAAGAAAAGCGCGCCTATGTCAACCAGTTCGTGACCGTAGGCTCATTGGATATGCTAAAGCGCTCGGGCCGTGTTAAGGGCTCTGCTGCTTTCTTTGGCAACCTGCTCGGTGTTAAGCCGATCCTTGTTTCCGATGCCAACGGCCAAAACGTGCCTGTTGTCAAGGTCAAGGGGCGCAAGACCTCGTTGGATAAGCTGGTGGAGATGATGAAGGAGGCCGTCGTCGCTCCCGAGGAGCAGACGGTATATATCCAGCACGCCGATTGTGAGGCAGATGCTTTGTATCTGAAGGAAAAGCTGATGGAGCTGGGCTTTGCCAATGCCGTGATCGGCATCATCGGTCCTGTGGTCGGTGCCTGCATCGGTGGCGGCGCCATCGGTATTTGGGCATTTGGAAAAAAGGTTGAAATGGTGGTATAAAAATTATGGCAACCTATGAGCTGAACGGCGCATTATTTGCCGACATGGTGCGTGGCGGCGCACAGAACCTGCGCGCCAACGCGCAGATTGTCAATGATCTGAACGTATTTCCCATTCCGGATGGCGACACCGGCGATAATATGAGCATGACCATGGAGGGCGGTGATGCCGCGCTTCAGGGTGTGGCATCGGGGTCGCTGGCCTATATTGCCGATAAGCTGGCCGGTGGTATGCTGCTGGGCGCCAGAGGCAACTCGGGCGTGATCCTTTCCCAGTTTTTTGCCGGCATTGCAAAGGGGCTTTCCAATGTGGAAAAGGCCGATGCAAAAGCCCTTGGCGATGCGTTCCAAAGCGGTGTGAAGCAAGCCTATGAGGCTGTGCTGACCCCTACGGAGGGTACCATCCTTACCGTGGCAAGAGAAGCCACCGAATATGCCGTGGAGCAGATCAATTCCAACACCACGTTGGAGGAGTTTTTCTCTGCCTTTATCAAGGAAATGCATCGTTCTCTTCAAAACACGCCGGAGCTGCTGCCCATCCTCAAGGAGTCGGGCGTGATCGACAGCGGCGGCGCCGGTCTGGTTTATGTGATCGAGGGTATGAATAAGATCCTCCATGGCGAAAAGGTGACCGCAACGGCCGCGCCTGCGCCTGCGGCGCCGTCGGTAGATCTGTCGGCTTTTGGCGCGGATAGCATCATGGAATATGGCTATTGCACCGAGCTGCTGCTGCAGCTCCAAAACAGCAAGGTAGATGCCGAAAGCTTTCCCGTCAGCACCATTTCCGATGCGCTGACTGCCATGGGTGGCGAGTCTATTGTGGCTGTAAAAAGTGGCACCGTTGTCAAAATTCACGTACATACTATGACACCCGGAAAGGTGTTTGAATACTGCCAGCAGCTGGGCGAATTTCTCACCGTAAAGGTGGAAAATATGGCATTGCAGCACAGCGAGGCCAAGGTGGAGAATCGCTATGAGGCAGAAAAGCCCCAAAAGCAAGAGCATAAGCCCTTTGGCGTTGTGGCGGTGGCCGCAGGCGAAGGCATCAAAGAGACCTTCCTTTCCTTGGGTGCGGATTTCATTGTAGAGGGCGGACAGACCATGAATCCTTCCTCTGAGGATTTTTTGGAGGCCTTTGAGCTGGTCAATGCCGACGTGATCTATGTGTTGCCCAATAACAGCAATATCATCCTGACCGCCCGTCAGGCGGCCGGTATGTATTGCGATGCCGATGTTCGCGTGCTGGAAAGCCGCACCGTTGGCGACGGTTATGCTGCGTTGACGATGCTGGATTTTGAAAGCGGTGATGCTGACCAGATCGAACAGAATTTGAACCAGGCAATGGAGGGTGTTGTTACCGGCATGGTGACACGCTCGGTACGTGACTCCCATTTGGGGGGCATGGATATTACCAAAAACGACTATATCGGTTTTGCAGGCAAACAAATGCTATCCGATGCCGCCACCGTGGCAGAGGCCGCCTGTGATCTGCTTTCCAAGCTGGATATGACCGATCGTGAGGTACTGATCGCCATTTGCGGCAAGGATGCCGATGCTGCAGACATGGATGCCGTTCGCAGTTATGTGGCTGAGAATTTCCCCGCCTTAGAGCTGTATGAGATCGACGGTGGACAAGACATTTACCACTTTATCTTTGTATTGGAATAAGAAAGAGCCGCGCCTTCCCACTTTGGGGTGGCGCGACTTTCTTTTTGCAAAAAAACTTGACAACGGTATGGATATTTTTGTATAATAAAAGCATCAAAGACTTTGAAAGGAGAGCATATGGCAGAAAAGAAAAGTGGCTGGGCTGCGTATAACGAGCGTGTCCGTGAGGAGGCCGCAAAAGAAGGAAAACGCAGTACCAAAAAAGCTGTGAAAAAGCTCCATCCGGCAACCATTGCCATTTCGGTATTGTGCTTGATGCTGGGCTTGGCGATTGGCGCCATGCTATGTCACATCATGTCCCAACAGGATCACTTTACTCTCAAGGGCGAAAGCACCCTTTCCCTAAACGTGAGTGATAAGACCTATACGTATACCGAGGAGGGCATGGACGCTGTTTGCTTTGGTCGTGATGTGTCCGACAAGCTGACAGTGGTAGCCGACGAGGGCGTTGTGGATAACGGTGACGGCACCTATACGATCCCGACCGACAAGGCCGGTGTTTACACGCTGACCTATACGGTTGATTGCTTTAAATTTGGTGAAAAAGCTCCCAATGGCGGGATCAAACGCGTGCGCGTGTTTTACGTGGATGTGACTGAAAACGATGGCAGGGGCGAGACCGAGGAGGTGACCGGCTAATGGCACGCAAAAAGAAATTTTCTAAGGCGCTGACCGTCTTTTTGGCGGTGATTTGCCTGGCAGTCGGCTGCCTGGTGGGCTATGTCGGTGTTGCCATGTACGAGGCACAGCACTATCAAAGTGATGAAGCGCCTCAAACGCTGGTCGAGGGCGAGCTGCAGATCCACTTTTTGGAGCTTGGCAACAAGTATACCGGCGATTGTACCTACATCAAGGCAGGCGAGACCGACATCCTCATTGATGCCGGCTCTAAAACCTCCAGCATTCCCACTATTACCGAATATATCAACGAATACGTGACCGACGGCAAGCTGGAATACGTGATCGTGACCCATGCGCATCAGGATCATTATGCCGGCTTTACCCAGACCAACGGCAGCATCTTTGACCTGTACGAGGTGGGGACTATTATTGATTTTGCCAAGAGTAATCAAGAGGATAAGGGTAGCAATAATATGTATGGCCGTTATCTGGACGAGCGCGATGCCGAGGTAGCCGCAGGTGCGGTGCACTACACCGCCGCGGAGTGTATTCAGCAGAACAAATCTGTATTTGAGCTTGGCGGCGGCATCAGCATGACCATTCTGGATAGCTACTTTTACTATAACAAAGCCGAGTCTGAAAACGATTATTCGGTTTGTACGCTCTTTACTTACGGTGAATATCACTACCTCTTTACGGGCGACCTGGAGGAGGAGGGCGAATCCTATCTGGTAGATATGAATCAGCTGCCCAAGGTAGACCTCTACAAGGCAGGTCATCACGGCTCTAAAACCTCCTCTACGGCTAAGCTCATGGCAACGGTCGAGCCCAAGATCGTCTGCGTTTGCTGCTGCGCCGGCAGCTCGGAGTATACGGACAACAATTCCAATCAGTTCCCGACTCAGGCCTTTGTCAATCGCGTGGCTCCCTATACCGACCAGATCTACGTGACCACTCGTTCGGTAAATTATGACGAGGGCGTATTTGAATCCATGAACGGCAATATCACCGTGGTGACCGATGCTTCGGGCATCCGGGTGATCTGCGGCAGCGGCGACACCCGCGTGTTAAAGGAATGGGAGTGGTTTAAAGAAAACCGCACCTGGCCGGTGAACGGAAAATAACAAAAAACCGCAAAACGGATATCCGTTTTGCGGTTTTTTGTTCTAAAATGATAGGTCGCCGCCAAGAGGAAGGGAGAGCGCTTGCGCTGGGTCCCGCCCGTCGGAAAGGGTAAGACAAAGCTTCATATAAGCGGAAATGGGTGCGATAGGGGGCAAAGAAGAAAAGCCTAAGGCACCATAGGCGCTGCCGCTGGCATAGGGCGTGCCACCGGTGGGTACACCGGCTAACAGAATGGGTACGCCGGCCTCTTTTGCCCGTTCTGCAAAACGGCGCAAGGCAGGAGAGGCGGTGGCCACAGTGCCGCTGTGATAGGTTTCCAGCAGTACGGCGGTGACCCCCTCCAGGGTGGGGTAACGCATACCGGGATAGGCGATCAGGCGCAGGATCCGCCCTTCAACGGTCGAAAGAGATGCCTCGCTCATGGGGGACTGCTCATCGGCCAACTCGGTATATCCTTGGGTCAATGTGACACACTCGCCCTCTACGGTGGCGATGGTGCCGTGCAGAGAGAATACCACGTCGTCCAGTGCATGATGTGCCAAAATGCGGGTAGAACGGTGGATTCGAACGCTCTCGCCGCGGTTGCGATAGGCGGTGAATACGCCCTTCGCTTCCGGCACCGCGCGCAGAAATGCCACGGCGGCGCAGAAATTGTCCAATCCGTTGGATCGGGCATCGTCTAAGGGGTAATTGGCCGAGACCAGCACTACGGGCTTGGAGGAAAGGCCAAAAATATATCCCAGGGCTGCCCCTGTGTATTGTAGGGTGTCGGTGCCGTGAGTGACGATGATGCCGTCCCATTCGTCCATTTTAGCGCGGACGTGAGCGGCCACGCTGCAGATATGGGCAAAGGTCAGGTTTTCGCTGAGAATGGCATCGGGGCCGGCGGTTTCAAAGCAATACGCATCTCCGGTACGCGCGGCATAATCGCGCAGCAACCGTAGTGGAGCCTCTTTGCTGGGGGCGATCCCATTTTCACCCTTTTGGCTGCCAATGGTTCCACCCGTAAAAATAACGCCGATTTTCATATACGGTATCTCCTTTTTGCGTCAAACAGGGCAGCCAAAGGGATGGTAGGCTGCCCTGTTTATGTTGTTAACCTCTGGGGACGGGAACAAAGCCCAACTTTTTCTGCACCTTGGAAAGGGTCTTGCGAGCGTAGTAGGATGCCTCGTCAGCGCCCTTCTTCATTTGTGCCTCCAGCCCTGCCTTGTCGGCCAGCAGTTGGGCGAAGCGTGCCTGAACGGGGGCAAGCGCATCGGCGCAGACCTCACCAACGGCGGTTTTGAAATCACCATAGCCCTTGCCGTCAAACTCACGCTCGATCTCCTCCATCGTCTTGCCGGTAAAGCAGGAGTAAATGGTCATCAGATTGTTGATGCCGTCCTTGCCTTCGGCAAAGCGTACGCAGGTATCGGAGTCGGTCACGGCACGACGGAATTTGCGGATAATGGTGTCCTTGTCGTCCAGAATATAGACCACCGCGTTGGGGTTTTCGTCGGATTTGCTCATCTTTTTGGTGGGCTCGGCCAAAGACATGATCTTTTTGCCGCTTTGGGAGATCATAGGCTCGGGCACGGTAAAGGTGCCGGAGTAGATCTGATTAAAGCGCTCAGCAATGTCGCGGCACAGCTCCACGTGCTGCTTTTGATCCACACCGGTGGGGACCACGTCGGTCTGGTACAGCAGAATATCGGCCGCCATCAAAACGGGATAGGTGAACAAGCCGGCGTTGACGTTGTCGGCGTGCCTGCTGCTCTTGTCCTTGAACTGGGTCATACGCGACAATTCACCAAACATGGTAAAGCAGTTGAGGATCCAGCCAAGCTCGGCGTGGGCAGGTACATGAGATTGCACGTAAAGGGTGTTTTTTTCGGGATCCAGACCGCAGGCCATATAAAGGGCAAGCGTCTCATAGGTGCGGCGACGCAGCTCGGCGGGCACCTGTCTCACGGTGATCGCGTGTTGATCCACCACGCAGTAAAAACACTTATACGCATCGCTGTAATTGGAAAAATTGCGGATGGCACCCAAGTAATTTCCAATGGTCAGGTTGCCGCTGGGCTGTACGCCCGAGAAACAAATTTTCTGGTCGTTGATCATGATAATATCCTTTCTTATAACACGGCCTTGGCCGCCTCAGCCAGGCGCTTGACCCCCTCCACGATCTGTTCATCGGAGGGAGTGGAATAATTGAGTCGGAAGGAGTGCGAGGTGCCTTCGGTGTCGCACAGAAAGGCTGTGCCGGGCACCACGGCAACCTTGCGCGCCAATGCCTCTTGAACAAAGGCATTCATATCCACACGGTCGGGGAGGGTACACCATAAAAACAGACCGCCCTCGGGTCGTGTAAAGGTGATCTCGGGGGGCAAATGCCGCTCCAGCTCCGAGAGCATCAGGCTGCATTTGTGCCGATAGATGGCGCGAATTTTTTCAATGTGGGCATTCAGATCACATTCGGTTATAAAGCGATGGCACAGCATCTGAAAGAAGATGTTGGTGTGCACATCCTCGCCCTGCTTGGCAACCGCCATTTTAGAAACGATGGCTGCAGGCGCCAACACAAATCCCAGCCGCATGCCGGCCGATAGGATCTTGGAGAAGGAGGAGCAATAGATCACCAGCCCCTCGGTGTCCATGGACTTGATCGTGGGGATCTCGCACCCTGCAAAGCGCAGCTCGCCGTAAGGGTTGTCCTCCAAAATGGGCAGACGGTATTTTTTTGCGATCTCATAAATGCGCCGACGCTTTTCGACCCCTGTGGTAATGCCGGTGGGGTTTTGAAAGGTGGGAATGAGATACAGCATTTTGGCATTGGGGTGCTGCAGGATCGCTTGCTCCAGTGCTTCCGGCGAAATGCCGTCCTCCTCCATCGGAATTCCGATGGGGATGGCACCGTTGGAGCGGAAGGAGTTGAGCGAGCCGATAAAGGTGGGGTCTTCGCAAAGCACCACATCGCCCTCGTTGCACAGGGCCTTGCAGGCAAGCTCAATGCCTTGCTGGCCACCCGAAACGATCAGTGTACTATCCTCAAAGCCATATCCATCGGCGAGGGAGCGGCCAATGCCAAACACCTCTTTTTGCCGTTTAGCCACGGCATCGCGCAAGGGGGGATAACCCTCGGTAATGCTGTATTGCAGGGCGGTAATGGGGGTTGTCTCAAAAATGTCAGCCGATAACCGTGCCAGGTCCGATACGGGAAAGGACTCTGCCGCCGGGTTCCCGGCCGCAAAGGAAATGATGGTGGGATCGGTTAGATTTTTAAAAATTTCGCGAATGGCCGACGGTTTCAAATGGGCCAATTTATCGGAAAAACGGTAGTCCATCGGTATACCTCTAAACAAATATATTATATTTTAACATAAAATGGCGTTGAATGCAACGGAAAAGGATAATTTTTTTGTACTTTATTGACGGCGTGCCTGCTTTGTGGTAAGATGAAAGAAAAAAACGGAGGGCATTGTGATGATCGAACACGTTGTGATGTGGAAATTTAAGGATGGCGAGGGACGCACCAAGGAGGAGAATTGCTCTTATGTTCGAGAGCGGCTGCTGGCGTTGCCTGCTTTGATCCCTGAAATCCGCTTTATGCAGTTGGGGCGCGATGTTTCTCATACCGAAATGTCCTATGATATGATGCTGGTCACACGCTTTGATTCGCTGGAGGCCCTGCATACCTACAAGGTGCATCCCGCACACGTTGCCGTATCGGAATATGTTAAAAAGGTGCGCACTGCCAGAGTGGTACTGGATGCGGAATTGGATGGCGAGGGCCACTTGATTTAAAAAATAAATCCACCAAATTTGGAATATATAATATAAAAATTAGAAAATAATTCAAATAAATTAGAAAACCGCCGGAGGATTCGGATCTGGCGACTTATGCAGACATCAAGGAGATATGATATGGATGTTGCCTTGCTGGTTGTACAGTATATTGGTATTGTGGCTTTTAGTATATCCGGTACACTGGTGGCCATTAAAAAAAGGACCGATTCTCTGGGGGCGCTGATTTTTGCGATGCTCACGGCTTTTGGCGGCGGCGTGACGCGCGATCTGATTCTTGGCAGACCCATTGGCCTTTTGTGGTCGCAGGAGTACCGCTATATGGCATTGGTCAGCATTGCTATTTCACTCATCGGCTTTCATCTGGCTCTCGTTCCGCAAGTTGCCGCATTCTTGCGCCGGCACGAGCACGATACCGTGTTGGAGTTGGCCGATGCCATCGGCCTTGCTTCTTTTTGCGTTTCGGGCGTGGACGTGGCCATTTCGGTCAGCGGTACCGACAACGCGCTGCTGCTGATCTTTTGCGGTTGCATCACTGGTGTGGGTGGCGGTATTCTGCGGGATATTTGCTCGGCTGAAATTCCGGCGTTGTTCCGCAAGCACGTTTATTGTCTCCCTGCAGTGGGGGGCACCATTCTGTATGTGTATACATACGGTGTTTTGCCGCACATTGCTTCCATGCTGATTGCGATTGTCCTGATCATTTTGTTCCGGATGCTGGCATGCAAATTCAAATGGAATCTCCCTGCACCAAACGGCGGAGAGGAGACCACCGAAACGCCATAACCAAAAGGGATACTGCCTGGGCAGTATCCCTTTTGGTTATGGGAGTAAAGAAAGACATTTGGCAAACAAGGAGGCAAGGGGACGCAAGAGAGTGGGGGCGTTGCACTTGACGTGTGCGATGGCTACCGCGATCGCGTCGGAGCGAAAGGCTTCTTGGGGGAATAGTACGGCCATCCCTTTGGCGCGAGTCTTTCCCAGCGCCATACCCAAAGCAGAGAAGGCCTGATCCCCCAAAGCGCCGTAAAGGCCGATGGCTAAAGCCCCCATGGCATAGCATCCGATGGCGATGGCCCCTATTGCAAACAGACCACAGGCTATGGCGCCTGCCGCAAAGACTCCCAGTGCCAGCGTGCCAAAGGCAAGCAGCCCAATGGAAAGAAGACCGAAAGGGAGCAGCCCCAAGGAAAGAAGGCCAAGGGAAATGACACCCTTTGCCAAAAACCCAAGGGCGATCACACCGGTGGCATTTGAGCCGATGGCAACGATACCATGCGCCTTTTTGCCAAACCCTACATGGATGTGAAGCAGGGGAATACCACGCACGGTGCGGCGGCTTTTGTATTCAAAGGATGTGCCAAGCGAAAGCACCAGAGTGCGAGTCTGCTTTGGCTCATTGGTTTGCAAATTTTCACACCGTTCTTCGGTTTTAATGCCCATTAACGCATCAATAGAAACGTTCAGCAATCGGGCAATTTGGGGGAGCTTTTCACTTTCGGGCATGGAAAGGTCCGACTCCCATTTGGATACGGCCTGCCGACTGACTCCCAACGCATCGGCAAGGCTTTCCTGTGTGATATTGGCTTGCCTCCGGGCGGCGGCAAGGCGGTTGCCAAAGGACATACGATCCCTCCTTGAAGATTCTGGCTTCAGTTTATCTCTTTTTTGCGTTTTTGTCAATCATGTGCGGGTTTCTTTTTGCCAACCGTGGGTTGCATTTCCCAAAAATCGGCGAAAAGGCACAAAATGTGCGCACATCACTCACGCTGGCGCATAACATAATAACGAGGGAGAAAACCCATACTCCCCAAGGCTTTTCAAGGAGGATCTGACTATGAATAACTGTCTGGGTAACGTGTTTGGTGGCGACAACTGCTGCTGGATCATCATTATCGCGCTGATCGTTCTTTGCTGCTGCAACGGCTGATCGGTTATGGTACAAAAAAGAGGGGTACGTACCCCTCTTTTTTGTATTATTGCGTGTGTTTTGCGGTACGGCGGTACTCCGAAAGCCGCATTTTATTATAACGCTTGAAGAACTTGTTCATGGCGTATTCATCCGAAAAATCGCAAAGGGCAGAGATCTCCCCCAGTGACAAATCGGTAGAAGCGACCAGCTCCTCAATGTGCCGCAGCTTTTCGTGGTTGATCGCATCGCGCAACGTGCTGCCGGTTTCGGCACGAAATATTCTGTTCAGGTGCCGTTCGCTGATGCCAAAGCGGCGTGCAATATCGGTAACGGTCACGCCAACACCGTGGTCCTCACGAACAAACCGCAAAATGGTGGCCACGCGCTTTTCTTCCTCCCTCAAGGCGGCGTCGCGCTCCTTTCGTTCTGTCGCTTGCGGCGCTGTGATCTGACAAAGCTCCAATAAAAAGGTCTCGATCAAAGGGGAAAGCATGGATGCCGCCGAAGGCGCGCGCGCTTGCCCCTTCTGTAGGATCAGCGTCAGCAAGGCGCGCAGGGCAGGGGATTCACGATGGGGGTGGACATTTTCGGTCAACTGCTGTCGTAGGCCTTCCCCGGTTTTGTCGGTGATGGAAAAGGCCATGATAAAGCGTGCGCCGGTGTCATCGCCGTCCACGATCTGGTGATAGGTGTCAGGGGGGATCACGATAAAGTCCGATTCGTCAAGCGTCACGGGCCTTTGATCATCCACCGTCATTACGATTCGACCTTCTAAGGCATACTGTACCTCAAAAAAGGTGTGCTTGGTGTAGGAGGTCAGCAGACTTTCGGTTTCGCTGCTGACCACGCGCGCCCAAAACACGGTGACCGCCATACGATTACTGTCTACGGATAAATGATAGGGGTTTAAATTGATGGCAGGCGTGACCTGCCGTGCGGTTTCCTTCATCCTGCTTCTCCTCTCGGTCCTTCTTTTTTATTATAGCATGCCTGCAGAGTGAACGCAAGACCGTTTCGCGAAAAAAATGTCCGATTTGTACGGTTTTTTGTCCGATTGGAACATTGCTTCCATGGGGTTCTTGACGTACCATTATGGTAGAAAAACAAAGGAGGTGACCTATGGATATCTTTTTCCAGATGCTGGGGCGATTGGCGCTGTTTATTCTGCTGGGCGTCCCGGGCTTCGTGTTGGCCAAGCTTCACAAAATTGATGAAAAGGGTCGCGTGGCACTGGTCAATCTCCTTTTATACGTGGCTATGCCGTTTTTGGTGTTTTCCAACCTGCTTGAAACCGATATCCGGGCTCTTCAACCTGCAGAGTGGATCACCTGCGCCGTGTTCCCCGCTGTGGTGATGAGCGTGATTGCCGGCCTATCGACCCTGCTGTTTCGGGGGGATGGTGACAAAGCGAGAATTTGCCGCTTTTGTTCTACCTTTGCCAACTGTGGCTTTTTGGGGCTCCCCTTAGCACGGTCCTTGTTCCCCGACAAGCCCGCCATTGCGCTGTTTATTGCGATTTACAATATCCTATCCACGGTTTTGCTTTATGTGATGGGCGGCGCCATGCTGACGGGAGGCTCTGCCGACGGCCAAAAAAAGAATTGGATAAAGATTCTGGTGTCGCCTCTCACGGTTGGGGCGATGATTGGCGTGATCTGCTCGCTGCTTGGCTTGGGAGCAAAATGGCCTTTTCTTGTGGACTTTGCCAAGTATTCCGGCGACACGACAACGCTGCTTTCTATGACGGTGCTGGGTTGCCTGATGGCTACCCTTCCGCGGCGCCCCTGGTGGCGCGAGTCCGGCCTTTGGCTTTCTGCCTTGATGAAGCTGGTCGCTTCTCCCGTCATTGCCATGGGCATTCTGTTGTTCCTTTGTCGCGTGAGCCATCTGCCCTTGGGGGAGGAGGCACTTCTCGCGTTGCTGATCTCTACCGCGGTCTCCACGGCAGCGTCTGCCCCTTCTATGGCAGAGGACTATGGCCGCGACCCCCATTATGCGGCAGCTCTGACGCTGGGCAATACACTGCTTTGCCTTGTCAGCTTGCCTTTTATCTATTTGTTATTTAATTTGATCTTTTAAGGAGGAATTACTATGAAGATCGGATGTGGAACGGTTCTGTTCCGTAAATTTGAACTGGATCGCAGCTTGGCCGCTATGCGCGACATTGGCTTTGAGTATTTCGAAACTCAGGCCGTGGGCCCCTGGTGCCCTCACGTCGATGTGGACAAGGACGACCCCGAAAATCTGGTGCGCCTGCAAAAGAAGTACGGCTTTAAGGGCATTACCGGTCTGTGGTCCAAGGATGGCAATATCATTGCCAACGCCAATGCCGTAGAATCGGGCATACGTACCATTGAATTTGCAGCAGCAGCGGGTATTCCCGTGGTACATACGGGCGACGGTAAAAAGCCCAAGGATATGAGTGATGAGGATGCCTATAAGGTGCTGGAAGAAAAGCTGGGTCTGATCACCGAGGCCGCCAAAAAGCACGGCGTGGTCATGGCGATCGAGCCTCACGGTACCTTCTCGTTGACGCTGGCAGGTCTGCAGCGTATTCTGTCGATCGCCTCTCCCGATGTGCTGGCCATTAACTACGATGCAGCCAACATCTTCCGCTCCGCTTATGTGGAAAGCGGCAATAACAAGTCGGGCTGGCAGGATGGCGGCAGAGGAGAGAACGAGGTGGATGTACTTAAGGGTGTGATCGACCGTGTGGTGCATTGCCACGCCAAGGATTTGAACGCCGAGAAGCAGTGTGTACCCGTTGGTACCGGCCTTGTGAATGTCAAGGGCTGTGTGGAGGTGCTGCAGGCTGCTAACTACCAGGGTGTCGTTTCGGTTGAGACCGAGGGCGGCGATGATTTTGATCAGGTTGTGGATCTTGCTGCAAAGAGCTATGCTTATCTCAATGCTATCATCAAAGGAGAGGTAAAATGAAAAAGTTTCGCGTTGGTATCATCGGTTGCGGCGCCATCGCCGGCCAGTATCTGAAGAATGCCAAAGAGGTTTACTCGGATTATTTTGAAATTGTAGCTTTGGGCGATCTGAACGTGGAAAAAGCCCGTGAGCGTGCTGAGAAATACGAGATCGAAAAATTCGGTCTGCCCGAAATAGTATACGATGACCCCACCATTGATCTGATCATCAACTTGACCGTCCCCATGGCACATGAGGAGGTCACCTGCAGAGCGCTGGAGGCCGGCAAGCATGTTTACACCGAAAAGCCCATGGCTTGCACGCGCGAGGGACTGGATCGCATCATTGAAACTGCCAAGCGCTGCGGCAAGCGCGTGGGCTGCGCTCCCGACTCCTTTATGAGTGCCCCCATGCAGACCGCAAAGAAGGCCTTGGAGGAGGATTGGATCGGCGACCCCATCGGCTTTAACTGTATGTGCGCCATGCGCGGTAACGAATATTGGAGACCGGATGCGGATTTCTTTTACAAAAAAGGTGCCGGCCCCATGTTTGATATGGCTGCCTATTACTTCAATGCCCTGATCAATTTCTTTGGCCCTATGGAAAGCGTCAACAGCATGCAAAAGATGACCTTCCCGGAGCGTACCATCAAGGTGCCCCCGCGCCGCGGCGAAAAGATCGAGGTCGAGGTTCCCACCTACGTCACCGCAGGCCTTCGCTTTGAAAATGGCGTCATCGGTTCCTTTATCAATGCCTTCGATATCTGGAAGACTCAGGTCCCCTACATCGAGATTCACGGTGAAAAGGGAACCATGGTAGTGCCCGACCCCAACCGCTATAAGGGTGACGTGCTGGTGCGCCGCTTTAAGGATAGCGAATGGCGTGTGCTGCCCCAGTTTGTGGAGTATGCCGAGTACGGTCGCGGCATCGGTATCGTGGATATGATCCGCTGCATGGCAGAGGATAAGCCCCATAAGGCCAGCGCCGAAATGGCGCGTCACGTGACCGACACGATTCTGTGTGTGGACGAGGCTGCCGAGCGCGGTTGCGAGGTCAAGGTCAATACCACGGCCGTCAAGCCCGAGGGCCTGTGGCTGATGCCCGAAACCATCCTCTGGAAATAAAAACAGACATACGTTATGCTAAAAACAGGTATCAATTTCAGCAAACAGGGCTTTGCACTTTCCGATGAGGAGCTGATGAAGCTGCTGCGCGATGTGGGCTTTGACACCTTCTTTTGCGGTTGGAATCCTGACGACAGTGCCACCGATGCGCTTTGCGAGCTTGCCGCCAGACACGGTATGGTCTACGAATCGGTGCACGCCCCCTTCCGTGGCATCAGCCACATTTGGGAGGAGGGTGAAAAGGGAGATGCCTATACCGCCCAGTTAAAGCAGGTGGCCGATAGCTGTCACCGTTTTGGCATCGGCTATATGACGGTACACGCCGCCAACGCACCGCGATTCAACAATAATGGCCCCCACGGTTCCAAATTTTCTGAGATCGGTGCCCAGCGCTTTGCCTCTGTGGCGGAATACGCCGGGGAACGGGGTGTGAAGATCGCCATCGAAAACGTAGAATTCCCCGACAGAGAAATGCTTTCGTTGGTGCGCTATTTAGAGGAACGCGGTCTGCAGCAGGGCTTTGGCACGCTGTATGATGTGGGCCATTGGCATTGCTATCCCTGCCGTTTGGATTTTGCGGATTGCTTTGGCAAGCACTTGATCGGCACCCACGTACACGACAATTTCGGCATTCAAGACCCACAAGTTATCACTTGGGATGATGATAGCCACGTGCTGCCCTTTGATGGCACCCTCGACTACCGAAAGGTGGGCGAAACCCTCAAACGGTGCGGATTTTCCGGCTCCATCACACTGGAGCTTTCTCGTACCCGTGACGGCACACTCCCGTGGTACAAGGATTACGATGCCGATCGCTTTTATGCCGATGCACACGAACGCGCGGTGCATCTGGCAAAGCTCTGCGAATAAAAACACCGCCACGGTGCGCGATTTTGCGCACCGTGGCGGTGTTTTTTATGGTGTTTAAATGGTTCTGGGCTCGGTTTCGATATCCTCAAATACCACGGGTGCCTTCTTGGCATCGGAGGCAAAGGCGGCCTCCATCACCCGCATCGAGCGCATCAGCTGCTTGTGAGTCACGATCTGGGTGACCTTGCCATCAATAGCATCGGCAAAGTTGCGATAAAAGTCGTGAACGTCCACCTCGGGACGAGGAATGAACTCCTCCTTAGTGGTCTTTTCGTCACGGGGAGCCATGGTCTTGGTAAAGCCGGCGGAGGTGACCACAGGGGCAACGTCCTTATCCTCCCAAGAGCGGCACAGCACCAGACGGCACTCGTCGCGCCAGTCGTTCACAATACCGGAGCCGTTCACGCCGGTGATATAAAAGCGGGGCAGTGCAATAAAGTTGGTGGTGCCCACCTCAATGCGAGCGGTGATGTCATCTTCAAAGTAAAGGTCCAACTTGAAGCCGTCGTCCACCTCGTCGTTGGTGATGTGATCGCAACGACAGTAGACCGACAGCAGCTTTTTGTCATCAATGATGCCTAGCATTTGGTCAATGAGATGCACGCCCCAGTCGTAGATCATGCCGCCGCCGTGCTCTTTTTTGCCGCGCCAGTCGCCGGGAATGCCGCGGGAGCCGTGATAACGGGATTCCACCGAGGTGATCTTGCCCAGCTTGCCGGAGTGATAAGCGGTGCGGGTCATTTGATAATCGCAGTCCCAACGGCGATTCTGATGGGCGGTGAAAAGCTTGCCACACTCATCTGCCACGGCGCAGATATCGGCAAGGTCTGCCGAGGAAAGGGTCACGGGCTTTTCCGAGATCACGTGCTTGCCGGCGCGCAATGCCTGAATGGCCAAGGGCTTGTGCCATTCGTTGGGGGTGGCAATGGTAATGAAATCCACCTTGGGATCGGCCAAAACCTCCTCAAAAGAGCCATATGCGTGAATACCGTTTTCCTCGGCCAGCTTGCAGCGCTCCTCTTTGATGTCGTAAATGCCAAGCAGCTCAACGGCGCCTGCCTCCAGAATATGGCGAGTATGCCATCCGCCCATACCGCCGTAACCGACGACTACACAACCCTTTTTCATATCTTTATGTCCTTTCGCGTTTCGGGCAGGGTGCCCGTTTGAGTTCATTATAAGACAGAAACTGTTGTCATTCAAGTCAGAAATAGGCAAAGGCACGACAAATATTGTTATATTTGGCAACATCCGCCGACAAAATGCAGCCTTGAAACAAAAAAATTCAAAAAACAGTTGTAGAAACGCAAAAAAAATTGTATAATAATATTTATAGTATTTGTACCGTGCGCGCGCACGGTGTGGAACGTGAGGTACTTATGGCTTTATCCGACAGACAATCGCATATCCGTAATTTTTCTATCATCGCCCATATCGACCATGGAAAATCCACGCTGGCAGACCGCTTGCTGGAGGCTACGCAGACCGTTTCCAAGCGTGATATGGAGGAGCAGATCCTGGACAATATGGATCTGGAAAAGGAGAGAGGCATCACCATCAAGGCCCGTGCCGTACGATTGCAATATCACGCCCCCGATGGCGAGGACTATGTGCTGAATCTGATCGACACCCCCGGCCACGTGGACTTTAACTACGAGGTCTCTCGCTCTCTGGAGGCTTGTGAGGGTGCGCTGCTGGTGGTGGATGCTACCCAGGGCATCGAGGCACAGACCCTGGCCAACGCCTATCTGGCCGTGGATTCGGGTTTGGAGATCCTGCCCGTGATCAACAAGATCGACCTGCCCTCTGCCGATATTGACGGCACCCGCCGCGAGATCGAGGACGTGATCGGCATTCCCGCCATGGATTGCCCCGCCGTCTCGGCCAAGGTGGGCTTGAATATTCCCGATGTGCTGGCCGCCGTGGTGCGTGATATTCCGGCACCCGAGGGAGATGAAAACGCTCCCCTCAAGGCCTTGATTTTTGACTCCTATTACGATAGCTACCTTGGCGTTGTGGTCTATATCCGCGTGGTGGATGGTGTCGTGCGCGCAGGGGATCGCATTCGTCTGATGAGCAACGGCCGCGAGTTTGACGTGGTGGACGTGGGCGTGATGGACGCCTTTGGCCTTTCCAAGTGCGGTGAGCTGCGCGCCGGTGAGGTTGGTTATATCACCGCCTCCATCAAAAGCGTGGGCGACACGCGCGTGGGCGACACCGTTACCCTTGCCGACAACACCACCGCCGAGCCCTTGCCCGGCTTCAAGGCGGTACAGCCCATGGTCTATGCAGGCATTTATCCCGCCGATGGCTCCCGCTATGGTGACCTGCGTGACGCGCTGGAAAAGCTGCAGCTCAACGATGCGGCGCTTTCCTTTGAGCCTGAAACTTCCATTGCCCTTGGCTTTGGTTATCGCTGCGGCTTTCTTGGTCTGTTGCATATGGAGATCATTGAGGAGCGCTTGGAGCGCGAATTCAATCTGGATCTGATCACCACCGCCCCCAGCGTTATCTATGAGATCACCAAGCGCGATGGGGAAATGGTACGCATCGATAACCCCACCAACTATCCCGATCCCGCTGAGATTGAAACCGCTGCCGAGCCTATCGTGCGCGCTTCTATCATTACCCCCACCGATTATGTGGGAGGATTGATGGATCTGTGTCAGGATCGTCGCGGCGAGTTTTTGGATATGAAATATTTGGATACAAACCGTGTGGAGCTGCATTATCGCCTGCCCCTCAACGAGATCATCTACGACTTTTTTGACGCCCTCAAGAGTCGCTCTCGCGGCTACGCCTCGTTGGACTATGAGCTGGAGGGCTATTCTGACAGTAAGCTGGTCAAGCTGGATTTCCTGCTCAACGGCGAGCAGGTGGACGCGCTCTCCTTTATCGTTCACGAGGAAAAGGCCTATGGCCGCGCCCGCAAGATCGCAGAGCGCTTGAAGGACAACATCCCGCGTCAGCTCTTTGAGGTGCCGATCCAGGCTGCCATTGGTTCCAAAATCATTGCCCGTGAGACCGTTAAAGCGATGCGCAAGGATGTGCTTGCTAAGTGCTATGGCGGTGACATTACCCGAAAGAAGAAGCTGCTGGAAAAGCAGAAGGAGGGCAAAAAGAAGATGCGCCAGTTGGGCTCTGTTCAGGTCTCGCCCGAGGCCTTTATGGCGGTGCTCAAGCTGGAGGACGACGACTGATCCGGTCGGAGAAATCGTTACCCGTTATCTAAAAATAAGAAAAAGAGGAGGGGAGCTATGCAAAAACTGGGTCTGTATCTGCATATCCCCTTCTGCGTGCGGAAGTGTCATTATTGTGATTTTTATTCCGCACCCTCCGGCAAGGGGGCGCGCGCGGCTTACGTGCGCGCCCTTTGCCGTCATCTGGCGGTGGCCGCAGGGGAAGTGCAGGATTTTTCGGTGGATACCGTCTATTTCGGTGGCGGCACGCCCACCCTGCTGACGGGCGCGGAGCTGCACGAGCTGTTGGATGCGGTGCGCACCCATTACGCCATGGAGCCCGATGCGGAGATCACCGTAGAGTGCAATCCCGTCACTGCCGCTGAAGGCTTGATGAAGGAGCTGCGCACGGCAGGCTTCAATCGGCTTAGCATTGGCTTGCAGAGCGTCCACGACAGCGAGCTACAGCTTCTGGGCAGGCCGCACGATTACGCCGCGTTTCTGGAAACCTATAAGGCCGCCCGCAGGGCAGGCTTCGCCAATGTCAGCGTGGATCTGATGTTTGGCATCCCCGGGCAGACGGTGCAGAGCTTTTCCCATACCGTTGACACCCTTTTGGCCCTTTCACCCGAGCACATTTCCGCCTATGGCCTTCGCATTGAGGAGGGCACTCCCTTTTACCGTATGCAGCCCACGTTGACGCTCCCCGACGAGGATGCCGAGGCCGAGATGGCCGAGCTGGTGGCACAAAGGCTGACCGCCGCCGGCTATGAGCATTATGAGATCAGCAATTACGCAAGGCCCGGCAAGCGTTCTCGCCACAATATGCGCTATTGGTTGGGGGCGGATTACCTTGGCTTTGGGCCGGGCGCACATTCCTATTTGCACGGCACACGGTTTGAGACTGCTCCCGATCGCGGCGCTTATCTTGCTGCCGTGGAGCAAGGAGCGTTTACGACCTTGCGGCAAAATGCCAGCGTGATTGCCGGCAAGGAGAAAATGGACGAATATGTCATGCTGCGTATGCGATTGTTCGAGGGATTGGATCTGCAGGATTTTACATCTCGCTTTGGTATCACCTTCCGGGAGGAATACGGCGATGTGACTCCCTTGATAAAGGGCGGATTTCTGACCTGCACAAACGGGCGTTTGGCCTTTACCGAGGGCGGCATGCGGGTAAGCAACGCCATTCTTTCTGAATGGCTGGATTTCGGAAAATAAAGAAAATGACAATACGTATCATAAAAAAGGAGAACATACGATGAATCGATTGACCAATTTCAGAGCCAAAATGGCTCCTTTCGCCGGTGCTGCCTTGGTAACCTCCAAGCAAAACCAGTTTTACCTCTCGGAGTTTGAATACGATGACGGCTATCTGCTGATCCTACAGGATGCCGCTTATCTCTTGGCAGATTTCCGCTATATCGAGGCCGCCAAAGCCGCCGCTGCCGAGGGCTTTACCGTTCTGCGCCCCGAGGAGGGGATGAACGCAGCCGTAAAGGAGCTGTTGGCAAAGCACAAGGTCGACACCCTTTTGCTGGAGGAGCAGAACGTGACCTTGGCCGACCGTGAACGGCTGGAAAAGGTGCTGGAGGGCGTGGAGCTGCGCTCCGGTGCAGGCCGCATTTTTACCGAGCTGCGTGTGATCAAGGATGAAAAGGAGCTTGCTGCTATCGGTGCCGCACAAGAGCTGACCGATGCCGCCTTTGCGCACATTCTGGAATATCTGCACCCCGGCCTTCGTGAGATCGACGTGGCACTGGAACTGGAGTTCTTTATGCGCAAAAACGGCGCTACGGGTCTGGCATTTGACACCATCGCCGTTTCGGGCTCTGCCTCCTCGCTGCCCCACGGTGTACCCCGTGATCTGCCTTTGGAAAAGGGATTTCTCACCATGGATTTCGGCGCCCGTTTCGGGGGATATTGCTCGGATATGACTCGTACCGTGGTCATCGGAAAGGCCGACGACGACATGAAGCATCTGTATAACACCGTGCTGGCTGCGCAGAAGGCTGCTCTGGAGGCCGCACGCGGTGGCATGGGCTGCTTTGCCCTGGATAAGATTGCGCGCGACATCATTGAAGGCAACGGCTACCAGGGGCGCTTTGGTCACTCGTTGGGCCATGGCGTAGGTATTGATATTCACGAAGCCCCCAATCTGTCTCCCCGTGCCGGCGCAGACGCGGTCCTGCTCCCCGGCCACGTGGTGACCGTTGAGCCCGGCATTTATATCGAAGGGAAGTACGGTTGCCGCATTGAGGATATGATCGCTGTTCGCGCCGACGGTTCGATTTTGGACTTTACCAAGAGCCCCAAGGAGCTCATCGAGATCGTTTAATGGAGCTGATCGTTGTTTCGGATACCCACGGCCGATCGGATCGTCTTGCTGAGGTGATGCGCCGCACCAAATGCAGTATTTTGCTGTTTTTGGGAGATGGCTTGCGCGATCTGAACGTGGTGCGTGATGATGTGACTGTGCGATCGGTGCGCGGAAATTGTGATTTTTTCGGCGACGACATTCCCGAAGAGCGTATTGAAAATTTTGGCACGTGTTGCATTTTTATGACACACGGACATCGCTATGGGGTCAAAGGAGATCTTTCACTGGCAATGGCGGCGGCTGCCCGTGCCGGCGCGGATATTTTGATGTATGGCCACACCCACGTGCCGCACAACGTCTACATTCCTGCGGGCACACAGGTGGGGGATACGGTTCTGGAAAAGCCCCTCACGGTCTTTTGCCCGGGGAGCCTTGGCCAGCCTTGTGACGGTGTTGCCACCTTTGGCGTGCTGACCCTGCGCGATGGCGCCTGGTTGACCTCACACGGCCAGCTTTAAATTATAAAAAAGCCCTGCGCTACGGCGCAGGGCTTTTTGGTTTTACATAACGGGTACAGGCTCGTTTTCGGCCTTGGCTTCTTCTTCGGCAGCAAGCGCTTCCTCATAGGCGCGGATGACAGCCTCCTCCAACTGGGCGCGGAACTGTGCGTTGATGGGATGTACGATATCCCGATAGGTCTCGTCAGGGTTTTTGCGGCTGGGCATTACGATAAAAAAGCGATCTCTGGCGTGGATCACCTTAATGTCGTGTACTGCAAGCTGGCTATCGAACGTGACCGACACAACTGCCTTCATGGGGCCTTCATCAAAAAGTTTGCGAATTTTAATATCAGTGATCTGCATTTTTCGGTACCTCCGTTGCTATAATTTTGTCAGATGCCTGTTTACAAGTATAGTATAAAGCCTTTTTGTGGTAAGTATTCAAACGCTTTGTGTGGGTTTTGTGAAAAAAGAAACCAAACCGTAAACAAATTTTGATCCATTTCTGCAAGAAAGGGGAGTTTTCTACATGTCCTTACCAAATACGCATTTCGGCCCCCAAGGGATCGCCGCTACCCTTGGCCGGGGGCGCAGACTTCATTTTATCGGCATTGGCGGCGTGCATATGTCGGCAATGGCCTCCTTTGCCGCAGAAAAGGGATTTACCGTCACGGGCTCGGACCGGGCGGCAAATCCATACACCGCTGCGCTGGAGCGCGCGGGGATTCCCGTTTATTACGGACACGATGCTTCTCGGGTGGTGGAGTGTGACGGCGTGATCTATACGCTTGCCATTTCGCCCGACAATCCGGAATACACCACCGCCCGTCGCTTGGGTGTGCCGGTGTTTTCCAGAGCAGATTTTCTTTCTTTTTTAATGGCACAATATCCTTGTCGCATCGGCGTGGCAGGCAGTCATGGCAAAAGCACCGTTACCGCGATGCTGGCCGAGATCTTTACGGTGGCCGGTCGCGATCCCACGGTGTTTTGCGGTGCGCCTCTTTGCCGCAAAGGGCCAACGGTGCAGCAGGGAAAGGGAAGTGACGCGATTTTTGAGGCGTGTGAGTATCAGGATTCCTTTCTCTGCTTTGATCCCACCGTGGCGGTGATCCTGAATGCAGAACGGGATCATGTGGATTACTTTCAAAGCGACCAAGCGCTGGAGCGCTCCTTTTGCCATTTCGCCGCATGCCCCGGGGAGCAGGGGATGCTGATATGCAATGCCGAGGACCCGATGACACCGCGATTGCTGCAGGCCACCCCCGGGCGCGGATATACCTTTGGAATCGAAGTGGGGGACTATCACGCGGCAGAGTTGATCTTTGCATCGGGAAAGGGCCGCTTTGAGGTGGTGTTGCCAAACGGCGAACACACAGAGCCGATGGGGTTGCGTGTGCCGGGGCGACACAACGTGGCCAATGCGATTGCTGCCTTTGCCGTGGCGCATTTGTGCCACGTTTCTCCCCGGGCAATTCTGACCGCGCTTGCCTCTTTTTCCGGGGCGGGCCGCCGTATGGAATATCGGGGAATGCTACGCGGTGCGCGGGTGTTTGACGACTATGCCCATCACCCCACCGAAATTGCCGCCACACTGCAAACGGCACGGGAAATGGTGGAACGTGGCCGCGTTTTTGCGGTCTTCCAATCCCATACCTACTCCCGCACGGCCGCTTTTTTCGGTGAGATCTGCCAAAGCCTGCGGTTGGCTGATCGGGTGGCCATAGCCCCCATTTATCCTGCCCGTGAGACCGAGACTCTGGGAATGGATGCAGCACGTCTGGCAGCAGGGGTAGGAGAGTGTGCCATTGCTCCTGGCGATCTGCCTGCCATTGGGGCATGGTTGCTGCAAGAGCTGTGCCCCGGCGATCTTTGCGTGGTGATGGGAGCCGGAAATATTGATCGCATTTTCACGGAAATTTTGCAAAAGCACTTTACTTTATAAGAGAAATAAGGTAAAATAGGAGAGATATCAAAAAAGGAGGAATGCCTTGTGAAAAGCTATGAGGCCTTGGCACGGGTCTATGATCGCCTGAACGGCGAGGTGGATTATGCCGCAATTGCCACGTTTTACGAGGCAGCCTTTGACCGTTATCGCATCAAGCCCCAGCTGATGCTGGATCTGGGATGTGGCACCGGCAGTATGACCTTAGAGCTGGCGCGACGCGGTTATGATATGATCGGCGTGGATGCCAGCGCGGAAATGCTCTCTCGCGCGTACGAACGGATGTGGTCAACCGGGCAGTCGGGGATTCTGTTTTTGGAGCAGGACATGCGCTCCTTTGAGCTTTATGGCACCGTTGGCGCTGTGGTCAGCACCTTGGATTGTGTGAATTATCTGACGGGTGATGGCGACCTGGATCGGTGCTTTTCACTGGTGCATAACTACCTTGACCCCAATGGTGTGTTTTTGTTTGATGTGAACACTCCCTACAAATTCAAGCACGTTTATGGGGATAACGCCTATATTTTGGAGGAAGAGGACGGCTCTGCGTATTGCGGATGGCAAAACGATTATGACCAGCAAAGCGGCATTTGCCATTTCTTGCTTTCGGTCTTTACCGAGGAGTCCGATGGCCGCTACACCCGCCTGGATGAGGAGCAGACCGAGCGCTGCTATACCCAAGAGCAATTGACTGCCGCTTTGCAACAGGCGGGATTTACCGACATTGCCTTTTTTGGCGATTTGGATTTCAGCCAGCCCACAGATCAGACCGAGCGCTGGTATGTTGCGGCAAGATGTCAGAAAAACGAGGAAACGGTATGAAAAAATCTACAATTTTACGCGGTATGACCCGTGACGGCAGCGCCCGTATTCACGTGATCGATTCTACGGCTATCGTCAACGAGGCCATTCGTATTCATCAAACAGCCCCCACCGCCACAGCCGCCCTTGGCAGATTGCTGACCGGCACCTCTCTGATGGGGTGTATGCTGGGCGATAAGGAGGATACGCTATCGCTCACCATATCGGGTCGTGGCCCTTTGGGTAAGATGATTGCGGTATCCGACTATATGGGTAATGTCAGAGGCTATGTGCAGAATACCAAGGTCGATCTGCCCTTAAAGGCAAACGGCAAGCTGGATGTGGGCGCGGCCGTAGGCCCCGGCACGCTGACGGTTATTAAGGATATGGGCGATGGAGAGCCCTATAACGGAACGGTACCCCTTGTCAGTGGTGAAATTGCCGAGGATATTGCTTCTTATTATGCAACCAGTGAGCAGCTGCCCACTTTGCTTGCGCTGGGTGTGTTGGTGGATACCGATCAAACCTGCCGCGCTGCTGGCGGTGTGCTTGTGCAGCTGTTACCCTTTGCCGACAATGCCGTGATCGATCAGCTGGAAAAGAATGCTGCCTCGCTTCATAACGTATCCGCCTTGTTTGATCGCGGCCTTTCCCAAAAGGAGATTGCCGACATTGCTTTGGCCGAGATCGAATGGGATGTGTTTGACGAGCTGGATGTGGAGTATCGCTGCACCTGCAGCCGCGACCGTATTGGGAATGCCATTCGTTCTCTTGGCGAAAAAGAGATCAAACGGATGCTGGCCGAGCAGGTGGCGGAAGGTAAGGACGAGGAGCTGGAGGTCAACTGCCATTTTTGCGGTGCCAGCTATCATTTCAGCCGCACGGAATTGCTTGCAAAAAAATAATTCCCAAAAAATTTCAAAAAAGTGTTGACAAGCTGCAAGGCTTGTGCTATAATAATCAAGTCGCTGGTGCGGAGTACTGTGCCGGTGATGTTCCTGGCCCGGTAGTTCAGTTGGTTAGAACGCTAGCCTGTCACGCTAGAGGTCGTGGGTTCGAGTCCCATCCGGGTCGCCAGGAATGCCTCTGTAGCTCAGTTGGTAGAGCAGGGGACTGAAAATCCCCGTGTCGTTGGT
>JAFTSB010000027.1 GCA_017461945.1 Clostridia bacterium | reverse complement strand
TTATTTAAGGATGACGTATATCAGCTGTTGCAATGCGCAAGTGGGGAAACGGAAGAAAATTTGGCATCGGTAGCCGTTCAAAGCGCCGAAAAGCGCAAAAATAGGGTTTTGGACGTCCGTGTTGTCAGCAACGGCGACCCCTTGGAAATCTATACCGATCGCGAAGGCGAGGTTATTTTCAAAAAATATTCCCCCATTGGTGAGCTGGCGGTGTTCGCCGGCGAATATGCCGAAACACTTTATAAGACCTGCTCTCTGTGCGTAGTGATCTGCGACCGCGACGCCGTCATTGCCAGCGCAGGTGTTTCCCGCAAGGAATATGCCGACAAGCCCCTTTCGGAGGAAATGGAAAAGATCATTGAGGGACGCAGCCTTTACGTGCATCGTGAGAATGCAGATCCCGTCCCTGTGATCGCCGGCAGCACGACCCACACCGTGCGGTGTGCCATGCCCATTCTGTCAGAGGGTGATATTGTCGGCTGCGTGGTATCGCTGGCAGGTGGCGACAAGGATGAAAAGAAGATGCCCGCCATCGACGTAGAAACCAAGCTGATCCAAACCGCCGCCGGCTTTCTTGGCCGTCAACTGGAAAGTTAAAAATGGCACCGTTTGCACAAAAATGCGCAAACGGTGCTTGTTTTATTCTACTGTGACCGATTTCGCCAGGTTGCGCGGTTTATCCACATCCAGTCCTCTTGCCGCCGCCACGTGATAGGCCAACAGCTGTAATGCTGTGGCCGCCCCAAAGACGGTTTGCCCGGTGGAGGAAACGGGCAGTTGAACGCAATCGTCAAAGGGGATCTCATAGCGCTCGGCCAGATCCCGGGTGATGAACAGTATCACCCGCGCTCCGCGCGAACGCACCTCGCGAATGGCCGAGATCATTTTTTCTGCCACGTGAGGAACGGTCATCAAAGCCACCACCGGCGTGTCCCGTTCAATCAGGGAAATGGCACCGTGCTTCAGTTCCCCTGCCGCGTAAGCCTCGCTGTGAATATAGGAGATCTCCTTGAGCTTTAGCGACCCTTCCGTACAAAGCGCACAATCCAGATCACGGCCAATATAAAACAGATGCTGCGCATCGGTCAGCGCGACTGCCAACGTGCGGATGCGGTCACTCAGCTCCAGCGTGGCCAGGACCTCTGCAGGAACGTGATCGGCCAGCTGAACACACAGCCCCCGTGCCCGATGCGCATCCATTCGTCCTTTTGCCATCGCCATACGAATGGCGATCAGCTCCAATACCGCACATTGCACGCTATAGGCCTTGGTACTGGCCACGGCGATCTCGGGCCCTGCAGGTGTGTACAGCACATGATCGGCCTCTCGTGCCACCGAAGAGCCTACCACATTCACAATGGCCAGCGTGGGCACCCCTTGTGCCTTGGCGTGGCGCAGAGCGGCCAGCGTATCCGCGGTCTCACCCGATTGCGACAGCAGGATCATCAGATCCCCCGTCCCCAACACCGGATCGGCATAGCGGAATTCGCTGGCGATCTCCACCCGTGCCGGCACTCTTGCCATTTTTTCGATCCTATAGGCGCCCACCAGTCCTGCATGCATCGCCGTACCGCAAGCCACCAGGATCACCCGCTTAAAGCTTGCCAGGGCATCGCCGTCAAGCATCGGATTTTGGAACCTTGGGAGCCCCTTTTTCAAATAGTGCTGAACCGTACGCTGCAGCGCCTGCGGCTCCTCATATATCTCCTTGATCATAAAATGCTCAAAGCCATCCTTACGGGCCTGCTCCACACTCCAATCCACCGTTTCCAGCCGTTGCGCGACCTCTTTGCCCTCATCGTCGAAAAAGCAAACACCTTGTGCAGAGAGGCGACAAACAACGCCCTCATCGGGGCGATAATAGGCCTTGGTATGTGCCAACAGCGCCGGAACATCAGAGGCCAAAAAGCTCCCTTCTTCTGCTTGCGCAACGATCAGGGGGCTGTCACGGCGCACGGCATAGATCTCCCCGGGGCGATCGGCAAAGATGACCCCAAAGGCAAAGGAACCGCGCAGCTGTTTGATGGTTTTAAAGATGGCTTGCACGGGGTCGTGATTTTCGCCATAGATCCCATCCAAAAGCCACGCAGCACTTTCGGTATCGGTCTCGGAGCGAAAAACGCATCCCTGCTCACACAGCGCTGCCGTCAGCTCGGCATAGTTCTCAATAATACCATTGTGGACCATCGCCAATCGTGGAGTCGCGTGTGGATGAGCGTTGTGATCCACGGGGGCACCGTGCGTAGCCCAACGCGTATGTCCGATGCCACAGGTCTGCCCCCATACACCGCCCTTTAGCTTTTGCTGCAAGCACGATAGTCGGCCGGCGCTTTTCACAGTGACCAATCGCTCTGCTGCCAACGCCACGCCTGCCGAATCATAGCCCCGATACTCCAAGGCTGATAAGCCGGAAAGCAAAAGCGGCAATGCCGCCCTCTTTCCCGTAAATCCAACGATACCGCACATATTCCTTCTCCTTTCACGCAAAGCACTACCGTTATTCTATGCAACGCAGGCCAAAGGAGATAAAAAATCCCGTAATGTGTGGAAAATCCAACACCGTTACGGGATTTTGATTGTAATGTTAGCAAAAGCAGACCACTGCCTGTAGTGGTGATCATGATTCAAATTCGTCGTTCAAACAGAGTGGCTCTGCCCTCTTTCCCCGCACGGGAAAGGGCGCCCAATGCCTCAAAAACAGCAAGGACATCGTAGAGTGCATAGCCCCGGAGCTTGGTGGCTTTGGAGAATGTCTTGGCGGTAAAGCGCGAGGGCAGATCGGCCGGAAAATGGGCCAGATAGTCCTCCTTGGTGGCCAGACATGTCACCTCCAGCAGCCCCAGAGGAATCAGCTCGTACCGATGGCTGCGCAGCTTGCGGCTGGGGCCACCTCCATCCAGCAAACGATATTCGTCCAGCTCCACCGCCGGGAACAGCAGACGAAAACGTTCGTGACCCAGATACGGTGCAAAGGGCTTAAGCAGCGAGATACCCGAAAGCACCGTATCGTGCCGGGGAGACTTGTTGCGTGCCGTCAGCTCTCCGGTTTCAGGATCCATCCAGCTGATGTGCTTTAGGGCGGTCAGCGGATGTACCAGCGTTACAGAAAAATCGGTCTCCTCCATATAAAAGGCAATTTTGCGCGCCAGGCGGTATAACTCTCCTGTCTGGATCTCAATGATCTCCCCTTGTAGGGTCAGGATATCCGCCACAAAACGGCTGAGCTTGCCATTTCGCATGGGGACCTTTTGCTCGTGGGTGGAAAAGTCATCCACCATCCACCGTTTCAAAACGCTATGCAACCGTTTTTCGGCGTAAAGTCCGATACCGTCTCGCTCTTTTTCGCGCAAAAGCTCCTCGTGACAGAGCTTGGCAAAGGTGATCTTTCCGCTTTCCATCACGTGGCGATCCCCGCAAACTGATTGCTGTAAAGCTTGGCGTACTCGCCGCCCTTTTGCAGCAGCTCCTCGTGATTACCGGCCTCGGCGATCACGCCGCCCCGCAGCACCACAATGGTATCGGCATCGCGAATGGTAGAAAGGCGGTGGGCAATGATCAGCGAGGTGCGATTCTTCATCAGCGCCACCATCGCCTGCTGAATATGCATTTCGGTACGGGTATCCACCGAGGAGGTGGCCTCGTCCAAGATCAAAATCTTGGGATCTGCCAATACCGCTCTGGCAATGGCCAACAGCTGACGTTGCCCCTGAGAAAGGTTTCCACCGCCCTCGGTCAGCACCGTATCATAGCCATCGGGCAATCGCTCGATAAAGGTGTCTGCCTTGGCGTGATGGGCGGCACGCTTCATATCCTCATCCGTGGCGTTTTGCGCGCCGTATTTGATATTATTGCGAATGGTATCGCGGAATAGCACCGTATCCTGCAGCACGATGGCAATGGAGTGGCGCAGGGTATCCTTGGGGATATCGGTGATATTGATACCGTCCACCGTGATCTGGCCGGCATCCAGCTCATAAAAGCGGGTCAGAAGATTGACGATGGTGGTCTTGCCCGAGCCGGTAGCGCCCACAATGGCCACCTTTTTGCCCTGCTCCACCTTCAGATCCAACCCCTTGATCACAGGCTCACCCTTTACGTAGGAGAAATGGATGTTTTCAAAGGCGATATCACCCTTGATTTCCGATACCGTAATAGGGTTTTTACCCTCATCCACCTCATTGGAGCCATCCATAATCTCAAAAATGCGTTCGGCACCGGCCAAGGCCGTGAGAATGGAGGAATACTGATTGGCGATCTGGTTGATGGGTCGGGTAAAGCTTTTGGAATAGGACAGCATAGACTGAATATTACCGATACTGATGTTACCGGGGCCGCCAAACAGAATCATGGCACCGCCCGTGGCCGCCACCAGCACGTATTGCAGGTTGCCGAGAAAGTTCATGATGGGGCCCATAATGGATCCCCAAACCCGTGCCGACACCGAGCAATCCCGGTATTCGCCGCTGAATTTTTCGAAAATCTGGATAGCGTCCTGCTCTTTTCCGTACGCAACCACCGTATCATAGGAGGTGACCATCTCCTCGACTGTGCCATTCATAGCACCCAACAGCTTTTGGCGACGGATAAAATATTTGCGCATAAATTTGGTCAGCTTGCCGGAAACCGTAATCGACAGCGGAATGGTCACCAGGGCCACCAAAGTCATCAACGGGCTGAGAATCAGCATCATAACCAACGCGCCCACAATGGTCAACACACCCGAGAACAGCAGCGTGATGGAACTGGAAATGGCGTTGGAGACATTCTCTACATCATTGGTAATGCGGGACATAATATCGCCGTGCTTGTGGGTATCGGTATATTGGATAGGCAAGCGAGAGATCTTCTCAAACAGATCGTTGCGCATGGTATAAACGGTACGCTGTGACAGCTTGGCCGCCACCACGCCCATGCAAAAGTTCAGTATAGCAGAAATGGCAAACAGCACTGCCATCGCCAGCAGATTGGGGAGCATACCGTTAGTGTGCCCTTCCTTACCCACGTAGCTACCGGGGTGGAAATGCACCTTGTACTCGGTTTTGACAGGCAAACCGGCAAAGGCAGGATCCTCAGCATCGTAGTTAAACAAAACCTCGCCCGTATCGGCGTTTTTGTAAATGGCCTCGATGGAGTCGATGGCATTTCCTTGCAGCAGCGGGCCGGTCAGCTCGATGGCGGCAATGAGAAAGGTCAGCACCAAAAGCGCAATGAGAATATAGCGACTGCGACCGATGTAGCGAGTCAGACGGAGCAGCGTTTCTTTGGTGTGCTTGGGCTTTTCTCCGTTCACACGGCTCATATTGTTTCGCCCACCGCCACCGGGGCCCGGCATGGGGAGCCTTCTCTCGTTATGCATTTGCCGCACCTCCTCTCTCCATTTGGGATGCGTAAATTTCGCGATACGTATCGCAGCTTTCCATCAAAACATCGTGGGGGGCACAAGCCTTGATGGTGCCGTTCTCCAGCACCGCAATGCGGTCCGCTTCACGAACGCTGGCAATGCGCTGGGCGATCAGGATCACTGTGCTATTCTCAAATCGTTCATGTAAGGCGCGGCGCAGCTTGCCTTCGGTGGCCAGGTCCAGAGCCGAGGTCGCATCGTCCAAAATCAGAATTTCGGGGTCACGCACCAGCGCACGAGCAATGGAAAGGCGTTGCTTTTGACCACCCGAAAGCGAAGCACCCTTTTCGGCCACAAAGGTCTCGTAATCGTCAGCAAAGCCCATGATAAAGTCGTGGGCCTGAGCAATCTCGGCCACCTCACGCACCTGCTGGTCGCTGGCATCCGCCTTTCCCCATCGGATGTTGTTGGCCACAGTATCCGAAAACAGCTCGCTTTTTTGCAGCACAAAGGCAATCTTCTGGCGCAGGGCCTTCAGATCGTATTCTTTCACAGGGAGGCCGTCCACCAGCACCTCACCCGATACGGCATCGTAAAATCGGGGGATCAGACGCACCAGCGAGGATTTTCCACAGCCGGTGGCACCTACAATGGCCAAGGTCTCTCCCTTTTTTATTTCCAGATTGATGTTTTGCAAAACCGGAGCACCAACGGTGCCGGGATAGCGGAAGCTGACGTCACGGAAGGAAACGGCTACCTCTTGGGCAGCGGCAGTCTTGGTGCCGCTTTGAATCACGGGATCGCAGTCGATAACCTCACGTACGCGCTTTGCCGAAGCCAACGCGCGAGAGACCGATTGGAACATCATGGTTACCATCATAATGGAAGAAACCACCTGAATGGTATAGGTCACAGCAGCCATGATATTACCGGTGCTCATACCGGCAACGCCGTCGGCAATCTTGTTGCCACCCAACCAGATTACGGCGATCACGGCAAAATTCTGCACCAACACCAGTACGGGATGGATGATCGCCATCAAGCGCTGCACGCGATAATTGACGTTGCGCAGCTCTCCGTTGGCCGTGCGGAAGCGGTCGCATTCATAATCCTCGCGCACATAGGCCTTGACCACGCGGGCGCCGCTGACATTTTCCTGCACCACGCAGTTCACGCGATCCAACCGCTTTTGCACCGTGCTGAACAAGGGCACGGCACGCATCAGCACCAGCGTCAGCGTCACGATCAAAGCCGGCAACGCTGCCAGCAGCACCACGCCAAATTGCACATCCAGCGTCAATAGGAAAATCGTACCGCCGATCATAAAGAAGGGGGCGCGCACAAACATGCGCAAAATCATTTCCATAAACTCCACGATCATGGAAATGTCATTGGTCATGCGAGTCACAAGAGAGCCGGTGGTAAACTGATCGGTCTGCTGGATGGAAAGCGACATCACACGGGCATAGGCATCACGGCGCAGATCGTGACCAAAGCCTTGCGAGGCCTTGGCTGCCGTATAGGCGCACAAGGTGCCAAAAAATCCACCAACCAGCACCACCAGCAACATCAGAATGCCAAACACCAAGATCATTTGAAAGTGCGAATATCCGCCGTTCGGAAACACGATGCCCATAATGGTCTCGGCCACGGGGCTCTCGGCAATATCAGCACCGATGATGCCGTGGTTGACAATAAAGGACATCAGATAGGGCAGACAAAGATCCGCCGTCACCTCCAGGATCATCAGCAAGGGGGAGATCAGGGCGTAGAACCAATAGGGCTTTAAATACCGAAATAATTTTCCCATACCGCTCACCTCTCTGATAAATTGTCGCGAATACGCGAAAGCAACGACAGCAGCAGCGCTTCCTCCTCGGCGGTGAAGCCCGCCATGGCAGCGTGGTCGTTGGTGGAGATCCGCGACAGATGTCGGCGGTCGAATTCCCTGCCCTTTTCGGTCAGGCTGACCCGAACCGCTCGGCGATCCTCCTCATCGGGCGTGCGAGTGACATATCCTTCGGCCTCCATACGACGCAGCAGCACGCTGACGGTGGGAGCCTTGAGTCGGGTGAGACGAACCAGCTCCAGCTGTGTCACACGATCCTGCACGGCCAAATGACTTAAAACCAATCGGGCAGTATTTTGCGCCATCACGCCCTCGTTGACCTCTTGGCGCACACGAAAACGCAGCAGCCGCGAGATCTCAATAATCAGTCGGGGAGCCTTGGGAACCTCGCGTAGCTCCTCGCGCTCCGGGGGCGCGGGTAAGGGCTCTTTTTTGATGTACATATCCGATTCCTTTCTTTTTAATTAGTTTACTAACTAATTATATTATAATCAAAAAATGACATTTGTCAACTGTTAAAAACATGGCAACAGCACAGTTAATTGCTATTGATGAAATCGCCGCAGACAGCACATAGTAATAACAACGCGATTTTTTGGGGGATGTACAATGAAAGCGAAAAAAACAATACAACGTATAGCATTTTTGCTGACGTTTTTGATATGTATGGCGGCCTTTGCGCTGCCTGCCGCAGGGGCGCAGGAGCCGCGTCCCACGCTGCTGGTGGGCGGTATGCCCTTTGGAGTACGGTTTTTTACCGACGGTATTTTAATTGTAGATTATTGCGATGTGAAAAGCAATGGTGAGAACAAAAATCCCGCACGGGAGGCCGGTCTTAAGCCCGGCGACTGCATCTGTGCCATTGACGGTCAAGCGCTTTCCACCGCAAACCAGCTGGCCGAATGTATCGGCGCACGGGGGCAGGGTGAAATGGCGCTTTCCTATCGCCGCGACGGCCAGGAGCTGGAGACCAAATTGACGCCGACGCCCTGCGACGAGGATGGGCGCTTGCGCATTGGTCTTTACGTGCGCGACTCGGGTGCTGGCATTGGTACCGTAACCTTTATGACCCGTGAAAACGCCTTTGGCGGTCTTGGCCACGGTATTTGCGATGGGGAGCGCGGTGCGCTGCTGCCCTTATCCCGGGGGCACGTAATGAATGTAGTCATCGGTGGCATGCGTCGGGGAGCGGTCGGTGCGCCGGGGGAACTGAAGGGACATTTTGAGGGAGAAAAACGAGGGGCGCTTCTGCAAAACACGCCCTGCGGCGTGTTTGGCGTACTGACCGATGCGCCGCCCTCTCCCGTGGGAGAGCTGCCCGTGGCATATCGGCATGAGATCCACGACGGTGCCGTCACCCTTTGGTGTACCCTGGACGACAATGTTCCCACCGGATACAAGGCCGAGATCTGCGACATTCACCGCTCGGCCGAGGGAAATAAATGCTTTACGGTCAAGATCACCGACCGCGCCCTGTTGGACCGCACCGGCGGCATTTTGCAGGGTATGTCAGGCAGCCCTTTGGTGCAGGACGGCCATCTGATCGGCGCAGTGACCCACGTGCTGATCGGCGATCCCACCACGGGGTATGGGATATTTATTGAGAATATGCTTACGCAAATGGGCGACCTCGCAGGGTAAAACAAAAGTGGCAATATCATTCCGAAAATCGGTTTGATATTGCCTTTTCTCATTTTGATGATCTATATTTTTTTTGGAATTGCGTTGGCGTAATACCCATGTACTCCTTAAATTGTCGGCTGAAAAAGTATACGTCGGAAAAATTACAAAGCTCCGCGATTTGCGTAACGGTATAGCGTTCCAGTCGGAGAAGATCACAAGCATGGTTGATCTTGAGTTGAACAATGTATTTTTTTGGAGAAACGCCGTATTTTTCCTTAAAAAGCCTTTGGAAATAGGATTCTTTGACACCGCACATTGTGGCAAGCTCCGGGGTTGAAAGCTCATCCTGCAAAAATCTGTCGTGAATATGATCTACCGCAGGCTTTATTTTAAGGGAATGCTGTTTGGGACTGTGATTGTTTTTTTGCAGCTCGGCGAAAATATTGTAAAGGAGGGATAGCGATTCAAAATAATATCCGTCGTTCCTTCCGACCCACGTTGCAAAG
>JAFTSB010000003.1 GCA_017461945.1 Clostridia bacterium | reverse complement strand
GTCAGCTCGGGGATGGACGCGTCATGAATGTTGGAAAAGATCAATCCTGCAGCTCTCATGGTCATTCCTCCTTATTCGGGCAGTGTCGCACCGTCGGCGACTACTGCTCCCGCTTCTACTTTGGTTCCCTCGCCGATCACGGCGATGCCCTTGGCCTCGGAACGAGGCTTGCCCACATGGGCACCCTCGCCGATCTCAACATCACGGTCAAGGATGGCATATTCTACCACGGCACCCTCGCCGATGACACAGTCACCCATGAGCACCGAGTCAATGACGGTGGCACCCTCCAGCACCTGAACATTTTCGCCCAGCACGCTGTTTTTAACGGTGCCGTAAATGGCACAGCCCTCGGTCACCGAGGCGTTTTCAACCACGCCCCCCTCGCCAATGATCTGGGGCGGTGCGTTTTCGTGACGGGAAAGGATGCGCCAATCGCGGTCACCCAACTGCAAGGCGGGATGCTCGCCGAGCAGATCCATATTGGCCTCCCACAGAGAGTCGATGGTTCCCACATCCTTCCAATAGCCCTTGAAGGTATAGGACATCATCTTTTCGCCGGCAGCCAGCATAGCGGGGATGATATTTTTGCCGAAGTCGTTGGAGGATTTGGGATCCTCGGCATCGGCGATCAGATACTTGGCCAATTCGTGACGGCTGAAGATGTAAATACCCATAGAGGCCTTGGTGCTATCGGGCTTTTTGGGCTTTTCGGTAAAGCGGATGATCTTGCCGTCGTCATCGGTGGTCAGAATACCAAAGCGGCTGGCCTCCTCGATGGGCACGTCGATAACAGCAATGGTACAGGCGGCGCCGCTTTCCTTATGTGCCTTCAGCATTTCCGCATAATTCATGCGGTAGATATGGTCACCCGACAGAATCAGCACATAGTCGGGGTCGTATCTCTCGATAAATTGCAGATTCTGGTAAATGGCGTTTGCGGTGCCCTTATACCAGTCGGCACCCTTTTTGCCCTGATAGGGGGGCAGGATCTTCACGCCACCGTAGTTGCGGTCCAGATCCCAGGGCAGACCCGTACCGATGTATTCGTTGAGCACCAAGGGCTGATACTGGGTCAGCACGCCCACAGTATCAATGCCGGAGTTGGCACAGTTGGAAAGGGGAAAGTCGATGATGCGGTATTTACCGCCAAAGGTGACGGCAGGCTTTGCGGTTTTGGCCGTCAGAACGGTCAGACGGCTGCCCTGGCCGCCGGCCAGCAGCATGGCCACGCACTCTTTCTTCTTGAACATTGTTTATATCCTCCCATTCGGTCATGTAATAATAGATGCATTGGTCAAAGGGGTAACGCGGGTAAGGGGTTACAAAGGATATGCGGTGGAGCCACTGCGGCAGTCCGCAGCGGTTATTTTTTGGTAGGATACCGTCGCCGGCACCGCAGGATCACCGCCCCCAAGGGGGGGATGCGCAATGTGGCGCAGGCCGGTTGGCCGTGCAGCGGTTGCCTTTCGGTGCGGATCAGGCCGGTATTCACCACGCCCGAGCCACCGAATTCCGTGGCATCGGAATTGAATACCTCCTCCCAAGCGCCGTGATAGGGCAAGCCCTGCCGAAAGCCCTCGTAGGTGGCGGGGGTCAGATTGATCAGCACCACCAGCTCCCTGCCCCGCTTGTCGATGCGGCGGTAGGAAAGGATGCTTTGCTGGGCATTATCGGCGTCGATCCATTGAAAGCCCTGCCAGGAGTCATCCACCTCATACAAGGGCGGATTTTGTAAATAGAAATGATTGAGGGCGGCGGTGTAGTGCTGCATTTCCTGATGGGCAGGATAATCCAGCATAAACCATTCCAGCTCATTTTCATAGTCCCATTCACGGAAGGGGCCGTATTCACAGCCCATAAACAAAAGCTTTTTGCCGGGATGGGTCATCATATAGGCCAGTATGGCGCGAGTATCGGCAAACTTACGCCAATAATCTCCCGGCGAGCGATTCAGCAGCGACAGCTTGCCGTGTACCACCTCATCGTGAGAGATCGGCAGCACATACCGCTCGTGGAAGGAATAGGTCAGCGAAAAGGTGGTTTTGTTGTGATGGAAGCGGCGGAGATAATGATCCACCGTCTTATAGTCCAGCGTATCATTCATCCAGCCCATGTTCCATTTCATCGAAAAGCCAAGACCGCCGTTTTCAAAGGTGGTCAGATTGCCATAGGCGGTGGACTCCTCGGCGATCATCAGCACATCCGGGTGCGCCCCACGCATATGGGCGTTGAGCTTTTGGAAAAAGGCGATGGCCTCCAGATTGCGGTTGTCACCGTGCACGTTGGGCACCCATTCATCGGGAGCGCGATCGTAGTCCAGATACAGCATGGATGCCACCGCATCCACACGCAGGCCGTCGGCGTGGTACTTTTCCACCCAGAAGGTGGCGTTGGAAATAAGGAAGGATTGGATCTCCTCCCGCCCCACGTCAAAGCAGCGCGTGCCCCAGCCCTTATGCTCCATGCGGTCACGGCCCTGATACTCGTACAGGGGCTGACCGTCAAACTCGTAAAGCCCGTGGGCATCCTTGGGGAAATGGGCAGGCACCCAGTCCAATATCACACCGATGCCGGCCTCGTGAAAGGCATCCACCAAAGCCATAAAATCGTGTGGTGTGCCATAGCGTGAGGTAGGGGCATAATAGCCCGTCACCTGATAGCCCCAGGAGCCGTCAAAGGGGTGCTCCATCACAGGCATCAGCTCCACGTGCGTATAGCCCATTGCCTTTACGTAGGAGGGCAGCTCGCGCGCCAACTCCTCATAGGTATAATAGCTACCGTCCTCGTGTCGCTTAAAGGACCCCAGATTGACCTCATAAACGTTTAACGGTTGCCGATAAAAGTGGTCGGGCGTCATGCGGCGAGCACGGTCACGCAGCCAGCCCTCGTCGCGCCAGGAATAGCCCTCCAGGTCAAAAAAGACCGAGGCTGTGGCCGGGGGGAGCTGGGCATAAAAGCCGTAAGGGTCTGCCTTGAATCGGTCACCGTTGGGGGTATGAAGCTTGAACTTATAGCAATCCCCCGCCCCGAACCGATCGGCAGAAACGCTACCCTCAAACAATCCGGCATCGTTCACACGGTGCATAGGGTCGCTCTCTCCCCAATCGTTGAAATCACCCACAACGAAAGCAGCGGTGGCATGGGGAGCCCAGACGCGGAACACGTAGGCATCTCCCTGCCGATGCGCACCCAGGTATTCATAGCTGTGATAATTGGTGCCCTGATGAAATAGATACGGGGCGTATTGATCCAAATCCTGCATACGGCCTCTTCCTTTCTGCGACATTTTGCGTGTGACATACGACATAACAGTATATATAAATTATAAACTGTTCTATGATATTTTGCAAGGACTTTTCATCGACTTTTTACTTGTTTTTTAGATAAAAATACACTTTTTTGGCGGTATTGTCACAAAAAGTGATACATTACATCAATTTGTATTGGATCACCCTGGGTGCCCACTGGAATTATTTGCAAATAGTTCCGATTTTTTTGCAAAAAATTCTTTTTCGGCACAAGGTGCTTGCACACCGTCTTCTTTTTTGCTATAATGAGGGCAGAAATATCGCTTTGCGAAATGTAAAGGAGAAAACAATCATGAAATTTGTTTGCTTTGGTGAGATCATGGGGCGCCTTTCCCCTGTGGGATACAAGCGCTTTGTGCAGGCCGATTGCTTTGAGGTTATTTACGGCGGCGGTGAGGCCAACGTGGCCGCTTCGCTGGCCAATTTCGGTTTGGACGCCTCCTACGTGACCAAGCTCCCCGAAAACGACATCGGCAAAAGTGCCCTGCGCACGTTGCGTGCCCACGGTGTAGACACCTCTGACATTGCTTGGGGTGGCGAGCGTCTGGGCCTTTACTATTGCGAAAAGGGTGCTTCGCAGCGTCCCTCCAAGGTGGTATACGACCGCAAGTACTCCTCCATTTCTGCCGCCACCACGGCCGATTTTGACTGGAAAGCCATTCTGAACGGCGCAACCTGGTTCCATTTCACCGGCATCACCCCTGCCCTTTCCGACAGTTGTGCCGAGATTTGCCTGGATGCGGTCAAAGCCGCCAAGGCGCTGGGTGTAACGGTTTCGTGTGATCTGAACTTCCGCAAAAACCTTTGGACCACCGAAAAGGCAGGCCGCGTTATGGGCGAGCTGATGCCCTATGTGGATGTGGCCATTGCCAACGAGGAGGACTGTGAAAAGGTCTTTGGCATCAAGGCCGCCAACACCGACGTAACCGGCGGCAAGCTCTCCCACGAGGGCTATAAGGATGTGGCCAAGCAGCTCTCCAAGCGCTTTGACATCCCCACCGTTGCCATTACTCTGCGTGGCTCCATTTCTGCCAGCGACAACAACTGGGCTGCGATGCTGTATCGTGACGGCGCGTATTATTTCTCCAAGAATTATGCGGTACACATTGTGGACCGCGTGGGCGGCGGCGACAGCTTTGGCGCCGGTCTGATCTATGCCGTGGCAAACGGCTATGACAATCAGGAGGCTATCGAATTTGCCGTGGCGGCCTCTGCCCTCAAGCATTCGATCGAGGGCGACATGAACGAGGTGACGGTTGCCGAGGTCAAGGCACTGGCCGGCGGCGACGGCTCGGGCCGCGTACAGAGATAACATTTTTAGCAAAACAAAAGAGCGGAAGGACCTTTTTGTGAAAAGGGCTCCTTCCGCTCTTTTGTTTTGCGCTGCAAAAAATGTTACACTCCATCCAAGCCTTTTCAAAAGTGGAAAAGGATAAAGAAGCAGAAATACGGTATGCAAAATTTCTTACAGTTCCTGCACACGGGGAGTTTCCGCAAGGGTCACGGCGACCACTGTGTCCATGGGATCGGGGGCCACGGATGGCACCGTTACCGACAGGCGATGCTCCTCTCTCGCATAAACAGAAAGGGCGAGCAGGGGCAGCGAATCCGCTGCCCCTGCTCTTTTTATCCTTGAAAACACAAAAACCAGCAAACGGTGATCATTTTTTCAACTTTTTGCGCATCCTTTCATGCAGGTTCCGCCCCATCACCGGCTTTGGCTTTGTCATTTCCTCGTGCGCGACTCTTTGCGCCACATCCAAAACTTTCCCGTGTTCCCTGTGCAAAATCCGTTGACTTTTTGACACACTTCTGTTATAATAATATGTTGAAGTATTATGTGCCGTTGGTGAGGTGAGAAAGATGCGCGAATATTTTGGCACGGTTGCGGGCAATAACGCCCTGCGCCAACGCCTTGGCCGAGATATTGAAAGCGGATCCTTTTCTCACGCCTATATACTGGAAGGGCCTAAGGGCATTGGCAAAAGTACGCTGGCAACCGAACTGGCAACGGCACTGGCCTGCCAGCACCTCGAAAACGGTGCGTTTCCCCTGCCCTGCACCGAGTGCCCCAGCTGCCACAAGATCCGGGAGGGCAACTCCCCCGACGTGATCCACATCTACCGCGAGGAGGGCAAATCCACCATGGGTGTGGATGTGGTGCGCGCCTTGCGCAACGATGTGATCACAGTACCCAACGATCTCAGCTTTAAGGTCTACTTGATCCACGATGCGCATACCATGACCACTCAGGCACAGAATGCGCTGCTTTTGACCCTGGAGGAGCCGCCAAAATTCGTGCTGTTCTTTTTACTGGCCGAGGATGCCGGCGCCCTGCTGGAGACCATTCGCTCCCGTGCCCCTATCCTTCGTATGCAGCCGGTAAGCGATGAGGAGATGAAGCACTATTTGCTTGCCCGTCAGCCGAACAAAAAGCTGCTGCAAGCAGCCACAGCCCTGGAGGCCTCCGCCCCCCGTGAGCTGGCCGCTATCCTGCGGATGTCGGGTGGGCGCATCGGCGCCGCCATGGAGCTGCTGGACGAGCAAAACCGTGGCCCAATGCTTGAAAATCGCGCTACCGTATCCGGTATTTGTCACCTTTTGGCACAGCGCACGCGCCCCGACGAGCTGCTGATCGCCCTGCTGGCTTTTGGCGCAAAACGCGAGGAGGTCAGCACCAAGCTCCTGCTGTTGGAAAGCGCCCTGCGCGACCTTTTGGTACTCACCTACAGCGAACAAGCAGAGCTTCTGTTTTTTACCGATCGGGAGGAGGCCGGCGAGCTGTGCATCCGTTTTACCGCCCATCGACTGCTAAAGCAGATCGAGGCCATCCGATCCACTCTTGCCGCTCTGTCGGCAAACGGCAACGTGCGCCTGCTATTGGTGCAGCTGCAAAATCGCCTTTTGGCATAAGGAGAATCCATGGAAGATAACAAAAAGAACGCCCCCCGTCACGAGGGTGGCGAAAACCGCAACGGACAGCGCATTTCGGTGCGCCCCGGTAATTTCAATCCCCCCGCCCCCCAGGGCGAGCGCAAGGAAAACAACGAGCGTCGGCCAAACGACCGTCGCAACAACGGCGAAGGCCGCGCTAATGACGGTGACCGCCGCAACAATCGCCATCACAAAAATCACCACCGCGGCAATCGTCCTGAGCATCGTCCGCAAGGCAATACCGAGACAGCGACCACGGCTCCGCAGGCAGCGGAAAAGGCAGAAAACGGCGGCAAGCATCCGGACAACAACCGTCAAGGCGGAAATCGCCACGGACGCAACAATCGCCGCGGCAACGATCGCCGTGATCATCAGCGCCCCACCGAGGAGGCGCACCGCAACGACGGTCAGCCTCACAACGATGCCGATCGCCGTCACGAGCAGCGCCGCGGCAACGACCGCCGCGAGGAAATAAAAGCGCCCAAGGCTCCTGCCACAGAAACTATCAGCGATTCCTTGCAAAAGGCGTTGGACGAGGAATTCGGCACCCCAACGCTGGGCACCACCTTTGGCAGCTCTCTCCTCCGCAAGGACAAAAAGCAGGAGGAGCTGGCCGTTTCCTCTGACGAGTTTGCCGTAGACATTGCCACCGCTGCCTATTTACTGGAGGATATTCCCTGCGGCTTTCCCATCCCCGACGGCAAAGCCGTTGAGGTAGTAGGCGTGCGTTTCCGCCACGCCGGCAAGGTCTATTTCTTCGCCCCCGAAAACAAAACCTACCGCATTGGAGACGAGGTCCTGGTGGACACCGCCAGAGGCCCCGAGCTGGGTGAGATCGTCATGTTGAAGCGTAAGATCGCTGAAAAGGACGTGATCCAGCCCCTGCGCTCGGTACTCCGTCACGCCACCCCCGAGGATAAGGCCCACGAGCAGGAGAATCGCCGCCGTGAGGCTGAGGCCCTGAAGATCTGCGCTGACAAGATCGCCTATCACAAGCTGGATATGCGACTGGTAGATGCCCAGTACACCTTTGACAACTCCAAACTGCTGTTCTACTTCACCTCCGAGGGGCGCGTGGACTTCCGCGAGCTGGTGCGCGACCTCGCCGGTGTATTCCATACCCGCATCGAGCTGCGCCAGATCGGCATCCGCGACGAATCCCGTCTTATTGGCGGTCTGGGTATGTGCGGTCGCCCCTTCTGCTGTTCCACCTTCCTTTCCGATTTCGGCCAGGTCTCCATTAAAATGGCCAAGGAGCAGGGGCTTTCCATCAACACCTCCAAGATCTCGGGCTGCTGTGGCAGACTGATGTGCTGCCTGCGCTATGAGCACGAGACCTATCAGTTGGAGGCACAGCTCACCCCCAAAAAGGACACTCTTGTTTCCACCCCCGACGGGAACGGCGTTGTGGTAGATGCCACTCCCCTGGCCGGCACGGTGAAGGTCAAGCTGGATGCCGCCCCCGAGGAGGAGCCCAAGCTGTATCATCGGGATGACGTCACCCCCATCCGCCGGGAATCCAGCCCCGCAAAACCCGTCGAGCCGCCCCGGAACATGACGGAAAATGCCGAGGTAAAGGCCGGGGAAACCATTGTGGAGCAGGCAGGAAATTAAATCTCTGCCAAAAAATATTTTCTTGTTTTTCACAAAAGGTCTTTCCTTTTTGAAAAAAGTATGCTACAATAGCAGTATCACGTGTAATGGAGGTAAATTAACCATGGCTTACAAGATTTCTGATGATTGCGTATCCTGCGGCGCTTGCGTTGATGCTTGCCCCGTTGGTGCTATCGCTGAGGGTGACGGCAAGTACGTGATCAACGCAGAGCTCTGCGTTGAGTGCGGCGCTTGCGAGGGTGCTTGCCCTGTTGGCGCTCCCAAGGCTGAGTAAAAAACATACGCACAATACGAACAAAAGCGGCGCGAAGCGGTTCCCCCCTTCACGTCGCTTTTGTTTGATGTAAGGCTTGCAATTTGCCCCAAGGCATGGTACAATATACACGATTTTTACCGATGAAAACGAAAGGAGATCCCCCGTGCAAGCACCGGTTCTTTCCCCCGATGAGCAGTTGGACGAGGTCAACGAGCACATTCGTCTGATCCGCCGCAAAAACGGCCTGACCTTTGGCAGCGATGCCTTTTTGCTTTCTGCCTTCTGCCGTCCTGCCTCCAACGGCCGCGCCGCTGATTTCGGCTGTGGCACGGGGATCATTGCCCTGCTGCTGGCCGCCCGTCACACCTACCGCAAGATCTACGCCATCGAGGCCCAGCCCACCTATGCGGAGTTGGCTCAAAAAAACGTTCATTTGAACGGTTTTTCCGATACCGTATCCGTGTTTTTGCGTGATGTGCGCCAGCTGACGCCCACCGATCTCGACGGTGAGCTGGACGTGGTATTCTCCAATCCCCCCTATATGCGTGCCGACAGTGGCTATGCCTCTCCCCACGGGGAAAAACAGATCGCAAGGCACGAAATTCTCGGTTGCATGGACGATTTCGCCGCCGCAGCGGCCAGATGTCTGAAATATGGTGGAAGGTTCTATACCGTTTACCGTCCCGACCGCTTGGAAAGTCTGTTTGCCGCCCTCAAAAAACACAAGCTGGCCCCCAAGCGCATGGTGTTCGTCCACGATCATCGGGACAAGGAGCCCAGCATGGTACTGACCGAGGCGGTACTGGGCGGTGCGGAAGGGCTTGCGATCCTTCCCCCACTCTTTTTGCACGAAACAGGCCCCAACGGGGTGGAAAAAGCCCTATCTCCAAGGGCGCAGACCATCTATGACGAGGGGCACTTTTAAGTGCTGTTCACGTATTGCACGACCCCCTCATAGATCCCACGGGCAAACAGCTCGGGCTGCTCGTTCATCAATCGGGCATCCCGTGGATTCGAAATAAAGCCAAGCTCCAACAAAATGGCAGGCATGGCGGTGCGCCGCAGCACATAAAGCGAAGGCCTGGAAAACACACCGCGATTGAAAAGACCGGTCTCGCGCTCCAGCCCCTCTAAAATATCGGCGGCCAAGGCAGCCGCCACGCCCCCTTGCTGAAACACAAAAGCCTCGCTGCCCGTGGCAGCAGGCGAGTCATAAGCATTGGTGTGCAAACTGATGAAATAATCCGCTCCCCACGCATTGGCATCCTGCACGCGAGCTGCCAGGCTGGAGGCATTGGAGCCCCCCAGCTGTGTGTCGGCCGTGGGCCGGGAAAGCCTTGCCTCGAAATCCGGATTGCTGTTGAGTAGGGCGGCTGTCTCTACGCCAATGCGAAACACCAGATCCTGCTCCCGCAGTCCATTGCCCTCTGCCCCTGCATTGGGGTTGACGGGATTATGCCCTTGATCCAAATAAATTTTGATCGCCACGCTTGTTACCCCCTTTGATTGCTATCTTTATTTTATGCGCCACGGCCCCTGCCGTGTGCAGAAAGGAACACCATGAGTCGCACATCCACAAGTGAAGAAAAGAATGCCATTTGCGGTGGCACTCTATATTTGGTTTCTACCCCCATCGGCAACCTTGCCGATCTTTCCGAACGCGCCATAAAGGTGCTGGCAGAGGTAGACTTTGTGGCCGCCGAGGACACCCGCAACACCGGCAAGCTGCTGGCCTACCTTGGGATCTCGCGGCCGATGGTCTCCTACTATGAGCACAACAAGAAGGAGCGCGGCCCCCAAATCGTTGCGCGATTGCTGGCCGGTGAATCCTGCGCTCTTTGCAGCGATGCCGGCACCCCTGCCATCAGCGACCCCGGCGAGGATCTGGTGGCCCTCTGTGCCGAAAACCACGTACCCGTTACCGCCATTCCCGGCTGCTGCGCCGCCATCACAGCTCTCACGCTTTCGGGTCTGCCCACCTCGCGCTTTACCTTTGAGGGCTTTTTGCCCGTGGAAAAAACCAAGCGCCGCGCTCGGCTGGAGGCCATTGCCAGAGGGGATGCCACCATGATTCTGTATGAGGCCCCCCACAAGCTGCGCACCACGTTGGATGACCTATCGGCCGCCTTGGGTGCCGATCGCCCGGTGGCGCTGTGCCGCGAGCTGACCAAGCGTAACGAGGAGATCCTGCGCACCACGCTGGGCGAGGCAGTGACGCACTATGCGCAAAACGAGCCACGCGGCGAATACGTACTGATTCTTGGCGGCGGCACCTACATTGCCCCCACCAGCGACAAGAGCGCCGCGCGGTTGGCACTCTCCCCTGCCGAGCACGTGGCATATTATGAAAAAAGCGGCCTTTCCCGTATGGATGCCATTAAGGCGGCGGCCAAGGAGCGCGGCATCCCCAAAAACGAGCTTTATCGCCAGGTGAATGTAGATAAAAACGGATGAGAAGGAATAATTATGCAAAAAGCGCTTTCTTTTTTTTCAAAAATCGGATAAAACTGCGCATTTTTCGTTGACAAGATGCAGGATTTGTGTTATAATGTTGCATCATATTTCATTTTGCATCCCATTTTCAAAGGAGATACCACCATGAACAAACGTCCGGTTGGCGTGATCGGCGCCACGGGTATGGTCGGTCAGCGTTTTCTCACGCTGCTTGCCGATCACCCCTATTTTGAAGTTACCGCTCTTGCAGCCTCTGCCCGTTCGGCAGGCAAGACCTATCGTGAGGCCGTAGGCAATCGCTGGAAGCTGGATATTCCCATGCCCGAAAAATTTGCCGATATGGTGGTGCTGGATGCCGCCAACATCGACGAAATGAAAAAGCTTTGCAACGTGGTTTTTTGCGCCGTTGATATGAAAAAGGAGGACATCCGCGCGCTGGAGGAGGCCTATGCCAAGGCCGAGATCCCCGTGGTCTCCAACAACTCCGCACACCGTTGGACCCCCGACGTTCCTATGGTCATCCCCGAGATCAACGACGGGCACCTTGCCGTGATCGCCGATCAGCGCAAGCGCCTTGGCACCAAGCGCGGCTTTATCGCCGTTAAGCCCAACTGCTCGATCCAATCTTATGTGCCAATGCTCACCGCCCTTTTGGAGTTTGAGCCCTATGAGGTAGTGGCCACCACCTATCAGGCCATTTCCGGCGCAGGTAAGACCTTTAACGAATGGCCCGAAATGATCGACAATGTGATCCCCTACATCGGCGGCGAGGAGGAAAAGAGCGAGCAGGAGCCCCTGCGTGTTTGGGGCAAGGTCGAAAACGGCCAGATCGTTAAGGCCACCGAGCCCGTTATCACCACCCAGTGTATTCGCGTGCCTGTGACCAACGGTCACACCGCCGCTGTATTCGTCAAGTTCCGCAAGAATCCCACCAAGGAACAGATCCTGAAGGCTTGGAAAACATTTTCCGGCAAGCCCCAGGCATTGAAGCTCCCCCATGCTCCCGAGCAGTTTATCACCTACTTTGAGGAGGATAACCGCCCCCAGGCAGCCGTAGATCGCGACATTTACGGAGGCATGGGTGTTACGGCAGGCCGTTTGCGCGAGGATAGCGTTTACGACTGGAAGTTCGTGGGGCTTTCTCACAACACTCTGCGCGGTGCCGCCGGCGGTGCCGTGCTGATTGCCGAGCTACTGCACAAAGAAGGCTATTTTGACTGATCCATAAACACACAGGGGCGGCCTGCGATCAATGCAGGCCGCCCCCGAACTCTTTTATCCAATATCAAAGCTTTTTTGTCCAATCTCCTCTTTACTTTGCTTCGCATCATTGCTATAATACAAATAACACCAACCAAAGGAGGATGCCGAGCATGATGCAGCACCCTAATCCGCAATTTGCAAGACCCGATTATCTGTTACTGAACGGCGAATGGGAATTTCAGATCGACAACGCCGCCCATTATTGGGCAACCGACCGCTCGAAAAAGGAAAAGCTGACGCAGACCATCCGCGTGCCTTTTCCACCCGAATCCAAGCTATCGGGGGTTGAAAACAAGGATTTTCATTTCCGGTTGTGGTATGCCAAGGAATTCACCTTGCCCAAGCATTTTGACGGTCGGCAGATCCTGCTGCGCTTTGGTGCGGTGGATTATCACGCCAAGGTCTTTGTCAACGGTGTAGAGGTGGGCGAGCATTTCGGCGGCTATTCCCCCTTCTTTTTTGATATCACGCCCCATATTTTGCCGAAAAATCGCATAACGGTATGTGTTTTTGATGACAATCGCGATCCCAAGCAGCCCTCTGGCAAGCAGTCTCCCCTGTACCATTCCTACTCGGCACTGTACACCCGGACCAGCGGTATTTGGCAATCGGTCTGGCTGGAGGCCTGCGGCGAGATCCGGATGGAGAGCATCCGTTTTCGCACCGAGCTGTGCGGCGATGTGACGCTGTCTGCAGCCTTTGACAAAAGTGCGGTGGGCTGCACGCTGGAAATCGATGTTTCCAACGAGGGGCAGCAGGTGCTAAAGCGCCGAGAGCCGATCACAGCCTTTGACTTTCAAACCGTCTTTCATGTGGATGACCCCAAGCTGTGGGACGTGGGCGAGGGCCATCTGTACGATTGCCGCTTGACCCTGCGGCGCGGTGACGACATTCTGGACACCGTAACCACCTATTTCGGCATTCGCGAGGTGGGCTTTGAAAACAACATTTTTATGCTGAACCGCAAGCCTCTGTTTTTGCGCACAGTGCTGGATCAGGGCTTTTACCCCGACGGCATTTATGCCGCCCCCGACGATACAGCCTTGGAAAAGGACATCCACCTTGCGATGGATATGGGCTTTAACGGCGCACGGTTGCACGAAAAGGTCTTTGACCCACGCTACCTCTATCACGCCGACCGTTTGGGCTTTTTGACCTTTGGCGAATTCCCCGATATGGGGCTTTCCACCGACAAAATAGAGGCGCTGGCCTATATGCTGCCCGAATGGCTGGACGTAATGAAGCGTGACATCAACCACCCCTCCATTGTGGCTTGGTGCCCCTTTAATGAAACCTCCACCAACGACTTTTTCCATGCGGAATTCCAAGACAATCGCGTACTGGAAACCGTTTATCACATCACCAAGCAGTTTGACCCCTCCCGCCCGGTGTTTGACACCAGCGGCAGTATGCACAGTACGGTCACCGATGTGTATGACGTACACGATTACGTGCAGGATGCCGAAAAGTTCAAAGCCCTCTTTACAAAGGGCATCCGCCCCCATATGTACGGCGACCGCAACGGCACCTATAACGGCCAACCCTATATGGTCACCGAATTCGGCGGCATCCGCTGGGAGGTGGACGGCGACGGCTCCAACGCTTGGGGCTATGGTGCAGCTCCCCAGACCGAGGAGGAATTTCTGACCCGATTTGAAATGATGGTCAGCACGCTTTTGAACAATCCCGACTGCACCGGCTTTTGCTATACCCAGCTCTATGATGTAGAGCAGGAAAAGAACGGACTGTACACCTACGCTCGCGTTGCCAAATTTGATCCGGCGCAGATCAAAGCCATGATCAGTGCCAAAGCGGCAGTAGAAAAGGGGTAAAATACACCAAAAGCACTATACGTATACGGATTTTCATAACAAAAAGCACCTGCCTTGCGGCAGGTGCTTTTTGTTATTTGATCTCCACGGTCATGGTGTTCATACGCTCCATGGCGGCGCGAAAAACGGTCTTATCGTTCTCGTGGGCAAGACACTCCTCGGCGTGCTCCAGCGGGATCCATTCGACCTCGGCGATCTCCCCCTCACGGGGCTGAATGTCGGGGCTGGTGGTAAAGGCCAGGAAATAGACCACTTCCTTCATTACACCCGGCGACGGGCTGTAATTCACGGTGGCACGGAAATCCGACAGAATGGCTACACGAGACGACGTTTCCTCCATCACCTCGCGCAGGGCGGTGGTGTATTCGCTTTCCCCTGCCTCCATGTGGCCCTTGGGGAAGGAGCGATTACCACGAGGCTTATGTCTGATCATCAAAACGAAATATTGATCCCCTTCGCGGCGCACCACCAGTGCGCCGCAGGATTTTTCATATACCATGGGAAACCTCCTTTGGACACAGAAATCAGGCAAATCCAAAATGGATTATTGCTTGACTTCCTCCATGATGAAGGCTTCAAGAATGTCGCCCACCTTAATGTCATTAAAGCGATCCAGACCGATACCGCACTCATAGCCCTCAGCCACTTCCTTGACGTCGTCCTTAAAGCGGCGCAGGGATGCGATCTTATCCTCAAAGATCACGATGCCGTCACGAACCACGCGGATCTGAGACTGACGGGTGATCTTACCATCCTGCACATAAGAGCCGGCGATAAAGCCAACATTGGGCACATGAATGGTCTGGCGGACCTCTGCGTGACCAAGCAGCGCCTCGGTAAACTTGGGGGCAAGCATACCCTTCATAGCGGCGGTGATCTCCTCGATGCACTCATAAATGATACGGTAGGTGCGGATATCCACCTTCTGACGCTCGGCGGAATCCAGCGCAGCGCGGTCGGGGCGCACGTTAAAGCCAACGATGATGGCGTTAGAGGCAGCAGCCAGCATAACGTCACCCTCGATGATACCGCCCACGGCGGAGTGGATCACGCGGACCTTGACCTCCTCATTGGAGATCTTTTCCAGCGACTGCTTCACGGCCTCGGCAGAGCCTGCCACATCGGCCTTGACGATGATGTTCAGCTCCTTGACACCCTCGGAGATCTGGGCAAACAGATCGTTGAGGTTGGCACGGGCATTGGCCTTGAAGCCCTCCTCCTTGGCCTTGTCGCGACGCTGATCGGCAAGGGTTCTTGCCATGCGCTCGTCCTCAACAGCGGCAAAGTCGTCACCTGCCTCAGGGACCTCGGCAAGGCCGATGATCTCAACGGGCACAGAGGGGCCAGCCTCCTTAACGGTGCGGCCGGTATGATCCTTCATGGTACGAACACGGCCGACTGCCGTGCCGGCGATGACGATATCGCCGTTGTGCAGCGTACCGTTCTGCACCAGAACGGTGGCAACAGGGCCACAACCCTTATCCAGCTTGGATTCGATGATGATACCCTTTGCGCGGCGGTTGGGATTGGCCTTCAGCTCCTTCATATCCGCAACCAGGACCACGTTCTCCAGCAGATCGTCGATGCCCATACCGGTGAGAGCCGAAACGGGTACACAAATCACGTCACCGCCCCACTCCTCGGGCACCAGGCTATAATTGGTCAGCGCCTGCTTGACAGCATCGGGATTGGCGGTGGGCTTATCCATTTTATTGATGGCCACGATAATATCAACGCCTGCGGCCTTGGCGTGGTTGATGGCCTCAACGGTCTGGGGCATAATGCCGTCGTCCGCGGCCACCACAAGAATAGCGATATCGGTTGCCTGCGCACCGCGGGCACGCATAGAGGTAAATGCCTCGTGACCGGGGGTATCCAGGAAGGTGATGTCACGGCCGCCGGCCTTGACGCGGTATGCACCGATGTGCTGGGTAATGCCACCGGCCTCGCCTGCAGTTACACGGGTATGGCGGATCGCATCCAGCAAGGAGGTCTTACCGTGGTCAACGTGACCCATGACACACACAACAGGAGCGCGCTCGATCAGATTCTCCTCGGCATCCTCGGCATCGTCAAAGAGCTTTTCTTCAATGCTGACGACAACCTCTTTTTCGGCCTTAACGCCCAGTTCCTCGGCAATGAGGAAGGCGGTGTCAAAATCAATGGTCTGGTTCAACGTCACCATCATGCCCATCATCATCAACTGCTTGACCACCTGTGCGGGGGCGATCTTCATGCGAGAAGCGAATTCGCTGACGGTGATCTCCTCGGGAATGGTCACAGAATTGGCCTGCTTGGTAACGGGTGCTGCACTTTTCTTGGTGCCCTTCTTGCCGGCGGTCATGGCGTGGGTGCCCACCTGCTGCTTTTTAAAGCGCTGGTTGCCACCGCGTGCATCGCGCACGGCATCGGGCACAAAGGTATCCAGACGCTCGTCGTATTTGGAAAGGTCCACGCTGGAGCCGCGCATATCCACCACACGGGTGCCGCGCGCCTTTTGGCTGTTATCGGTACCCTTGGGGGTCTGGCCACGAACAATGGCCTGCACTTGGAAATGCTCGCGGGGAGCGCGTCCTCCCTCGTCCTTGTCGCGGAAGCCGCCACCCTGACGGTTGCGGTCGTTGTTGCCGGGGCGCTGCTGATCGCGGTTGCCACCAAAGGGAGGCTTGCCACCACCAAAGGAGGGGTTTGCAAAGCGATCGTTTTGAGGTCTGGTGCCCTGTGCGGCATTGGGAGCGCCGTTGCCACGGGGTGCAAAGCGGTCATTGCCGCGATCGGTAGCAGGACGATCGCCTGCAGGACGCTGTGCGGGAGCGGCAGGGCGCTGCATGGTAGCACGCAGATTCTGGGGGATGTTATAGGTGCGCGGATTGGGCTTGACGGGAGCCGCAGGGGCGGCTGCCTTTTCTGCTTTTTCTTCTTTGACGGTGGGAGGGACTGCAGCCTCTTCCTTCTTCGGTGCGGACTTCACCTCGGGATCTGCAGCTTTGGGGGTGGGCTTTTTGGCCTCGGTTACAGGCTTTTCTGCCACGGCAGGCTTTTCTGCCACGGCAGGCTTTTCAGCAGTGGGCTTTTTGGCCTCAGTCACAGGCTTTTCGGCAACGGGCTTGACTTTCTCCTCGGGCTTCTTAGCCTTTGCCTTGGGAGCAGGCTTTTCTGCCACGGGTGCAGCTTCTTGGGCGGCAGGCTGCTCGCCCTCGACCTTTTTGGTGGTCTTGGTGGCCTTTTTGGCCTCCTTCTTTTCTTCCTTTTCTTCCTTTACGGGCGCCTGCTCGGGGGCGGGAGCGGATGTAGCCTCTTTTTCGGGCGCAGTCTCCTTTTTCTTGGCAGCCGCCTTGGTGGGAATATAGGTATCGCCAAACAGATAGTCGTCAATGCCAACGATCTGCTTACCGCGGGTCAACGCCTCAAAGATCACGTCGAACTCTGCGGGAGTCATGTTTCTTTGCGTGGTCTTGCACTCCATACCACGTGCGGTCATCATCTCGGTAATATCCTTACTCTTCATACCAAGATCTTTCGCAAGCTGTGTAATTTTAAAGGCCATGTTTCCTCCTTCTCGCATCCATAGTCCGTTGGATGCATCGTCAAAAAGTGTTAAAAAATGCTACCGTATCCGCGTTTTTTGCGTTTTAGAGATTATTCATACAGTTCACCGATGGCCGTTGCCAGGCCGGGCTCGGTAATGCCGACGGCGGCAACCGCCCCGTCGCGCTTACCCACGGTGTGGGCGAGTGTGGCGCAATCCACCGATAAGGGGATGTGACGCACGCCGTAATAGGCGGTGCGATCGGCAATGCGCTTTTTGGTGTTATCCGAGGCGTCGCTGGCAGAAAGCACCAACAGTACTTTTTTGCCGGCGGCATTCTTTTGCAAAGCCGTGCAGATCAGGGGGACACCCGAAATGACACGTCCTGCCCTTGCCGCCAATCCCAGCAAGCGCAGGGCTCGCTGCTGCTGCTCATTGCTCGGCATGGAATTGCTCCTCCAGGGCGGCATAGACCGCATCGGGGATCTCGCACTCCAGATTACGGGAAAGGCTGCGCTTGCGCTGTGCCAGCTTTAAGCAGGCCACATTCTTACAAATATATGCACCCCTGCCGGATTTCTTTCCGGTAAAGTCCAGGGTAACATTTCCTTCCGGATCGCGCACCACGCGCAGCAACTCTGCCTTGGGGCGATGCTCGCCACAGCCAAGGCATTGACGCTGGGGGATCTTTTTCTTTTTTTGTTCCATATTTTTACACCCGTTGTGGGGTTTATTCAGCCTTGATGTCGATCTTATAGCCGGTCAGGCGTGCGGCCAAACGAGCATTCAGACCCTCGCGGCCAATGGCCAAAGACAGCTGATCGGGGTCAACCAGCACACGGCAAGCGCGCTCGCCGGTCATTTCCACGGAGATGACACGTGCGGGGGAAAGTGCCGCTGCAATGAATTCCTCGGGCTGCTCGCTGTAGTTGATGATGTCGATCTTTTCGCCGCGCAGCTCGTCAACGATGCCTGCGATACGCATACCGCGGTTACCGATACAAGCACCAACGGGATCCACGTCGGGGTCGCGGGAGTAAACAGCCACCTTGCTGCGCACACCGGCCTCACGGGAAACGCTCTTGATCATGACCACGCCCTCGGCAATTTCGGGAACCTCCAGCTCAAACAAACGGCGAACCAGGCCTGCGTGAGAGCGGGAAAGGGTAACCAGCGGCCCTCTTGCCTCTTTGTTGACCTCCATGACGAACACCTTGACGCGGTCGTCCACCACAAACTCCTCGCCGGGGATCTGCTCACTTTTCAGCAGCACGGCGCGGCCGGTGCCGGTCTCCAGTACAACGTTGCCGTTCACGGGGTCGATCTTGCTGACCGTGGCGGTGATGATCTCATCGCGCTGGCTTTCATAAGCCTCCTGCATAGCCTTACGCTCGCCCTCGCGGATGCTTTGAATGATGACCGACTTGGCGGCGGCGGCAGACAGGCGGCGGAAGTTTTCGGGCTTGACCTTGATCTCGATCAGCTGACCCAGCTTAAAGCGCTTGTTGTGAGACTTGGCATCCTCCAGGGAAATCTCAAGCTCGGGATCGGTAACGGTCTCCACTACCGTCTTTTGCTGGAACACGCGTACGTCATCCTTTTCCAGATTGAACTCGATACGCACGTTGGCATTGACACCGTATTCCTTGTGGTATGCGGATACCAATGCGGCCTCGATCTTTTCAATCATGTATTCCTTGGGGATCCCCTTTTCTCTCTCCAGGAGCTCAAGGGCGTTGACAAACGATTCCTTACTGCTTTTGGTTGCCATGGCAATTTCCTTTCATTCTATGTGTGTGAAAAATTGAACTTAAAACTCAAATACGGTCTGCATTTTTGCGATCGCATTACGGGGGAAGGCTTGGGTTTTGCCCTCCAGCTCCACCAACACATCGCCGCTTTCGCTGCGGCCGGCCAAAACGCCGTCCACGCTCTTCTTGCCCTCAAACGGAGCAAAGAAACGAAGCTCCACACGCTCGCCAACGCAAGCGTCGATGTGGGCATCTGTGCGCAGCTCCCGCTCGATGCCGGGAGAGCTGACCTCCAGATCGTAGGCCGTATCAATGGGATCCAGCTCATCCAGTACAGGGTCGATGGCGCGATGCATCCGCTCGCAATCGTCAATGGTAATGCCATCCTCGTGGTCAATGGTCACACGCAAAATGCGACGCGAGCCCTCTTTGACAAATTCCACATCCCAAATGGCCAATCCCAGCTCGTCGGCCACGGGCTGTATCCCCTGCCAGACGGTTTCTGCAATGTTCTTTGCACCTGCCATAGTGTACTCCCCTTTCGAATGATCTGTAATAAAGCGATTTTCCTTGCCTGTGACCATGAGGCGCAACGCAGAAAGCAAGGCGAAGGCATAGTGATCTATGTCGAGCCGCTTTCGAGGCAGCAACGAAGTATCGCGCCACTTTTCTTGCCCTCTCTCCCTTGCCCGCGAAAAAGCAAGCGAGACGAGGCGCAACGCAGAAAGCAAGGCGAGGGCATAGTGATCTATGTCGAGCCGCTTTCGAGGCAGCAACGAAGTATCGCGCCACTTTTCTTGCCCTCTCTCCCTTGCCCGCGAAAAAGCAAGCGAGACGAAGCGTAACGCAGAAAGCAAGGCGAAGGCATAGTGATCTATGTCGAGCCGCTTTCGAGGCAGCAACGAAGTATCGCGCCACTTTTTCACGGGCAAAGAAGAGGAGCAGGCTGCTCGCCTGCTCCACACCGCTCTTCTTACTGTGTGTATTATACCACCATTTTCTCCCGTTTGCAATAGCTTTTTTCAATTTTTTCTGAAAAATGTGAATTTTTTGATTTTTATCCCCTTTTTGGCTCTTTCTTCTATCAATTTTCACAATTCCTTCATTTAATGTGTTTACAACCATCAAATTCTATGATATAATATTAAAATAGTATAATGCGAAAAAATGTCTTGGCCGAGGAGGCTTGTATGGAAAACACCACTTTGCAAAGAAAGGATCTGGCCGTTTGGCACGATATGCTCTCTCCGCCGGAGAAGGGCCCCGTGACCATCTCGGCGATCATGTGCTTTCTTGCCTGCCTGATACTCCCGATGACGGATCATCAGGCTCTCTCGCTCCTGCTGTTGGCAGGCTGTGTGCTATTTTATTATCTACTGACCCGTTCGCTGATGGCGGTGCTGTATTACGCCGTTCCGGGTTTTCTGCTTTTCATGCTGGGGAGTCTTTTCCCTGCTATTCCCAATCCCTTCTTGCTGCCCAGCGCCTTTGCGGCGTTGCTGATTGGTGGCGGATGCGGCGCCTTTGTGCTGATCCACCGTCACACCCCCAAACGGGATTGGTACCTGCTGGGCCTGCCCGTGGCGGCCTTTGCCCTGGTGTGGCTGATCACCGGCGACCCCATGCGCGGTCTGCTTTCTCTGTTGCCCTTGGTCATGGCCGTCACCGCCGCCCTGTGTCTGTGGCTGTATCAACGCCGCACCGAGTCCACCCTGACTCTGGCCATTGTGCTGGCGATCGCTCTGGCCGTGGCGGCCCTGATCACCCTTGCATGGATGGGCAAGCTGAACGGCGACCTGCTGACCCATACCGCCAATGAGCTGCGCGAGAGCATTGTGGCGATGTTCCGCGGCATGAACACCGTTTATGCCGAGGCCGGCGTGCATCTTGGTGTATCGGATGTGGATGCAGCCAACGTGGCGGCGCTGTTTGTAAACGTGCTGCCCGGATTGTTTATTTGCGTATGCTCTATTACGGCCTTTCTGATCTGGCGTATTCTGTTGCAGCTGTTGGTGGGCTTTGGCACTCTGCCCCGACTGCCCCTGCGGGTAGCCGCCTTTACCATGAGTCCCCTTTCCGCCATTTTGTTTATCCTGGCCTATTTCGCCTCTCTCATTTCCAACGGCAGCACTGTGACACTGTTTGGCATGGTGTGCGAAAACCTTTCTTTGATTCTGGAGCCCGGCCTTGCTCTGATCGGCTTCTCGGTTCTGTTTGCCAAAGGAGCTGCACGCTCCTGCCTTTCCCGATTGCTGGGCTTCGCTTTGATTGTGACCTTCTGGTTTCAACCCGCTATGGCCTTGGCGCTGGCCGCCTTTGTGGGATGCTTTCAGATCCTGGTGGCGCCTCGTCTCCCTCGCCCCGACGGCACGGACGATCCAAGACACTAAACGACAACAAAAGGAGAATGATACATGCAAAAGCACTCCAATCATCAGCATCGCTCTGATATGGGGCTCCCCCTGCTGGCAGCGATCATCATCGGCCTGTTCTTCTTTGGCGCCTATCTGGCGGTGGAACGGCTGTCCGTTGGTGCGCTCCCCTCGCTGGGTATTGCCCTTACTTTTCTGTGCACTTATCTGATCATCAGCGCGCTGATCTATCTATTCTTTCGATTAAAGGAGCATAAGGAGCGTGAGGAGGAGATCATGTTTGAATCCCTCAACACCAAAATGCACAATATGTTCAAGTATATGGTGCATTTCCCCTATGCCATTGTGGACGAGCAAGGACGCGTGCGCGCCACCAACAGCGCCCTGCAGGAGCTGATCGGTGCCAACACCCCCTTCTATCGGGGTACGGTGGCCGATGTCTGTGGCGGTGTGACCCTGCAGCAGATCTTAAGCAACGCCACCAAGGAGGAGGAAAGCCGCGGCACGGTGACTCAACTGACCATGGAGGCCATCAATGCCAAGGCCGAGGAGATCTCGGAAAAGCCCCCGGAGCACGTGCTGACCGATACCGCTGACGGTACGGTGGTCAATCTGCGCAACGGCGGTCGCTATATGGCTAAAGCATATCTGATGCATCTGGGGGATGACCGCCCCAGCTATCTGATCACCTTTACCGACGTGACCGAGCTGCTGAATCTGAAGGAAAAGACCGAGCGGGACATGCCCGCCGTGGCCTATATCGACGTAGACAACCTGGAGGAGCTGACCCAGTACACCCGTGTGAACTATCGTGATGCCTCCCGCAAGGTGGACGATATTCTCATCCGTTTTGCCGCCGGGCTGAATGGCCTGCTGCGCGAATACGAGCGTGACCGCTATCTGCTGCTGTTCTCACAGGAAAAGCTCCGACAATGCGAGGAGGATAAGTTCAGCGAGCTGCTGGATGGCATCCGTGGCATTCGCCTTGGCGAGTACAGCATCCCTGTTACGGTTTCGGTTGGCATTTCGCTGGCCGACAGCACCATGGCCGAGCGTGCCAAGGACGCTGGCACCGCCCTGGATATGGCACTGCAGCGCGGCGGTGACCAGGTGGCCGTGCGCCGTAAGGACGGCATCCGCTATTACGGCGGTCAGACCCGCCCCTTCCAGCGCCGCACTAAGGTGCAGTCCCGTGTGGTGGCCAACTACCTGCTTTCCAAAATTTCCGAGGCCGATAATCTGCTGATCATGGGCCACAAGAATCCCGACTTTGACTCCATCGGCTCTTGCGTGGGTCTGGCACAGCTGGGTCTGTTTGCCGGCGTACCCACCAAGATCATTATGGATCTGAACAACGCCAACTTCAAGATCGCCTCCGAGCGCCTGTGTGCCTCGCGCACCTACAGCGATATGTTCATTTCGGGTCATAAGGGCCTGGACCTAATCCGCCCCGGCACCCTGCTGATCATTTCCGACGCCAATAACTTTGGCATCATCGAAGCCCCCGACGTGGCGGCCAACGTCCGTCAGGTTTCGGGCAAGATTGCCATCATCGACCATCACCGTCAGACCGGCGAATACGACTTTGAGCCGGTGATGAACTATATCGACCCCTCGGCCTCCTCTGCTGCAGAGCTGGTGACCGAGATGCTGGAGCAGACCGACACCGGCACCGATGCCGAAAACGCCAAGCTGGTCAGTGACGAGGTAGCCAGCGTGATCCTTTCGGGCATCGTGCTGGATACCGGTAACTTTACCCGCAACACAGGTAGCCGTACGCTGGACGCCGCCCGATTCCTTTACGGCAAGGGCGCAAACGCCGAGTACGTACACAGCTTTTTCAACGAGGATTATGCCGATTACGTTTGCGAGCGCAGCTTTTCGGGCTGTGCCCTGATGCAAAACGATTCGGTTGGTATGACGTGGAGCCACGGCACGGGACGGGGCGCGGATGACCGCGTAGCCGCCGCGAAGGAGGCCGACAAGCTACTGAACGTCAAGGGCGTGCGCGCCTCCTTCGCCTTGGTGGAGATCGACGGCGCCATACACATTTCGGGTCGCTCTGACGGCTCGATCAATGTACAGCTGATCCTGGAGCGACTGGGCGGCGGTGGACGATTTGACTCTGCCGGTGCCGCCATGCAGGGCTCTACGCTGGATGCGGCAAAGGACGCCCTGCGCGGGGCTGTCGCCGCCTATTTCAAGGATCTTGAGGAAAAGAATTCATAATCAACCGACATCAACCAAGTTTTTCATAGAAGAAAGGAACAAGCAATGAAAGTCATTCTCACAGCCGACGTCAAGGGACAGGGCAAAAAAGACCAGATGGTAGAGGTTTCGGACGGTTACGCCCGCAACTTCCTTTTCCCCCGCAAGCTGGCAAAGCCCGCCGACAATCAGGCCGTTACCGAGCTGAAAAACAAGCAAGCCTCTGTGCAGCACAAGATCGACGTGGAGCGTGCCAACGCCCAGGAGATCGCCAAAAAACTGACCGAGCTGAAGGTGGTATTCAACGTGGGCGCCAGCGCCGACGGACGCCTTTACGGCTCAATCACCGCCAAGGATGTGGCCGAAAAGCTGGCTGCAGATCACAAGATCACCGTTGACAAGCGCAAGATCACCATGGAGCCCCTGAAGGCCTATGGCTCTTACGATCTGGATGTCAAGCTTTACAGCGACGTGGCCGGCAAGATCCACGTTGTGGTCGCTGAGAAATAAGCCATGGCAGACCTGATCAACGATTACGCAGGCCTGGAGGATACCGTCAAAAAGATGCCCGCCTCCCTCACGTCGGAGCGAGCGCTGCTGGGCTCGATTCTCATTGACCCCGCCTGCATCACCGACATTCTCACCGTGGTAGGAGCCGACGACTTTTACCTCTCGGAGCACAAGGAGATCTTTCTTGCTATGCGCGAGCTGTTCGACGCCAGCAGCGAGATCGACCCCGTGACCCTGATCGACACCCTGGTACACAAGGGCGTGTATGAAAAATCCGGTGGAGAGGAATACATCCGCTCTTTGCTGGAGGCCACGCCCAATGCCATGAACGTGCAGGACTATGCCCGTATCATCAAGGAAAAAAGCACCCTGCGCCGCATCATTGCCACCTGCTCTGACGTATCGAACATGACCTTTTCCGAGCAGGAGGAGGTCACCCACATTCTGGACTATGCCCAAAGCCAGTTCACCGAGATCTCGGCCGGGCGTGATTCTCGCAATTTCCTGCACATCCGCGACGTGCTGCGCAACGTGCTGGCCAACCTGCACGAGCTGGCCGACAACCCCGAGGCCTCTTACGGTACGCCCACGGGCTTTTCGGGCGTGGACCGACTGCTGGTGGGAATGGGCGACTCGGATCTGATCATTCTGGGCGCACGACCCGGTATGGGTAAGACCTCCTTTGCTCTCAACATTGCCACCAACGTGGCCATTGCACAGCAAAAGGCTGTTTGCGTGTTCTCCCTGGAGATGTCGGCTGAGCAGCTGGTCTCCCGTCTGCTTTCCAGCGAGGCAATGGTAGAAAGCTATGCCCTGCGCTCGGGTCAGCTCTCCCAGGACGACTGGAAGAAGATCGCCGATGCCGCTATGCGACTTTCCAACACCAATTTGTATATTGATGACACCTCCGGCATGACGGTGACCGCCATGAAGGCCAAGCTGCGCCGCGTGGAAAATCTGGGCCTTGTGGTCATTGACTATCTGGGCCTGATGGAAAGCGAGGCACACTATGACAACCGTGCCCTGGAGGTGGGTGTGATCTCCCGCGGTCTGAAGCTGATGGCCAAGGAAATGCGCGTGCCCATCCTGTGCTGCGCGCAGCTTTCCCGTGGCACCGAGAGCCGTACCGATAAGCGTCCCCAGCTTTCTGACCTGCGCGAATCGGGATCGATCGAGCAGGACGCTGACGTGGTTATGTTTTTGTACCGTGACGAGTATTATAAAACCGACCGTTCTCCTGACGAGCAGGAGGGCAACGTGGCCGAGGTCATCATTCAAAAGAACCGCCACGGCTCCACTGGCAACATCAAAATGGGCTGGATCGGTGCTTATACCAAGTTCCGCACCTTGGCCGACGACAATCTGGAAGCACCATGAGTCAGGGCAAGCACATCCCACCTCCCCGTGGATTTCGGGACCCCCGTGCGCTGGCAGGTCTCTCTGCCGACACGCCCCTTCTGGTGGCGCTGTCGGGCGGTGCCGATTCGGTGGCGCTCCTTGCCATGCTGGCAGCAGAGCCCCCCATCAGCGCCCTGCACGTGCATCACGGCATCCGCGGTGCGGAGGCCGACCGTGACGCCGATTTCTGCCGCACCCTTTGCGATCGGCTGCACATTCCTCTAACGGTTTTGCACATCGACGCACCGGCGCTGGCAAGCCAGCGAGGAGTCAGCCTGGAGACCGCCGCCCGTGATGGGCGATATCAGGCGATGACCGCCCATATGACCGCACAGCACATCCCGCTGTTGGTCACGGCGCACCACGCCGACGATCAGTTGGAAACCATGCTGCAGCACCTGCTGCGCGGCAGCGGTCTTGCCGGCCTTTGTGGTATTCCCGCCTGCCGCCCTCTTGGCGGCGGACTGCTGGTGGCACGCCCCCTTTTGCAGTTAACAAGACAGGAGCTGCGAGACTATCTGCAGCAGGTTGGGCTGGACTTTGTACAGGATAGCACCAACGGCGAGGGCTGCTGTACCCGAAACCGCTTGCGGTTGGAGGTCATGCCCGTGCTGGAGGAGCTGTATCCCAAGGGCAGCAAAAGCGCCGCTCGCTGTGCCGAGGCCTTGGCCGAGGACGAGAGCTATCTGCGAGAGGCCGCAACCGCCTTTTTGATGCAAGAGGGAAAAGAACCCTCCGTAGCCGCCCTTGCCGCGCTGCCCCCTTCGGTCTTTGCCCGTGTGATGCAGCAGCTGCTACCCACTCCCCCGGAACGGGTGCATATCGAGGCCTTGGCCGAGCTGTGCCGCCGCGCCGTTCCCCATTCCTCTCTTTCCCTCCCACAAGGCAGAGTGGCCGTTGAAAACGGACGCTTGGTGCCGGGCACCGAGCCGCCTGCCGCTGTGGCGTATCACATTCCCTTAACCCTTGGCATCCACCCCTTGACCCCCTTGGAGGGCGTTGCCGTGGTGTGCGATTGCCGGGAGGCAAGTGCCGTTGCCCCTGTGGGGCATTACCGCTATGAGGCTCACATCCCCCTGCCCCGTTGTGCCATTCGCGGCACGCTTTACGCAAGACCCCGCGAGGAGGGCGACAAGCTGCTGCAGGGCGGTATGCACAAGGCGGTGCGCCGCTTGCCCGGACTTTCTCCCCTCCCCCCCGACGTCCGCGCCCGTATGCCGCTGCTTTGCGACGACGAGGGCGTGCTGGCCGTTCCTTTTTGTCCGCCCCGCGACGGCGCCAGCGGCAAATCGGTAAAAAAAGACATCTGCGTGCATCTATATTTTAATTGATTTCAACACAACATAAAAGAATAAGAAAGGCAACTGTGTATGAACACCGAATTGGATATTGATCTGGATCTGCAAACCGTATTGCTCACCCCCCAGCAACTGGATGAGATTACCACCCGCATGGCCACTCAAATCACCGCCGATTATAAGGAAGGCGCCTTTGGCAGCCGCCCTTTGGTGATGATCTGTGTATTAAAGGGTGCCGTTATGTTCTATACCGATCTGGTCCGCAAGATGGAGCGCCCCGTGGAGCTGGAATTTGTTAAGGTCACCTCCTATGGCGCAGGCACCGTTTCCTCGGGCCAGCTGAAAATGCATCTGGACCTGTTCCGCACCGATTACAGCAATCTGAATATTCTGTTGGTTGAGGATATCACGGATAGCGGTCGCACCCTTTCCAAGCTGACCCAGCTGTTCCGTGACCGCGGCGCCCACAGCGTGCGCTGCTGCACCCTTTTGGATAAGCCCGACCGCCGTGAGGTGGACTTCACCCCCGATTACATTGGCGCGGTGATCCCCGACGAATTTGTGGTGGGATATGGGCTTGATTACAATGAACGCTATCGGGATCTGCCCTACATAGGTATTTTAAGACCCGAAATATATAGCTGATCTGCACCGTTCCAGCTAAAAAACAAACGGAGGAATCCATGAAAAGTCATTTGAAATCCATACTCTTTTACCTATTGCTCATCGGCATCATCATTGCCGTTGTGGCAACCATCTTTCAAGGCACCGAGCAGGAAAAGCTTGTCCTTGGTGATGTGGTCGGCTATTTTGAGGAGGATCGCGTTATATCCTTTGTGATCGACGCCGATTACTACCTGACCATGGAGGTCATCAAAACCGACGAGGCCGGCGGTCTTATTTTGAATGCCGACGGCAGCTTTGTTACCGAGACCAAGGCCTATCAGCTCCAGTCCCTCTCGCTGTTCCAGGAGTATTGCGGCGATATGGTACTGCGCAACCACGCCATCGGTAACCTTGACACCTACGATATCGAGCCCCCCACCACCTATCCTTGGTGGGTGAGCCTGTTGCCCTATGCCCTGATCATTATCATCTTTGTGGTGCTGTTCTTCTTTATGATGAACTCCTCCAAGGGTGGTGGCCGAGGCCTGAACAGCTTTGGCAAGGCCCGTGTGCATACCGCAGGCGATGGCAAGGATAAGGTCACCTTTGCCGACGTGGCCGGTGCCGACGAGGAAAAGCAGGAGCTGGAGGAGATCGTTGAATTTCTGAAGGACCCTGCCAAGTTCACCAAGCTTGGTGCCAAGATCCCCCACGGCGTGCTGCTTGTGGGCCCTCCCGGCACGGGTAAGACCCTGCTGGCCAAGGCCGTTGCAGGCGAAGCCGGTGTGCCCTTTTATTCCATTTCGGGCTCCGATTTTGTAGAAATGTACGTGGGCGTGGGTGCTTCCCGTGTCCGCGACCTCTTTGAAACCGCCCGTAAATCCCCTGCCAGCATCGTGTTTATCGACGAGATCGATGCCGTTGGCCGTCACCGCGGTGCAGGCCTTGGCGGCGGACACGACGAGCGCGAGCAGACCCTGAACCAGCTGCTGGTAGAAATGGACGGCTTTGGCTCTCACGACGGCATCATTGTGATGGCCGCCACCAACCGCCCCGACATTCTGGACCCCGCCCTGCTCCGTCCCGGCCGCTTTGACCGTGAGATCACCGTGGGCGCACCCGATATCAAGGGGCGTACCGCCATTTTGAAGGTGCACTCTCGCAACAAGCCCCTGGAGGCCGGTGTCGACCTGGAGGTAGTGGCCAAAAAGACCGCCGGCTTTACCGGTGCCGATCTGGCCAACCTGCTCAACGAGGCTGCTTTGCTGGCGGCCCGTCGCGGCAAATCGCTGATCGGCATGGAGGATATTGACGACGCCTTTATCCGCGTGATCGCAGGCCCCAAGAAGGTCTCCCGCGTGATGAGCGACCGCGAGCGCCGCAACACCGCCTATCACGAGGCCGGTCACGCCATTGTGGGTCATGTTCTGCCCCACTTGGATAAAGTGCATCAGATCTCCATTATTCCCTCGGGCCGTGCGTTGGGCTATACCATGAGCCTGCCTGCCGAGGACAAATACAGCGTTTATAAAGAAGAATTGAAGGAAAAGATCGCCGAGCTGCTGGCTGGCCGCGTGGCCGAATCCATTGTGTTCGGTGACATTTCGGGCGGCGCCTCTAACGATATCGAGCGCGCCACCAACACCGCACGTCAGATGGTCACCCAGTTGGGCATGTCGGAAAAGCTGGGCCCTGTCAAGTATGGCACGGGGCAAAGCGAGGTCTTCCTTGGCCGCGATTTCTCCAGCGGTACCGACTACTCGCCCGAAACCGCTGCATTGATCGACACCGAGATCAAGGCGCTGCTGGAGGAGGGCTATGCCAAGGCCAAGGAGATTTTGGAGACCTACCGCCACAAGCTGGACTTTGTGGCTGAGTTTCTGCTCAAGCACGAGATCATGGAGGGCGACCAGTTCGCCGCCGCTATGGACTCGGATGCCACCATGGAGGAGCTGGAGGCCATGGCCGAGGAAAAGAAGCGCCGCTCTCAGTCTGAGAATGAGGAGCGCGCCCGTCGCGAGGCAGAACGCCGCGAACGCGAGCGACTGGAGGCCGAGCGCCGTGCCGCCGGCATTTACGGTGACTTCCGCGATCCGGCCGAGCAAGCAAGCACCGGGGAGACCCCCGTGGAGCAACCCCAAAAGGAGGAGCCTGCAGAGCCCCCCAAAAACGAGGAGCAGCCCAAGGACGGCGAATAAGTCGTAAAAATCATGCACCGTTTCGGTATTTTAAAAACACCGAAACGGTGTAGCCAAGCCGTTGCACGTTACCGTATGCGCTCCAACCCGAATGAAGCACGTACGAAAACGCGTAACCATTGGTGCAACCCGAACAGAAAAGGAGATTCCTATGAATCAACAAAGCTATGCCCTGTTGGGCATTGATATCGGCTCTACCACTGCCAAGGTGGTGTTGGAGCAAAACGGAAAAATGACATATCAGTGCTATGAGCGCCATTATTCTCAAGTACGTACCAAAACCCTGGAGATCCTTTCCCGATTGAAGGAGCAGATCGGCGATCAACCCGTAAAGGTTGCCGTATCGGGCTCGGCCGGTCTTGGACTGGCCCGTGCCGCAGGGCTGCCCTTTGTGCAGGAGGTCTTTGCCACCGGCGAGACCATCCGTCGTCTGCAACCCGACACCAACGTGGTCATTGAGCTGGGCGGTGAGGATGCCAAGGTCATCTTTTTTGACGGCGGCACCGACGAGCGCATGAACGGCTCCTGCGCAGGCGGCACCGGCGCCTTTATCGACCAGATGGCCACACTGCTGGATCTGACCGTGGAGGAAATGGATCGGCTGTCGCTCACGGCCGAGCGTGTCTATCCCATCGCCTCTCGTTGCGGCGTGTTTGCCAAGACCGACGTACAGCCCCTGCTCAACCAGGGTGCCTCCAAGGCCGACATTGCCGCCAGCATCTTTCGTGCCGTGGTCAATCAGACCATTGCCGGCCTGGCGCAGGGACGCAAGATCTCGGGTAAGGTAATGTTTTTGGGCGGTCCCCTCTCCTTTAACATGGGGCTGCGCAAGCAATTCCTGCACGTGCTGAAGCTGGAATCCGAAAACGCCATTTTCCCCGATTACGCCCGTGTTTCGGTGGCCCTTGGCGCCGCCATTTACGCTTCTTCTCTTTCCGAGACCTTTGACTTTGCCGATCTTTGCCATCGTGTGGAAAGCTCCACGTCGGCCACCACCGACACGGCCACCCTCTCCCCCTTGTTTGAAAGCCAGGAGGAGTATGAAGCCTTTGCCCAACGACACGCCAAGGCGACCCTGCCGCAGATCGACCCCGCCACCTATGAGGGGGATGCCTACCTTGGCATCGACTGCGGCTCTACCACCACCAAGCTGCTGCTTTTGTCAGCCGATAAAAAGATCCTGTTTACTTACTACAGCTCCAACAAGGGCAATCCCGTGCATATTGTAAAAGAACAGTTGGAGCAGATTTACACCATTTGCGGTGATCGCATCCGCATTTGCGGCGCTGCCGTCACCGGCTACGGTGAGGAGCTGATCCGCCACGCCTTCCATCTGGATTTTGGCTTGGTCGAGACCATGGCGCACTTCACCGCCGCCAAATATTTCAACCCCAACGTCGATTTCATTCTGGACATTGGCGGACAAGATATCAAATGCTTCCAGATCCGTGGCGGCGCCATTGACAGCATTATGCTCAACGAGGCTTGCTCCTCGGGCTGTGGCTCCTTTATCGAGACCTTTGCCAGAGGTCTTGGCTATGAGGCTGCCGAGTTTGCCAAGCTGGGGCTGTTTGCCAAAGCCCCCGTGGATCTTGGCTCCCGTTGCACGGTATTTATGAATTCCTCGGTCAAGCAGGCACAAAAGGACGGTGCCTCAGTGGGTGACATTTCCGCGGGCCTTTCGGCCTCGGTGGTCAAGAACGCCATTTATAAGGTCATCCGTGCCGGCTCTGCCGACGAGCTGGGACAAAACATTGTGGTGCAGGGCGGCACCTTCCTCAACGATGCGGTGCTTCGCAGCTTTGAACGCGAGCTGGGTCGCCCCGTGATCCGCCCCGCCATCGCCGGACTGATGGGCGCTCTCGGTGCCGCGCTGTATGCCCGTCGCAATCGCGGCCAAGCCTCCTCCATCCTCACCGCCGAGGAGCTGGCAAGCTTTGTTCACACCTCCCACGCTATGGTCTGCAAGGGCTGCACCAACCGCTGTAACATCACCGTTAACACCTTTGCCGACGGCAAAAAATACATTTCGGGCAACAAGTGCGAAAAGGGCGCAGGCCTGAAGCCCTCTGACAATCCCCTGCCCAACCTGCACGCCTTTAAGCGCGCCGCGCTGGAGGCCCTTTCCCCCGTGGAGGGGCCGCGCAAGCTGACCATTGGTCTACCCTTGGCGCTTGGCATGTACGAGCTGGCACCCTTTTGGTACGCTTTGTTTAAAAAACTGGGCTTCGGTGTGAAGATTTCCGGATTTTCCAGCCGCAAGCTGTATGCCAAGGGGCAATACAGCATCCCCTCGGATACCGCCTGCTATCCTGCCAAGATCATGCACGGTCATATCGAAACGCTGATCGAGGAGGGTGTGGATGCCATCTTCTATCCCTGCCTGACCCGCAATGTGGACGAGCATGTTTCCGATAATCATTATAACTGCCCTGTGGTGGCCTATTATTCCGAGGTGCTTTCCCACAACATGGATTCCCTTGCCACCACAAAATTCCTTTATCCCTTCCTTTCCCTGCACAACGAAAAGGAACTGACTCGTGAGCTGCTGGCTTTTTTGAATCAGAGCTTTGGCGGTTTTCGGGAGAAGGAGGTCAGCGCGGCTGTAACCACCGCCATGCGCGCCTATGCCCGTCATATGGCCGCCATCCGCGCCGAGGGTGAGCGCGCGGTGCGCTTTGCAAAAGAGCAAGGCAAACGGCTGATGGTGCTGTGCGGCAGACCCTATCATATTGACCCCGAGATCGGTCACGGCATTGACAAGCTGGCCACCTCCCTTGACTTTGTAGTGGTCACCGAGGATGCCGTTGCCCATCTGGCCTCTGCCCCTGTGCGCACCAAGGTTCTCAACCAATGGACCTACCACGCGCGCCTTTACAACGCCGCCCGTTTTGTGACCGAGCAAGAAAATGCCGAGCTGGTACAGCTGGTCTCCTTTGGCTGTGGCATTGATGCCATCACCACCGACGAGGTGCGCGAGCTGCTGGAGGAGGGTGGCAAGCTATATACGCAGATCAAGATCGACGAGATCACCAATCTGGGCGCCGTTACCATCCGTCTGCGCTCGCTGCTTGGTGCCCTTGAACAACAGGATAAGGAGGTGTGATCTATGGCATTTACCGAAACCGACCGCGTCATATTCACAAAGGAAATGAAGAAGGATTACACCATTCTTCTGCCCAATATGCTCCCCATGCACTTCAAGATCATGGCCGAGGTCTTTCGCCAATACGGCTACCACGCCGAGCTGCTGGAGAACGATGGCCGCGACGTGATCGAGTGCGGCCTGAAATACACCCACAACGACACCTGCTATCCGGCCCTTTTGGTGATCGGCCAGTTCATCAACGCCCTGCAAAGCGGCAAATACGATCTGAATAAGACCGCCGTGATGATGACCCAAACGGGCGGCGGTTGCCGTGCCTCCAACTACATTGCCCTGATCCGCAAGGCCCTGAAAAAGGCCGGAATGCCCCAAGTGCCTGTGATCTCGCTGAACGTGGCAGGCCTGGAGAAAAACCCCGGATTTCAGCTGACGCTCCCCTTTGGCAAGCGTATTCTGTATTCGGTGTATTACGGCGACCTTTTGATGAATCTGGTGCAGCAATGCCGCCCCTATGAGCTTCAAAAGGGCCAGACCCAAGCCTTGGCCGACCGCTGGGTGGCACACCTCACCGAGGAAATGAAAAACAGCAAAAAGGTCAATTACAAGACCGTGCAGGAAAACTACGCGCGTATCCTGCAGGATTTTGAACGCAACATCCCCCGCAGCGGCAAGCGCTTGGTGCGCGTGGGTATTGTAGGCGAGATCTATGTAAAATTCTCCCCCTTGGCCAACAACAATCTGGAGGATTTTCTGGTGGCGGAGGGTGCCGAGCCGGTGATGGCAGGTCTTTTGGACTTTTTGATGTATTCGGTGAACACCGCCGTGGTAGATCATCGCCTTTATAAGATGAATAAGCTCCGCGCCAAGATCATGAAATTCGCCTATGACTTTTTACATAAAAAGCAGTTGGATTTCATCCGTCTTTACCGCGAAAACAGCAGCTTTGTTCCCCCCAACGATTTTGAAAAGACCCGTGCCGCCATTCAAGGCTATATCGGCGAGGGCGTGCAGATGGGCGAGGGATGGCTGCTGACCGCAGAGATGCTGGAGCTGATCGAATCCGGCGCCAAAAACGTAGTTTGCGCCCAGCCCTTTGGCTGCTTGCCCAACCACATCGTTGGCAAGGGAATGATGAAGATCATCCGCGAAAAGCACCCCGGTGTGAATCTGGTCTCCATTGACTATGACTCCAGCGCCTCGCGCATCAATCAGGAGAACCGCCTGAAGCTGATGCTGGCCGGCGCCAACCGCGTGATGCAGGAGGAAGAAGCCGCCAGAAAAACCGCGCAAGAGCAGCAAACGCTTGAGGCTGCGCAAGGCTGATTCCAACGCGATTTTACGATGAAATAACGCAAAAACCCGCACACGTGTGCGGGTTTTTGCGTTATAGCAGTATCCATAGCAAAATACACCCCGTGCGCCATTGGGCGCCACGGGGTGTATTGTTATGCCAGTTGATCGCAAAGCAGCGTTTCTTGAATGTTCCATTCCTCATCTACGATCAGCAGGTCAGCATCATAGCCGGGGGCAACCTTGCCCTTGGGGATACCAAGGAAGGCGGCAGGCGTTTTGCTGGCCATTTTCAGCACCTCGGCACGGGGGATACCAAAGGAAATGGCGCGCCGCACGCAATCGTACAGGGTAACGGTACTGCCCGACAGAGCACCTGCCTCGTTCTGTGCAACGCCGTTGCGTACGATCACAGCCTTACCGCCCAGCATATAGTCACCGTCACAAAGACCTGCGGCGCTGATGGCATCGCTGATCAATATCATGCGATCGCTGCCAAACATCCGATACAAGGCCAGTACCGTTGCAGGGTGAAGATGAATGCCATCGGAGATCACCTGTACATAGGCATTTTCGGTCAGAGCCGCCCCCACCACCGAAGGATCGCGGTGATGCATGGGGGGCATCGCGTTAAAAATGTGCGTCACGCAACGGGCACCGGCACGAAAGGCCTCACGAGCCACATCATAGGTAGCGGCGGTGTGCCCCACACAAATCGGGTACGGTGCGGTGGCGATGTAATCCATGGCCCCCTCCAGATCGGGGGCAAGGGTCATCATTGCAATATGCTGCTCGTAGCCGGCAAAATCATCCTTATGGGGGAGTCTGGCAAAGTCGGTGTTCAGCGCACCGCAATACTTGTGCGAGATATATGGTCCCTCCAAGTGAAAGCCGTGCACGTGAGCGCCGCACGTAGGGCGCGGCCCTGCGATCACCGCCTTCAACTCCTCCAAAGCGTTGGTGGTGGTTGTGGGGCACCAGGTGGTGGTTCCCTTTTGGGCCAGAAACGCCGACATTTCGGGGAGCTTATCCCCATCCATCACATCGTGCCCGATAAAGCCGTGAGCGTGGATATCCACAAAGCCGGCGATCACCTCGGCGCCTCCCAAATCACGCCCTGCCCGATCGGTCTTGTCCACCGACAGGATCTTGCCGCTGGCACGGTCAATGGTAATATCGGTCCGTCGCCCGTTCAGCGTGGCGTTTTTCAGGATCAGATCAGCCATGATAGGCCTCTTTATCGCAAAGCAGGATCAGATTCTGATGGAGCTTGAGAAGCGAGGCAGGGCAAGCGGTGGTGATGGCATCCCCCAGCAGACCCTTAACGGCCTCGTGCTTGTTTTTGCCATTGGCCACCAGCAGCACCTTTTTGGCGGCAAAGATAGCACCCATACCCATGGTCAGAGCGTGGCGGGGCATATCGTCGGGATTGGCAAACAGAGGGCCATTGGCGGCGATGGTGCTATCGGTCAGCTTCACGGCGTGGGTGCCGGTGTGCAGCGCATCACCGGGCTCGTTAAAGCCGATGTGGCCGTTGCGGCCAATGCCCAGCAGCTGCAGGTCAATGCCGCCTGCGGCCTGGATACGCTGATCGTAAGCAGCGCACTCGGCGGCGGCACCCTCCATGCCCACATTGCCGGCAGGAATGTTGCAATGCTCGGGCTTCAGATTGACCTTATCCCACAGATGGTCGTGCATAAAGGCAGCATAGCTGTTCTCATCGGCAGGGTCGATGGGCAAATACTCGTCCAGATTGTAGGTCTGCACCTCAGAAAAATCCAGACCGCCCTTATGATAGGCTTCTACCAGATAGCGATAGATGCCGATGGGGGTGTTGCCGGTAGCAAGACCCAGAATTGCCTTGGAATTGCTTTTCACCTCAGCGGTGATGATCTCGGCACCCTTTTGGGACATTTCCTCGTAATTTTCACATACAATAATCTGCATTGTTCCTTCTCCTTTATCCTTCTTTGACAGCATGGGTCATTTTCATTTATTATAGCACGGAGGCACGCGATTGTAAATAGAATTTCAAGGATAAAATCTTTGATTTTGCACACTTTTGCTGGTGGGCATATACTGAAAATAGCGCGACGATATACCTCTTGAACGCGGAAAGGAGTGATTGGAATGCAGTTGGATCGAAAGGCCTTGAACCGCCTGCTCTCTTTGAATGATCGACAGCTACAGGCCGTGATCAATACGCTGGTAACAGAATATGGGTTTGATCTGACCCGATTTCAGGTGCGTGAGGGCGATATGGATGCCCTGCGGCAGGCCATACGCAACGCATCGGATGCCGATTTGGAGGAGCTGAAGCGACAAATACCGAAGGGGAGGTCTTGACCATGCCGGAGCCGGGAGAAGGATTACCCGAGGAGGAATTTGCAAAGCTGATGCAAAGTGTATCGGCCATGGCCCCCCTGATCAAGGGGCTAATGGGGCCCGTCACTGCACCGGAAAGCGCTGCCGTGTCACAAAAACACGACAACGGTATCGAAAACATCCACAAAAGCGGCCAACGGGAGTGCATGCGGCGAGAGGCGCTGCTGTTGGCGTTAAAGCCCTATCTTTCCCCCGCGCGGTGTGCCGCCGTGGATTATTTCATCCGCCTTTCCCGCGTGGGGGATGCCATCCGTTCCTTACAGTGAGGTGATCCGATGTATATTCAACCGCCCGAACGGGAGCGCCCGACTCCATCATCGGAGGGGTATGCCATCCCAAAAAATTACAGCGGTAATGCTTTTCGCAGCGATGGGGGCCTTTCTGCCCCACCGCCCACGCCCGATCCGCCGCCACAGGAGGATGCCGCTCCGACCTCAGCTGCCACACAGGAGCCCCTCGCCGAGGATGTTCCCGCGTGGAAGCCCCAGCATCGGGAGGAGCGAGGCAGAGAGCGCGAGGACCGGGGTGGGATCTTATCCCGTATTCCCCTGCTCTCCTCGCTGCTCCCCCCCTCCAGAGGGAATAAAAAAGGCAGTTTACTACCCGAATGGGCTGTGATCGCTGCGGTGATTTTGCTGTTTTTGTGGGAGGATGACGAAAACGACATACTGCCCTTTTTGTTGTTGCTTTTATTATGGGATTAAAAACGGGAGGCGCTGCCTCCCGTTTTTTGTATGATAGTTCGTTGCGCATTACAAGGCATCGGGGACATCGTCGCCCCCTTGTGGGGATGCCTTTGCTTTATTTTCTTTTCATCTCCAATACCATGGCGGCACAGGCATCCAGCGATAGGTGATCACCGCAAAGCTGACCGCCAAAGCTCTGGGTCACACACCAGCCGTCGGCCAGCCGCAGCCGGCAATCCTGCGGCTCTTCCGCATAGTTGATCAGCACCCCATATCGGGTACCGTCCTGCGCCACGTGCTCAGTGCCGCGGATCAGCGGATGGTCGGTATCCAACACCTTTTTTGTGGGGGCTGTATCAGCAAAAACGCGATACCATTGTGCAAAATTTGCGCCATCGCTTCTGCGAAAGGCATAGGCGTCGGCATTCAGCGATTTTTCAGGCGAGACCGTTGCAAAATAAATAGATCCCTTTCCATAGGCGTGGCGTACGTACACCGGACGGCCATCCTGCCCCGTGGCCAGCACCTCTGCACCGCCGGCATCCTCTACATTGTATTTGTAATCGCCGGTGATCCGCAAAAGAGTATCACCAAGGCTTACCGTTTCGCTCACGCCTTTTTCGCGGCTGGCAAAGTGGCAGCCGGTCAGCATGGGAGCCATGCGGAACAAGCCCTGCCCCAAGGAAATATAAAGGGTAGCTCCGGCCTTGACGCGCTCCAGCACCGCCATCAAGCGGTGACGGCTGATGCCGTGATTGTGATCCACACCCGGGATCAGATACAGATCGCTTTCGGGCAATGGTTGATCAAAGTAGATAAACTCCAGATCCAGATTGGCCTGCTTGGCAAGGCAGTAGGTGGCGCGCAGCATATTGCGACTCTCGTTTTTCTTGGTGCGCGATACGATACAAACGGCATTGGTGATCTGGGGAGGCAAGCGGTCAAAGGGCAAGCTCTTTACAAAGCGGTGAAAGGCCAGATTTTCGGCCACGATGGGCTTGGCGCTGCCATCGGCACGGAAGAATCCGTAATCGCTGCCAATGTTGTTCCAGTCGTAGGGGGCATATTCCTGCATTCCTTGATCAAAGGCACACCACCACATGACGCCACCACAATCGTGCGACCAGGCAGCATACAGCAGCGCGCGATAAAAATCCGCCTCGGTACGCTCACTGCACGTCAGATATCCAATGGAGCCCACCTCCTGAATGAAGGTAGGCACACCGGCCATTCCGTTGCTCAGCTTGCAACGAAAAACGCCATCCAGGATGGGGCGCATGGTGGGGAGCGGATCCTCTTTGGACTGAAAAACGTTATACGGATGCACGGTATTGATGTCAACCACCTCACCCACCTCGGCATGAGGGAACAATCCATCCACCATGGTATTGGAGCCGTAGCCCGACACCACAGGATGCGCTGTATCCACGCTTTTCACCGCGTTGGTGATGGCGGACATCCAAACGTAGCCCGCGTCGGGAACGTCGGAGTCGGGGCGCGAGGCAAAGCCCTCCAGCTCGTTGCCCAGGTCCCAGGCGGCAATGGCAGGCTTATCCTTAAACCGCTTGACAAAATATTTCACAAATCGCAGCTCCCATTTGATCAGCGTGGGGTCGGTGATGGGATTGCGATGCTGAAAAGGCGCAGGGGCAAAATAGCGAAAGCTCATATGTCCGGTGATCAGTCCCACCAGCAGCTGCAGGCCGTGCTTCTCGGCCAGATCGCAAAACACCGAAAAGCGTTGGCAAGCCTCCTCGCTGACGCCGGCGCGTCCTGCCTCGGTATCCGGCAACGGCCGTTCGCCAAATTGATATTCGTGAAGGCCGTTATTGCTATAAGCGGCGGTCAGGGGCTGAAAGACCGACCACAGGGGAAATACGCGCAACACGGTGACACCGGCAGCGGCCAGCTTTTGAAAATCCGCTTCGATCACGTCCGGGTGAAAATCCTCCCACATACGGATGGCGTTATCCGAGGCCCAATAGTTGATGCCTGTGATCAGCGTTCCCTGCTCTAAAAATGATCTCATAGAACTCTCCTTGACTTTTTTTCGGGTATCTGCTACAATTATACCGTAAATCAAGAAGAAAAAATTGCACTTTTTTCGGAAGTTGGTGATATCATTTGCCCGATCTGCGTATGAGCAGTGCTTTGACGGGGCAGCAAGGGATCCGGGTTTCCCGTGGGAACGTTTTTTCCTTTCCCGTACACAGCCATTCTTATTTCGAGCTGATCCTGTATCAGCCCTTTGTGGGGCACGTGCAGGTCAACGACAATCGGTTGTCGGCACAGGCACCTCTTGCCCTGCTGATGACCCCCTCGGATCTGCACAGCATCACGGTAATGGGGGAGACCGCTCCCTTTATCAAAATCGCCTTTTTGCAGGGAATGGCCGGGGAATACCTTTTGGAGCAGCTGACCGCTCCGCGACTGCTCTCCCCCGTTCCCGACCAAGTCCACCGGCTTTTCCAAAAAATGGCCGAGGAGCGTCCCCACGCCGAGCTGATCATTTTGCTCCGCGCGCTGCTATTGGAAATGGTCGAGGGGAGCGTGGCGCTCCCTGCGCCAACGGTTTCGGGGAAAAGCGCGCTGATGACCGAGGCCATGACCGTAATCGGTGATGCATTCCAACAGGATCTGACACTGGAAGGACTGGCCCTGCGCCTGAACGTTTCGTATCAGCATCTCTCGTCCCTCTTTCACAAGCAGCTGGGTGTCACCTTTTCGGCCTATCTCACCGACATCCGCTTGCGCCACGCCGCCGCTCTGCTTTCCGACAGCTCCCTTTCGGTTACCGAGATCTGTTATGCTTGCGGCTATCGCAATCTTTCCCATTTTCTACGTAGCTTTAAAAAACGCTACGGCGCAACGCCAAAGCAATATCGAGCAAAAAATCTGCGCGATCCGTAATCGGATCGCGCAGATTTTTATAGGCCCTGCAGCTCCAGGGCAAAGCGGATCGCATCGGTATTGTCGGTGGAGTATTCCAGCTCCTCCGATACGATCCGTGCGGCCTCCACGGGGGCGATGCCGTGGCGCAACATCAGGTGATAAAAGCAGCGCTCCAACAAGAGCGCCAGTCCCACCGCCAAGCCAAAGCCCTGCGCCGTTGTCTCGGCGCCGGTATGACGGTAGATCAGATAAGCCAAAAAGCGCTCACAAAGTGGTGCCAGCTCTAAGGGGGTGCCACCTGCGGCAAAGGTCTCGGCCAGCAGCACCCGGTGGTGATCGTTCAGGTATTCCAAGCCGTTCAGCAGCGTGCGTGTCGCCCCGTCAGCAAGGGTGGCTGCCCCAACGCATTGGGCCACGCGCATGCGGCGTTCGTCATAGGAGATCGCTCCATTCGCCAGCACAGAAAACAGGGCATTCCGTTGGGATATGACATCAAAATCGCATACCGTTTCGCGTTTTTCGTCATTTTCATCCTTGGAAATACACACCAGGGTGGTATAATCGGCCGTTTGCAGAATCAGCCGGGCTGCCTCCTCGCACGAGGCACCAAGACCGCACTCCATTCGGTCGCCCACCACATTGTAAAAGCGAGGATGCTCCCGACAGATATCGCACAGATAGCCCTCTCCCAAATGGGTGATAATGCGGCACAGACCCCGGTCATCCAGATGGGGACACCGCTCGCCCTCTCCCAAGGCAAACCGGGCACCGTCCTCCCCTTGTTGGATGCTTTGGCGGATCCGCTGGCCCATTTCGCCGGACAAGCCCTGATAGCGGGCCAGCGTATCGTCATCAATATCAATTTCCCAGCCCACACAGCAGCTATGGCGACACCGATGAGCGATGCATTGGAATGTCGGATAATACGTTGGGGCAAACAGCTCCATTTTCTCCCCTCCTTAGTCGGTTATGTCCCCATTATAGCACACATTTCCACAAAAATCCACACCGTCCGGGCCCCAATCATAACCACCACTTCAAGTGGTGGTATGCACCGTACCTTCAAAGCAAAAGTGCTAGCGACATCGAAAGACGTCCTGAACAATAAACATTAGTAATTATCGCCCCACTGCCGAAAATTCGGCAAGGCCTCGCCCTTGGGGAGAGGTGGCGGCGGAGCCGACGGAGAGGGGGTATTTTTTACCCTCTCACCCGCCTTCGCGGGAGCTCTCCCATAGGGAGAGCCTATGGCTAAAGCATTTTTATTCCACCACTCCAAGTGGTGGTTTATGTACCCTGAAGGCTACAATCGAAAGCAGGGCGAAACGGTTTCGTTTCGCCCTGCTTGGGGCACAAGCGCCCATATGGCGAGCTTATCTCAAAAACAAATGCAGCAGCTTTTCATAGAATTTGCTGCCATAGGGCGGATAGCGCATGGGCAGATCCAGCCAGGTCTTTTTATCCACAATGGATTTGTAATGAGAAAAGGCATCAAAGCCATCCTTGCCGTGATAGCTGCCCATGCCGCTTTCTCCCACCCCGCCAAAGCCCATGGCACTGGTGGCCAGATGGATCACCACATCGTTGATACAGCCGCCGCCATAGGAAAGCTCCTTGGTCACCCGGCTGATGTGATGGCGATTGTGAGAAAACAGATAGAGCGCCAGGGGCTTTTCCTTCTCCTTCAGATCTTGGATCAGTGCATCAAAATCGTCAAAGGTGAGAATGGGCAAAATGGGGCCGAAGATCTCCTCCCCCATCACGGCATCGTCCTTGGTCACACCATCCATAACGGTGGGGGCGATGCGACAGGTGACGGGATTGCTTTCGCCGCCGATCACCACCTTACTGTGGTCGATCAAGCCGCACAGTCTTGCAAAATGCTTGTCGTTGATGATCTTGCCGTATTGGGGATTTTCCAAGGGGCGTTGGCCATACTGCTCCTTTACCTGCCGGATCACCTCGGTCACAAAGGACTCCTTGACCGAACGATGGCACAAAACGTAGTCAGGTGCCACGCAGGTCTGACCGCAGTTGAGATATTTGCCAAAAACGATCCGTTTGGCGGCCAACCGAATGTTGGCACCTGCATCCACAATGCAAGGGCTTTTGCCGCCCAACTCCAATATAGCAGGAGTCAGATGCTCTGCGGTGTGGCGCAGCACCTCCTTGCCCACGGCCTGACTACCCGTGAAAAAGACCAGATCAAATTTCTGATCCAGCAGCGCGGTGTTCTCGGCTCTACCCCCTGTGACCACCGCCACGTATTGGGGATCAAAGCATTCTCCGATGATCTTGGCCACCACCTGCGAGGTAGCGGGCGAATAGGCGCTGGGCTTAACAATGGCCGTGTTTCCTGCCGCAATGGCATCCACCAGGGGATCCATCGTCAACAAAAAGGGATAGTTCCAGGGGCTCATGATCAGCACGTTGCCATAGGGCATAGGCTGTTTGTAGCTGTGTGAATGAAATTGCGCCAGCGGCGTTCGCACGGTTTTCTTTCGGGCGAATTTTCGCGTGTGCTTGATCATATACCGGATCTCGGTCAACACCAGGCCACTCTCGCACATAAAGCCCTCATAGGCACTTTTGCCAAGATCGGCGGTCAACGCACCGTTGATCTCCTCCCGATATTGACAAACGGCCTGGTACAGCCGCTTTAGCTGCGTAATGCGAAACGAAACCGGCACGGTAGCGCCGCTTTTATAATAGGCTCTTTGCGCCCCCAAGAGCGCTTGGATCTGTTCTGCTGTCATATCTGTCTGTTCCCCATTCCATTTTTTCAAGCTTATTATATCACTTAACCGATGGATTGTCGACTGCTTTTTTAAATGAAGGTCGCGCATACGTATGCTTGCCATCATAATTTGGCTTTACAAACCGATCGGTACGTGGTACAATGAAATAGAAATCTACAGAGAGTGAGAAATGCTACGTGAAAACCCTTTCCAAGGACTTTACCAAAGGCAATATCATGCGGCAGTTGATTCTGTTCTCCCTGCCCTTTATGGCCTCCAATGCTATGCAGGTGCTATACAGCACCATCGACATGATCATTGTGGGGCATTACGTGGGAACTGCCGGGCTATCGGCGGTCTCGCAAAGCAGTCAGATCGTCAACTTTGCCACCATGCTCTGCCTTGGCTTTTCCAACGCGGGACAGGTGATGATCGCCCAAGCGCTGGGTGCCAAAAAGAATCGGGAAATGAACGACACCGTGGGGTCGCTTTTGTGGTTTGTGTTATTCCTTTCCCTGCTGTTATCGGGGGCGATCCTGTTGGCGCGCACCCCTATTCTGGAGCTGATCAACATTCCGCCCGAATCCCACGCAATGGCCCTGCAATATCTGGTGATCTGCGCCGCAGGCCTGATCTTTACGGCAGGCTATAATCTGGTCTCTGCCGTGCTGCGCGGCATGGGTGATGCCAAAAGCCCCTTTTTGTTTATCGGCATTGCATCGGTGATCAATCTGGTGCTGGACATTCTGTTCACCGGCGTTTGGGGTTGGGGCGTTGCGGGCGCCGCTTGGGCCACCATCATCGGGCAGGCCGCCTCGTTCCTCTTTTCGCTGATTTACCTTTACAAAAAGAAAGAGGCCTTTGGGTTTACCTTTGGACGGGAGAATTTCATTCCCCGTAAAAAGTACATCGGCATGATCCTGGGGTTAGGCACTCCCATGGCCATTCAATCCGGCTTTATCAATATTTCTATGCTGTTTGTCAATGCTATGATCAACAATGTGGGCGTGGTAGCCTCTGCCACCTTTGGCGTTGGCGTGCGTATTGACGATATCGTCAATAAGATCTCCCAAGGTATTCAATATGCAGCAATGCCCATGATCAGCCAAAACATCGGTGCCGGCGATCAAAAGCGCGCCAAGCAGATCGTGCATCGGGCATGGGTGCTGTCGGCAGCGCTGACGGTGTTCTTTATGCTGCTTTACGTGCTGCTGGGCAAGCAGCTGTTTATGCTGTTTTCCGACGACCCTCTGGTCCACGAAATGTCTGCCACCTTTATCCGGGCCATTTTGTGGATGTTCCCTGCCTTTGCGGTCATGCGTGGCACGGGTGCCTTTATCCAGGGCATTGGCAATGCCAAGCTGGGCATGGTGCTGGCTATTCTGGATGGCGTTGCCCTGCGTATTGGTCTCAGCTTTTTGTTTGGCATCGTGCTGGAGATGGGCTTTTTTGGTTTTGTGCTGGGATACGGTCTGGCTCCCTATGGCTATGCCATCCCCAGTCTGCTCTACTTTCTTTCCGGTATTTGGAAGCGCCGCCGCGCTTTGGCCGAAAAAATGTAATACGGTATTTCATTTTACAGCACAACCGCCTCGCGACTGTGTGCCGCCATTCCCTGGCAGCACCGCCGCGGGGCTGCTTTTTTTCGGCGTTCATGAAAAGTGAAAGGGTCGTCCACCCTTCCGACTTTCCAGCCATTTGGTCGAAAAATACCGCTATAGTGGCAAATTTTTGTTTAAAAGAAGTCATTTTTCTTCTTTTTTTCGGTTTGTCTCCGCTTTAATTCTAAAATAGAATTTTATCCCCTTTCTTTATGGTTATAATGCATATGGAGGCAAAATTACGAAAGGCGGGCGACAGCATGAGAACACGGCAACGGGCATACGGCGACGCGAATATGGTCGGCCGGAATATCGAGCGCTTCCGAAAAGAGAAAGGCATCAGGCAAAAGGACTTTATCTCCAAAATGCAGACCATGGGCTGCGACATCAACCCCACCAGCTTTTCCAAGCTTGAAGGGCAGGTGCGTATGGCCACCGACAAAGAGATCTATGTGATCTCCAAATTGCTTGGTGTGAGCATTGACAGTTTATTTGAAGACACTCTCTCCTAAAAAGAGCAAGCTCGCTTGCTCTTTTTTATTTTTGTCTTGACATCGTACCACGGTTGTATTATAATGAAACCGTCGCAAAAGCGACACCTGCAAAATATATGAACACGGTTCGGCGCGGGGTTTGATCCACCGTGCTGTCGCCCCCGGCCTTGGTGGGCGAAGATGAGGAAAGCGCGGTGCAAATCCGCCACAACAGCCATTACCGTAAACGCTATGCGCAGCACATAACATAGCAAAAGTCGGAATGCTCATCGTCCCGTGGCCGGCAGAACCCCTCCCGGGTATTGGGGAGTGGAGCGGCACCAAACGGCGGAGTTCCGGCGCCGTTTCTTTTGCTATGCTTCACTCTCCATCGGTCCATGACTGTGGGATACCCCACCGGTCTGTGACTGTGGGGAGTGTTTTTGCTTTCATTCGTTTTGTGGAAAAATCAAAACGAAAAGAGGAAACGACAATGAAAATGGCAATACGTATCACACTTTTGCTGCTGGCACTTGTCATGAGTGTATCTTTTGTGGCCTGCGCCGACATCGAAAAGACCGGCGCCTGGGAAACCGCCAGCTACGACAGCGACAAGACCTTTGGCAACGGCTCCAAAACCATTCAGGTTGAGGTCAAGGCTGAGGAGCAGTCCTTGACCTTTACCATCAAAACCGATGCCGAGACGCTCCGCGAGGCCATGGAGGAGCACCGGCTCATTGCCGGTGACGAAGGCCCTTACGGTCTTTATGTCAAGGCGGTCAACGGTGTGGTAGCGGATTTTGACAACGGCGGCTATTGGTGGGGGCTTTCTAAAAACGGTGAAAGCCTGATGACCGGCGTTGACGGCGTGATCATTGCCGACGGCGAGCACTATGAATTCACCAGAACAAACACCTATGAATAAGGGCCACCAGGCACAGACGACGGAACCGTCTGTGCCCACCCCAAGCACCCAAACACGTACAAAAAAGTGGCTTACGGTGCGCGAAATGACGGTTTTTTCCATGCTGGGAGCCATCCTCTTTTGCTCCAAGCTGCTGATGGAATGGGCCCCCAACATTCACTTTATTGCCATGTTTTTGATCACCTTTACCCGGGTCTATCGAAAAAAGGCGCTGATCCCCCTTTATGTCTTTGTTGTACTGACCGGCGTTTACGCCGGCTTTAACGTATGGTGGATGCCCTATCTTTATATCTGGTTGCCCATTTGGGGTCTGGCCATGCTGATTCCCCATCGCACGCCCAAATGGCTGGCCGTGCCGCTTTATATGCTGATCGGCGGCCTGCACGGTGTGTGCTACGGTATTCTTTACGCCCCGGCTCAAGCCTTGTTTTTTAAAATGGATCTGCCCACCACCCTTGCGTGGATCGTAGCCGGCGCTCCTTTTGATCTCCTGCACGCCGCAGGCAATCTGGCCGCCTGCACCCTGGTTCTGCCCCTTTCCACCCTGCTGATGCGGCTGGAAAAGCAAGCAAGAGGCGGCAAATTGTAAAAAAACACACATACGGTTACAAAAAAAGCAGGATGCAATGCATCCTGCTTTTTGATTTTTATGATCAGTTGTTGACCATATGAACGTCCAACTGGGGGAAAGGAACCGAAATGCCGGCAGCCTCAAACGCGGCAAGGACCTCTTCCTTCAAGTCAAAGTTAACGGGCCAGTAATCGGCCTGCTTGACCCATACACGGGTAACGAAATCCAAAGAGGACGCGCCGTGTGCGGTGAGACGAACCATAGGAGCGGGCGTGTCGAGGATTTCCTCGTGCTTGGCGATCACACCGAGAATGACCTCCTTGACCTTTTCCACATCAGAGCCGTAAGCCACGCTGAAGGTAAGGTCCAGACGGCGGGTCTCCTTGGTGCTGTAGTTGATAATAGCGCCGCCGGTCACGTTGCTGTTGGGAATGATCACGACCTTGTTATCGCCGGTCTTCAGCTTGGTGCAGGTGATGGTAATCTCCTCTACCGTGCCGGAGTTGCCGCCAAGGTCAACAAAGTCACCCTCGTCAAAGGGCTTAGTGACCACCAGCATAATGCCGGATGCCAGATTGGAGATCACACCCTGCACAGCCAAAGAAATGGCCAAGGTCAGCACACTGAACAATGCCACGATCGAGGTGGTATCTACGCCCAGCATTGCCAGCAGAATGATGACGTACAGAATGGTAAGGGCAGTTTTGATCAGGGCGGTCAAAAAGTTGCCTGCGGCACCCTTCAGTCTGGACTTGGGAGAATTGAACAATTTTCTAACAATAGAAACCGCGATGCGGATCACGATGGCGCCGACAATGAGGAACAGCACAAACTTGAGAATATTGTGCCAGTTGTTCATCACGGTATTTTGCACCGTTGTCCACAGATTTGTGAACCATTCTTGCATGGTTTCCTCCTTTTTGCACGCTTCAAACCCCTCCGAAGCGCACGATGATTTTATTTATAATTTAGAGGGACAACATAAAACCAGCGGAGACAGCCAAGAGGTCTCGGTCGGGGACGACCCTGTACCGCCAAGCGCACAAATCGCTGTTGATACATCACTTTTTATTATAATATGGCTTGAGCAAAATTTCAAGTATTGATGCCAAAAAAGCGCAGATATTTTTTGATTTTAAATGGGTTTCTGACAATGGGAGATCGCGGACATTTGCCCTTTGGGCAAAAGCAAACGCCTTTGCCATCGGCTCGCGAGCGGTCACTGCTCAATCGGCGTTTGTCGCACCCATGTGCGTGCCCTTTGCTATAAACTAAAAAGGTGTGCACCGAGAAGGGCACACACCGGGTTCGATGAAGGCCCATATGGGCCGTCAAAAGCAAAAGACCACCTCGCTTGAGGTGGTCTTTTGCTTTTGGTGACCCGTACGGGAATCGAACCCATGCCTTCGCCGTGAGAGGGCGACGTCTTAGCCGCTTGACTAACGGGCCTTATTGAGTACTGTGCTATTATATCACAAGTCAAAAGAAAATGCAAGCCCTTTTTGCAAAATTTTTTAAAAAAGTTTTTGGCGCCCTTTACGGGCGCCAAAGCATTACAAAGCAGCCACGGCCGCTTTGTATTCGTCATAGGTTGCCACTACGCGCAACGCCGCCAGCAAGGCATTGGGGGTCATTTCGGGCGGCAGATCAAACTGCGCGGCCAGCGCATCGCGTCTGGCGGCGGCGTTCTCGGTACCGGTCAGGCCATCCTCATAAAAATCCACCTTGGAAAGGGGGTTTTCGACAAGGGAGTCGTCGACAGCAAGGGGAGCCAGCAGATCGTACAGCAGTTGTCGCTCCTGCCCTTCCACCCCCAAAAAGCCTGCGGCGGAGGGCTCCGCCTTGCGCTTTTCTTTGCCCGGTATCCGGGGAACGTACAGCGGAATCAGCCGCTCCCGCGGAATCGCAGAGCCGATATGAGAGCGGATCAGCGTGCCTGCGCCGTCGGGGTCGGTCAGCACCACAATGGGGGTCTTTTTCGCCAGGGTGCGCAGCAGCGCCAGCTTTTCCTTTTTCTTGAATATACCAAATCCATCGGTGGTTAGAATCTGCCCCTCCATCACCGAAAGCAAACGCAAGCGATCGTATTTCCCTTCTACGATCACGGGATATCTGATCTTTAATTTTTCCATACGGTTCCTCAATTTTCAAACAAAAATAGCAGCAACACCGCGCCGCCCAGCACAATGCGATACACACCAAAGCCGGCAAAGGAATGGCGGCGCACAAAGTCGGTGAGAAAGCGGATGACCGCCATTGACACCAAAAAAGCAGTAGCGGCGGCAACCGTTAGCAATACCGCTTCGTTCACAGTCAGCACGTTGCCATCGGCAAAAAACTTGACACTCTTTAAGGCTCCTGCCCCCAGCATGGTGGGAATGCCAAGGAAAAAGGAAAATTCCGCGGCCACTGTGCGAGAAAGGCCCAATAGCATACCGCCCAAAATCGTTGCGCCGGAGCGAGAGGTGCCGGGCAGCAGGGCCAGCATCTGAAACAACCCCACACCAAGGGCGGTACGGTAAGAAATGTGCGTGGTTTCTTGCACCGTTGGCCGGTTTTTTTGATAACGCTCAATCAGCAAAAAGGCCACACCGTAAACGATCAAGGCCCCTGCCACCACCGGTGCGCGGAACAAATGGGCGGTGATCCAATCATCCAGCAAAAGCCCCATAAGGGCTGCCGGCAACGTGGCAAGCAGCACCCTGCCCCACAACGCCCACGCGGCACGGCGCTTGGCTTTTTCTTTTGCAAAGGGCCACAGCAGCCGCCAAAAGATGACCGCCACCGCCAGGATCGCCCCCAGCTGGATCAGCACCTCAAACAGCTCGCGGACCGCCGGGCGCAACGGCAATGCCAGCACCCGTTCCAGCAGGATCAGATGCCCCGTGGAGGAAATAGGCAACCATTCGGTCACACCCTCCACAATGCCGTATATGGCGGCAACCAACAGCTCATACCACATAAACGCACCCCCTTACGCTGATACTATTATAAGCGATAGGGGCTTCAAACATACCAGGTGGATCAGGGCTTGGGCTTGCCGCCGTTCTGACGGACAAACTCGGCATAGGCCTTGGCGGCCTGCTCGGCCTTGTTCTCACCGTATTCGTAATATTTGCGGCCGCGCAGATCATTGGGCAAATATTGCTGACGCACGTAGTCGCAGGTGAAATCGTGGGGGTATTTGTAGCCCTTGAACAGGGGGGATTGCAAATGCACGGGTACCTCGGTACCAAGGCCCTGGTCCACATCCTCGGTGGCAGCAGCCAACGCAATATAGGCCGTATTGGATTTGGGCGCGGTGGCCAGCAACAACGCCGCGTGGATCAAGGGAATGCGCCCCTCGGGCAATCCCAGCTCCATCGCCGACTCGCAGCAGGCACGCACGATCATGGGTGCTTGGGGATAGGCCAGGCCGATATCCTCAGAGGCGATGACCTGCAAGCGACGGCAAAGGGAGATCAGCTCGCCTGCGGCCACCAGCTTGGCCACGTAAAAGGCGGTGGCATCCGGATCGGAGCCGCGGATGGATTTTTGCAGGCAGGAAAGCAGATCGTAATGGGTATCGTCATTAAAATTACCGATACGTACATAAAAATCGTCGACATTTTCTTTGGTGATGGCAGGCTGCTCGCCCTGCGGATCGGCGGCGAAATAGGCATTTTCCAAAAGGCCGATGCCCCGTCGCACGTCGCCACGCACACCGTTGGCGATGTAGAAAAGCACCTCCTCAGGGGCACTGACCTGAGTACCGTGCTCTCGATTAAGATGGTCCAGGGCGCGCCCCAACGCCGGCACCATATCGGCAGGGCGCACGGGGCGGAACTCGAACAACGACGAACGGGAAATGATTGCGTTATAAATGTAAAAATGGGGATTTTCGGTGGTGGAGGCAATCAGTGTCACGCGCCCATCCTCCATATACTCCAGCAGGGATTGCTGCTGCTTGCGATTGAAATACTGGATCTCATCCAAATACAGCAAGATCCCCCCTGCCCCAAACACGTTGGCGGTTTCGGCCAGCACCTGCTTGACGTCGTTCAGGCTTGCCGAGGTGCAGTTCAATCGGCGGAACACCATCCCCGATTGCTTGGCAATGATGGCTGCGGCCGTGGTCTTGCCCGTGCCGGGAGGGCCAAAGAAGATCATATTGGTAATGCGTCCGTTTTCCACCATGCGACGCACCACGCCACGGGGGCCAAACAGATGGGTCTGCCCCACAATGGTATCAAAGGAATCGGGCCGCAAAATGTCGGCCAGCTGCTCGTTTCTCATACCGTTTCCTCACACGTTTTGTTAAGGTCTTGCTCACGCACCCGCGCGGATGATATCCCCTGCCTGTGCCTCGTGCGGGAGGCGGCAGTAAAAGGTCATCATGGGGTGAGGGGCCGACAAAATAGGAGCGCCGTTCTCGTCATACAGCTCCTTTGCCACAAAGGGAATACCCACGCGCCCGGGGGTCAATAGCTCGGCGGTGTCGCCCAGCGAGACCTTGTTACGCTGCATCAGCTGACACAGCACGCCCTCCTCGGTTTCCTCAACCAAGCCGGCAGGGGCACCGCCACGCCGGGTGACCGTAGCAAAATAGGCCTTTTCGCGAATATAGCCCACATCCTCAGTGAGCTGGGGATTTTCCTTTGGATCGTCAAACCAAAAGCCGGTGCAATAGGCCCGGTGGGAAACGCTCTCCACCTCCCGATACCATTGCTCGTCAAAGCGATAGCCTGCAGGGTCACGCAAATAGGCATCCATCGCCATACGGTAAGCGTTGGTGACCACGGCGGTGTAATAGGCGCTTTTCATACGCCCCTCGATCTTAAAGGAAGCCACGCCGGCCTCGATCAGCTCCGGCACGTGGCGCAAAGCACACATATCCCGTGACGACAAAATAAAGGTACCGTTTTCATTTTCCATTACCGGCAGCCGCTCGTCAGGGCGCTTTTCCTCCACGATGGTATAGTTCCAGCGGCAGGGCTGGGCACAGCCGCCACGGTTGGCGTCACGCCCCGTAAATTGGTTGGAAAGCATGCACCGTCCGCTATACGACACGCACATTGAGCCATGCACAAAGGCCTCCAGCTCCACCTTGGGATCCAGCGCCTGCCGAATGGCGCGCACCTCCTCCAAATTCAATTCACGCGCCAGCACCAAGCGAGTGGCACCAAGCGCCGCCCAGGCACAGGCCGCCGCCGGGCTGACAATGCTGGCTTGAGTGGAAACGTGAATATCCATTTGGGGCAAAAGCTCGCGCACGGTGGCAAACACACCCATATCGCTGACGATCACCGCGTCCGCGCCCACCTCACCCACGGTCTGCAAATAGCGCCGCAGGTGGGGATATTCCGCCCCATGGGGCATGGTGTTAACGGTAACATAAAGCTTTTTTCCGCGAGCGTGGGTATAGGCAACGGCCTCGGCCAGCTCCTCGTCGGTAAAGTTATCGGCAGCCGAGCGCATGCCAAAGCACTTGCCGGCCAGATACACCGCATCGGCGCCAAAGCGCAGCGCGGCCTTTAATTTTTCAAAATTGCCCGCAGGGGACAGCAGCTCGGTCATGGGTCTCTCCTTCTCTCCGTTATGCGGAAAAGTCATTCTTATTTTATTATAATCCTTTTCAAGGCATCTGTCAAGAAAAGCAGGATGCAGAAATCACTTGCATTCCGTGCCACCGTATGGTATACTATAAAAAACGGGAAAGGAGTGATGAAATGCAGATTAAAGTACCTACGCGACGCACGGTAACCGATCTGGTCTGCCGTGGGATCCCACTGTATATTTTCATCCTTTCTGCCCTGCTGGTCTATCGCTTTGCCATTATTGATATGGATGCCCACCACACGGGACTGATGTACAAAACCGCCCTGGATGTGGCCGCCGGCAAGGTGATGTTTCGCGAGACCTTTACCCAATACGGTGCGCTGACCGCCTATGTGCAGGCGCTGTTTATCCGGATCTTTGGCGAGCGGATCACCTCGATCCATCTAGCCACCGCTCTCTGTTACGCCGCTGATTACACCCTGCTGTATCTGGTGGTCAAAAAGCTGACGGGCACCCCCACCGCCCTGGCCGCCACCGGCATCACCCTATTTCTTGCCCCCTATTTCTTTTGGGAATTTCACCCCTGGTCCAGCGTGTTCGCCCTGCTGTTTATGCTGCTTTCACTTTACAGTCTGCTGTGGGCCATAGAGCATGCCGGAAAGGTCGGACTGCTGCTATCAGCCCTATCGGGCCTTTGCGCAGCCTTAACCTTTTGGGCAAGACAGCCCGTCGGGCTGGTTACTATACTGGCCGGGCTGCTATGTATAGGCGGCGCTATCTTTCTTGCAAGGCAAAAAAAGCCCATACGTGTGCGTTTTTTCGCGTTATTTTTACTGTTTGTAGCCGGTGTCGCCGCTGGTATTTTACTGTTTCTTCTCCCCATTTTGGCAAACGGTGCCATGGGTGATTTTGTGCAGCAGAGCCTTTCGGGCATGCTGAATCTGGCCACCGATCGCGCCGAGGGCGAGCTTTACGGCGGTTATGGTTTTGTAGGGCTGCTGCTATACGATCTGTTCCTTGCCCCCTTCCGCCACTTGTGGACCCCTGCGGTTTTCAATGTTTTTTGGGCCTTTCTCCCGGCTTCTGCGCTGGCGCTGGCGGTATGGGAGATCGTGCGGCTGTTACTGGCAAGTCGAAAAAAGAACCCGGATTTCACCCCCACCCCCAAGGAGCTTTCCTTACTGTTTTACTGCATTTTCGCCGTTGCCGAGTGGCACCAGTACTATCCCGTGGATTGTCTGCGCCATTGGTACTGGGGGGCATTTCTCTGCGTTCCTGCCATGATCCTGCTGGCGGGGCGGTTGCTCTCGCTATGGATGAATTGCCGTCCCTTTGCTTTTTTGCGCGAGGGGCGCAGGCCCTTGATCGCCCTTGTGCTGGTCTGCCTGCTGTGCTTTGGCACCAACGTGGGCTATCACGCGGTACGCGGCGGCATTCGTCTGGTTGAGACCACCAAGTGGGGGCGCTATGAAAACGCCTACTATCACCATTTGGACGGCTTGTATATTTCCGGGGAGATGGCCGATTATTACGATCGACTCTTTGAGGCGATGCACACGCTGCAAACCGCCTTTCCCGACAAAAACGTCGTCAACACCACCGAAAACGGCATTTATGCCGTATTTGGTGAAAATTTCTGCCCGATGTTTACCAACTGCGGCGACTTTTTCTATCCCGATTATCCCACCTGGCAGGCCGACTATATCCGCGCCCAGCGCCCCATTGTGATCGGTGCCGAGGCACCGCAGCAGGATTATGTGCTTTACCGCGCCATGGACGGCTACGACGGCGACCCCACCGCCGAGTTCCACCGTATGCCCGCCAATATTTATATTCCGGCAGAGCTGACTCTGCCCTGACGACCCTATCCGCCAAGGCCTGCCTTGGCGGATTTTTGAAAGGAGCCTATATGGATCAAAAGCAATTGTCCTATGCATCTTGGCTGCGCCGGCAGGGCTGCATTGCCAAGCACAAGCTGGCCGTGATCACCGGTGCCAACAGCGGTATCGGCTTTGCCACGGCACAGCATTTGCTATCGCTGGGGGCCTGCGTGATACTGGCCTGCCGCAGCAAGGAACGGGGCATAACTGCCCTGCAGCAGCTGCGCGCCGCCTACCCCAAGAGCAAGATCGCCCTGATGCTGGTAGATCTGGCGTCCTTTGCCTCTATGGACGGTTTTGTCGCAAAAATCAAGGAACGGTATCAGAAAATTGACCTATTGATCCATTGTGCAGGGGTCTATTATCCCAAAGAAGGCCAAACGGCCGACGGCCTGCCTGCCACCGTCGGCATCAACTACATCGGCACGGTCAAGCTGACCGAGGAGCTGCTCCCCCTGCTGGGGAGAGACGGGCGCGTGGTGTTTACCACCAGCCTGGTGGATCGGTTTGGCAAGGTCGGCCGCAGCGCACCGCGCGCGAAAGAAGGCTATCGGGAATATGCCGAAAGCAAGCTGCTGCTATCGGCCTATGCCCTGCAAAAAGCCACCCAACGGGGTGAAAAACAGCCGCGCTTCGTGGCTGCACATCCCGGCATTACCGCCACCTCTCTGCTGGATCCGAGCAAGACCACCCATCATCCGCTGTTCTCCAAGCTGGGTCACGGAGCGTTGTATCTCGTTACCCATTCCAAGGAAAAGGCCGCTTTGACCGTGGCCTACGCCGCCTGCGGCCCCGTGAAGAACGGCGCTTGCATTGGGCCGCGTGGCATATTTGGCATCAGCGGTTACCCCCACGCCACCCACTTTTGCCACAATGTAACACGGCAAGCAAAGGAGCAGAAGCCCTATATTTGGGAGCTGTAAAGGGGTGCAACGCTCCGGCAGCGCAAACGGACGAATTTGCCGGTCGGGGGACACCGATAACGGCGTTCTCGGCAAAACGGCCGGCGCGCCCGCTATTGCAAAGCTTTCCCATAGAGAGTGCCTAAGGCGAACGCATTTTTCACCCTTTGGTAGGTTATTTTCACGAAGATGCAAAAAGAGCGAGAAGAAAGACTTTCTTCTCGCTCTTTTTGCGTGTTATAGCTACGCGCTTATTCCTTGCTCCGCGTTTCCTCGGCGTGGCAGATCTTGCAATACCGCACCTCGTGGGTAACGGCAGCGCCCTCCTCGGTGGGGGCGGCATCGCACCATTTGCCGTAAACGTGGGTGTGCTCCCCCGTGTCATAAGCGGCAGGCTCCCCTTGCGATGCGCAGGCGCAAAGCAGGCTAATACAAAGCAACAACAGCGCCAATAGGGTCAAAAATCTCTGATACGGTATCACAAATTCACCACCTTTGCTTTATGCGTCTATCCAGGGCCGCGCCGTGAGGGCGATCAGCAGCTTGGTACTATCCAGCTTTCCTGCCCCCGGATGAGAGCCATAGGCCGCCTTGTTGGGGTGCAGTTCTCCACACTTGGTACAGCGGTGCAGGATCACAAATCCCGCCTTGGCATCGGGCTTGGCCGCAATGGGCTCCATCCCACCGCCGCACTCGTTGGCGCGGTCGCCGGGGTTCACATCCACGTGCAGGCTCCACAAACAGTAGGGGCAATGGTTGCGAGAGGTATAGCCCAGGGGCTCCACCTCTTTGCCGCAATGGGCGCAGAGAAATCCGCTGTCGTTTTTGGTAAATAATTTGGTCTCCATTGTAACTCCCCTATGTCAGCGTTTCTAAAATACCCGAAGCCGATATCGGCTTCGGGTATTGGAATTTGCATTACTTCTTCAAAGCGATAGCAGCCTTTGCCTTTTCCACAATGTTTGCAGGGGTCAGACCGTACATTTCCAGCAGCGCGGGAACGGTGCCGGAATGGCCGTAGGTATCGTTGACACCAACGCGGGTTACGGGAACGGGGCAAGCGCCGCAAACGCACTCGGTAACGGCGGCACCCAGACCACCGATCACGCTATGCTCCTCGGCGGTAACGATGGCGCCGGTCTCCTTGGCAGCCTTCAGAATCAGCTCCTCATCCAAGGGCTTGATGGTGTGAATGTTGATCACACGGGCAGAAATGCCCTCGGCCTTCAGGGTCTCGGCAGCCTCCAGAGCCATGGAGACCATCAGACCGGTGGCCACGATGGTCACATCCTTGCCCTCGGTCAAGGTTACGCCCTTGCCGATCTCAAACTTATAGTCGGGCTTGTCGTTGATCACCGGAACGGCGAAACGGCCAAAGCGCATATAAACGGGACCATTGAAGTTGATGGCGGCCTCTACAGCAGCCTTTGCCTCAACCGCATCGGCAGGGTTGATAATGGTCATACCGGGAATGGTGCGCATCAAAGCCAGATCCTCGTTGCACTGGTGGGTGGCACCGTCCTCGCCAACGGTGATGCCGGCATGGGTAGCGCCGATTTTCACATTGAGGTGAGGATAGCCGATGGAGTTGCGGATCTGCTCAAAGGCACGTCCGGCGGCGAACATTGCAAAGGTAGAGGCAAAGGGAACCTTGCCGGCTGCGGCGAGGCCGGCGGCCACGCTCATCATGTTGCCCTCTGCAATACCGCAGTTAAAGAAGCGCTCGGGGTACTTCTTTTTGAAAACGCCGGTTTTGGTGGCTGCCGACAGGTCGGCATCCAGCACTACAAAATCATATTTTTCACCAAGCTCGGCAAGCGCGTTGCCATAAGCTTCTCTGGTTGCAATCTTATCTGCCATGTTCTGTTACCCCCTTACATCGTAGCCTTGATCTCGGCAACGGCCTGTGCATACTGCTCGTCGTTGGGAGCGGTGCCGTGCCAGCTTGCCTGATTTTCCATAAAGGAAACGCCCTTACCCTTCACCGACTTAACGATGATGGCGGTGGGCTTGCCCTTGCAGCTCTTTGCATTGGCAAAGGCGGCCTCAAGCTCGTCAAAGTTGTGTGCGTCGGCCACTACCACGTTAAAGCCGAAGGCCTCCAGCTTTTTGTCGTGGGGGGTGGGGTTCATAACCTCGGTGATCTTACCGTCGATCTGCAGACCGTTCCAGTCGATGATCACGCACAGGTTATCCAGCTTATAGTGGGCAGCAAACATGCAAGCCTCCCAAACCTGGCCCTCCTCGCTCTCACCGTCGCCAACAATGGTATAGGTGCGGTAGTTCTTGCCGTCGATCTTGGCGGCCAGAGCCATGCCGCAAGCGGCAGAAATGCCAAGACCCAGAGAGCCGGTGGTCATATCCACGCCGGGGGTGTGCTTCATATCGGGGTGACCCTGCAGGAAGGAGTCAATCTTACGCAGCTTGGGGAGCTCGGCTGTGTCAAAATAGCCTCTCTCGGCAAGGGTTGCGTAAAGAGCGGGAGCGGTGTGGCCCTTGGAAAGCACCAAGCGGTCACGGTCGGCCCAATCGGGCTTTGCGGGGTCAATGTTCATTTCCTCAAAATAAAGGTAGGTCATGACATCTGCAATGGAGAGCGAGCCGCCGGGGTGGCCGGACTTTGCTGCGTGAACCTCCTCCAGAATGTCAAGGCGGATCTGTGCGGCCTTTGCGGCAAGCGCACACTTTTTGGTCTGTTCCATGTTCTGCCTCCTTGAATTTCGGCATGCCGAGCGCCTCGGCAGTCGCCATAGTTTTACATCTTTTATTATATAGCACAAGCCCCCTTCTGTCAAGTGGCAAAGGGAAAGAAAAAGTGAGAAGTGCGCAGCGTTGGGGATACGGTGCCTCATCGTCCTTTTTCCAAAATCGGAATGGTGAGTGGTCAACCTTTCCGTTTTCGATAAATCCACAACCCGGGGTGTGGAAAACCCCGGAGGCTGTGGAAAACTCTGTGGAAACTGTGTAAAACTCCGATTTTATGGGGGTTGTCCGCTGAAAAATGGGTGTGGAAAACCTGTTGAGATCTTTTGAAATGGCAAAATATGGGTTTTGATGGGGGAACCGTTTTTCCAAAGTGGAAACTTTCCCCCAGAAATCGTCTTGGGCACGGTCGCCATTTGAACCGTGCCCAAGTATTTCATCAAATTGTAAATAGCGACCTTGGCGGAAAAACGCAGGCTACATATGGCATCGGCCATATGACATATCTCCGCCAAGGTCAAAGAAAAAGGAGAAAGAAAAGCGTTTATCGCTTTGATATTATGATACACGGCAATTTTGACGGTTGCGTGACGAATGCCGTAATTTTTGCATCAAGCCTTAGGAAAATGCAAAATGGCATAGGCCGTATGCTCCGGCAGCGTCACGGTGCAAATTCCCTGCTGCCATTCGGTTTTGGCAGCCGTTGTCTCAAAGGGTGTATAAACGTCAGGGGCACGGCCAGCGGCGATCCGCACCACGGCAGAGGTGCCAACGGCCGTTACACGATTGATATAATTCACGCGGCTGCGGTGAAAGCGGATCTCGTCCAAATGGTGGTCAATATCGGTATCGTAATCCTCTGCCAAAAGATGCACCACGGTGCCGTTTTCCCCTTCAAACACCGTGATCAAATAGCCCTGGGCTTCTATGACCTCCACGGGCATTTTCTTCATAAATTGTCGACAAATCTCCAATACGGTGTCGGGATTTTTGATTTCTCCCATGCGATGGGGATGATAATAAAGCCCCGGGAGCGGCTGCTGCCAAGCATCGGGATCGCCCGAAGGGGGCAGCACAGTATCGGTCACCCACTTGGCGGCCTTGTGCCACACGCCGTTGGCGATGGTGCTGTAAAACTCGGGCCATTCTCCAATGGTGGGCCTTGTGGGCAACTGCCAGGAATGGTGACATTCCGCCAAAGGCGTGGGGCCGGTAGCGATCACCCTGCCGCCTGCCTCCAGATAGGCATACAGATCCTTTTGCTCCTGCTTTGTCATAGCGGCCACGCCGGAAAGAAGGATCACGGGATAGGTGGCGGGGTCCTTGGGGAAGTCGAACACCGTATGGGGGCTGATGCCGGCATGGAACAGGAGCCGCAGCGTGTCGGCATAATCCTTGTAATACCCCTTATTCAGATTGCCAAAGAAGGTATGATCTCGCGTTTCGTAGGAGAAATACACACCCAGCTGGCCGATCTGACGGCCAGAAAACAACCACGGATGCGCCTTTTCAAAGCCAAAGGCGGCACCGATGGCATCGGCAGTGGCAGGCAGCCGATCCAATAGGTGTTGGGGCAGACCAAGGCGGGCCTTGAGGGTGGAAAAGCAGCAATCCAGATCCAGCATCTTATTCACCGCCCAGATGATATTGGCTGCCGGCTGGGTAAATCCATAGCCCGTAGAAAAGCACCGCACGCCCTTTTCTCTGGCCGCCGCCTGGTGATGGGACGAGGCCACCAAGCGCTCGGCAATGGGAATGTTGACCGTAACGGGGTCATGCTGATAGGGGGGCGTATTGCCGCTCATTTCATTGTTGACATAGTTACTGCCGGCCAGAAAATGACGGGCATCCGAGCCCTTTCCGTTGGAGCTGGGCGAGGCGCTGTTGGCGCCGCAGGTGGTAATGGGAAAGCCCTTTGGCAGGCAAGGCTGCAGCTTTTCAAAAAACGCCTTCCCTGCGTCATAACGCAAGTCGATCCATGCGCGCCAAGCAGGATTCTCCCAGTTCCCCCAGAAGGAACGGTCCTCCGGGGGCGGCAGATCCACACCGGCGCGGCGCTTCAGCTCTGCACGGCAATGGGGGCAACCGCAGGAAATGTAGTGCATATAATGCACCGGATCCTCGGCAGAAAGGCCATCAATCCCTGTATCGGCCACCAATCGCTTGGCATAATCGCAATAGGCCTCCAGATAGTCGGGATTGCGGTGGCAAAAGCCCTCGGCGGCGTATTGGGGGTAATACAAGACGCTGCCATTGCGCACGTCGATCATACGCCAATCGTTCAGTCGCTTGCCCTTGTAGGTCCAGGAGGCGGCCGCCTCACGGGAGGGAGAAAAGGGCAGGTGTGGGCCGCTGTGCAGCATCACGTGACGCATTTGTTCACGGGTATCATAACGGTGGATCAGATTGACCGAATGACGGTCGTACAGCTCCACGCCGCGCTGATGAAGCTCCTCGGCCACAGTGGCAATGTAGTCGTGTAGCAAGGTAAAATAAGGGAGATAATCCCAGCGGAAATGGGCGCCAAACAACACCGCTGTGGTAATATTGGCCTCGGCAAAGCGCTCGGCTTTGCGTTTGATACGGTCAAGGCCGTCGCCGCTCGGCCAGTTCAGATCCGCCCAATGGACCCACCAATTGGCCAATCGCTTGGGGGTGACCGGTCCCTGTTTGTTATCGGGATCGTTATGGTAGAGCATCGTGTTCTCCTTTCCGCCTTTTGGGCGTTTCACTTCCCTTTCATTATATCGCACGCCTCACCGTTTGGCAATGGCTTTTGATACGGTTTTAAAGGCGTATCGTTCACAATTCTCAAAAAAATGTGAGAGCAAAATCCTGTAGCACCTTGCGGCATGGCCTTTCTTCGCCCTGCCTGCCATGCAAAAACCGGAAAAGGGAGACCCTTTTCCGGTTTTTACATAAAAATATCCCGTTTCATGGTGCACCTTCCGGACGCCGACGGCGTCGGCTATTCGTGCGCAAGCCCTTGGCTTGCCCCGGGACCCACCATCCTCATCCCCGAAAATCAACGCAAACTCTTTGCTGCTTGACGTCAACTTATCATAACGCAAAAAATATCCCGTTTCATGGTGCACCTTCAGGGATTCGAACCCGGGACCCACTGATTAAGAGTCAGTTGCTCTACCAACTGAGCTAAAGGTGCATATGAAACGGGATATTGATACAATCAGCCGCAGTGAAGCAGCCAACGGTTTTTTAACAGTAGCATTATACCACTACTTGGAGCATTTGTCAATAGGTTAACGAAAAAATTTGCGCTAAATTACACTTTTTCCTTTATTTTGTCAAACCTCGCCCCAAATGCGCTTCATGTTGGCAAAGGAAACGTGAGTGCCGTATTCGCACTCCTCCATCCCCTCGTATTCCAGATAGATGTCGCCATCGAAATGGGAGTGCTTGATGGTGCGCATCACATCCCAGATGTCAATGTCACCCTGCGCCAGAATCGAGCCGCGCAGGAAGGTGCCGTTGACTGAGCGGAACCAGGAGTTTTCGCAGCTGAATTCCACCGCGCCGCCGGGATCGCGATGAGCGGGTCGGATGTAAAAATCCTTCATATGGATGGTTTTGGCAAAGGGGATCAGCTTTTTCACGGCGATCTCGGGAATGTCATCCACGCAGGTGTAGTTGCCTACATCCAGCTGATGGGCAAAATTGTTTCGCTTCACGCCGGTCAGGATCTGACGCACGCGCTCCGAGCCATTGGCGTGAAAGCCGTGGTTTTCCAGCAAAACGGTGATGCCAAGGGGCTTGGCGTAATCACAAAGCTCCTCATAGGTGCGCAGGATCAAGGGCAGCTCGTCCTGGAACTTCTCCATGGTGTTTTCACACATAGGGCGGGAGAAGGCAGCGGAATCCACACGCATGGTGGGGATCTCCATATCCGAGGCCATGTCCATATGCTTTTTCACGCGGATCATCTCGTTTCGATACTGCTCGTCGCTCAGCATCAGAAAATTGGCATTGAGCGAGTAGTTGCCAATGGGCACGCCTGCCTTTGCGCTGGCGGCCTTAAAGTCCTTTTTCAGCTCCGGCGTTTCCACCAGATTAAAACCAAAGGGGACCAGCTCCACCACCTCGGCGCCCATCTCACAAATGCGGTCAAAGGCAGCAATGGGAGACAGCTCGCCGGTGCGAATCTTGCGAGAAACGCCATAGATGGATATACCAAATCGTGTCATAAAAATCTCCTTACGTATCGAAATTTTCTTGCATATTGGCAAAGAATACTGCCGATCGCCGCGCGTTGGCAGCGATCGGCAGTGGCGGATCACTTATTATGCCGCAGGGGTCTCGCTTGCAGCAATCAGAGCCTGGCAAAGCTCTACATAGTAGTCGTACATATCGCCGAAATCGGCAAAGGTTGCCTTATCCGCATCGGAAAGAGCCTCGTACATATCCAACAGGCCTTCGGTTGCCTCGGCAGTATCGGTAGCCTCGGTGCCGTTCAGCACGGCATCCATGGCGACCGCGATAAAGGCAAGGTCTGCTGCCTCGACACCGGGCATTTCTGCATAATAGCTATACAGAATGTAGTACTGCTCCAGCTCGAACAGCTTGTTTACCGTATCAATCACATCCACGGAGTAATTAGGGGTGGGCTCTCCATTGGGATCCTCACTGGGGGTGGTTGCAGTTAAAAAGCTCATGATTGCCTGAGAGTAGAAGCTATACTCCCCTTCAAGATTCAAGAAGAGGTATTGTGCAGCAGGCTTCAAGCCACGGAAGGCCGCCAGAACGCCTTGCACGGTGGTTTTGTCAATGGTCTCCTCCCAGAGGAAAGGCCAGCACAGGTCGTAAGCCACGCTCATAAACTCACCGAGGTCGGTGTCCATGTACTCATCGTAAATGCTGTAGCCCATAGCACCACTTTGCAGATAGGAAATATACAAAGCGCGATAGAGGTTCAGGCTGTACTCAAAGGAATTATAGACATATTCAGAGGTGTCAGTGCCGGACTCGGCTCCATCTACCTGCAGCAGGCCGTAAATGTCATAATGATACAGCATATTACGGATATTCTCAGGCGCGCTGGTCTCGATGTTTTTGTAAATAGCGGTTGCGCGCTCATAGGCCATCAGGAACAGGCTTGGGAAGGGGAAGGCCTCATAACCCTCTTGCGTGCTGTAGTAATAAGCAATCTCTACGTCAAGCAAAGCATCCTGCAGGGCAAGGAACTCGTCTGCCCAATCGCCAAGAGCGTTCTTGACGGCCTCGGAGGTCGTCAGCTGGGTGCTTGCGTCATAAACGGCAAGATAGCCCACGTATTTCTGATAAGCAGCAGAGAGGTAGCTGTCGAACACGGCCAGCTCCGCTGCACCTTCATCGCCCAGATCCACCAAAGCCTGGCGGGCGTTTGCCACGTTGGTCAAGCGAGTGGTGAATTCGGTATACCAGTTCTCATAAGAAACGCGCTGTGCGTAAATTTCCATAGCAATGACCAGGTCATTGTACGCATTTTTACCGGTCTCGGTACTGAACTTGGATCTATAATGCTGGTTGACGATGGTGGTAAACAAGCCCAAATAATCAGCATATTCGCCGGAATCGTCAAAGGCAAGAGGTGGAATACCTGCACCGTAATAGGTATTCATACAAGAGAGGAAGTTGAGCTGCTGGGTGGGAGTAAAGCTAACGAAGATGTCAAACATCTGGCGCACGGCCTGGTCGCACTCCTCACTCTCGGCAAATGCGCTGTCGGATTCCTCTGCGATTCTCTCCACCAGATCAACGTAAATATTGATCAAAGTGTGGAAATCCTCGTTGCCAAGCATACTGCCGCAGTAGGTGTAATAGCCGCCGCTCGTGGTACGAACATATTGCAGCATCGTGTCGATATCAAAGAGCGTGGTATCATCCATACCCAGCACGCCGTTTACAGGGAGCGTGTTGTAAAGGTCGATGATCATAGCATCCTCGCTTGCCATAACCTGGTCAACCAGTCGCATTGCGTTGATGTAATGATAGAAAATCAGGGTGCCGTCATACACGTATCCTTCTTCGGAGGCAGTGATCTGATCCAGCAGTCCGCTGATATGGTAAATGATATCATCCAAAGGATTGGGGAAAGCAACGCCAGCCAGCATATTCAAAGCATCCTCATTGCTCTCCTGATTGTAATAATACTGATACAGCAGGTCAAAGGCATCATCATTCTCGCGCCATGCGGATACGTAAGAATAGATATCAGCCCAGCCATTGTTATAATAGTTATTGCCAAAGATCACGCCGTAAAGGTTCTGGATCTGATTCTCATAGGCGGCAACGCCCTGGGTCTGCCAGTTTTCGGGAATGGCATTCAGCGCATCGGCAAAGTCCAGCATATGCCGGAAAATATACAGAAGATTCTCATAGTCCTCGGCCTCGGCAACGCCGAAATCGCCAAAGCAATAGTACACACCCTGCTGAGGCTCCCAAAGCATATCCTCGGCATAATTGGTGGAAATAGCATTCAAAATGGGGCTAAGCCGATACAAATCATGATTGCTATTCCCCAAAGTGCTAATGGCGTTTTCAAGAGCAGAATAATCCTCACAGATCAAATACAGCTGGCCGCCCTCGATCGCAAAGGCATCCTCCATACTTTCGAGTGCCACCTCGATAATATCCATGCCATAGGTAAAGGCAGCGCGAAGGACGCTGAGACGCTCCTCATCGGTGATAAAGGCCTGCTCTGCGGGAGAGAAGTCCATATACAGCTCAGCCAACTCCAGAGCAAGCTCACCAAGCTCCTCGGAAATGGTAGGCAGGGTGGTGGTGTTCCAAACCAGATCGGCATAGGATGCGGAGTGCTTTTTGAACAGAGAAACATCGGTATAGGTCAGGGTAACGTCAAAGGTCTTAACGGTTCCCTTATACGTAACGGTCAGCGTCTGGGTATAGGGACTGTTCTCCTCGGTAACGGCCGAAACGTCAAAGCCGGAAACGGTAACGCCCTCGGCAGTCAGCGGAACCTCTCTGACAAGGGTGCCATTCTTACCCTTCAGGGTGAGAGAGCCACCGGCCAGATTCATTTCGGGATCGTGGCTGTTGTACCCTGTTTTGGTGGGTTCCTTAAATTCAACGGTATCCACAGCGTAAACCGTTACAGGGAACTGGCAGGTATAGGTAATGTCACCGTTCTTGTAGGTGGCAGTTACGTTCTGCTCGCCTGCCTTGGTGCCGTCAAAGCCGGTGATGGTCACCTTATCGCTGTTAAAGATCATCGTATAAGAGGTAGCGTCGTCACGGGTGATCTTAACGCGGCCCTTGCTGACGTCAAAGCTGTCGCCAACCAGATATTCGGTGACGGCATCCTCGGCGGTCATTCTGGCCACAACGGTAACGGTCAGCTGGGTGGTGCAGCCCTGATAGGTAATGGTCAGCGTCTGCTCACCAAGCACGTTCTTGTCATAACCGGTAACGGTGACACCCTCGGCATTCAGGGCAACCTCCTGGGTCCCCTCCTCGGTGGTGACCTGAAGGACACCGTTGGAAAGATCCAGATCATTGCCAAGCACATACACCAGCTGGGGCATTGCATCGGCTTTCACGGCAATTTCGCCGTCGATTCCCTCATCCTTGTCACAGGAAGCCATGACAAAGATGGAGGCAATCACCAACAGCAGGAGCAGTGCGATTTTTGTAAAGTTTTTCATACTGTTAACTCCTTCAATATTTTGCAAAAATGTTGCATTCCTTACGGCTGTTCCGCCCAGATCGCATACAGCTTTCTGCCTTCGGGCGCGTCAAGGAAGGTTTCCAACGTATAGGCGGCATCGGTGGCGGAGGCATTGGTATTCCAACCCACAAAGGTATAGCCCCGGCGCACAGGAGCCGAGAAAATATTGCTTGCATTCTTGTTAACGATGCTGTCTGCTCCACGTTCAAAGTAAAGCACGTAATCCAAATCCTCGGACAGCGTGCATCCCCAAACGGTGGGGCGATAAGAGGAATTCCAATGCTTATCCCATTGCTCACCGGGGGCGGTTCTGTCGGAATAAACCGTCAGATTCGAGCAGCCGTAGAAGGCGTGCTTGGCCACGGTGGTGATGCCCTTGTGCAGGATCACACTGGCAAGGCTCTTGCAGTTACGGAAGGCCTGCTTACCAATAAAGGTCAACTGCTCGGGCAAGACGGCCTCGGTCATAGCAACGCAGCCGGAGAAGGCATAATCGCCAATCGTGGTAAGGCTCTCACCCAGATATAGGGTGGTCAGCCCCTCACACTTATAAAAGGCGTAGCTGCCAACAGTCTGCATGCTGTTGGGCAGCTCTACAGCGGCAAGGGCAAAACACTTGTAGAAGGCCTTGCTGCCAATGGACTGCAGGCTGCTGCCAAAGGTAACCTCTTTCAGATTGGTGCAGCTGTAAAAGGCCTTTTCGCCAATGGTCTGCACGCTATTGCCGATCACAACCTTTTTAAGGGACACAAACTTGTAAAATGCATTGGCGCCAATGGTCTGCACGCCATCGCCGATCACCAGAACATCCACACCAAAGACCATGGTTTCCTCACCGGGGTTGGAAATGGACTGGCCGCAACCATAGAAGGCATAATCGCCAATGAAGGTCACGTTACCGGGGATCACCAGCGTTACATCGGTGATCTCAGCGGAAAGATCGCTCTCGACATTGTAAACCGAGCCGCACTTGTAGAAGGCAGAGCGACCGATGCTTTGCAGCATAGGAGGCAGTGCAAACAATTTCAAGCTGTCGCAATGATAGAAGGTATAATCCTCAATGGTGGTCAAGGTGTTGGGCAGGGTCACAGACTTCAATGCTGTGCAGTTGTAGAAAGCGGCACGACCCACGGTCTTCACCGTATTGGGCAGGGTCACGTCGGTCAACTGCGCACAGTTGTAGAAGGCGTAGTTGGCAACACCCACGGTGCCTTTTCGCACGGCAGCGACACCGCTGAAATCCTCAGCAAAGCCCACCAGCCAGTTGCCGGCATAAACCAGACCTTCCTCAGCCTTGCTCACAAGGCCGGTCTTTAAAAAGGCATTGGAGCCAATCGCCGTCACAGTGTCGGGGATGGTGATCTTTTCCAGCAGCTCGCAGCCGCTGAAGGCGTTGTCGCCAATGGTCTTGAGGCTACTGCTTTTCAGCGTACCGGAGGCGTAGCTGTAAGAGCCGAGAATGATGGTAGAAAGATCGGCACACATCGAGAAGGCCTCGCTGCCAATGGTTTCTACGCCGCCACCGATCACAATGTTGTTGGCCTTGCAATATGCAAAGGCGCGACTGCCGATGATCTTTACGCTATCGGGCAGCTCGATGGTGGTCAACGACCGGTTGCCATACAGGGCATAATTGGCCACACCAAGGGTATCGGTGCGCAGGGTCAGTGCCACAGCAGAGGTATCCTTAAGACCCAGGAACCATCGGCCCACATACACCTCATTCTCGTTGCCTACCGTCCAAAGAGCGGTGTTGGCAAACGCGCCGGCATCAATGGTCTGGACACCGCTGCCAAGGGTGACCGCGGCAAGCGCATCGCAGTTGATAAAGGCGCCCTCTCCGATAAACTGAACGCTATCGGGAATGGTTACGGCAGCAATCTGGGTCAGACCCGAGAAGGCATAGGGGCCGATCATGGTCACGCCCTGACCCATATTCAATTGGGTAATCCCACCGCACAGAGAAAAGGCGTAGCTATCCACCAGCACCACGCTGTCAGGCAGCGTCACAGAGGTCAGCCCCGTGCAGTCGGTAAAGGACTGGGCACCAATGTAGGTGGTTTTGCTGCCAAAGGCCACAGAGCTCAGCTTGCCGCAGTAGGAGAAGGTGTTTGCCAGAATTTGGGTCACGCCCTCGGGGATCACCAGATCCCCGGCCAGCAAGCGGCAGCTTGCAAAAGCACTGTCACCGATATAGGTCAGCCCTTCAGAGAAGGTGACCGAGGTCAGATAAGAGCAGTTGGCAAAGGCAAAGCTGCCAATGCTCTTGATGTTGTTTCCAAGTGTTACGCTGGTGACGTCGCTCTTGTTAAAGAACGCTTTTTTACCGATCGCGGTCACCGGCTTGCCGCGATAGGTGTCGGGAATCACGATGTCGCCGGTGGCATTGCCCTTGTTGGCAACCTCGTATTCCGTTTTGTTGTTGATCAGAGTAAATACCATACCCGGCTCGTGTTCTCGGGTAAAGGAGAGGGCCTCTGACCAGTCGGAGTCCTTGCTTTCCTCCTCTTTTCCCAGGGCCTTGACCTTGATGGAGTAAGTTCCCTCCTTCAAGGAAGCCAAGGAATAAGAGGTTTTGCTGGCGACCATTTCCTGGGGCTCTGCACCCTCGGCAGCAATACTGATGGTATACAATCTGGAGCCCTCGACCTTACTCCAAGTAAGGGTGAGGGTATCCTGATCGATCACCAGATCGGCCGGGGTCTGCAGAGTCTGGATCTCATCGCACGCGCAGAGCACCGACAGGCAACACATGATTAAAGTTAATATTATGAGCAAACGAATTGTTTTCATCTGCCGCTCCTTTCAGACTTTGCTATGTTGTTACATGCCGACGGATCTTGCATTATTGGGCCTTAGAAGCCTGATCCGCCTTTTTCTGCTTGTGCTCTCTGACAAGCTCCCAGGGCCACTTGAATTTGAACTTGCGCACGGCAATATCCAAAAGAACAAGCACGATCACCAGGATCAAGAATGCAATGCGGGGATCCACCACGCGCTTCAGGGTCTTGGCAAAGCTCTGGAAAATTTCCGCAGGGTCCTGAACCACAATACCCTTGCCATCAACAGACAAGAGCGTCATCAGCTCTTCACCAAGCGGTGCTCTATCGGGAAATTGATTGTACTCCTGGGAGTAGGAGAAGGTCTCATAGGTCACAGTCCGTGCCACTTCATTGCCGGATTCGTCCAGCTCCTTCAAGGTGATCTGATACAGACCGGGGAGCTTGATCTCAAAGGTAAAGCGTCTGCTATCCTCTGCGGCGACAACGGTGATACCGTCCTTGAGGGCGGCCTTGACCGATTCGGTAATGGGAGTCACCTCTACGGCAACCTTGTGATTTTCGGTAATACTGTGTACATTGATCTGAGTCGTATAGTTATCGGTTTTGATCACATAATCCAGATCATCCGCCTTAACGTCCTGCATGGGGAACAAACCGGCAACGATATTGCCGATGATGGTCTGGCCTACCTCGTTTTCCACAAAGGTGGCGGACCAGTTGCCGTTCAGGTCGGACATAAAGCTGCCAACGTTACCGGCGCCATACTTCCACTGTGCATAAATCGGGACGTACTTGCCCATCAAGGGCACCTTAGCGTTCTCCTTGGGCACCGTGCCGTAATAACCGGTCAAAGGCGGGATATCGCTCTCCAGAATACCGTTGGTGACCGAGGTGTGATCCTTGATGGTCATATAGAACTCCTCGCCGTATTCAATCTCGGCAATGGCGTTCAAGGCCAGATCCAGTTGCATGATACCGGGCAGGGTGTGCAGGCTGTTGGCGGAAACGTTGTAGTACTTGCCGCCGCCCTCGGATGCGGTGTTTTCCATCTGCTCCTGATGGGTGCTATCCGCATCAATGGTCACCACCGACAGCGTAATGCCCTGCTCCATATTATCCTGAATATAGGGCAGATAGGTGTCATAGTCATCACCAGGCATACCGTCGGACACAATGATGATGTGCTTGCGCTCTACATTATTGATAACCGACAGAGCGCGGCCGGCACGCATAATCGCGTCGGAATAAATGGTACCGCCGCTGGCGCTTTCGTGGTCAATGCCGCGAATGGCCTCCAGAATTTTTTCCTTCTGGGATACGGGCAGGACCTGCAGCTCCTCGCTGGCTCTGGTGGCAAAGGACATAACGCCGCAGAAGTCACGGTCGCTGAGCGCATCCAGACAAGCCTCGGCACCCTCAACAGCAGCCTCCAGCTTACCCATACTCATCGAAGCGGAGGTATCCACCACGATCATAACAGCAATGGGGGGCGTGTAGTCCACCACGTTGACAGGCAGCATCTGCTTGTAGTAGGTAGAGCCGTCAATGTCGTTACGGTTATAGGCATGAGGAACCATGGTGCCGTTGATGATGTCATTGACACCGCCCACGGTAAACAGGCCGCCGCCCAGATCGTAAACATAGCGGTTCAGCATTTCCTCAAAGCCGGCGGGCATATCGCTGTATGCCACGTTCACCAGAATGATCTGCTCGTACTCTGCCATCTCGCTGATATTGCGGGGCATTGCCTCCAGATCCTGCTCCAGGCTGATGGCCGTCACGTTGTACTGATCCTTCAGCAGATTCTGCAGCTTTTCGGATTCGTTTTCGTTCTTTTCGATCAGCAGAATGTTATCAAAGGTCTGCAGATTGATGTAGGTACGGTAAGCGTTGTTCTGAGTCAGAGTATCGCCGTCGTGCTCAATCTCAAAGCGCAGCTCGTGCAGGCCGTTGGTCTCCAGAGCCAGCGCCACGGGGAGCTTTTGCTCCTCTTTGTTGACCGTAACCGGAACGGCGCCGAGCAGCTCCTCGTTATCGTACAGCTTCAGAATCAGATCCTGCTCTGTATTGCCAAAGTTGCTGCGCAGCAGCACCTCCATATTGAAGGTCTGGCCGGGCACGATCTGCTGTTGCTCGGGGAGATTGACACTCAGGATCTGAATCTCACTTTGCTCCTCATTGGGGAAATACACGGTATCCACCTTGATGCCGTCAGCGGCAATGGCCTTGATGACGGAAACGGCGGTCTTATCGGTTTCCACACCGTCGGAAAGCACCACGATCTTACCGGTTTCAGGATGCTCAAAGAGTGTGCTGGCATACTTCAACGCAGAGGCCAGATCGGTGGCGGTGGTGTCGGGATCCTCGGAGAGCAGATACTGCTCATAGGCCAGATCCGTGTCTTCGGTAAGGGGGGCGGAATACACCTGGCCGTAGCCAAATTTTACAACACCCACACGGAAGCCGTCGTCACAAATATTCAACACCGATTGTACAAATTCATCCTTGCCTTCTCGCGATTTCTCGTTACTGTGCGAAACGTCCACCAAAAGGATCACTTCATTTTCTTTGTTAGGGATCTCGTAAGAGAAGGAGAGCCCTGCCAGCAGATTGATGGCCAATACCATGGCGATCAAATGCAGCGTAATCGAAATGATACGGTTTCTGGTGCAACGGTATTTCTTCGACATACGGAAATACGGGATCAGCGTTAGCAGAACTGCGGGAATGATCAACAGCAGCAGCCAAGGATGGTCGTAATTCAATTTAAAATTTAACATCTTGCTCGCTCCTGTTAATAGTTCTTTTTGGTCTGCAAATACCACTCCGCAAACATAAATGCTACCAATGCAATAGCGAAGTAGAACAGCAGATCCTCATAAGCGACCTCGTGGATCCGCTCGATGTTCATATAGGGCAGTGCATCGACCTCTTTGGTCACGTCGCTTTCAATGCTGGGGACCTTGGCAAAGAAGTTTTCGATGATCAAGAACTCGCCCTGCATAGGCTTTTGCGTTACGGTATAGGTGCCGGGCGCGGAGATCTGCATAGAACCGGTATTGCCCTCAAAGGCAATCTCCTGTCCGTTGCCGGTCACTTTCAGCTCGGTGCCACGGGCCGTCATCTCCACGGTATCGCCAATTTCAAAGGTGTTGGAGGAGAGGGTTGCGGGAATGTAGTAGTTAAACAGATTGTATACCATAAACGAGAAATCGGGCATAGCGATCAGGTTGGAGTAGTTCAGGTCAAAGGCCCAGACAACCACCTTGGCGCCCTCCTCGTTCTTGGCCAACAGCACGGGGTTGCCCTGATAGTAGGCAAGCTCCTCATAGCCGTCACTGGACAGGATCTGGTTATACTTGGCGATGGTAATACGGTTGGGATCTACATACTTCATCAGATCGTGAGAAACACCGGTCGCCAGCGTGGAAGTACTACTAACACCATAGGTCTCACCGATGATCAAGCCGGAGTTCTGAGGTGCCTTTGTGGGATCGACCAGCAGTACCACACCGTCGGTAGGCATGACCTCGGGCATACGATGCTCGAAGATATACAGGTCAAAGCCCTCGGTAGCGCCCTGCTCATCGGCGGCAAGCTCCACAAACTCCACATTCCAACGGTTCTTCATGGTCTCACGCAACGTACGGACGGCGCCGCCAAAGAAGTTGTTGGGAACCGAGCTGGCGTATTGCACGCGAATGGTCTGCTTTTTGCCACCGTACAGGAAGAAGGAGTTATCGTCGGCGAAGGAATCGGCAACCGATACATACACCTCCAGATAATCAAAGGAGTACAGGGGCTGGGCGCCAAAATCGTCGGTGTTGAACACCACGGTCTTTGTCTCCTCGGTGGGGTCAAAGAACTCAGACTTAGAAAGTGTTACGGACTGCTCCTTGCCATTGAGACCGTGCACCTGACAGGTTACCGTCAGCAGCTCGGTCTTACCAAAGCAACCCACATCCACAGCGATCTCGTAGTGGTTGTTGTCGTCATAGGCGGCGGTGCAGTTCAAAATGGCTGCATTCCACTCGTCCTTGGCGGCCACATTCTCTACAAAAATCCCGTTCTTTTCAATGTACGTGGTGGCGGTGTAAAGATACACCTGTGCCTCGTTATTATAGTTCAGGACCTCCTCAGCCAAGGCGACAGCCCCCTCCATATCGGCAGAGCCGTAGGTGCACTGGGTCTTCCCTTCTACCAAGGCGTCCAACGCAGCGTTGATCTCGGTGCTTTGAGACCAGGACATACGCTGCACCAAAAATTCGGGCGTATCGTCAGCCAGGATGACCGACACAAGGCCCTCTTGCGACAGAGTGCCCTCTGTCAGCTCCTTGGCCTGCTGTACGGCGCGCTGAAAGCGGGTGACCCCGCCGTCAGCCAGCATCATGCTGGCCGATGCGTCAATGATGATGACCCTCTCGTTCTCGTCACCCATCTTTTCAGAGGGGATCACGGGCTGTGCCAAAAGCAAGGCACAGATGGTGAGGATCAAGCACTGGCAAAGGAACAGCAGAATGTTGTTCAGCTTGCTGAGCGGAATACGCTTTTTTCTGTACTTTAAGCTCAATTTCCAGATAAAGGTACTGGAAATTACTTTATTCTGATAGTTAGGCTTGATGATATAAATGACAATCAATGCGATCAAGCCGATCAGGCCTAAAAATCCTATGGGTGCTAGCCAACTCATGCCATAATACCTACCTTAAGTAATTCTTTGAACAGCACCTTTTCGATAGGTTGATCGGTACGAACCGATACGAACGCGGCGCCGCGGGAGTTACAGAAGGTGCGAAGCTCCTCCATGTGTGCCTGCATTGCCATCTCGTATGCTTCTTGGGATGCGCGATCAATCTTGATTCTCATATTCTTGGTATCGGATGCATCCACCGACTCTGAGTCGATCAGATTCATACGACCCATGTAAAGAGGATCTGCCTCCTCGGGTGTCATCACCTGCACCAGCAGCACCTGTCTCTTTTTGTAACAGAGATAGTCCACTGCCTTTTTCCAATCGGTATTGGTAAAGAAATCCGATACGATCACGGTAAGACCGTCATTGTTACCCATATTACGGGTGTTCAAAACGGCATTGCGCAGATCGGTTTCCCCATCAAAGGTCAGCGTTTCCAGCTCGCTGATAGCCTTGAAAAACGCGCGTTTTCCCACAATGGTGCCAAAAGGATCTTCCGATGCTTCACCTTTCATAAGCTTATAGGAGACCTTGTCCATATTATGGACAGAAAGGTACCCCAGGGCCGCCGCAATGCCAACGGCATAGGCGGCCTTTTCGGGGTTATCCTTACCCATGGATGCAGAGCAGTCCAAAAAGACCTGCGTGTGCATCTGGCGCTCATCGGTAAATAGCTTTAGGAAGAACTTTTCAAAACGGCTGTACAAATTCCAGTCGATGCGTCGGATATCGTCGCCCAGCATATACTCGCGATAGTCGGCAAATTCAACGGTCTGTCCGTAGGTACGAACCAGGTGCTTACCGCCGAAAAAGCCGGCAAGATCGGCGCGCAGCTCCAGCGACAACGACTCTAAACGACTGAAAAATTCATCGTTTAAATAGGAGCCCTTCATTATTTTCTCCCAAATTTATGCTTTTTTTCTTGCTCTGCGGCGGGGGCCTCTGCGGGCTCGTCGATCAGCTTGTTCTTGTGCATCAGCTCGTCGATGATCATCTTCACGATCTCGTCAGCGGAAACACGCTCTGCAATGGCCTCGAAGGTCAGCTTCATTCTGTGACGCAGAACGGGATAAGCCAAAGCATTGACATCGTCATAGGAAACGTTAAAGCGGCCATCCATCAGTGCCTTTACCTTAGCGGCAGAGATCAGAGCCTGACCTGCACGGGGAGAAGCACCCAGACGAACGTACTTCTTGGCAGCCTCGCTGGCACACTCGCTGTCGGGATGAGTAGCGGAGCAAAGCATCATAGCGTAGCGCAGAACCTCCTCGGCAACGGGGATCTGGTTGGCGGTGGCACGCATCTCCAGCAGATCAGCGCCGTTACAAGCAGCGTCAGCCACCTCGGCCATGGTCTTCTGGGTCATGTTAACGATGTCCATCAGCTCGTCCAGGGAGGGGTTCTTTACGATGATCTTGAACATGAAACGGTCCATCTGTGCCTCAGGCAGGGGGTAAGTACCATCCTGCTCTACAGGGTTCTGGGTAGCCAGCACGAAGAAGGGCTCCTCCAGCTTTCTGGAAACACCCATAACGGTAACGGTGTGCTCCTGCATGGCCTCCAGCAATGCGGACTGGGTCTTAGGGGTAGCACGGTTGATCTCGTCTGCCAGGATGATGTTGGAGAAGATGGGGCCGGGCTGGAACTGGAAGTTGGAGTTGCCGTTTTCATCCTTTACAATGATGTTGGTACCGGTAACGTCAGCAGGCATCAGGTCAGGGGTGAACTGAATACGGGAGAAGGGCAGGTCGAACACGCGACCGAGAGAACGCACCAAACGGGTCTTACCAACGCCGGGCACACCCTCCAAAAGCACGTTGCCGCCTGCGATCATTGCAATAACGGCACCCTCGACAACTTCCTTCTGGCCGATCACGTCACGGCCGATCTGCTCGAAAATGTTTTTGCACTGGGTGCTGAATTTCTGAATGTTCTGTTCTGTAACCATGATTTTTTCCTTTGTCCTTCTATAAATTTAAATTTTAATTAAATACCGCCAAAGTAGGTTTCAAAGAATTCCCGCATTTCGGGAGGGATCTCACCGTTTTCGGAGAAGATCTGCTGTGCCATTTCGTAATACATCTCCAAGTGGTCACGGTAGTAGGTGTTGCCGTCGATAAACTGGTTGCTATCCTGCCATTTACCGCCTGCGCCAAGGCCCTGGCCATCGCCCTTGCCTTCGCCCTCTTCTTCACCTTCACCCTTGCCCTCGGATTCGCCGTTGTCGGAGTTGGAGCCGCTGCCCTTATCTCCGTTACCGTTGTCGCCGTTTTCGACGTTGGATTCGCTGCCTTCGGGCAGGTCCTCGGCCTTGTCGCCTTCGCCTTGGTCCTGACCGCCCTGCTGGCCATCCTCGCCTTCCTCGCCACCCTCTGTGACCTCTTGGAAGATCGCCGTGTAGGTGATGGGCAGCTGAACGTCACTCTCCGAGCGCTCGGGATCCTCGTTACCGTCATCCCAACCGATGAACATCCATCCATCCTCGGCCACGGCAACCACGGGAGTGGTTCCCTCGCCCGGGAGCAGGAGCTGGTCGGTCTCGCCCTCGATCTCACCGCCCTCGCCGGCCTCGTAGGTCACAGCAATGTACTGTGCCAAGGGGTCCTCGGGGTTCACCAGATCAGAGCCGCTGGGAATGACCTCACTCTCGGCCAAGCCCACCACGGTGGTCATACCGGAGCCAAGCACCAAGGCAACGGCAGCCAGCACGATCAACGCTGTGGGGAGACGGAAGCGAAGCTTTCTGTGTTCGACGCTTTTCAGCTTTGTCTCGGCGTTTTCACGCTGCAGGGTTGCAATGTAGGAGTCGTCCTGCTGGTATTCCAGCATGGTGACCACACGCTCCTGCAGACCGAGACGGTCTACGCGGCGGGCGACCTCGTGCACATCGGGGCGATACTTCAAAAAGTAAAGAAGCACTCCACCGGCGATGCCGGCAACCAGTCCCACGCCAATGGCAAGCCAGATGCCGCCGAATTCAAAGAACCAGGCGACCGCAGCTGCCACAAAATTGGCGCAAAAGCCGATCAGTACGCCACCGATGATCGATTTGATGATCGCCTCGGTGACCAATCTGGCATAATGCTTTTGAAAAAGTGGATGCTTGATTTTTTCCATATATTTCTCCTGTTCATGTGATATATTCCGCATAAAAACGGGCAGAAAATCCAATTGCTGCTTCCGTGTGCCGCTTTTCTGCACGTATCTACACGGAATCTATCATATTGTCGCAAGGGGCGAGTTGGCAGATGCCGCCTTGCATATGCCTTGATATGTATCGTTTGCACTTCCCCGCGGCCCCTCCCCTTTCGGGGAGAGGCGTTGGGGTATGAGGGCATCAGCCCTCGGGGGTTGTTTCGGTTTCAGCCTCGGCAGGCTCGAAAAGCAGGATCACGGGGAGATCACCGGTGCTAGTGGCGCGGTCATGCTTAACGGCCAGATAGTAGGTCTCACCGGCCTCTACCTCAAAGGTGATCTGGAACTGGTTCTTGCCAAGAGAGCTGGTGTCGGTCTTGAGCAGAGCCGTGCTTTCGGGTGCGCTGTATACAAAGCCTTGGCTGTTACAGAGCTTCAGCTTGCCGCTTGTGTCATAGCAGTTGCCCTGGAAGGTCACTGTGCCGTTTTCGGTGGCAGTGAACTTATAATAAATCATTTCGCCCTTTACGTCGATCACAACAGTCGTCGCCGCGTAATAATCGTAGGTCTTCTTGTCGTTGGACGAATTGGTCGATACTGTTACAGACTCCTGCTTCAATTCCAGATCCCAAGCCCAGTCAAAGCTGGTGCCGCCGTAGAGCATCTGGTTCCACTCTTGCTCAGTGTACAGCTTAGCGTAGAAGGTCAAGCCATTGGCGTTGTAGTACTCGCCAGTAGCAGCCGTAGTACAAGCAGCATCCTCAAACCAGCCGCCAAAGTAGTAATTTTCACCGTTGATCACATACTTCTCTTGTACCGGGACATCCTCGATGCTAAAGCGATAAAGAGCGGTGACGGTCTGATTCAAGGACTCATTGGCAGGGTCCACCACAAAGGTGTAAGTAACATCCTCACCGGTCCAACCGTAAACAACATCGGCCTGATAGTTCCAACGCTTGCCCATGGTAGTTGCATGATAGCTCCATCCGGGCTGGTTCTCAGTCTCGCGAACGTAGAATTTGGGACAACCGTTATTAAAGATGATAACGCCCATCGTCTCGATGCCGGCGGGCAGGCCAAGGGGCTTGCCGGCCATAGCTTTACAGTTTTCAAAGGTATAGGAGTCAATTTCCTTCAGACCGGTGCCAAAGTGAATCTCACTCAAGCTCTTACAGTAGTAGAAGGCATATTGGTGAAGCTTGACAACGGAATCGGCAATGGTAACCGAAGTAATGACGGCATTGTTACCCACGTTTTCATGGAACGCGTAGGTATAGATATCCGTGATACCGTCAGGGATTACGACCTCGGTGTCCGTACCCATATAACCCACCAAATACTTGTCGGTACCAAAGTCAAGAATCATAAAGCCCTTGTCATCGGTGGTCAATCGGTTGCCGGTTTCGATCTCGGTAACGATGGCGTTGCCTTGGTCATCCTCGCCCATATAGCGATAGCCCTTATTCTTGGTGTAGTAATACAATGCGCTGTCTGCCAGCTTGCCATAGAACACCTCGGTGGTGTCGTAAACCTCGGCCAGATCCAGCACGATATCATCGGAATAGTTGCCGACCTGCACCAGCTTTTCGTCGCTGTAGAAGGCGCGATCGCCGATCTCACGGAGAGTGGAAGGCAGGTGGACAGAGGTCAGACTGGAGCAGCCCTCAAAAGCGCTCTTTCCAATGGATGTCACACGCTCGGGCAGGATCACAGCACGCAGGCTGGTACAGCCGTAGAATGCCTTGTCACCAATGGTCAGATTGAGAATGCTTCCCTCCTCAAAGAATACGTACTGCAGCACCTTAATGTTTGCAAAGGCAGAGTCGCCAAGCTCGGTCATTTCCTTGGGGATGGTCAGGGTAGTAGCGGTTCTGTTGGGGGGATATGCCATCATCTTAGTGCGGTCTGCGCTGAACAGAATGCCTTCGACCGAGGCAAAGGTCTGGTTACCCTCGGCCACACGATACTCAACCAGGCCGGCACCCTCAAATGCACCGGAGGCAGAGAGAGAGCCATCGCCGATGGTGTGCAGAGATGCGGGCAACGTAATCGTGGTCAACGCATCGCAGTATCCAAAGGCGCCGCTGGAGATCACCTCCAGGCCCTCGGGCAGATTGATCTCTGCCAGACTGGAACAATCCTCAAAGATGGATTTGCCCAGCACCTTAACCGTACCCAGAATGGTGACCTTACGCAGGCTGCTGCATTCGTGGAAGATGTAAGAGGCGGAAAGATCAGAAACGGTTTCGGGAATCACGATCTCGGTGAGAGCCGAGCAACCGGAGAACATATCCTCTGCCAGGGCAGTAGCCTTGGTGTTCAGTACGACAGTCTCCAATTTTTCACACTCGTAGAAGGCACCCACGCCAAAGTTGGTGCAGGTCTCGGGAATCACCAGCGTTGTGATCTTGGTGGCATAGAATGCACGTTTACCCAAGGTGCTGACAGAAGAAGGCAGCACAATCTCCTTCAAACCGCTTTGGCTGAAGGCGTAAGCGCCGATGACAGCACACTGGGTGCCCTCCTCAAAGATCACAGAGGTCAATGCGGAGCAATGGTCAAAGGCACCAACAAATTTCTTGTACGCGGAATTCTCCTCATGGTCATAATATGTAATTCCCTTTACGCTGGCAGGAATCACGATTTCGGCAAGAGCCGTGCAATAAGCAAAGGTACCGGCAGGAATGGCCTGCAGTTGAGAATTCTCGCCAAAGGTTACGGTAGTGAGCTTAGCACAGATGATCTTGGCGGTGGTACCGTCAAAGAAGGTATTGGTGCCCATCGTACGCAACGTGGAGGGGAAATGCACCTCTACCAGGTTGATACAAATAGCAAACACCTGACTGCCGATGGCGGTCATGCCCTCTCCAATGGTAACGGAGGTCAGTGCCATGCAGTCATAGAATACCATATCACCCATGGACTCAACGCCGGCAGGCAGCACCACGTTGACCAGGTTGGTCTTGCTAAAGGCCTTGTCACCAATGAACATCAGCTGACAATTTTCAGCAAAGGTCATAGAGGCCAAACCACCGTAGGTGGCTTGCACAAACGCCTCATCACCAATGGAAAGCAGGCGCGCGGGGAAGGAAATGCTGGTCAAAGCTCTGTCAAATCTAAAGGCTTGATTACCAATGATCAAGGGATCGGTTCCACCCTCGGTAAAGATAACCTCGGTCAACGAAGCACAAGCCCAGAAGGCGCCCTCGTCGATCAGAGTGACGGTGGAAGGAATGGTGATCTTGGTGATGGACGAGCCTTGGAAGGCATTCGCGCCGATCTCGATCACACCCTCACCAATGATGACCTCCTTCAAGCCGGAGTTGCCGGCGAAGGTGTTGGGAGCGATGACGGTGACCGTACCGGGAATGGTAAAGTCCTCCCCCAAACGAGCGGCAGGATAGAAGACCACGGTCTTCATATCGGCAGAGAACAAGACGCCACCCATAGAGGCATAATTCACGCCAATGTTGTCTGCACCAACGTTGACATTGGCAAGGCTATCACAGCCCTCTACCATAGCACCCTCAAAGTGCTCCAGCTTGGCAGAGAGAGTGAGATCGGTCAGATTCTCACAGTAATAGAAGGCGCTAGTACCAATGGAAACAACGTTTGCAGGGAGCATCAGCGTCTCCAGAGCCTCACAGTAGCCAAAAGCTTTCTCGCCAATGGTCATGTCGGCAGTTCCCTCTGTCAGCGTGATCGCGGTCAAGCCGCTGCAGCCAAAGAAGGCAAGGTCACCGATCTTGGTTACCGTTGCGGGAACAACAACCGCGGCGGTGCGAGCATAGGGGCATGCAATCAGCTCTACCACGTCAGTGCCGTTGGTTTTGTAGAGCACACCGTCCACAGACCGATAAAGCGCACCGGCCTTTTCCTCCACGGAGATGGTCAGCAATGCGGTGGGAACGTAGGCAACCTTGACCTCGGCACCAACAAACACGCCGGCTCCGCCCTGCAGGGCCGTGATCACATCACCGGTATGGGAGGTGTAATCGGCCAGAGTTGCAGGCAACACGATCTCGGTCAGGGTAACACATTTGTAGAACGCTCCTTCGCCAATGGTGACATTACCGGTGCCACCGGGTGCAAAGGTGATCTTGGTAACGGCAGAATCGTTAAAGGCATACGCGCCGATCGCCAAACGGTCATAAGCCTCGTTGCCATTCACAACAGGGGCCAGATTCTGCAGACTGTTGGGCAGCACGATCTCGCCAAGCTTAGCACTGTCAAAGGCGTGCTGGCCGATCACGTGCATACGGCCGTTTTCGGCAAAGGTAACGGTTACTGTCACATTCTCCAGCTTGTTACCGACATCATAGAAGGTATATTCGGCGATCTCGGTCATTCTGCCAGGGAGTGTTACACTCTTCAGACGGTCACAACCGTTGAACACGTTGCCGCGTTCGGTGACGATCACGTTGACACCGTCGTCAACGTCCGCATACACATAGTCGCCACCCAGAATCAGATCGGGAGCGGTCGCCTCGTCGGCGCTCTCCTCAAAAATGACGGTAGCAAGATACACGCAATCGGCAAAGGCATAAGCGCCGATGTGGGTCACGCTGGCGGGAATGGAGATGGTGGTCAGCGCATTGCTGCTGTTCGAGCCGCACTTGTAGAAAGCATAACCCTGGATGGTGGTCAGCTGGCTATTGGGCGCAAAGGTGACAGATTTCAGCTTTTGAGCGCTGTGGAAGGCATGTGCGCCAATCTCCTTCACGCTGGCAGGAATCACAATCTCGGTCAGATAAGAACAAGCATTAAAGGCATACTCGCCAATGTATTCGATGCCTTCGCTCAAGGTAATATACTTGATATCACTGCTCTTGAACACATAATCGTTCAGCACCTTGACGGTGGCAGGGATCACAAGGGGCTCTGTATTCTTATCCAGATAGCTATTACTTTCAAAGGCGTGTGCGCCGATCTCAACGATCGGAGCGCTACCCCAGTTGAACTTGTTGTGATAGGTCCTAGAGAAGGCATATTCGCCGATCACAGTGGTGTGATTGGGCAGAATCAAATCCATATACGAGCTGGATTTGCCGTTCTTGGTTTTAAAGAAGGCATAATCGCCGATCATCAAAGAATCCGCGCTTTGCAGGGTCTCGTGATCCACAAAAACAATACCGCCGGAAATGGTTGCCTCGCGGAAGGCGTTGGCACCGATCACCTCAATGGTGTTGTAAATGGTCAGAGTTTTAATACCCGTCGTATAAGCAAAAGCACTGTCTGCGATCTTCTTAACGGTGGCAGGAATGGTGTAATCACCGGTCTTGCCAATGGGGAAGAACAGCAGCTCGGTCTCATCCTTGTTGAACAGAACACCGTCGATACTGGTAAAGTAAGCACTGTTGGGATCAACCAATACCTCTTTCAGGTTCTTACAACCGTAGAAAATGCCGGGGATCTTGGAAACGTTGGCAGGCAGGCTGATGGTCTTGAGGCCGGTACAGCCGTAGAATACGTTCTCGCCAAATACCAGAGGCTTGCTGGTGGGGGCAAAGGTTACGGTAGCCAGCTTGGTACAGCCGCGGAAGGCCTCGGTACCGATCTCTGCCAAGGTGGCAGGGATTTCAAAGGAAGTCAGTACCGTGCAATCGTAGAAGGCACGCTCACCAATCACGGTCAGGCGGCTTCCTTCCTCCTGCACGAACTCTTCCAGAGCCTTACAGCCAAGGAACGCATACGGATCAATGATCAGATCATTAAAGGCGTTGCCGGCAAGGGTCACCTTGACCAGCTCTGATTTCAAACCGGCAAAGGCGGCTTCGCCGATCAGGGTCATGGTGTTGGGCAGAACGACCTCGGTCAGCTCCTGACAGCCCACAAAGGCACCGGGAGCGATGGCCTGGGTACCCGAGGGAACGGTGAACACACCGGCCTTGGTAGCAGGGCAGTACAAGAGGGTCTTGCCGTCGGCGCTGTACAGC
>JAFTSB010000026.1 GCA_017461945.1 Clostridia bacterium | reverse complement strand
GCATATGATCTATCATTTTTTTACCCGCCTCGTAGGGCACCGCTGTGTCATCCTCGGTCCCGTGAAACGCCCAGACCTTCGCCTTTACCGAGCCGACTCTCCAATACATGCCCGCGCCGCAGCAAACGATCGCTTTTTTAAACAGTGTATTTTCGGTGATCAGCAAATGCCAGGATATGATACCGCCCATGCTCACCCCCGACAAAAAGATACGGTCCGCATCCACGTACGGCAATTCCTTTACATAATAAATGAAGCTTCTGAGCTGCTCGAACACGTCCTCCCAATATTTTTTTTGGCACTGCGGCAAAAACATCAAAAAAGGAAATGCCGCGGCATCATTTGCGTAGCGTACGATCGCCTGATCTTTCAAAACGGTCGGGTCTGTGCCTCGCGACCCCGCGCCGTGCAAATGAATAATGACGGGATACTTTTGTTCCCCCGAAAACCCCTCGGGCAGACACTCCAGATATTTGATTTTTTCAAACGCCTTTTCCTGAATGTTCAACATAGTCAAGCCTCGGTTTTCTCCTCTGAATTTTGGTTTGTCAGATCCCTTTTGCGATAGCGCACAAGCCCCACCGCGGACGAAACGATCGACAGCGCTTCGTTTAAAATGCCGCCGATCGAGAAAATGAACACGTCGTACAAAAGGATCATGCTTGAGGTCAGCAAAATGCTTTTTCTGAAAAGCTGCAAATTGCGAAACGACATAAAAATGGTATTGACGGCAAGCGCGACGATCATCAAAAGCGAGATCCACCCCTGCCACGAAAGCGCTCCCAAAACCGCCATCACAACAGCAAGCAAAACCGCAAAAATATGTTGGAGGTTCGGTCGCTCGCTTGAAAAATAGAACAGCACGTTTCGCACAAGGCACACGATATTGAGCGCAAAGCCCGTTGTCGCGCCAAGAAAAAGGAAGCTAAGGCACGTGCAAAGCGTTGCGATCGTCTGGATGATCAGCAACGCCCGTTTTGTATTGAATTGGTAAGAGGCAAAGGTCACAAGCGTCGCCGCTATTCCAAGTGCCTGCCCAATGATCACTTTTTCCATATTTTGAATACCGTTTTATGTCCTTTTGCAAAAAATCATCAAGATCAAGCCGCCAAAGGTAGCGACCGCCCCTTTTGAAAACGATTCGTATAGCCGCCCGTGCAGCTCCGTTCTTTCCCGTTCATTTTATCACAAATATCACGGCTTGTAAAGCATTATATATCATTTTTGAAAGCTCTTTTCATCATTGTTATGAAGTATCGCTGCCTCAAGAGGTTCTTCATAAAAATAAGGGTGCCGTGTGCGGCACCCCTATTTTTATAGGCTTGCTAAGCTGAAAACGTCACTCATCGCAATGGATCTTGTGCGAAAAAAACAACTTAATTGTTTGAATTGTGCCTTAAAAAGAGCATTTTCTGATGCGCTTTTTTTAACGAGGTCTATGTACTTGACTTTTTTGTTATCACACAGGCTTAGTATGTTTTTATTGAAGCCTTCAGCAAATAAACCTTCGTTTGTTAAGCCGATCAGGTAGATCATAGCCCCGGGCAATTTTTGACGTAGGGTCGAGATAAGACATCCATACGCAAAGACGGCATCGGGATCTGACTCATCCTCTTCACCGAGTGCAATAAACACCTTGCTTGGATGGATATCCACAACACAGTCATCCAGGATCTCGATTGCCTCCTTTACGGTCAAGCCTTTAATGCTTCGATTATAGACCGCATTCTCCAGCTTACATTTATTGATCAGTTCATATATGGGAAATTCAGACATATAGGTGGAGCCGAAAATGACGATCTCCCCCGGCAGGGCGAGATCGTTGATCTTTTTCATAGCGTCTGCTTTTGCCCGTACGTACTCTTTCATTGTTTTACCTCCGCAGATTGAAGATTTTTTTCGCGCTTGGCGTTGATAAAGTATAGTCCAAGATCAATGCTGACCACGATCAGATTGATCAAGTAAAGCGCCACCACGTAAGTCAATTGATGATTCACGATCTTACCGATAATACCCGATACGTATCCGATGATGATCGCAATGATAAAAACTGCGCTTTTGCCTTTTGTGGATTTTGAGCGTATGCTTTTGTATACGGAGATGGGCCATGACATACCAAAGCATAGGAGCATAATGATTTCAAAGATCTGCATTTCTTATTCCTCCCTATGTGATACCATCATTATACTCTTGACAAATGCAAAAGTAAAATATATAATTATTATCGAAATTATAGATTTTTCCTATATATACGGAGGAACTATGGATATACAAAAGCTGAAATACTTTCATACAACCGCCCGACTGGAGCATATTACAAGGTCTTCTGAGGTGTTACACATTTCTCAGCCCTCGCTCACTCAAGCGATCCATTCGCTGGAAAGCGAGCTTGGTGTTCCATTATTTCAACGCGAGGGCAGGAAGGTAGCATTGACCGAGTTTGGCGTTTACCTCAAGCAGCGCTTAGATGTGCTGCTGCCCGAATTTGACCATCTCACCATTGAAATGGAGGAATTAAAGCAATCGGTTACCAAAAAGGTAAGACTCAATATATTGGCGGCCTCCTCCTTTGTCATAAATGCGATCATGGAATACAAAAAGAAGAATCCGGAGGCGATCTTTGATTTCGAGCAAAACGAAACAAAATATAACTGCGACATATTGATCACAACGAACGGCTTGAAAAGCGATCCGGAAAAGAAATATCTCCACCGTTGTGTGAAAAAGGAAAGCATTTATCTTGCGGTCCCGAAAAACTCCAAGTATGCACAGGTTTCATCTATTGATTTAAGCGCCGTAAAGGACGAAAGCTTTATTATGCTGTCCAGCACCCGCTTGTTCGGTGCAATATGCAGCAGATATTGTTCCATAGCAGGCTTTTATCCCAAGGTCATATTTGAATCCGATTCTCCTACCGCCGTGCAGAATATTATCAGTATGGGCGCGGGAATCGCATTTTGGCCCGAGTATTCGTGGGGCAAGCTTCACGATAAGAATTTGAAACTCGTCACCATTGCCGATCCCGTCTGTGAACGGGATCTGATCGTAGAGCTGCATGAAAGACATCCGAAATCCATATATGCAGAAGATTTTTATAATTTTCTGATAAACAAATTATGAAAAAAGGGGCAGGATCCTCACGAAACGTGAGGATCCTGCCCCGAAAATGTTTGTTTTTAAGTTCAATTCCTGCTCGCACGGCGAAATGTGGCAAATACATCTTTTTGTTTTCACTTGAAAAATTGGTATAAAAAAACAGAAGCCTTGCGGCATCTGGGGTTTCGTGACCTGCATCTATTTCGGTCACAAACGCTGGTTGCGGGGGTGGGACGCCGCGTGAAACGCGGCTATTTGTCACGCAACCGCAAAGCGGTTGCGGTGCAAGCTGCACCTTGCATCTGCCTTTTTTCACAAGATGGCGCAAACAAAGCAAACCTTCTTGTTACAATAGGCGGCAGCTTACCGCGCCCGCCCATACAGGCGCGGGCTCCTCATCGGAGCCGTCCCCCGCAACCAAAAGAAGACAGCCACCCAATCGGGTGGCTGTCTTCTTTTGGTTGCGGGGGTGGGATTTGAACCACACGGCCTCCGGGTTATGAGCCCGACGAGCTACCAGGCTGCTCTACCCCGCGATATGAAATTGAAGAAGTGGTGCCGGAAGCCGGGATCGAACCGGTACGATACAAAGTATCACGGGATTTTAAGTCCCGGGCGTCTGCCAGTTCCGCCATTCCGGCAAACTTTCAGAGAAGGGCGCCCCTTCATTTACTTGATTAGTATATCACAAAACATCGCCCTTGTCAACCCCTTTTTGCAAAAACTTATTGACAAAAACCGACCCGTCGGGGTATACTGATAGCAGTATGCCAAAAGGAAAGGGGGCTTTACCGTGATTCCCGAGCAATTTCTGAGCCGTATGCATGAGATGCCGGACTTGGATTTTTCAGCCTTTGAGCAAGCGCTGGAGACCCCTGCCGTACGGGCGCTTCGCGTCAATCCCATCAAAGCAACGGCAGAAAATCTAATACCGCTACTGCCTTTTTCGGTCAATCCCCTGCCCTTTGGCCACGATGCCTATTACGCCCCCGAGGACAAGGTAGGCGCTTTGGCCGCGCACCACGCGGGTATGTTTTATATGCAAGACCCTTCGGCCATCAGCACGGTCTGTGCCGCCCATGTGCAGGAGGGGATGCGCGTGATCGACCTCTGCGCCGCTCCGGGCGGAAAGTCCACCCAGCTGGCCGCCGCCATCGGTGACCAAGGCGTATTGGTCTCTAACGAATACGTTTCGGCGCGTTGCCGCATTTTACAGGGAAACGTGGAGCGCATCGGCGCGCGCAACACGGTGGTCACCAATCTGGATACGGGAGTGCTGGCCGACTTTTACGGTGCCGCCTTTGATCTTGTCGTAGCCGACGCTCCCTGCTCCGGCGAGGGAATGTTCCGCAAATACGAGGTTGCCACCACCGAATGGAGCCCCGAAAACGTGGCGCTTTGCGCAAAGCGCCAATGGGAGATCTTGCAAAATGCCGCCGCGCTGACCGCCCCCGGCGGCCGTCTGCTGTATTCCACTTGCACCTTTTCGCTGGAGGAAAACGAGCAAAATATCGACAAATTTCTGGATACGTATCCCGATTTTTCGTTACTTCCCGTACAGAAGGACATTGCCGCCATCACCGCTGACGGTGTATGCTTTGCGGGCTGTCATCATGATCTTTCGCTTTGCCGTCGCTTTTATCCTCATCTTTCCCCCGGCGAAGGGCAATTCGTGGCCTATCTGCAGCGCTCGTTCGATGGAGGCGAGATGACCAACAGCAAGGATCACGCCCAAGTGCCGGACAAGCAGACCGGAAAAGCCGTTTCCGCCTTTTTGCAGGAGCTTTTGACAAATCCCCCCTTGCACCTGCATCTGACCCAGACCCGTGAGCTGCTATGGCTGACCCCCGATATTCCCATCCCTTCCCGTGGCGTGTTCGCCCCAGGCGTGTGCCTCGGCACCCTGCAAAAGGGACGTATCGAGCCCCATCATCAGTTGGCTTCGGCTTTTGGCACGCAATATCGCCGCCGGGTGATGCTTTCCCCCGATGACCCACGCACCGCCGCCTATCTGCACGGGGAGGAAATTGCCCTCACCCCGGATGAGGCCGCCTGCGGCAACGGATATGCCGCCGTTCTGGTGGCAGGGGCGCCCCTTGGCGGAGGCAAGATCGTGGGAGAACGTCTGAAAAACCACTATCCCAAGGGCCTGCGCAACAAATGATGCTCTCTTGCGGTGAAACAAAGAACGGTGCCGGAAATCCGGCACCGTTCTTTGTTTTTCTTATTTCAGAATTTCGGTTTTGATCAGCTCGCCAAGATTTTTGCCAATGGTCAAGGCGTCAATAGCACTCCAGTGAGCCGAGTCGGTGCCCACGACAACACTCTCGCCCTTGTCCTCATCCCAGCGGTTGATAGCATACTGGGAGTTATCCAAAACATAGCACTTGGAAATGGTCTGAGGCAGCGTTTTCTGCATAGCCACAAAGGGCTTGTTGTAGGTTTCAACGTGGCTTTCTGCAGCGGAGCTGAAGGTTTCAGAAAGCGTACCCACAACAAAGGGCATATCTTTCGCGCCGCAATCAGAACCGGTCAGCTGCTTCATAATGATGGTCAGATCCTTGCGCACATCCTTGACAAAATAATCAATGGCCACAGGATAGATGATGGGGTTTTCGGCATGGGTGCCACGGTCGTTACAGCCCTGCATCCAGTACATACCCTTGATGTTGAACTTGTTATAGCCCTTTTCCTTCAGCTCGCTGACGTTTTTGTAAACCTGATCCAAAAACTCGCGGTAAAGGCGACCGTGGTTGCTTTCCTCATCCCATTCCATATTCAAGCTTTCGATATAGGAAGGGGGTGCCCAGTTGCCATAGATATTATTGCCATCGGAAACAGCCAGCAAGCTGGTGCCACCGTGGGCATATTTGATGATACCGGCCATTTTTCCGCTTTCTGCATTATAGTAAGAGGAAAGCGCGGCGGCCATACCGGCCTCGGGGCCGATGTAGTTAGCACCGCGGCCACAGCCAATGGTGGTGGGGGCCCACTCTTTTTTGTAAACACCGGGGTTGCCATCGCTGCCGCCGACCAATGCGGTACCGGCGTACAGAATGTTGGAGTAGCCGTTCTCCAGGCCGGGAGCGACCTCATACAGCGCCTGGGCATCATTGACCTTGCTATAGCCGGCAGCATTGGACTGACCGGTAATAAAATACAGATCAATGGCTTTTTCTACAACCGTATCGGGATTAGTGGGGGTGCTGCCCTCATCGGGAGCGGGCTCCTCTGCAGGGGGCTCTTCGTCGCAGGCCACCAAGCTGCACAGCATCAGAACGGCCAGCAACGCGATCAGAAATCTTTTCCAAGCTTTCATAATATAGCTCCTTTCCATGGATGATCAAGGCCGGTAATCGGTGCATTTTTCCAGCAGCATTTTGCCGACGTTACGACCAACGGCATAGCAATCGGCCTGTCCCCAGTGAGAAACATCACGACCTATAACGGTGTAGGTCACGGTGCCATTGGCGGCAACCTCATATTTCACGGTCTGATAAGCACCGTTGTCGATGATATAGCAGTTTCGATTATCCTCGGCCAGCTTCTTTTGCATTTCGATAAAGGGATTGTTGCGGTTCTGGGCTGTGGTCATAGCCTGGCCGTTGTCGGTCCACGTCTTGCCCTTGCTGCCCTCACCCATGCGGTAGGTGGGGGAGATGGTGCCGATAAAGAAGGGGATGTTATGGGCGCCGGCGTACTCGCCCTGCAAATCGCGCATAATATCCTTGAGATCGTTGCGAAAATCGTTGACGAGGTTGGCAAAAAGCGCGGGATAGGACAAGGGGTTATCCGAATAGACCCAGGTATCGTTGCAGCCCTGCATCCAGTAAAGGCCCTTGATATTGATCTTGTTATAGCCCTTTTCCTTCAGCTCCGAAAGGCGCTTATAGGCCTCATTCACCAGACCATCGTACAAACCGCCGATCCCCTCTGCCTCATTTTCGCTGCGGCTGGAGGGCGGCTTCCACTCGTTGCGCAGGCCCGTGCCGCCGTGGGTGTATTTGATAATAGCGGCCTGCTTGCCGGTTTCGGCGTTATAATAGGCAGAAAGCTCCTTGGCCATGCCTACCTCGGGGCCAAAGTGGGTGGCATTATAGCCAAGACCCAGCTTGACACTGCCCCAATTATGGTTAGCGGGGGCCTTATCATCCAGTGCGGCAGAGACACCGGCATACATAATGTAAGGGTCGGTGCCGGTAGACAGCGCGGGATAGTCGGCGATCAGCGCGGCTGCATCCTCGATGGTGGTGGTGCCGGCGGCATTGGACTGACCGGCGATGAAATAAACATCGATGGCCTTTTCCTCCGCCTGAGGCGTTGTACCCCCATCATCGGGTGCAGGTTCTTCTGCAGGCGGCTCTTCGTCGCAGGCCATCAAGCTGCACAGCATCAGAACGGCCAGCAACGCGATCAAAAGTCTTTTCCATGCTTTCATATCAGGACTCCTTTCGTTATTTGCAATATGTCAAAATGGCGTTTCCGACATTTTTCCCGATTTCAAAGGCATCGGCCTGATTCCAATGTCCACAGTCCGTGCCAAGAGCCTCACGGTCAGCGAGGCAGGTGTGCCAACGGCAGATAGCATAAGCCGCATTATCCACCGTGTGGCAATTTTCGATCTCTTTTTCCAGAGAGCGCTGCATTTCGATAAACGGAATATTCACCTTTTCCTCGGTTTCGGCATTATCCAGAAAAAAGGTTTGGGATAGCGTGCCAACAAAGATCTGCATTGCGGCAGCACCGCCGCCGATACCGGTCAGTCGCTCCATGACACGGGCGGCATCGGCACGGATGTCGGCGGCAAAGTGAGCAAAGGCGTGTTTGTACTCCATGGGGAGTGTGCGGTTGTTACAGCCCTGCATCCAGTACATACCCTTCAGATGCAGCCTGTCAAAGCCGCGCTGCTGCAGCTCACGGGCGTTACGCTCCAGCTGCGCCAAAAGCAAACGGTACAGCTCGCCCGTGATGGGATCCCCCTCCCAAGCGATGCCCTGCTCTTTTGCCAGCGAAGGCGGACACCAGTTGCCAAACACATTGCTGCCCACGCGTTTTTCCAAAAGACTGGTGCCGCCATGGGCCAGCTTGATCAAACCGGCATAACGGCCGCTTTCGGCATTATAGCGCTTGGAAAGCACCACGGCCATGCCGGCCTCGGGCCCCATATAGCCATCGTGATGAGCGCCTAACCCCAAGCGAGTGGGGCACCAAGCCACATCGCGGTTGATCAGTCTTTTCCATTGATCGGCATCGGCGCGGGCATTGCCGGCGTATAACACGTGGTCAAAGCCCTCACGCAACGCCGGGGCGATCCCATACAATGCCTCGGCATCCCTCACCTTGGTAAATCCGGCGGCGTTGGATTGGCCGGCAATAAGATAAAGATCGATCTCGGCCATACCGATCCCTCCTTTATTCATGTACATCTATGTTTATTGTAGCATAGCCTTTTTGAAAATGCAACCAAAACGCCCAAAAAGATACTCAAAAAACTTTTTAGAACTTTTCTAAATTTTTTTGAAAAACCTATTGCAATTTCAAAAAAGGTGTGCTACAATAGAGTCAAGCCAAGGAGCTGCGCCAAAAAGGGGCGCAGAAATCTAACATAAAAAGGAGATTTTTAGCTATGAAAAAGTGGAGATGCAAAATTTGCGGTGAGATCGTAGAATCTGACGTTCGCCCCGACAAGTGCCCCCTGTGCAAGGCATCGGGTGATAAATTTGAAGAGATCGTAGAAGAAAACATGACCTGGGCTGCCGAGCATGTCATCGGTGTTGGCAAGGACGCCAACGTTCCCACCGAGATCATCGAGGGTCTGCGCGCCAACTTTGAGGGCGAATGCACCGAGGTTGGTATGTATCTGGCCATGTCCCGTGCCGCTGCTCGCGAGGGCTATCCCGAGATCGCTCTGTACTGGAAGGAGGCCGCTCTTGAGGAGGCCGAGCACGCTGCCAAGTTTGCAGAGCTGTTGGGCGAGTGCGTTTCTCCCTCTACCAAGGAGAACCTGACCGTTCGCGTTGCTGCCGAGAACGGCGCCACCGCCGGCAAGTTTGAGCTTGCCAAGAAGGCCAAGGAGCTGGGTCTGGATGCCATTCACGACACCGTTCACGAGATGGCTCGCGACGAAGCCCGCCACGGCAAGGCGTTTGAGGGACTGCTGGAGAGATACTTCGGTAAATAATGGAATACCAATTGAACATCAAAAGAGGACAGATTTCGATCTGCCCTCTTTTTTGTTTGCAGGTTTATCTGGAGCTTTTATGAAACTTTCGCGCTCTCATTTTCCTGTTTGGATGTAAAATCAGAAGTCGAAAAAGTGAAAGCCTTGAGGGTAAGATTATTATAGCTCAAAAGCTCAATTTTGCGAATACGTAAATGGCTTTGTTTGCGGAAAGGTTGCGATTTAGCGTTTGCGTATAATCCTTCTACTCCTTTTTTGGGGTATATCCGTATTTTTTCTTATACAGCCGTATAAAAAATGACAGATTGGAAAATCCGCAGAGCCCGGCAACCTCGGAGACGTTATACTCTCCGCTTTGCAGCTTATTTTTCGCGTTTGAGAGTCGGAGATCGTTTCGATAATCAACGGGGGAGAGCCCCGTATATTCCTTGAAAAGTCTTCTGAAATTGACCTCACTCATATCACAAAGCTCTGCATAGCGGGCAACAGGCTTATTTTTATTCCAATGCTCCGTGATCTCGGATAGCGCTGCTTGCAGCTTTTTGTATTTTGCGGGGATCCTTGCATAGCTTTCGTCTATCTGCCACAGAAGCCCGTATAGGCAGGAAAGATAGTAAAACGGATGGCCGAGTGCGCGCTTTTCTTCCGGCTTGAAGAAGGCTTCTATCAGCTCCCCCACCTTGGGAAGCTCGATTTTGGCAGGGGTGGAAAGATATGTGGGAAGCTCGCCGCCGACGAGGTCGAATTGTACTATTTTGATCTCGGTATTTTCTTCCAGATAAATGCCCGTATAGACCGTGCTTTTCGGAATGAACAGCATTTCTCCCGCATGGATATACATATCCTCGATATCGACCGACTGAAAAACATCTTTCATTTTTCCGCTGACCACGTATATAAATCCGTGCTTATCACGTCCGCATCGAAAGGTGTGCTTATAGTCCTTTGGTCTTGATATGTTCTGGATATCAATATTCCCGATCCTGAAATTCGGTTCCTGCAGGTTATACTGAAATTTCATACGATCACCTCGGATATATTTTACATCTTTCCCATTTCATTGTCAATGAAATATTGATCGAATCGTGTTAAAAATGGTCACATTGATTCTTGTGAGAGCGGTTGTATTGTGCTATACTTGTTTTGGAGATCAACGAAAGGGGATCATTGGATGAACCAAAATTATTTGCTAAAGACCAAACACGCAGAAACCCTTTATTTTGAATATGCAAAGGGGCTTCCCATCATCGATTTTCACAATCACGTGTCGGTTTCGGATATCGCATCGGACAGGAAATACAGTGATCTTTATGAGCTTTGGATCGCCTCTGACCCATACAAGCACCGATTGATGCGCATATGCGGCATTGACGAGCATTTTATCACGGGTGGAGCCCCGGCATACGAGAAGCTTGAAAAATATTGCGAGGTGTTTCCGTACCTTGCGGGGAACCCCGTGTATGATTGGTCGAGAATGGAGCTTTTCCGCATTTTTGGAATAGAGGAGCTTCCCACCAAAGAAAATGCCCGTTACATATATGACAAGTGTAAAGAGATGCTTGCATCCGGCGAGTTTTCCAATAACGCTATCCTTTCGCGCTTCAACATCGCATATCAATCCCCCGTTGCCACGCTTCTTGAAGATCTGTCCTTGTTTGACGGCAAGACTGTCGCGCCGTCATTGCGCGGAGACGAGCTTTTGTCTCCCACATCCGAATTTAAGGCAAGACTTGAAAGAGAGACCGGAATCGCAGTGACCGATACGGAGAACTATATAAAAGCGGTTGCGTTCATGCTTGACAGATTTTCAAAAAAGAATTGCCGCTTTGCCGATCACGCTCTTGATGACGGATTCTTTGAGGGCGACACGGATGGAAAGAAGAAGGAAATGCTGACCCGACTTGGCGTAGAGTATGCAAGGCGAGGCTGGACGCTTCTTTTACATATTGGTGCCAAACGGAAAACAAGCACCCGGCTTGCTCATCTTGCAGGGCCTGCGGGCGGCTATGCGGCGGTGGGCGGCAGCTTCAATATTTCCGCCATTTGCGATCTCTTGAACGATATGGAAGAGGGCGGAGGACTTCCGGACACCGTTTTGTTTCCGCTGAATATGAACGATCAAGCGCCGCTTGCCGTGATGCAAGGATCGTTTTCCCAGGACGGTACATCCTCAAAGGTGCAGCTTGGCCCCGCCTGGTGGTGGTGCGATCACGCCCTCGGAATTGAAAATGCGCTGAACTGTATTTCTTCCTTCGGCGTGGTTTCCGAATTCATCGGAATGACCACCGATTCGCGCAGTATTCTCTCCTTTACGCGCCACGACTATTTCAGAAGAATACTGTGTTCTTGGATCGACAGACAAAATACCGCTATGGATATGGATATTCCCTTTGAGGTGCAGGGAGAGATCATAGAAAGAATCTGCTATAAAAACGCAAAGAAAAAGCTTGAAATATAAGGAGAAATAAAATGAGCAAAGCATTCGAAAATAAGATCGCGGTCGTGACGGGAGCGGGCGGAACGCTCTGTTCTGAGATCGCCATTCAACTCGCCCTTGAGGGGGTAAAGGTCTTTTTGGTTGGAAGAACGGCAGAAAAGCTTGCGGTGACCGCAGAGAAGATCCAAAAAGCGGGCGGCACTGCTGCGGAGATCTATGCTTGTGATGTGACCGATAAGGAAGCAATTGCCAAACTCGCAGCACTTGTTGAGACGGCGGGCGGTTGTGACTATCTCATCAACGGCGCCGGCGGAAACAACACAAAAGCAATGCCCACCATCACTAAGTACGATCCCCGTGAGCTGGCGGGCGAGCTGCCCGAAGGGCAAAGAGGCCTTTACGACATTGATATGGATGCGTTTGAAAGCGTTTTGAACATCAATACCATGGGCACGGTTATTCCCACCATGGAGTTTGCCAAGCAGATGATCAAAAAAGGTGGCGGCGCGGTCATCAATTTTGCTTCTATGAATACCTATTGCCCCCTCACTCGTTGCTTTGCGTATGCCATGAGTAAGGCGGCGGTATCCAATCTTACCCAGTCCTTTGCGGCATATTACGCTCCTGCCAATATCCGCATCAACGCCATCGCGCCCGGCTTTATGGTAAACGAACGCAGTAAAGCCTATCTCGGAACCGTGGATGAGGGTCTGACCAAGCGTGGGGAGCAGGTCATCGGACACACCCCTATGGGGCGCTTTGGCGTGGCGTCCGACCTGATCGGTTGTGTCAAGTGGCTGCTGAATGGCGAGGCGGCAGGCTTTGTAACGGGCATTACCGTTCCCGTTGACGGCGGCTTTTTGACCTTGGGCGGAGTGTAAAATATGATATTAGCGGATTATTTTAGAAGTGAGCGTGACGCTACCTGGGATTTTGCCATTCAGTCAGGCGTGCACCACGGTGTCATCCGACTTCCCGAGGACGGAAAATTTGACTATGCCGACCGCACGCATTGGGAGAGTCTTTGCAAGCGCTTCACCGATTTCGGTATCACTCCCGTAGTCATCGAACCCATGCCCAACGAACTTCACGACCACATCAAGGTGGGAGACGAAAAACGCGATGAATCGATTGAGAAAGCGATTTCTATGTTCCCACATATGAGGGCTATGGGTATTGATACCATCTGCTTCAACTGGATGGCGCATATCGGCTGGCTTCGTACGTCAAGTGACTTTATTGAGCGCGGAGGCGCGCGCGTGACCGAGTTCAATATGGCGGATTTCAAGCCTACGGGAGCGAGTATCACGGCAGAGGCACTGTGGCAAAATTACGAATATTTCATCAAAGCGGTCATTCCCGAGGCTGAGAAACACGGCATAAAATTAGCGCTTCATCCCGACGATCCGCCCGTACCAAGGCTTGGAGACGTGGAGCGGATCATGATCAGTAAGGCGAATATCAAAAAAGCGGTGTATGACATCGTAAAAAGCGACAGCCTTGGTATCACCATGTGTCAGGCCAATTATTTTGTGATGGGCGAGGATCTGGAAAAGACCATTGAGGAATTTGCCGATAAGATATGGCTTGTTCATTTCCGCAATACAAAGGGAACGTCTACTCATTTTCGCGAGACTTTCCACGATAACGGTGACATCGACATGGTGGCTATTATGCGGTGTTACGTTAAGAACGGAGTAAACGTGCCAATACGCGTTGATCACGTACCTACAATGGCAGGTGAGCAGTCAACGCTTGCGGGCTATGACGCAATGGGTAGACTTTTTGCAATAGGATATTTGAAAGGTATTCTCGACTCTTGTAAAAAAGGAGAAACAGAATGAACGTGTTCTTTTTGACCGATCTGGAAGGCATAGGCGGTATTACGGATATTGATTTTATGGATAGGCGCGGTGAGAAATACGCGCAAGCAAGAATACTTCTGTCCCAAAGCATTGATCTTGCCGTAAGGACTGCTTTTGACTCGGGAGCAGATAGCGTATATTATCTTGACGGTCACGGCGGTGGGGGCAACGTGATTGAGGATATGGTAGATCCGAGGGCTCAAAAATGTAATATTACCGAATGGCAACAGCTTTTGAGAGAGGGTATGATCGATTGTCAGATCGAGCTTGGTTCTCACGCTCGCGCAGGTACTGTCGGCGGATTTCTGGATCATACGATCTCTTCAAGGGAATGGTTCTGCCATAAGGTAAACGGTAGAGAAATGAGCGAGCTTTCCATGCACGCTCTGATATGCGGAGCGTACGGCGTTCCCGTTGTCGCCTGTATAGGTGATGATGCGGCATGCCGTCAAGCAAAAGAATATATCCCCGACATTTACGTTGGCGCAGTCAAATTTGCAGAACAGAGAAATTATGCCACAACATACGGTAATTCCGATGAGATTGTGAGAAAAACCGTTGTCGAAGCATTGGCGAATTACAAAAGTGTGTCGATTTATCAGATAGATGAGCCGATCACGGTAGAGCTTACGTTTTATCGGACGGATTTTTGTGAAAAAGTGCTTTCGCGTTACGGTAGCGACGTAACGCGCACATCTGCAAGAACTCTGCAACGGAAATTGAAAAAAATAACCAAATACGAAGATTTGAAATTTTAGAAAGGATCACAAAAGTATGATTAAAATTGAAAATACCGTTATTAAGAAGCAACCAAAATTCTGGAACCATGCGCTGTTTCATCCGACTGACGCTGTTGAAGATCCTTGGGGCAAGCGTATCCTTGACCGCATGTCCGACGATGGAGCGATCAAGACCATTAGAATCTATTCCATGTTCGAGGATATCGTTTACACCGATGAGAACGGTCATCTTTGCTATGACTTTCGTGTGAGCGACTTGCGTCTCGACTACCTTTTGGAAAAGGGCTATGATCTTCTTATCGCTTACGGCGGGATGCCCGATTGCATTGCTGCCTCCAACGCCAACAAAACCAGCGTTTCCAAAAACAAAACGCGCTACAAAGGAAAGATGTGGAATTCTGCACCGCCCAAGGATTACGCTCTTTGGGAAGAAATATGCTATGAATATACTAAGCATAACGTAGAGAGATACGGCATGGAAACCGTTTCAAAATGGCGTTGCCAATGCTTTAATGAGCCTGATATTCCACAGTTTTTCTTTTCGGAGCTGCCTAACACCGTCGAGGATACGGTCAAATACCGTTTGCCCGCTTACTGTAAGATGTATGCGGCGTTTGAGCGCGGGGTGCGCCGTGTCTCTGAGCAGATTAAAATCGGCGGTCCTGCATTGGCTCATAAAAACGAGTTTCTCGGAGGCTGGCTGGACTATGTCCGAGAAAATAATCTCAAGCTTGATTTTATTTCTGTTCATAATTACGGTACATCGCCCCAGCGTCTGAATGAGGGTACCAAGCCCATCCGTGTACAGAACAACCTCGATAACCATCGGTCTCGGGTAGATACGATTATTGCCCATGGCTTTGGGGATATACCGCTTCTCGTGGATGAGTGGGGATTTGCCACAGCGGGCTTTTTCAACCGCGAAGAGTGCCCCGCGCTGATGGGACGTGAGACAGAGCTGTTCTCGGCATATTTTGCAAAGTTGATCCAACGGTTTGCGTATTCCGATTTCAAGATCGATATGCTCATGATCTGTCTTTCGGGACAGCATGAGATGGTTACAGATTTCTCGGGCTTCCGCAATTTCTTTACGCTCAACTTTATTGCCAAACCAATTTATAACGCGCATATTTTAGCCTCCAAGCTCGGAGAAGATCTGTTAACAGCCGATTGTGGAGAAAACGTATTTGTTTTGCCCACCAAAGACAAAAACGGCAATTACGCTGTTATGATCTCCTACTCCTCCGAGCATTTTGAAAAGGATATTCCCGAGATCACAGAGGAAGTAACCTTTGCCGAAGATATTGCGGACAAGACAGTTACTGTTTATTGTATTGATAAAAACAACACCAATCCTTATCGCATGTGGGAACGCGCGGGTGAGCCGGAAATGACCGAGGATATGCTTAAAGCTCTGCGCGAGGAAGGAAAACTTAAACCCGTGAAGATCCAAAAGGGCGATGAGCCACTCGCTTTGAAGTTGACGCCAAACTGCACGTATCTT
>JAFTSB010000002.1 GCA_017461945.1 Clostridia bacterium | reverse complement strand
GCAGAGGTAAAAGCACGGCTCGATGCGGCAGTTAGGGATGCAAGCACGGGCGTTATATCAAACGAATTTGTGGCTCAGTATATTGACAAAATCTTCGTCACATTAACCGATGATGATACGGCGAAGCTTGAAATCAAGATATTTACGGGCAAAAGTACTGAAAAATGGCTGAAAAAGCTCAGTACAAGGAGTAGAGGTCGTACGGGTGTCACGATGAAGAAGATGATCGAGTCCTACGAGAACGGCATGACCGGTGGTATGACCAAGTAATCAGTGCAGATTTGACCCAAGGGGTCGCGCTTTGGTGGCGCGACCCCGTTTTTAGGAATAGCAACGGTAAAATCAAGAAATAAATTTCAATAAACATGGAAAAAACGATTTAAAAATTGGAAAATCCTGTTGACTCTCTGGAAAACATGTGCTATAATACAGATAGAAAGAAAATCGTCGCATTTCGTCGACCATGTGTTTAAAGGGGGCTACTATGAAAAAGGAACAACGCCTTGAGGCGGAAAAGTTTTTGCTGCAGCAGATCTCTGACGAGAATCCGAACTTTGTGGATGACACCATGCAGAAATTTTCGGTTTCTCGCTCTACCGTATACAATTATATTAACACTCTGCAAAACAACGGAGAGCTGGAGCGCGTTGGCGGCTCTATGCCTTATCGTATTTTGTATAAGACAGCGCGCTTTACGGTGGATACCTCTCGTGAGCATTCCGAGGATCGTATGTTCAACCGTGATGTAGCGCCTCTCATTGCCGATCTGCCTGCCAACGTGCAAAAGATCTGGCGTTACGCCTTTACGGCAATGATGAACAACGCGTTGGAGCATTCCCGCGCGACTGCCATTGTGTGCGTGGTCAGCCGCAGCCGCCTTTGCACCATCATCGGTATTCTGGATAATGGCGTGGGCATTTTCCGCCGTATTCAGCAGGATCAGAAGGATAAGGGGGGGGAGATTCCCACCGCAGCCGAGGCCGCCTCGATGCTGTATGCAGGCGGATACACCTCCGACCCTGAAAATCATGCCGGCGAGGGCATCTTCTTCACCTCGCGCTTGATGGACCATTTTGTGATCCGCTCTGACTATCAGTTCTTTACCCTGAGCGATGACGAGGACGAGGAGGGCGGCGAGCGCTTCCGCGGCACGGCGGTGCAGATGGCGCTGAATAACGACACCCTGCGCGAGCTTAGCACCGTAATGAACCGCTACATTGACCCCGAAGATGGTTTTGTACATACCGAGATCCCCGTGGCAAGATTCTTTGATGGCGATTTCCCCGTGTCTCGTTCTGAGGCACGTCGCCTGCTGGCCGCCATTGAGGATTTCCGTTCTGCGGAGCTCGATTTCTCTGGCATCGAGGAGGTGGGCAGAGACTTTGCCCATGAGTTCTGTGCTATTCTGGAGCAGAACCCCACCTTACACCCGATGGTGAAAAATGCACCTGCTGCCGTGGTTGCTGCATTGCGCCGCGCCGGATTGCATGAGGGTGGCTTTTTGACCGAAGTATAAATATAAAAATCGGAGAGGCAAACGCCTCTCCGATTTTTATATAGACCGAATGGGTGCCAGTGATTGCAAAACCTCGTGCATCCGCTTCACCGAATCGTCAAGGCGGGCGTGCTCCTTGGCAGAAAGTGGGATTTCCAAAATTCGCTCCACACCGCAACGTCCTACCACGCAGGGGAGACTGATCGAAACATCCTTGACACCATAAGCGCCGTCTGCCGAAACCGAAACGGGCAGAATGGCAGACTCGTCTCGCAAAATGGCGGTGGCAATGCGCCGTACCGCTTCAGCGATGGCATAGTAAGTCGAGCCCTTTGCTTCGATAATATGATAAGCGGCATCCCGGGTTTGGGTAAACAGCTGCCAGAGGTCGTTTTGACTGCAATTTTTACAACCGTTTCCGCAAAAATGATCCAAATCAATGCCGGAAATGTTGGCACTGCTGTAAACCGGCAGCTCGGTGTCGCCATGCTCGCCGATGATAAAAGCGTGTACATGACGGGCATCCACGCCCAGGTGCCTGCCAAGCAAATATTTCAAGCGTGCTGTGTCCAGCACCGTGCCCGAGCCAATCACACGGTGGGCAGGAAAACCCGAAAGGCGTCGTGCGATTTCGGTGAGAATATCCACGGGGTTGGTCACGATCAACAAAATGCCTTGGGTGTTGAATTTACAGATATTTTGAATAACGGTGTGCAGAATTTCTGCATTTTTGCGTACCAGATCCAACCTGGTCTCGCCGGGATTTTGCGCCGCGCCGGCAGTGATGACGATCAGATTGGCATCGGCCAGATCGGCATAGTCTCCGGCCCATACTTCCATGGGGGAAAGAAAGGGGAGAGCGTGACCCAGATCCGCGGCCTCTCCTTCGGCGCGTTTGCGATTGACATCGATCAGTACCAGCTCTGTAAACAAGGCGCTTTGCATCAAGGAAAAGGCGGTGGTGGCCCCCACGTTCCCGGCGCCGATTACCGCACATTTTCGTAAATTCAGCATAACGTAACTCCTTTTTTGAGGATTTTCTGTTAGTATATCTCCAAAAGGAACGACTATTCCACGGCGATTTTAAAAAATAATGAATTTGTGAAAGGGGGTTGCAATTCACCCCTGGGTATGATAGAATGATGTCAACAAGCTTGTACACCGAAAGGAGTCAATGTAATGCAAAATTTAAAGCAGATTTTAAAGGACGGCAAGGTCAAAAAAATGATTCTCGATACCGACGTGTATAACGAGATCGACGATCTGTATGCGCTGGCATATGCAATGCTCTCTCCCGATAAGGTAGAGCTGCTGGCTATTACCGCGGCTCCTTATTTTAATAGTAGATCCACTTCGCCGGCAGACGGTATGGAAAAAAGCTATCAGGAGGCATTGCGCGTGCGCGGCTTGGTTGATAAAAATTCCAACATTCCCGTTTATCGCGGCTCCACAACATATCTGCCCTCTAAAACCGAGCCTGTAGAATCTGAGGCGGCAGATGCGATCATCCGCTTGGTGCGCGAGAGTGAGGAAACGATTTACATCGTGGCCATCGGTGCCATCACCAACGTGGCCTCTGCGCTGCTCAAGGCCCCCGATATTGCCGATAAAGCCGTGGTCGTCTGGCTGGGCGGTCAAGCCCTGCATTGGAAGGATAATAAGGAGTTCAACCTGTATCAGGATATCCCCGGTGCACAGGTGCTGTTTGACTCCAAGATCCCCCTGATTCAGATCCCCTGTGCCGGGGTTTGCTCCGAGTTCCGCACCACCATTCCCGAGCTTTCCTATTATATGGAGGGCAAAAACGAGCTCTGCGATTACTTGCTGCAATTCAGCAAGGATTATATGAAGCCCGGCGCTAAATGCTGGTCCAAGGTGATTTGGGATGTGACCGCCGTGGCCGCCCTTGTGCGCCCCGATACATTGGATATGGTGGAGATCCCGCGCCCCATTATCACCGACAATGCCAACTATGCCACCGACTGGGCGCGTCCTCACTATCTCTATGTGCGTTACATCACACGCGACAAGCTGTTTGCTGATTTGTTTGAAAAGCTGGCTGGTGCCGGGAAATAAAACGCCGCACCGTTGCGTTGTTTTTGATACATTTTAAAAAAAGGCCGAGAATTTTAAAATTCTCGGCCTTTTTTAGTTCACCGAGCGATTTACGATCCTGCCAATCGCTTGGCCATAGCGGCAAGAGCCGCTGCATGCTCCTCCTCATCCCGTGCCAAAGTCGACAGCACCGCCTTGGCCGTGCTGTCTGTCGCCATGGCTGACAGCCGCTGATAGTTTCGCGCGGCTGCTTCCTCATCCCGTCGCCGCTCCTGCAGCATCTGTATTGCAACCGCCGGATTGCACTCGCCCTGCAGCGATGTGGTGGGATAGCCTTGGGGTGTAGGACGTAACCCAAAGGGTGCCCCCAGATCGCGCAGCAAACGCCCCAGCGTGAGATAGTGTCGCATTTCGGTCAGCGCGGTGGCGGCAAATAGCTCGGCCACCATTTTCAGTGTAGAATCCCATAGAATTTGTCCATAGGTATAATCAACAATCGCCGTTAACTCATCGTACATGGAACGCATCAGCTCTCGCAGCAGGGCAGGGGATTCCTGAATCGTCTCTGTTCCACGCACTCCTTTGTTGTTCCGTCTCATAGCCGCCTCCTTTTCCGTTCTTTTTATAGGTTATGTCCAATCGCTGTGGGTGGGTCCTTTTTCAAAGAAATTTTTGAAAAATTGATGCACCCCATTGCAATTTAGAATGGTTTTATGTATAATAATTTCAAGAAGATTTCTATGGTCTTCATTATACAAGGAGGAATCCTCATATGCTTGAAATACGCAACGTATCCAAGGTGTATCGGTCCAAGACCGGCGAAGAGGTGCGCGCGTTGGATAACGTCAGCATTTCCTTCCCCGAATCGGGCATGGTCTTTATCTTGGGTAAATCCGGTAGCGGTAAGTCCACCCTGCTCAACGTGATGGGCGGTCTGGATAGCTACGACAGCGGTGAATTTGTCATCAAGGGCAAATCGTCCAACGACTTTGTGGGCTCTGATTTTGACGCTTACCGCAACACCTTCATCGGCTTTATCTTCCAGGAATACAACGTGCTGGATGATTTTACCGTGGGTGCCAACATCGGCCTTGCGCTGGAGCTGCAGGGCAAGAAAGCCACCGATGAGGCCATCAACAGTATTCTGGCGCAGGTGGATCTGCTCAATTATGCCAAGCGTAAGCCCAACGAGCTTTCCGGCGGTCAGAAGCAGCGCGTGGCCATTGCCCGTGCGCTGGTCAAGGACCCCCAGATCATTATGGCAGACGAGCCCACGGGTGCCCTGGACTCCAACACCGGTAAGCAAATCTTTGACACGTTAAAGGAATTATCCAAAGAAAAGCTGGTGCTGATCGTTTCGCACGACCGTGATTTTGCTGAGCGTTATGCCGACCGTATCATCGAAATGGCTGACGGTCACGTTATCGAGGACGTTACCAAGCACGAGCATCAGGCCGAGCGCGTTTCTGCCGGCGTGCATCGCATCAACGACAATATCCTGCGCATCGAAAGCGGCTACCGTCTGACGGCTGCCGATCTGGAGATGATCAATGCCTATCTCGCCAAAAATCAGGGTGATGTCCTGCTTTCCGGCGACGGCCGCGTCAATGATGAGCTGCGCTCTGCTGCAGGTATTTCCAAGGATGGCGGCACCACTGTTTTTGAGGGGACTGACCCCGAAAAGGATATCAAATCCAAGAAATACGAGAAGAACGAGGCAAAGTTCATCCGTTCCAGACTGCCCATGAAGAACGCTATTAAAATGGGCTCCAGCGGCTTGAAGCACAAAAAATTCCGTCTGTTTATGACGATTTTACTTTCCTTTGTCTCCTTTGCTATGTTCGGTCTCGCCAGCACCGTTGCCGCCTATGATTCTATTTCCTCGGCAACTGCTTCGGTAATTGACTCCAACGTGCGCAATGCTTCGGTCACCGTTAGCGTTCGCCGCACCACTACTTATGACGATGGCGATGTGTATCATTACTATGAGCCCTCCGGCATCAATGAGGAGGACATCGCCTACCTCAGCCAGCAAACGGGTCTGAATTTTGTGCCCGTGTACACCGGCTCTCCTTATCCCAAGCAGGGAGGCTTCTCCGTGACTAACCATATGGAGGCCTATGAGAGCAATACTGTCTATACCGGCTCGCTCAGCGGTCTTGTGACCATGACCCGTGAGGAGTTTAACAAGACCGGCTTCCAGCTGACCGGCGAATGGCCCGATGCAAAGGGAGAAATCCTGATCACCGAGCTGATGTACCGTCAGTTCAACGAATACGGCTACAAGGGCGAAAAAGTCAATATCCAGCCCGGAGCCCTGACCATGGACGATGCCTCTGCTACGGGCATCATCGGCAAACAGCTTGTACTTAGCAACCGCTACGGTGGATCCGAGGCGCAGAAATTGACCATTGTGGGTGTAGTAGATACCGGCTTTGATTACACCCGCTATGATAAATTCCTGCCCGAGGACGAAAACGATCGCCCCACCGATGACGAGGATAGCCTTTTCGATATGGTTCTGGCCCAGGAGCTGAGCTATGAGATCAGCTTTGGTTTCCACGCTTTGGCCTTTGCCACCGCAGAGACCGTGAACGAGATCGTCAGTTCTTCTGCCAGCCATTACGTGGAGATCGGCACCTATATGGATGGCTGGAACAGTCGCATGAACATTGTGCTGACCATGGCAATGTCCGAGGGAGAGAAGGGCGAAGGCGACGAGCAGACCAGAGAGCTTTATAAGATCGCCACGCTGGACGATGTTCCCACCACCTGGCCCATTGAATGGCTGGATGGCCGCGAGAACGGCACCCTTGGCGAAAACGAGATCCTGGTCAATGCAGATTTCAAAAACTGGATCCAACCCCATGAAACAACAGTAGAGCTGACCGACGACAAGCTGCAGGTGCTGATCAATGGCGTTGGTGCTGACAATTGGGCAGCCTCCGAAAATCCCAATTACGTTCCCGGTGATAGCTCCTCCGAGGCACCTCGCAGCTTCAGAGAGCGCTTGGAGCTGTCTCTCGCTTTGAAGTACATCGACGATCAGTTGCAAAACACCGCCGTGGCTAACGCCGTCAAGAGCGACGCTGCAAACGATTTGGCATACATCAATCAAGGGGGCGACGTCAATGATCCGGCGGCGTACTGGCACTTCAAGTGGTTTATCAATGTACAGGCCTGGTATACGCCCACGGTGGACGGCATGGAGCTTTTCACCCGTTCGGATGCCAGAACTGCGGGATACAGCGCCGTTGTTATCCCGTTTTTGAATGGCCTTTACGGTCTGGAGCTGCCTGCTGATATGACATACGATGAGCTTAACAGCATGGTTTACGCAACGCTGAACGAGTGTTGGGATAACGATCGCGAGATCACCGTGGAATATTCCTCCCTGGCCTATCAGCTGCGCAGCGCATACAGCAATTACGATGCCCGCAAGAACAACCTTTTGGCAAATCAGCAGCTGGTCGCATTGCTGATCGAAAAGGAGTACAATGGCGTAGATAGTCTGGAATCCTGGAACAATCAGGCGGAAAATCAGGAGTGGATGATCCGCAGCTTCTATGCGGATTGGTACTGCAGCGGTAGCGAATATGAGGAGCTTTACGGCAAAAACGGTCTCCCCGTTCCCTCTATGACCAACACCCAAAGCTATATGGTAGGCAGCAAGGCTGTATTAACGCTTTCCGGCAAGACCATAGAGAATCTGCTCGCCGCCATTGGTGTAAAGGTGTCCATTACCAATCACGAGACCGGAACCGATTCGACCGTATCTGACAAAAATCTGACCATTGCAGGCTTTTTCCAAGCGCCTTCGCAATACGATTATCAAAGCATCGCCGTTGTTTCCGAGGCCTTTGAAACCTATGCAAAGAATTGGCAAAAGGAAGAGCGTGCCCAGTATATGGATCACGGTTATACCGAGGATCGCGCCGACCATACGGATGGCATCTGGGGCTTTGCCATTGCGCCGATGCCCAACGATGCGGATGTTGTAGAAAAGCTGGCTATGATGCACTATGCCGAGGAGGGCACGGTGGATCTGAAGTTTGAAATGAACAACGCCGTTATGGCCACCTTGGGTCAGTTTGATGATATCATCGAGGTGATCTCGCAGGTGTTCGTATGGGTGGGCCTTGGCCTGGCCATCTTCTCCTCCTTCCTGCTGATGAACTTCATTTCGACCTCTATCTCCTATAAGAAGCGTGAGATCGGTATCCTGCGTGCCGTAGGTGCCCGTTCCTCCGACGTGTTCAAGATCTTCTTCAGCGAGGCATTCATCATCGCCATCATTAACTTTGTCCTTGCTGTGGTGGCATCTCTGACCACGGTGCTGATTCTTAACAACTATATGCGCAATCAGGGCATCAACATCACGTTGCTGAAATTCGGCCCCGTGCAGGTGCTTTTGATGCTGGGCATCAGTATTCTGGTGGCAGCGCTGGCCTCCTTCCTCCCCGTGTGGAAGATCGCCCGCAAGAAGCCCGTTGATGCCATTAAGGATCGATAATAAAAAACACAAAAAACCGACTCACGTGAGTCGGTTTTTTGTGTTTTATCTGCCCGTTGCATCATCCTGGGTGATGCGAACTTGCTGTATTATTGAATTGCCTCGCGTAGCTTTTTGATGTTGTCTTCAAAGCTTCCGGTACTGGCGTAAATGCTGGAGGTGCCCGCTACAAAAATATTGGCGCCTGCCTCACGCATTTTTTTGGCATTTTCAAAGCTGACGTTGCCATCGCATTCGATCTCAATATGGCCATAGCCGTTATCGTCCAGATACTTGCGCAATCTTTTGATCTTGTTTAAGGTGGAGGGGATCAGCTTTTGACCTGCAAAGCCGGGGTTCACGGTCATCACCAAAATGGCGTCGATATCGGGGAGCACCTCCTCGATCACCGAGAGGGGCGTGCCGGGATTCAGCGCCAGCATCGGCTTGCCGCCACGGGCGCGGATCATCGAAAGGGCTCGCTGTAAATGGGTGCAGGCCTCATAATGCACCGAAACGTAATCACCCTCCCCAAAGGGGATCCAATCCAGCTTGTTTTCGGGGTTTTTCACCATCATATGTACGTCCATGGGGATCTTGGTGGCGGTCTTTACCTTTTTAATGAAATCAATGCCGAGGGTGTAATTGGGTACGAATTCGCCGTCCATAATATCAATGTGCAGATATTCAATGCCGGCGTCCTCCAGCTTTTTCAGCTCGTCACCAAGCTTTAAAAAATCAGCGCACATCAACGAAGGGGAAATGAGAGATTTCATACGATCGTCCTCCTGAATTTCAGTTACATTCATTTTAGCACAGAAGGCCAATGCCGTCAAGATATGGAAATTATTTTTCGTGTCTGTATAAAAAAAGACTTTTGTGGGAATCCTTTGTGCATCACTGCAAAAGGAGAAGCAATATGAAAAAAACACTTGGTTTTGTTATGGCAGCGCTTTTGCTGATCGCCGCCTATATGATCCTGCCCGTTCACGGCGAGCGTGGGCTTTACGATAATGTGGTGCGGCTGCACGTTCTGGCCGAATCGGATAGCCAGCGCGATCAGTCGCTTAAACTGACGGTGCGCGATGCTGTGCTTGAAAAAACGCAACCGTTGTTGGAAAATGTGACCACAAGAGACGGAGCAGAGGCGGTTTTGCAAGCTGCCATTCCCGACATTCAGGCCGCAGCAGAGACGGCATTGACCGAAGCCGGTGCGCCCAACGCCGTCACTGTTACGCTGGGGCAGGAACGCTATCCGACAAGAGAATACGAACAGTTGGCCTTTCCGGCAGGGGAGTATCTATCTCTGCGTGTGATGATCGGCCGGGCAGAAGGGCAGAACTGGTGGTGCGTGCTGTTTCCACCTCTGTGTCTTACCGCCGCCACCGATGCCCGCGAGACCGAGGCGACCTGCCTTGCGGCAGGCCTCACCGGCGAGCAATACCGCATGATCGCGGATACCGACAGCACCAAATATAAGCTACGTTTCAAGATCTTAGAGGTTGCAGAAGAAATGTTCGGATAAAAAATCTCCGTGGAGTCCCAGGACTCCACGGAGATTTTTTACACTCCAATGATCTCATATATTTCAAGCAAGCGCTCCTCGGCCTCGGTCTTTCGGGCATCCAGCTCGGCAGCGCGCGTATAATCGGTGGCGGCAGACCCGAACAGCTCGGCTTCAATTTCCTCCAACTCCCTTTCCAAGGCTGCCGCTTCCTTGGTCAAGCGCTCGCGGCGTGCCTTTTCCTTGCGTGCCTCGGCCTCGCTGGCCTTTCGTGCCAGATATTGGGCCTTGTTGTCACTGATGGGGGCCGCTTGCGGGGTGGGAGCAGAGGCGGCATTGCCTTCGCGCTTTTGCTTCCATTCCAGATATTCGCTATATCCGTGACCCACACGGGTCACGGGATAGTCAAGGCCGTCCCCCTCAAAGGTGTCACCCGGGTGAATGGCGTATACGCGCGTGGCCAGTTTATCCATAAAATAGCGGTCATGCGAAACGGCCAGAATGGTACCATCAAAGGCAGCAAGCGCACCCTCCAACGCTTCACGGGAGTCAATGTCTAAATGGTTGGTGGGCTCGTCCAGTACCAATAGATTCATTTCAGAAAGGATCAGCTTAGCCAAGGTCAACCGCGCTCGCTCACCGCCCGAAAGTACACCAACCTCGCGGTAAACGTCCTCTCCGATAAAGCGGAACAGCGCCAGCGTGTTGCGGATCTCGGTCTCGGTCTTTTGGGGATAGGCGTTCCAAAGCTCATCCAGCACGGTGTTGTCGGGGGAGAGATTTTGATTTTCCTGATCGTAATAACCAATTTCTACGTTATAGCCCGATTCCACACGCCCCTCAGTGGGGGTCAGCTTGCCAAGAATCAGCTTCAGCAGGGTGGATTTTCCGCAGCCGTTGGGGCCAACGATAAACATCCGTTCTTTCTTTTTTAACAAAAATTCAATACCGTGAAAGAGTTTTTTGCCCCCAAAGGCCATAGCAAGCCGCTTGACATGCAGCACCTCGTTGCCGCTGTCGTGGGATTTGCTAAAGGAAAGACGAATGGATTTGGGCGCCTCGCGAGGGCGTTCCAAACGCTCCATTTTGGCAAGAAGCTTCAACCGCGACTCGGCGGCGATGATGTTTCGTTCCCGATTCCAAGCGCGTTGTTGGGCGATATAAGCCTCCTGCCGCGCAATCTCCTTTTGCTGGTTCTGATAATGCTTTTCGGCAATCTCGCGGTCGATGCGTCGCTGCTCGATCGAGGCGGTATAGTTGCCGTTGTACATCCTGGCTCTGCCATATTCCAGCACCAGAGTTTTGGAGGTGACGCGATCCAGAAAATAACGGTCGTGGGAGATGACCAGCACGCTCTTGCGATACTGCGCCAGATAATTCTCCAAAAACAGCATGGTCTCAATGTCCAAGTGGTTGGTGGGCTCGTCCAGCAGTAAAATGTCGGGCTCACGTGAGAGCTGACGCGCCAATGCCAAACGGGTGCGCTGTCCACCCGAAAGGGTATGCAAGGGGCGACGCATCGACTCCTCGTCAAAGCCCATTTTCAATAGGGTAGAGGCGCACCGCCCACGAAACTCCAATCCGCCGTCGCGGATGAATCGGGTATTTTTTTCGTCGTATTGCTTTGCCAGCGAAAGCTCGGAGCTGTGTTGCATACGCTCCTCCAGTTCTCGCAGCTCGGCTTCGGCGGCCAGTAGTTCAGGGAACGCACCGTACATTTGCTCCAAAGCGTTGTAGCCAAGGGTGTCGTCAAGGGTAAAGGCGCTGTCCTGCCGCAGAATGCCTACGGTTTTATCGCGGGAAATGTAGATCTGCCCTTCGTCGGGCTCCAGCTCACCGATGATGACCTTCAATAGCGTGGATTTTCCGCAGCCATTGACGCCGATCAGCCCCACGCGGTCGTTTTCGGCCAGAGAAAAAGAAATGCGCTCTAAAATTTGTCGGTCGCCAAAGGAAAGGGAAATGTCTGCTACGCTGAGTACCGTCATTTCTTTCGCTCCTTTCTTGCCGGATACGGCTAAAATCAAATCATACCTTGTTATTATACTGGCAAACGACTTTTTTGTCAAGCTCGCCCTTTTGCCTCCGGGAGAAAATCAGAAAAATTTTCTGTCAAAAAAAGTATAGACATTTGTCGCCAATGGTGTTATAATGTACCTCGGTTTTTAAAATTTATTATGAGGAGGGATATCCGGTGTCTGATGCAACGATGCAATCAAGCCCCGCGCTGTTCGATTCAAAGGACTATAAGCGCTCCCGCAATTCCTATCTGATCGAGTGTGCCTTTGAATATTTTGTGGCCCTTCTGGTCAGCGATGCGTTTCTGGTAAAGCTTTTACAGGATATCGGCATGAACGATGCGACTGTCGGTATCATGGCGTCTCTGATCTCCTTGGCTTTCGTGTTTCAGCTGTTTTCGATCTTTGTGGTACAGCGTATCAGCAATACCAAGGTGTTTGCTATCATTTTTCACTTTTCCAGCCAGGTGTTCTTTATGGCGCTGTATTTCGTGCCCTTTTTACCTGCGGTAGAGGGGAGCAATTATAAGCACGTGCTGGCAGTTGCCTGCATCATGATCGCTTATTTCGGCAACTATCTCGTTACGTCTATTATTTACAAATGGGGCAACTCCTTTGTAGAGCCGCACCACCGCGGTCGTTACTGTGCCACCAAGGAAATGATCTCTTTGATCTCCGGTATGGTGGTCACCCTGATCATCGGCTATGTGATGGACTATTTCGAGGCGGCGAACAATCTCCACGGTGGTTTTCTGTTTGCTGCTTGCGGCATTTTCGTGTTCAGCATTTGTGATCTGGTCTGCTTGCTTTTGATCAAAAACGACAAAAAGCCCAAGGAGGAGATCAAAAAGAACATCGTGCCCATGAGCGAGGTGATGCGCAATACCCTTGGCAACCGCAATTTCCTTTCGGTATTGCTGCTGGCTGTGCTTTGGGAGGTTGCAAAGGGCGTTTCCATTGGATTTATGGGTACTTACCGTCTGAATCCCCACGAGCTTGCCTTGACGGTGGGTGCGGTGCAGATCATCAATATGGTGGGCAATCTGATGCGCTTTGCCATTTCTCGCCCGTTTGGTAAGTTCTCGGATAAATATTCCTACGCAAAGGGCATCGAGCTGGCCTTGGTAATGGCTGCCGTTTCCTTTGTGGTATACGCTTTTACCGCCCCCGGTAATCGGGTGTTCGTTTGGACGATGGTGATTTTATTCTCGGTTTTGTATCACGGCTGTCAAGCCGGCATAGGGCAGAATATGCACAGTATTCTTTACAGCTATGTGGATAGTCGCTATTTTGTGCAGGCCTCGGCCATTAAAAGCAGCGTGGGTGGCCTTTGCCATTTTGGCTCTGCATTGCTGGCAAGCCGCTTTCTGCAGTACGTTCAAAACAATGGAAATGCCCTGTTCGGTATTCACATTTACGGTCAGCAAGTGCTGGCGACCTTCTCTGTGATCCTGACGCTTGCCGCACTGCTTGTGGCCCATTTCGTGGTGTCCAAGCAAAAGGCTATGGTGCAATAAAAGTCAAAAAATCCCGACACGTGTCGGGATTTTTTCGTTATTACTTGCTTTCACGTTCAAAAATATAATCCAATGTCACGCCATAGTGATCTGCCAGCTTTACAAGGTGCTCCAGGGGAATGTTCTGATAGCCGCGCTCATATCTGGAATATACAGTCTGCTGAATGCCCAAAAGATCTGCTACGTCTTGTTGCTTCATATCGTGATCCTCGCGCAGATCGCGTAACCTTCTTAAATACATAAATATCCTCCATAGTATTGCTTGGTACTATTGACAATACCACAAAAATGTGCTATAATCACATTATAGCACCGATGAGTTCTAAACAGGAGGGCGAAATGACTGAAGTACAAATTTTTTTGCTATAATGTGAAAGTGCTACGCGAACGGAGAGGATTGAGCATAGAGGAAAGGCACAAATTTTAAAGATATCCGTTTTTAGTGTATGGGAAATGGAAAGAGGCGTTCTGCCCGACGAGGTTACGATAGAAACGATATTTTTTATTCAAAAGCATTTTGGAATCTCTGCCAAAAGTCTGTTTGAGCCAATATAACAAAATCCCGCACACGGTGCGGGATTTTGTTATATTACGACGCCCCGTTTGCAGGGGCGTTATTTCAACATCTCCAAAAGGGCATCCTGGTCAATCACCGTCACACCCAGCTGTTGGGCCTTGGTCAGCTTGGAGCCGGCCTCCTCGCCGGCTACCACATAGGAGGTCTTTTTCGAAACCGAGCCCGTCACCTTGCCGCCTGCCGCCTTAATGAGGGTCGAGGCCTCATCACGGCTCATATCGGGCAGAGTGCCGGTCAATACAAAGGTCAGGCCGGCCAGCTTGTCGCCCGTGGGGGCGGCTGTGGCCTCGGTCAGAACACCCATGTCCATCAAGCGGCGGCAGAGTGCCACGTTCTGGGGATGAGAAAAATAGTTCAGCACGTAATCTGCGGTGATCTCGCCAAAATCCTCAATGGCAACCAGCTCCTCCTTGGTAGCGGTAAAACAGGCCTCCAGCGTGCGATATCTGGCAGCAAGAGCGGCAGCAGCTACTTGACCGATGCTGCGAATGCCAAGGGCAAAGATCAACCGCTCCAGCCCTGCGGATTTCGAGCGCTCGATAGCGGCAACCAGATTGGCGGCGGATTTGTCACCCATGCGTTCCAAGCCGGCAATGTCCTCGGCACGCAGATGGTAAAGGTCGGCCGCATCGTGGATCAGATCGTTCGCCAGCAGCAGCTCCACCACCTGGGGACCAAGGCCCTCAATATCCATGGCGTTCTTGGAGGCGAAATGCTCAAGACCGCGAGAAAGCTGGGCAGGGCAGGCGCTGTTGGTGCAACGGACGGCTGCGCCTTCATCGCCGTCGCGCATGACGGGCTCGCCGCAAGAGGGGCAGGCCGTGGGCATCGCAAAAATGCGCTCGCCCCCGGCACGAAGCTCGGGATGGGAGGCCACCACCTCGGGGATGATATCGCCGGCCTTTTGTACTGTGACCACGTCGCCGATGCGAATGTCCTTGTCCAGAATGAAATCCTCGTTGTGCAGGGTCGCACGGGATACCGTGGTGCCTGCCAGACGAACGGGCGAAAGCACAGCGGTGGGGGTCAACACACCGGTGCGCCCTACGGCAATTACGATATCCTCCAGCTTGGTGGGCTTTTGCTCGGGAGGATACTTATAGGCTACCGCCCATTTTGGGGTGTTGGTTCCCTCGCCCAGCGTAATACGGTCGGTGAGATCGTTGATCTTAATGACCGCGCCGTCAATATCAAAGGGGAGGCTGTCACGCATAGCGCCCATTTTTTGAATGTGCGCCACAATTTCCTCGGCGGTGCTGGCAACAATGCGATGCTTCAGCACGCAAAAGCCCAATTCCTCCAAGCGGTCAAGAGTCTCGCTGTGGGTTTGCGGCGCGTGGCCGTCGGCATACAGCTGCCCTTCTTGAAAGTTGAATACAAAAATATCCAGCTTGCGCTCAGCGGCGATTTTGGGGTCCAACTGACGAAGCGACCCTGCCGCCGCATTGCGAGGATTGGCCATGAGAGAAAGTCCCTCAGCCTCGCGCTTTTCGTTGATCCGGCGGAAGGTGGCCCGTGGCATATAGACCTCGCCGCGCACCGTCAGTGTCAGGGGCTCGGTCAGGGTCAAGGGAATCGAAAAAATAGTCTTGAGGTTTTGGGTCACGTCCTCGCCCACTTGGCCGTCACCACGGGTCGCACCCTGCACAAACACGCCGTTTTCATAGCGAAGCGCCACCGAAAGACCGTCGATCTTGGGCTCTACCGAAAAGGTGGGCTTGGTCAGAATTCCGGCAACACAGTCAAGGAATTCCTGCAATTCTTCAAAGGAAAACACGTCAGAAAGAGAATTGAGGGGCACCCCGTGCGTGACCTTTTCAAACTTATCCAGCGCCGCTCCTCCCACGCGGTGGGTGGGGGAGGCGGGATCGTCCATCTCCGGGTGCTGAGCCTCCAGCGCCAGTAGCTCGGCGTACATCCGGTCATATTCAAAATCCGAAATTTCAGGGTCGTCATCCACGTAGTATCGCTTGGAGTGATAGGTCAGCTGACGGCGCAGCTTTTCAATGCGTTCCTTGATTTCCATGTGGCTCTCCTCCAGGGTGGAATTTTCTGTTTTTATTATACCGCAAATGTGCGTTAAAGTCAACCAAAAATGAAAAGAAGCCCCCGAAACGTAACACGTTTCGGGGCCTTTCGCGTTAATGACGTAGTAGGGGATTGGAGATGCCCATAAAATACTGAACGCGTTGGGTCGGATCGGTGAAATCTATTGGCGTTTCGTCGTTCCCGATCAGTTCAACCCAGCCACTTGTAATAGCTAAGGTAACAGAGGTCAGTGCATTACAATTGAAAAAGACTGTCCGCCCAATTTCGGTGACCGAGGCAGGGATGTGGATCTCGATCAGAGAGGTGCAATTCGAAAAGGCACTTTCTCCGATGGTCTGCAGTGTGTTGGGGAGCGTGATCGCAGCCAAAGAGGAGCATTGGTAGAATGCGTAGCCTCCGATCGATAACAGTTCCTCGGGTAGATGGATCGTGGTCAACATAGTGCATCCCGAAAACGCGAACTCGCCCAGATGTACCGTGTTGGTCAAGGTCACGGTGTGAAGCCCTGTGGGCGTCAGATCCACCGAACCGCCAAACAGATCTAAAAAGCGGGGGTATTCGTCATCTTGTGTGTTCCCCACAAATGGAATCGTGACGCTTTGCATAGCGTCGCAGCCCTCCAGGACGTAATCCTCGATCAGCGTAACGTCCTTGGGGATGGTTGCGTGAGTCAGATCACGGTTGTCGGAAAAGGCGAACATCTTTATGGTGCGCAGAGAGTTGGGCAGGGAAAGGGATTGCAGATCACAGCTGGCAAAGGCCGCTCCGCCAATGGTGACAAGTCCTTCGGAAAAGGTAACACTCTGCAGATTTTTACAGCCGGAAAAGGCGCTGGCGCCGATCTCGGTCACCGAACCGGGGATAGCAATGGCGGTCAGCGATGTTCTTTCGTTAAAGGCGTACTCGCCGATCTTGGTCACGCCGCCCGGGATCTGATTTCCCACACCAACCAGCAGCGTATATGTCTTTTTTTCGATCAGCATGCCGCTTTGTACGGCGTAATGCTGGTTTTCGCTTGCCATGGTCAGCGTTTCCAGCACGGGGAGCTTGGCAAAGGCGTTTTCGCCCACCGTCTCCAGCGTGGAGGGGAGATGGATGGATTTCAGCGTTCTGCAGTTGTAGAATGCCCACTCTCCAATGGTGGTCAGCCCCTCAGGCAGGGTAATAGAAGTCATCAGCTCGCAATTTTCAAAGGCTCTTTCTTGAATACCCGTCACGGGCAGACCCTTATAGGTGCTTTCTACAACGACATTTGCACGTGCCTCCCCAATGCCCGAGACCGAATAGGACTGACCGTCGGCATTCAAAAAGAACTCCAGACCGCTGGGGTCTGCCTCGTCAGCCGAACCACTCGACTGGGGCTTGGCCGCGCCGCAAACGCTGCAGGCGTCTTTCTCAAATACGTGGGCGGCAGGGGTGTCGGCGGTCACCGTGCAATTGCAGGAATAAGCGCGCCAATGGGCGGCTTCGTTGCTTTCCCATGTGAAGGGGTGTGGGAGAGCAGGAGTGGTCAGCGAAAACACATCGGTAACCTCGGTCTTGCCTTCGGCATCCGAGAAATATTTGTTGCAGTCCTTGCATTGCCAATAGGCCTTGTGACCGGCTTGTGCACAGGTGGCCGCTTTTTCCTCGTGCGCGGTCAGCACATGGGTGTGTTCTTCGGGCGGAGCGTCCTGGTTGCAGGCGCAAAGCAAAGCGCACAATACCAATAGCAACGCAAGCATGTGGAAAAATCGTTTCATGGTTGTTCCCTCCGTTTATTCTGTAAAAATATTGTAGCATAGGGGAGGGAGTAAGTCAAGATATATTCCTACTGTACAAAACGTCAAAAGTATGATATAATACCTTCAGTACTAAAAAAGGGGAAGTGTATGAAGATCCTGATTGCCTATGCCACCAAAAGCGGCACCACTCGTGATGCTGTAACACTACTGCACCAGCATTTGCCTCGGCATGAGGTCACCGTGGCTGACCTATCCGAAAGTACCCCCGACCCCACGGGCTTTGATCACGTGATCCTGGGCAGCTCCATTCGTATGGGTAAGGCACATAGGGCCCTGCGAAGCTACCTTGATCGGTACCAAGCGGTGCTTTGTACCCTGCCGCACAGCTTGTTTTTGTGTTGCGCCTTTTCCGACCAATTTGAGCACTATCTTCACAGCACCTTTTCGGCATCGTTGCTGGAAAGTGCCGCTCACACCGCCTATTTCGGCGGCGAGCTGAACGTTTCCAGACAGCGCGGATTGGATAAGCTCCTCACTCGTGCTATGCGCAATTCCATTTTAGAGGACGAGGATGACGAAAACGGCTTGCCGGGACTGATGCCCGAGCATATCCGTATGTTGGCTGACCGCCTTGGCGGAAAATAATTTGTAAAAAAGGTGTTGACAAAAGGCTCTCCTTGTGGTATGATATATGGGTGCTTGACACATGCCCCTGTAGCTCAGACGGTAGAGCACTTGACTTTTAATCAAGGTGTCCGGAGTTCGAGTCTCCGCAGGAGCACCAAACATAAAAGCCCGACGCAACGCGTCGGGCTTTTCTGTTTGGTGCTCCTGCAACCATGAAAAATTCGGCAGAGCGCACCCGTCTCCGCAGGAGAAGGGATCCTTGGGTATTTATTCTTGGCGCACGATTCTGCTCTCGTCCACGCCCAAAATCACCGTGTCGGTGGCATTCGGCTTTAAAATCAGTCTTGCTTCGGGCTTGGTAAGGGCCAGGCCAATGATCTGGTTGCCTACGCCTTCGATCACCACATCACCATCCGAAATGTTGTTCATCAGTATGTTTCCGTCACCCTTGATGACCATCGCAGCATCTCGCGTGTGTTGGAAAATGTTATCCCGTATACGGTTTTTGTTGCCGGTCACGGCCAGGGCGACCAGGGGCTGCTTTTGGGGCTGGCGCTCTTTGTTTTGGGTTGCGGTGGATGTGTAATACCAAAAGGTGCCGGGGTCGTCAAAGTTGTTGCGTTCAATGGCGCAGTTGGATACGTTCAACAGCGAAACTGCCGCTTCTTGTGGGTACTCGCCGGTAAATCCGCCGCCATTTCGTACAAAATGGCATCCTGTGATCTCCAGATTGTGAATAAAATGCTCGCGCCCGTCCACCAAAACGCCGTAAAAGGGGTTGTCGGCAATGATACACTCCCGAATGCGCGCATAGAAGGAGGCGCGAGGCGCAAAATATACGCCAACGCCGCAGCCATCCATATTGCAACGGGTAAACTGGCAGGCATCCACCTCCGCATGGTCGGTTATGGCAATGGCAGTACCCAGACCGCAAAAAGAAAGCTTATCCACTTCACATTGATCGGTACGCACCGCGCGCAGGGCAAGTCCGGCTCCGGCACAGGGGTTGTCGATGTGAAAATAGGGGCGGGTGTCCATCCCCTTGATGTCACCCTGTATGCCCAGCCCTTCGATCAAGGTGCCGCTGATGCATTGGCTGTCACCCAGACAAATAGCAGGGAAATCCATACCGTTCATGCGGATTTTGGTGCCGTATCTGGTTTCAAACACGCCGTTGGGGTCGCAGTTGCAGGCCCATACGTCGCCGGCTAATTTGGTGGAGGAGAGATCCAGCACAATGGGAGCGCTGATGTCATAACGGGCGCAGGGGAGTCGAAGCCTTCCGCCACGGTCCTTCAAGGTGGAAAGCGCAGCGTGGATGCCGGCAGTACCGTCTGCTGAGCGGTATGGGGCGATCTCGCTGCCGTCACCGGTGCAATAGGAAATGGGGGTCAATTCAGTATTCTTCACGCGAAAAACCTCCTGCTGGAATTGCTTATATTATAATGCTTCCACTTTTGATTTGTCAACCCCGTGGGGACTATAATTTTAGTGGGCGATAGCGAAAGTCCGATTGACAAACCATTTCAAATACGCTATAATGAACTGCGGAAGTACTTTCAAGGAGGGAAAATTGATGCAAGCAGTGCGCTGGAAGTTGGAAATCAAAAATGCAGTCCTGATCGCGGTTGCCTCCCTGATCGCGGCCATTGGCTTGTGGGTTTTTGTTACCCCCGGTCAGTTTGCGCCCAGCGGCGTAGACGGTATTGCTGCCATGCTGCAAGAGCTGATGCGCGGCGCCGGAATGGATATACGTGCAGGCTATTTTTCGACCTTGCTGAATATTCCGCTGCTTGTGGCGGCTTGGTTTGTACTGAAAAAAAGATACGTGCTGTATACGCTGGCCTATATGCTGTTGCTGTTTGCTTATACCACGGTCTTTGGCTGGATCGATCTCCCCGTCTATCCCGTTACCAGTGAAACAACACGCCTGCTGGCCGCTGTGATGGGCGGTATCGCGCAAGGACTCACGGGCCTTATGCTGCGCGTTGGCGGCTCTGCCGGCGGTGTGGATGTGATCGCTTGCATGATTCAGAAAAAGCGGCAAAGCGATAATGTGGAGCGCATCATTGCCATTTTAAGCTATATTATCTCCGCCTTTTCCTTTTTCGTGTGGAAGGGCGATGTTAATGCTGTGATCTATTCCTTTATTGCCATTTATATTTGCGAGCGCACCACCGCTGCGCTGCTACGCGACAGCCGCAAGGCCGTTAAATTCGAGATCATCGTTTGCAAGGAGCAGGCCGATTGTATCAAGGATATGATCGTGTATGAAATGAAGCGCAGTGCCACCGTGATCAATGCCAAGGGCATCTTTTTGGGTGAGGAAAAGGAATTGATCCTTTGCCTTGTGCACTATCGTCAGTTCTCGGAGTTCTTGATGAAAATTTCGGAATACCCTTGCGTATTTCTTACCTATTCCGAGGTGTTGGGCATCCGCGGTAATTTTGACTGGGTGTTGGAATATGAGCGGCCGGAGGATGTGACCATGCGCGAGCAGCGCTTGCAGAAGCGTGATATGCTTTTTGAAGAACAGCAAAAAGAATAAAAATCAAGGAACGGGTGCGTGATTTTGCGCACCCGTTCTTTGGTTGAGATCAGGAACAAGACCCTTTGCATTGCCGCAAAATTTTTCTTTTTCAGCGGTTTGTGTTGCTTTTTAAAAATAAGAATGTTATAATACTTATAATGTTAATAATGTTAAAACGAATGGAGTTGGAATTATGACGGATTGGGCCCTGTGGGGTACCGTTGTCAATACGGCTGCCGTGCTTTTGGGCGCTTCGGTCGGACTTGCTATTAAGACCGTGGGCTCCAGGGCCGTTCAAAAAAGAAAAGAGACGCGCGATCTGTCTCAATACGATGAGGCACCGCCCTCCCGTGTGTCTCGCCTGCCCGATGCGGTGCAAAAGGCTCTTGGCCTTTGTGCGCTGATCATTGGCGTTCTTGGTGCCGTCAAGGTGCAAAACGTATTGGTTATGATCCTGTCGGTAACGCTGGGCGTTGTGGTTGGCGAGCTTTTGGACCTGGATGGTCTCTTAAACCGCTTTGGTGCTTTTGTCGAAGGAAAGATGAAGGGAAAGGGCGGTCGCGTGGCCGAAGGCTTTGTTACCGCAACATTGCTGTTTTGCGTAGGCGCTATGACCATCACCGGTGCGATGGAAAGCGGTATGCTGCACGATCACACCACCTTCTATGCCAAATCTATGTTAGATCTGGTCTCTGCGGTGGTCTTTGCCTCCACTCTTGGTATTGGCGTGCTGTTTTCTGCTGTGGGCGTTTTCGTGATCCAAAGCCTGCTGACGCTGGCGGCCGTGTTAATGGCGGGGGCGATCCCTATGGCCGTTACGGGTGAAATGATCGCCATCGGCTCCTTGCTTGTGATTCTCATTGGCACCAACCTTATGGATATCACCAAAATCAAGGTGATGAATTATCTCCCTGCCATGTTCTTGCCTCTGGCGCTTTGCCCCTTGTATGATTTGTTTTTTGTCTTGTGACCGAAAGGAGTTTTAAAATGAACAAGATCCGCTGTTATCATGCCCCCGCCACCTATGCCTTTTCTGACCGAGATCTGACGGTACAGCTGGTGGTGCCGGACGAAGAAAGAAATCTCATTGAGCTGTCTCTTGCCTTTAAAACCGAAGGGGAAGGAACCGGCAATGGCGGCGTACTGCGCATGCTTCCTGTAGACGGTTTGGCCGCCCCCGAGAGTCATTCGGTCTATTCAGCAACCATCCCTGCTGCCGATCTTGCCGACTGCAGCAATTTGATCTATTACTTTTTGCGTGAGGGCGAGGAGAGCGAGACCTATACCGTTCCCTTGCAGGTAACTCCTGTGATGCCGCCCTTTATCGTCAGCGAGCATTTCCCCTGGGGCGGCGGTCCCGTTCAATGCATGGAGCTTTACAACCCCGGTGACACTACCATAGATTTGTTCGACTATGAACTGGTTTATCTTGATGATGAAGACCAGATCAAGGGGCGCAATCCTTTGGCAGATGGCGAGGGTATCAATCTGCTGGAGCCCCATGCGGTTGGCGTGCTGAATTTTATTTCTTCCGGCGTGCGCAAGGAGCTGGAGGCCAGAGCGGAAGAAGAAGCTCCCATCCGGAGCTATCTGGCCAAACAGTATCCCGAGACCTGCTCTGACATTGCCGAGCGCGATGTCAAATGGATGAGCGTTGACTTGGCCGAGAAAAATGAGAAGAACGAATGGCACACCAAAGAAGGCTGCTTCTCCATTTATCATTGGTTGGGCGCCCGTCGCTATCGCGTTGTTCCGCGCGGTGGCGAGTTGGATCAGGCTCTTTTCGTTTTTGATGTCAATACCACTAAGGCTGAACTGAATGTGCGTAAGTTCCACTCCTCCCGTTGGACGGTGGATCCTCGTAATCCTGCCACGGCGCTTTGCACCGTCAAATGGGAAAAGCCCACCCCCGGCTTTGTGCCGGCTGACCAGTTCCTGCCCGATCTTGGTGATGCCGTTGTGCCTGCTATTTTGCCTCTTGAGCCCGAAGGACGCGTCCGTTTATCGGAGGGGGATTGCAAGGTGCAATTTGCCGTTGCCGGCAAGGTGACCCAGCCCACAGTTTTTGTCAAGGTAGAAGAAAACTTTGTACCGTTTGCAGCAAAAGCCAACAACGAGGGCGTTTTTGAGGCGGTCATCCCTACACAGATCGTTTCTCGTATTCCGGGCAAGTTTGAATATTATATTGAGGTCAGCGGCGGCCTGTATACTGCGACCTGCGGCAGTGCTGAGCAGCCCAAGGCTGTGAAAATTCTGGATAATGCCGGCCCGGCCATCCTGCGCACCTACCCTGCCGAGGGGCAAGCACTGATCAAGGAGCAGACCCCCACCATTTCGTTGGATTATTACGACATTTCCGGCGTAAATACCAAGGTTTCGATCCTTTGTGTAGACGGCAAAAACGTCAGTACATCGGCCTGCTGGGGCGAGGATCGGGTGACCTATACGCCTGCCGAGCCGATGACCTATGGCGAGCATACCTTTGAGGTGTCGTTGCGCGATGCGCTGGGGAACCGCACCTATCGCAAGATCACCTTCAGCCTTTGCGATGGCACGCAGATGAACTGCTATCGCGGCGAGGTGCATTGTCACACCATCGAATCCGATGGCGTAGGTACCCCCACCGATGCGATCCTTCACGCTCGTGATGTAGGACAGGTGGATTATTTTGCTGTGACCGATCACTCGCACTATGTCACTCTTGAGGAACTGCGCGCACAGCGTCAAACCGCCGAGCGCTTTAACGAAAATGGCAAATTTGTCACGACTCACGGCTTTGAAATGACCTGGAACTCCGGCACCGGTTATTGGGGACATATGAATGTGCTCAATGCCGACTGGATCACCCAATATCACGAGAATGTAGATCTGTATTCCTTCTATGAAATGCTCAAAAAGGATCCCGATGCCATCGGTATGTTCAACCATCCCGATGATGTGTGGGGTGAATTTGACGAGTTTGGCGGCTGGGATCCCGAGATCGACAAAAAGATGTGCCTGGCCGAGATCCGCGGCGGTTATTTTGACCGTGGTTATACGCTGATGCTCTCCAAGGGTTGGCACGCCTCTCCTGTGGCCAACGAGGATAATCACGGCTGGAGTTGGACCACCGCCACTCCTTCCACCGGCTACGTGCTGGCACCGTCTCTCACGCGCGAGAATGTATTGGATGCCTTCCGCGCTCGCCGCACTTATACCACCTACGACAACACCATGAAGATCCTATACCGTGTCAATGGCGAATGGATGGGCAGCAGGCTGCAGGATCCCGACAAGCTGCTGGCTGAGATTCAGATCCATACCGACAGCGAAAACGGTATTGGCTGCTTGTCTCTGGTGACCGAGGATAACATCGTGGTGGCCCGGATCGACGCCGGCCCTATTCACGATTTTACTTGGCAAGTGGAGCTGGACCCCGATTTTGATTACTACTATCTGCGCGTCAATAACGGCAGCCTGTATTCTGCTACCGCTCCGGTGTTTGTAGAGGGCAGAGATCTGCTCAACATTTCCGATTTGAGCTATGGTATTTGTGATCAGGATCCGGCCAATCCCCACGTGATCGAGGCCACCGTGAAAAACGACAGCGGCAAGCAGATGAAGGATGTGACGGTGAACTACTACCTCACGCCTCTTGGTGGTTTTGAGTTGCGCAATCTGATTCCGTTTGCTACCGTCAACATTGGCAAGCTGGAGGCAGGGGAGAGCCATACCGTGGCGCGTCGCGTGCCTGCTATTGGCTTACATCGTCGCGTGACGGTGGTGGTCAGCGGCTGGCAGGGCAAAAAGCGCTATGCCGATACCACCTACCGTCTGATCACGCCCGTGTTCATCAATAAGCTGATGCCCTTGACCTCTCCCATTACCGTGGGCGAGACTGAGGTGGCCAATCCCTTCCCTTATGTGGAGCTTTACAACCCCACCCCTTCGGATATTGCGCTGAAAAAGTACGTTATCCGTCTGCGCCATGCTACCGGTGTGCAACCGTTGCCCGAGCGCACGCTGGCCCTGGATCCCTATACCATTCCTGCCGGCAAAACGTTGACCATTTGGGTGCGCCCTGCCGATTGCGAGCTGACTGTTGAGGATTTCAATCAGCATTACGGTGTGTCCTTGGAAGAAGGAAAGGATCTGGTGGTCACCACCAATCGGATCCTGTCCGGCTCCAAGGCGGGTGGCCGTCGCATCGAGCTGCTTTGTAACAAGGAAATGATCACCCGCATCGGATTTGGTAAATATTGCGCGCTTGAAAGCGACGTGGTTGAGGATGCCCCCCTGCTTTACGGTGACCAAAAGCCGATGTCTTGGTTGCAGTATAAGCTGCCCACTCCCGAGGATGAGGAGATCCTGCCCGGCACACCGGTCGCGGCACAGATCCCCGTTGCCAAAAGTGGCGAGCTTTGCGAAGCGGATGCCATAGAGACCGAGAAGGCCGAACTACGCAACAGCGTAGTGACCAAACTGACCAAGGCACCTCTCGTGCCTCTGCAGGCTGCCCGTCTGATTGCAGGCGCGTACTCCACCATCAAAGGGCTTTTCTCCACCAAGGAATAATCCAAAAAACAACCCCGTATGTGCGATTTTCGCACATACGGGGTTGTTCATTGTAGAACCACTGGTTTTAATGATGCTTGTGTATCCATTATCCAAAATCATGACGATTTCCGCCGCTACTGCCCAACTCTTCAAGCAGACAAACAATTTCTTCTATTTTTTCAAAACATCTCGGATCGTCAAGACTATCGTCTTCTACGATTGCTTTTATTTTTTGTAAAGCCTGATAGCATTCCGTCTCTATGATTTGAGATGGGTCCAATTGTGGGAATGTGATTTCGATTTGTTCCTGCCGTAGCATTTTACATAGAATTTCTTCGTATAAATTCATCCTGCAGCCCCTACCATTTAATATGGGGATTATATCCCCTTAACAAATATGATTATAACCCCCATAATGATAAATGTCAAGATGGAGGTGAAATTTATGATCGTATTTGATAAGCTTTGGGCGATAATGGATGAAAAGGGCGTCACGACCTATCATTTGAGAGAGAAATGCGGTATTGATAGCAAAACCGTTCGCCGTTTGAGAGCCAATGAAAATATGGAAACCAAAACGCTGAACAAACTTTGTAAAATCTTAAACTGTCGCGTAGAAGACATTATGGAATATGTTACGGACGAAGAAAACGAATAAAAACCCCCGTATGTGCGATTTTCGCACATACGGGGTGTCTTTTTTGTTTACAGCAGCACCGTTTGCGTTCCGTTTGCGGTGACGTAATGGGTCTTAACGCCCAGCAGGTCCATCCACTTTCGGGTCAGGGCAACACCGTACATGCGAATACGACCGCGCTGCTTCAGCTTTTCACGATCCTTCAACCAGTCGGGGAGCTCGGGCTCGTTATAGAGCCAATCACGGGCGCACCACATACAAGCCTCGGGCATGATTTCGGCATAAACGTGCATCTGCACACATTCGTGCCCGTGGTGAGCCATTTGTACGATATCGGATTTCAGCAGATGGCGAGATTCGTCAAAGAGAATGTCGCCGCCGTCGGGGCCAAGATCGCCCAAAAACAGCACTGTTTTACGGGGCGTGGTCACCTTAAAGACCATAGAACTATCGTTCATGGGGTTGGCAAACAGGCCGTCGTGAGTGGTGTAAAGCACATCCACCCGAACCTCATCAAACTGATAGCTTTCGCCTTGCTGGGCGATATGCACACGGTCACCAAGGCAGGGAACCAGCTTGTTAAAGCGCGGAATCTGCTCGTTGATCTCTCTGTGGAAATAGGCAGGATTGGGTGCCTCCTGCTCGCGCTTGCTCCAATCGTCGTAATCGGGGAAATGGTAGTAAAGCTTTTCCAAATCAAAATCGGCAAGGCCGTTTTTTTCCATTTCGGACATAATGCCGGTGATATGATCACAATGGGCGTGGGTCAAAAACCAAGCGCTGATATGTCTGCCGCCCACATACTCTTTGAGCAGGGGCATATCCTCCGGGCGGCCACCGTCCACCACGATGCAGTTATTTTGCTCGGTGACAATGACAAAGGACATCATATAAGGGCTGGTTTCGGTCAGCATATAAAGTGTGGTTTGCATAAGGCACCTCCGTTTTTTTCATTATAGCAAGACGGATGTCGTTCTACAATGGGTGATTGCACCTTTTATATGTGCTTTTGAAAAACATCCCGTGAAAGATGGGGCTTTCACGGGATATTTTATGTGTTTATTCCAGAATGTTCGAGGTGATCATGTCCACGCCAAGGGCAATGACGCGCTCTGCGTCCTCGGGCTTATCAACCGTCCAGCAGTTGACCTTGATGCCGTTTTCGTGGCAGGCATCCACGATTTCCTTGGTCAGTACCTTATGATAAGCATCCAGATCCAGGTTTTCCTTTTTCAGCATTTCCAGCCAGTTCATGGGGCAGTTCTTGCCGATCAGAAACTGCGCAGACTGGGTGGGCAGCTTTCGGCGCAGATAAACCAGATTGTTGTAATCAAAGGAAATAAAGGTAGTGTGATCCAGATAATCAAGGCCTGCAATGATATCACAGATTTCGTAAATATCCTGCTCCTCAAAGGCGTTCTTCAGCTCCAGAACGGCCTCTTTCTCATAGTACTTGCAGATGGCAATGTACTCCTCCAGAGAGGGGAGGCAAAGATCGGCGCGATCTTTTACATGAGAGTATTTGTTGCGCAGGGTTAAGCGGCGCAACGTGTCAAAGGTGGACTGCTCTACGGTCAGATTGTCCACGGCCACGCGAGCGGTGGTGTCATCGTGAATGATGATATACTTGCCGTCCAAAGTCTTGTGCACGTCGGTCTCAATACCCCAATAGGAACGATTTCCAGCGGCTACAAAGGCGGCGTTGGTGTTCTCGCGTTCCAGACCGCTGCAACCGCGGTGGGCGACCATCAAGGGCTTTTTTTCGGTTTCGATCTTAATGGTGTTCATGATTTTTGTTCCTTTCGAATGTTATTTCTTGGGAAAGCTATCCTTCAAGCCAACGACGCGGTTGAAGGTGTTTTCGTATTTGGAGTCGCGGCAGTAATAGCCGTCACGCACAAACTGGAACTTGTCGCCGGCCTTCGATTCAGCCAGAGCAGGCTCGATCTTGGCATGCTCCACCTTGGTCAGAGACTGGGGGTTGAGATAATCGTTATAGGTCTTGCCCTCGGGCAGGTCGCCGGGATTTTCAATGGTCAGCAGATTGTCGTACAGCATCAAGGTGGTGTCCACGGCATACTTGGCAGAAAGCCAATGGATGGTGCCCTTGATCTTGCGACCGTCGGCAGGCATATTGTTGCGGGTCTCCAGGTCGGCGGTGCAGAGAATGCGCTCAATGTTGCCATCGGCATCCTTTACGATCTCGTTGCAGCGCACGATATAAGCACCCATCAATCGCACCTCGCCGTCGGGCTTCATACGGAAGAATTTGGGGGGCGGAACCTCGGCAAAGTCGTCCGCATCAATATACAACTCACGGGTGAAGGGCATTGCTCGGGTGCCCATTTCGGGCTTTTGAGGATGATTGGGCAGGTCAAAGGTCTCCTCGCGGCCCTCGTCATAGTTGGTGATCTCCACCAAAATGGGCTTTTTGATGGCGATGCGACGGGGGGCATTTTCGTTCAGCTCGTCGCGGATGCAATGCTCCAGCATGCCGATATCTACCAGGCTATCGGATTTGGCAACGCCGCACTCGCGTACAAAGCGGAAGATGGATTCGGGGGTATAGCCACGGCGGCGGAGCGCACAAATGGTGGGCAGACGGGGGTCATCCCATCCGTCTACGGTATTGCTTTCCACCAGCGAGCGCAAATAGCGCTTGGACATGACGGTATTGGTGATATTCAAACGGGCAAACTCGCGCTGCTTGGGCTTTTTCTCAAAGCCGATGTTATCCACCACCCACTCGTAAAGGGGTCTGTGGTTTTCAAACTCCAGCGAGCAAAGGGAGTGGGTGATGCCTTCCAGCGCATCCTGAATGGGATGTGCATAGTCGTAAAGAGGATAGATGCACCACTTGTCGCCCTGGCGGTGATGATGGGCACGGACAATGCGGTAAATGGCAGGATCGCGCATATTGATATTGGGGGAGGCCATATCGATCTTGGCGCGCAGGGTCTTGGAGCCGTCGGGGAATTCGCCGTTTTTCATACGGGTGAACAGATCCAGATTTTCCTCCACGGTGCGGTTGCGATAGGGGCTCTCGGTGCCCTTTTCGGTCAACGTACCGCGAGTAGCGCGAAGCTCCTCAGCCGAAAGATCGCAAACGTAGGCTTTGCCGTCCTTGATCAATTTTACGGCAAACTCATAGCACTTGTCAAAATAGTCGGAACCATAGAACACGCCGCCCGTGGGGGTGGCACCCAGCCAGCAAAGATCCTCATAGATCGAATCGACGTATTCGGTGTCCTCTTTGGTGGGGTTGGTGTCGTCATAACGGAGGTTAAAGAGACCGCCGTATTTGCGTGCCGTTTCTACGTTAATGGCAATGGCCTTGGCCGAGCCAATGTGCAGATAACCATTGGGTTCGGGGGGGAAACGGGTGTGAATTTTCAGATCGGGATTCTGACGCAGATCCTCGTCAATGATATCGTGAATAAAATTGGAGCTGATGATTTCTTCCATGTTTTTATACCTTTATTTCCTTAAAGTGTTGCCAGCATAGCATCGATGCGCGCCATGACACGGTCCTTGCCCAGGATCTGCATAACGGCGTACATATCGGGGGAGTTGAGACGGCCGGTGACAGCCACGCGCAGGAACATACTGACATCTGCCACGCTGCCGCCAAAGGCTGTGGGATTTTCACGGTAAGCCTTCATATCCGAGGCAAAGCCCAGCTCATCAGCCACGGCCTTGATCTTATCAAACCAAAGGTTAGAGTCGTCGGCCGGGTCATAGGTGGCCTTGAATTTTTCCAACGCCGCTTTGATGTCGGATTTTGCAAAATTTTCGGGATACGTATCGGTGATTTGGAACCAATCGTCAAAGAAAAAGTCCAAATAAGGCTTGACATCGGTCCAAACGGCAAAGTCCTTGCGGGGCTTCTTTCCGCCGCGACCAATGGCCAGAATGGCCTTGCTGTAATCGGGGGCTGCGGTAAGGTGACGATAAAGATCCAGGTCATAATCCTTGGCAAAGGCACAGACCTCATCATAAACCCGATCAGCGCTCATACGGGAGATCACGTTCTTGGAAACGTCACGCAGCTTGGCCTCGTCAAACAGAGAGCCGGCGGGGTTCATTTTCTTGTGCGAGAACTTGAAGGCGTCTACGTCAGCATCGGGGTTGGCGCGGCGCCAATCCTCAAAGTTGGAGTTCAGCACTGTCATCAGATACTCATACACCGACTGTACTGGAAAGCCGGCAGCGCGGTAATAGGTCAACGCCAGCTCGGGGTCCTTGCGCTTGGAAAGCTTGCGCTTGCTCTCGCCGTCCATCTTCATCAGCGGACCGATATGCAGATATTTGGGGGGCTTAAATCCAAGAGAGCGGAACAGCTGCAAGTGGAAGGGGAGCGTAGGGAGCCACTCGTCACCACGTACCACGTGGGTGGTGCGCATCAAGTGGTCGTCTACGGCGTGGGCAAAGTGATAGGTGGGAATGCCATCGGACTTGAGCAGCACGTGGTCAATGTCGTTTTCGGTCAACTCCAGATTGCCCTTAATCAAGTCGGTGAACTTGATCTTGTTTTCAATTGAGCCCGTGGAGCGGAAACGAAGCACGTAGGGCGTGCCCTTGTCCAACTCGGCCTTGATCTCCTCAATCGAGCGATCACGCCAGACCGCCCATTTGCCAAAGTAACCGAAGTTGGCCTTTTCTGCCTCTTGACGGGCGTGAATGTCGGCCAGCTCCTCCTCGGTGCAAAAGCAGGGATAAGCCTCGCCCTGCAGCACCAGCTGCTTGGCATATACGTGATAGATCTCCACACGCTGACGCTGGCGATACGGGCCATAATTGCCGGCATCGCCGTCAATGGTGGCGCCTTCGTCAAAGTTGATATTGTAATGACGCAAGCCCTCGATCAACGTCTGCACGGCACCGGGCACCTCGCGCTTGGCGTCGGTGTCCTCTACGCGCAAAAACAGCAGGCCGCCCGATTGGTGGCACATACGCTCGGAGGTCAGACCCTGCACCAGATTGCCCAAATGGACAAAGCCGGTGGGGCTGGGAGCCATACGGGAAATGACAGCACCTTCAGGGAGGTTGCGCGTGGGAAAACGCTGCTCCATGTCCTCGGGGGTCAGGGTGACGTGGGGGAAAAGCAGATTGGCAAGTACATTTGTATCCATAGTATACCTCAAATTATAATGATCAAAATAGAGAAAGAGCAAGAGAGAGGGGGCCACACGCACCGTGGCCGGGGTAAACGGTCAGCGTCCCGGGGAGGGAGGATAACCGTTTGAGTGAGGCAAGGAGCTGCTCTTGGTCGCCGCCGTAAAGGTCTGTGCGGCCAACGCCGCCCACAAACAGCGTGTCACCGGTAAAGGCGACCTGCTCTGCCAGCAGTATCGACGAGCCGGGGGTGTGGCCGGGGGTGTGCAAAACGGTAAAGGAGAGGGAGCCAAGTGTTAAGGTGTCGCCCTCGCTAAAAAGCCGTTCCGCCGGCATCCACGTACGGTCTATGCCAAAAAAGGTGGAAAAGGCGTTTTTGTGTCCGTCGGACAGCAGCTCCGCATCGTTGCGGTGCAGATAAAGGGGAACACCAAACTGTGCGCGCACCTCGTCAACCGTCAGAACGTGATCAAAATGGCCGTGTGTGCAGATGACACCGTGCAGCGTGGCATTTTGCTTTTGCAAGGCTTGCTCAATGACAGAAACGGGGGCGGAGCAATCGATCAGTACGGCATCGCGTCCTTGGGTTACCAGATAGCAGCTTGAAGCAAACCCACCGGGCCCGATCTCGGATATCTCCATTTTTGCCACCTCCGTTTATACAAAGTCAAGTATAACATATTTTCTTTCTTTTGTCTATGGTTTCTATTTAAAAACTGGCAGAAAATTACATTATTATAAAGAAAAGCCCCTTCCATAAGGAGCAAAAAGCTCCCATCTGCCACTTGGCAGATGGGAGCGGATGTTATAGGGAATTATTCGCTGACTTCTTCCTCGCCAGAGCCGTCATCCTCAACGACAAAACCGTCGCGGATGGCGATCTTCCAATAGCCGGAAAGCTTGATCTCGGTGAACACCGAGTTGCAGAAGAAGGAGGTTTCCATGCCGGAAAGGCCCTTGCCCTTCAAGGTGGCATTCTGATTGTAAACGATCGGAATAACGGGCATATCCTCCAGCAGCATTGCCTCTGCCTCGTGGAGCAGAGCTGCGCGGTCCTTGGCCTTTTCAGCGGCAAAGGCTGCCTCGATCTTCTCGTTGTATTCGGCATCGTTATAGCCGGTAACGTGAGGAGTCAAAGAGTAGTCAGTCATGTTGATGGCCATGCCGGAGAACTGGGTGGCAAAGGGAGCCAGATACATAAAGGCATCGGGAGAGGTAGCAACCAGATCCAATGCGATGACCTCAAAGCTGCCGGTCTGCAGAGCGGTTCTCCAGGGATCGCTGTAGGTGCCGTTGGGAACCTGGTTGATCTTTTCAGGGTCCTTTGCGTCTACCACAAGATCGACATTCTCAACCACGTCAAGGGCGTTGACGGTGACATTAAAGCCCAGGGTGGACCAAGCGGCCTTGACCAGGTTCGCCATTGCCACATGCTCGGCATCGCGAGCGGCCACGGTGATGGAGAAGGAATAGGAGCCTGCCTTAATGCCGGCATCGGAGAGCAGTTTCTTTGCCTCGTCCACCTGCGGAGCAGTGGAAATGTAGGATTCTGCCTTCTCGCGGAACTCGACCTTGCGGTCGGGACGGTTGCGCAGGGTGTAGGGAACCAGCGCATCGGCAGCAATCGCATAAACCACGGCCTTGGCAATTGCTTCACGGTCAATCACCATCGAAAGAGCTTTTCTGACCTCGGTTTTGGCGAAAAGTGCCTCACCATTGATCAGCGCGTTTTGGTTGAGATAGTAAACATGGGTGGAAGGAGCGTTGGATACCTTCACGTCCTTCAGAAGAGAAGCGTACTCGTCATTGGAGCGAGCGGAGAAGGGAATGCTGCTGAAGTAGTAAAGGGAGCCGGCCTCCTTGCTGTTCAGCGTTTTCAGCTGGGCAGCCACGTCATCGGTCATATAGTTGACAACGATGCGGTAAGGGGTTACGTATTCATCAACATCGTCCTTGGTACGGTCACGGTAGTAATAGCCATTGCGCTCCAGGATGAAGCCGTCCTTGTACTTGTAGTCCATAGAACGGAGGATGAAGGGACCGCTGCAAACAACGCCGGCCTTCTTGCTCCAGTTGGAATCGGTATCCACGATATCGTCACGCAGGGGGTAAAGGGCAGGGCTGCACAAAGACAGCAGGAACTTGTCTACGTCAATGTCCTTTTCAAACTCGATCTCCAGGGTCAGGTTATCGACCACGGTGACGCCCAGATGGTCCACGGTGTCATTGCCCTCGGCAATGGAGCGTGCATTCTTGATGTCGTACAGCAGCACGGCAGCAGGGTGCGAGGTGTCTGTGAACAGCAAACGGCGGAAGGCGTACTGCGCATCGGTGGCAGTCAGCTGAACGCCGTCAGACCAGTTGGTCTGCTTGAGGGAGAGAGAAAGGATGTATTCGCCCTTCTCCTCGTCCTTGATGTAGTCGTAAGAATCAACAAGAGCCTTTTGGGGCTTGCCATTTTCATCGGCGGTGAAAAGGCCCTCGAACAGCATACTGACGATCTGCAGGGTGGCCTCGTTGTCAAATGCATTCAAGGGGTCTACATCATACACAGGCTCGTTCAAATACATGCGGATGTACGCACCCTTGTCATCCTCGCTTTTTGCGCAAGCGGTCAGGCAAAGCAGCACCGTTGCAAGGCACAGGATGAGAGCAACAACACGTTTCATCATTTTGTTATTCCTCCTTGGCTTAAAGGCATGCAGGCAGCCCCTGCAGGGCACACCTATTCCAATGCCATTTTAACATTCCATATTATAGCACAACTCTCGCGCGAATTCAAGCGTTGCGCATAGGTTTTCAAAAAGGTTTGGACACTTGCACAATGTTTTTTGGGAAAATTGGGCAGATTACACATATAAAAGCCTTTAAAAAGAAATATTAAATAAATATAACATGTACAGGGGGAGAGTAGGATGGGGGAATATACGCATAGCGACCTGGCAATGGAAAGCGAGACCGAGGGGGTGGACGGTGTCCGCATCAGTGAAGGGGAGGGCGGCGGATGCCGCATTTTCCGTGTTCAGATCAAAAGCCCTGCGGCTGCCCGGCAGCTGCGAAAGCCGGTGGGGCATTATGTGACCTTGGAATGTGGCACCTTGCAGTCTATGGAAACCGATGAAATGGAGCGGGTGCGATGCGCTCTTGCGGTGGAGATCCGCACCATGGCAGAGCGGATGTGCGGTCGTCGGATCAAACAAGATTTTACCGCGCTGGTGGTGGGCCTTGGCAATGCCGATCTGACTGCCGACGCCGTGGGTACGCATACGGTGCGTCGACTGGCGGTTACGCGCCATCTGCACCGCAAGGATCAGGCGCTGTTTTCGGCGGTGGGGCTTTGTGAGCTGGCCGCCATAGCGCCCGGCGTGCCGGCTCGCACGGGCGTGGAAACGCTGGAGGTCATCAAAGGTGCGGCCATGGCCATCGAACCGGACCTGATCGTGGCGGTGGATGCCTTGGCCGCTCGTCATACCGCAAGACTGGGTGCAACGGTACAGCTGTCGGATACCGGCATTGTTCCTGGCTCGGGGGTCGGCAGAGGAAGTCTTGCCGTGGATCGCTCCACTGTGGGAGTGCCGGTTATGGCCTTGGGAGTGCCCACCGTGGTGGAGTCTGCTACGCTGGTCAGCGACATGCTGTGCAAGGCAGGGCTGAAGGTGCTGGCCGAGGAGCTGCATAGCGAACTGAAGGCAAGCCGGGGCTTTTTCGTTTCGCCCAAGGATGTAGATCTGTTAACCGCTACTGCCGCTGTGCTGTTAGCCTCCTCCATCGAAAAAGCTTTTTCGGTGGTGGAGCCACCCATTTGACACAAAAATGGCAAAACGGTATGCAAAAAGCCGCCCTTTGGCGGCTTTTTGCATACCGCAGAGAATTCTTGCGTGTTGTAACCGGCAAAGGCTCTCCCACACGGCGTGTGGGGGAGCCTTTGCATGAAAATAGGATACCGTTTCTTACTTTTTTAAGCTTTTCACAAAGCTTTCGATGCGTGAAAGAGCCTCGGTAATGTGTTTGACCGAATAGGCGTAGGAAATGCGCGCGAAGCCCTCGCCACCCTGCCCAAAGGCGGTGCCGGGCACAATGGCACAGCGATAATCGTAAAGCAATCGGTTGCAGAACTCCTCGCTGGAAAGGCCAAAACGGCGTAGATCGGGGTAGATATAAAACGCACCCTGGGGCTCAAAGGAGTCGATGCCAATGGAGCGTAAGCCCTCGTAAATATAGTGGCGACGGCGATCGTATTCCTCTCGCATCATCTGAATATCCTCGTCGCCGTTGCGCAGCGCCTCAATGGCGGCCAGCTGGCTGGTGGTGGGAGCGCACATGATGGCATACTGATGGATCTTCAGCATTTGCTCGGTAATGGGGGCAGGGGCGGCCAGATAACCCAGACGCCAGCCTGTCATGGCATAGGCCTTGGCAAAGCCGCTGGCCAGAATGGTGCGCTCCCACATGCCGTCAATGGAGGCAATGGAGGTGTGCTGCGTACCATAGGTCAGCTCGGCGTAGATCTCATCGGAAAGCACCACAATATTGGTGTTGCGCAGGATCTCTGCCAGTTCCTCCAGCTCCTCACGGGTCAGAATGGCACCGGTGGGGTTATTGGGATAAGCCAGCACCAGCATCTTTGTTTTGGGCGTGATAGCCTTTTTCAGGGCATAGGGTGTCAGCTTGAATTTTTCTTCAAAGGTGGTTTCTACCGTTACGGGGATGCCACCCTGCATCCGTACAATGGGCTCGTAGCACACAAAACAGGGGGTAGGGATGATCACCTCATCACCGGGCTCGACCACGGCACGGATGGCCAGATCAATGGCCTCGCTGCCGCCCACGGTCACAATCGTTTGCTCGGGGGCATAGGTGAGGTCAAAGCGACGCTTCAAATACTTGGAGATCTCGTTCTGAAGCTCGGTAAAGCCGGCGTTGGGGGAGTAATAGGTCTTGCCCTTTTGCAGGCTTTCAATGCCTGCCTCGCGGATGTGCCAAGGGGTGACAAAGTCGGGCTGCCCCACGGTGAGACCTACCACGTCCTTCATGCTTTTGTCGTTGAGAAGATCGAAAAATTTGCGAATGCCTGATTTTTTCAGATCCATAACGGTTTTGGAAAGAACGGAGCTATAGTCGATCATCAGCCGCAGTTTCCTCTCTCGTCAACCTCTACCACACCATAGATCACGCCTTTGTCCTTATACTTGCGCAAAACGAAATGGGTGGCGGTGGAAATGACATCCTCGATGGGGGCCAGCTTTTGTGCTACGAAATAAGCGACCTCCTTCATGGTCTTGCCCTCTATCTGAACAGCCAGATCATAGCCGCCTGACATCAGATAAAGGCTTTGCACCTCGGGGTAATTGTAAATACGCTCAGCTACGCGATCAAAGCCGCGGTCACGCTGAGGGGTGATCTTAACCTCGATCAAGGCACTGACATACTCGCGGTCGGTCTTGTCCCAGTCAATCAGAGTCTTATAGCCCAGGATCACGCCCTCCTGCTCGTATTGCTTAATCATTTTCTTAATATCACCGACCTCCTTCTGGCACATAATGGCCAGCTGCTCGGCGGTCAGAGTTGCATCATCTTCCAGCAATTTCAAAATCTTATCCATGTCTTCCAAAAACCTCCAAATACATAAAAATCAATGACCGTTGCTTATTTTTTTGACAATATTGTCGTATGTCAGGCCGTATTTTTCGGCAATGTCACGGGCATAGCTCTTACCGTCGGGCTTGGCACGTGTGATGCAGAAGGAGCGGCGCCCCTCCTCAATGCCGGCCACCAGTGTGTCAATGGGCGCACCGCCGGCGGCACTGGTACGGGCGTTGATATTGTCGATCTCGGCAGCCAGCTCGTGCAGATGGGTGGCAAAGATGCAACGGCATCCTACACGCGAAAGACCCGAAAGGATTTCTGCCGCAATATATGAGGCCTCAAAGGAGCCGGTGGAGGAAAGGGATTCGTCCAGCAGCACCAGGCTCTTGTCGGAAATGGCATCCAAAATTTCACCAAGACGGGCACATTCCTCACCCAAGCGTCCTTTGTCAATGGTATCATCTGCGCCCGTGGGGAAGTGGGTGAAAATGCCGTCCACGGGGCTGAGTGTCGCTTGCTCGGCAGGAACGAACAGACCCAGCTGTGCCATAGCCTGGCATTGACCCATGGCGCAGGTGATGACCGATTTGCCGCCGCGGTTGGGGCCGGTCAGCACATAAATGGCCGCCTTTTCGTCAAATACAAGATCGTTGGTCACAATGGGGTCCCCGATCTTTAATGCCACGTTGGGGTTATACAGCGCCGTGGCGCAAAAGGCCTTTTCTTCCATGGGGCGGATCTGGGGAACGGCAATGGCGTTGCCCTTGATCTTCAATGCGCGCAGGAGGTTGGTGCCCTTGACCAGCAGCTCAAACTCGGGCAGCAGATTCAGCAGAAAATCGGTGTTTTCCAACACGTAGGTCTGCACAATCTTTTTCCAGGAGCGCAGCGATTGGCGATAGACCTCATTGATGGCCGAATTGAAGGCCAGCGAGAGCGCCGTTTTTTGATTTTCGGACTGTTTTTTGCCAAACGGTGTCAGATTTGCGATACAAGTGTACGGATCCTCCTTGAAATTCAGGCGCAGGATCTTGTGCAGGGTATCGCCGGAGCGGAAATACTCGGGATTGATGGAAAGCACACCGGCGTCGCGGGGGCGCAGCTGGGCATCCAGATTCACACCGATGGTCACGCTCTTGATCTCGCGCACGCGGTTGGTCATTTCCGCAAGGCGCTGATTGAGCTCGGCGTAATAGTCGCTTTCCGCTAGCTCCTTGATATAGTCTGCAAGGCGGGCAAAGGCCTTGCTGGTATAGCTGCCGTTCAATCCCTCGTGCAGGATCTCAATGCTGGAAATGTATAGCTCGATCTCGGTCATGCTGGAAAGATAGTCGGTGGTCTCACCGCTGTCGCTCTCCAAACGGCGCAGCTCCATAATATCAAAAAGTACGGGGATCAGCTTTCCCAATGTCTTACCGATCTCCTCGTGTGCCAGCAGGTCAGCAAAAACCTCCTGGCGGTAAGCGATCACGGCAGGGTCGGTGGTCATAAACTCTGACAAGTTGGAGTTTTTCAAGGGCAGAATTTCGGCAAGCCCCAGCTCCTCCAAAGTGAAATCGTCAATGCGGGGGCGGTCCTCGCCGGCAAAATGGGCACGGCGCGCCTCGGCATCGGGGTATAGCAGGCTGAATTCGTTAAAATCTACTTGAGACATAAGTTCCTCCTTCAGGAGTTAATGGGCAGGGTCAGGATCCCCCCGGCCGTGGGAACGGAAAGCGCGGTAAAGCCACATGCGGTCAAGAGTGCGGCGGCGGCATCAAAGCTTTGAGCAATGCGGTGTGGCACGTGAGCATCAGAGCCGACGGAAATCAGCTTGCCGCCGCATTGGCGATACAGCGCCAGCAGCTCTGCCGTGGGCATAGGAAGTCCGGTGCCGTCTGCGACAAGCGAGGAGGTGTTCAGCTCCAGCGCCACGCCTTGCCGGATCATTTTTTCAAACAGCGCAGCGATCTGTGGCAAGTGGGGGGTGAAATTCAACTTTCGTCCCACCTGCCGCACATAGCGGTGCAGATAGGTGAGATGGGGGAGGACGTGGATGCCCTCAAAATCAAGAAGTGCAGAGGTCTCCTGCAAGGATCGCTCAAACAGCGCAGCGATCTCGCCGTCTGACATTTCAGCCAGCTGTGGAGCAGGGAAGTCGGCATCCTGTACACTCATATAGTAGAAATCCGGCGTGTTTGCCAGATTGTGGAGTGAACCCAACACGATATCATAAGGGTAGCGCTCTAACAAGGCCCGTGCCTCTGTGGGGTATTGAGTGGCCTGCCCCAGCTCTATGCCAAACAGCACCGTCAGCCGTCTGGCATATGTTTTCTTGGCCGCACAAACGGCATCGAAAACAGCGTCCTTGTCCAGCACCGGGTAAATGCCCTCGATCTCGCCGTTGATGTCACAATGGTCGGTGATGGCCAGATGTGTCAGCCCCTTGGCAATGGCACTTTCGCACATCGCGTTCACCGTTGCGGTGGGGTCGCCGTCAAAGGAATACAGGGTGTGTGTATGCAGATCTGCCCGCATCCGACCACCTCCTTTTGATAATAGATATTTTATTATAACACAATCGGGCGCAAATTGCAAATATTTTCAAAAAGATCCTGTCAAATGGTTCTATTTTCTGGTTTTCTCTTGCCATATACTGTGATTTGTGTTAAAATACCATTAGAAAAAGAAGGGGGGACTCGCACTATGAGACCTTTTATGGATCAGGATTTTTTACTGCACACCGAAACGGCACGGCATTTGTATCACACCTATGCCGCTGGGCAGCCCATTATTGACTATCATTGCCATCTCTCGCCCAAGGAGATCGCAGAGGACAAGCGCTACAACAACATTACCGAGGTCTGGCTTTACGGCGATCACTATAAGTGGCGCGCCATGCGCTCCTGCGGTGTTTCCGAAAAGTTTATCACGGGTGATGCCTCTGATTATGAAAAATTCCGCGCATACTGTCAGTGTATGCCCAAGCTGATCGGCAATCCGCTGTATCATTGGAGCCATCTGGAGCTGCGTCGATTTTTTGACTGCGATCTGACTTTGAACGAGGAAAACTGCGATGCTATTTGGAAGATGACTGCCGAAAAGCTGGCTGACCCCCAAATGAGCGCCCGTCATCTGATCGTCAATTCCGGCGTGCAAATGGTGGGTACTACCGACGATCCTGCCGATTCGCTGGAATATCACAAGCAGCTGCAAAACGAGGGCTTTGCCACGCTGGTCGCCCCCTCCTTCCGCCCCGATAAGGGACTTGCCATCGGTAAAAAGGGCATCAAGGCTTATATCGCTGCTTTGGGTGAGGCCAACGGCGTGGAGATCACCGATTACGAAACGCTGCTGGAGGCATACCGCGTATCTCTGGACCGTTTTCAGGCCTTGGGGTGCCGCGCGGCCGATCACGCACTGGACAATTTCCGCTTTGTTACCCCGGATGAATTCCACGCCAAGGAGATCTTCTCCCGCGCGCTGGAGAGCGACGGAAAAAAGGTAGAGCCTGAGGAGGCTGCCCTGTTTGTGTGCCAGATGCTGCGCTTCTTTGGTAAGGAGTATGCACGCCGCGGTATGGTGATGCAGCTGCACTTTGGCGTTTACCGCAACCCCAATGATCGTATGCTCCGTCAGCTGGGCCCTGATACGGGCTATGATATCATTCACGGTGCCAACAATACTGCTGAATTTGCCAAGCTGCTGAATTATTTGGACGGCTGTGACGGACTGCCTCGCACCATTCTGTATTCTCTCAACGGCGCGGATAACGATGCCGTTGCCACCCTTTGCGGTGCCTTCACCGGTAACGAAAGCGGCGCTCCCCGTGTCGTGCAGGGAAGTGCCTGGTGGTTCCAGGATCGCTTGGACGGCATGCGTGCCCAAATGCGTTCCTTTGCCGGCCTTGCCTCTCTTGGCAACTTCCTTGGTATGCTGACCGACTCCCGCAGCTTTTTGTCTTACCCTCGTCACGAGTATTTCAGACGGATTCTGTGCGACCTGATCGGCGATTGGGTAGAGGGCGGAGAATATCCCAATGACGAGGCTGCTCTGGCCGCCTTGGTCAAGGGCGTTTGCTACCAAAACGCCAAAGCGTATTTCAATCTTTAATGCCCGACACAGTCACATTCCATTTTGCTAAACGATTGAGAAAGGCGGCGCAATATGAGATTGCTGTTTAAGCAAAGATTTTTTTCGTGGTTTGACAGCTATGATATTTATGATGAATCGGGTGTGACGCTTTTTACCGTAAAGGGCCAACTTTCTTGGGGGCATTGTCTCAAAATTTTTGATGCCGCCGGAAATGAGGTGGGCACCGTCAAGCAACGGGTTTTTACGCTACTGCCCAAGTTTGATATGTATCGGGGAGAGCAGTATATCGGGTGCATCAAAAAGGAATTCACTCTTTTCAAGCCGCGCTTTTGCATTGATGTCAACGGTTGGCAGGTGGAGGGAAATTTTTGGGAATGGGACTATAACATTCTCAGCTCTACCGGCGCTTTGGTCGCTGTTGTTTCCAAGCAGCTGTTCAAGTGGACCGACACCTATGCCATTGATGTGCAAAATCCGGCAGACATTCTCTGTGCCTTGATGCTGGTTCTTGCGATTGATGCAGAAAAATGCTCTCGGGATCATTAAAAAAGAGCCCCCTGCCGCGGCAGGGGGCTCTTTTTTTACAATTCAAATACGTTTATATATCAAAATGCTTGATGGCCTTGATGGCGGTGCCGGCCTCGTATTCCCGTACCTCGCCCAGGGCAAAAAAATGGCCGGATGCATCACAAATCCGCACACGTGTACCAGTTTTTTGGTTTTGACCGATCTTTCCCTGATAAATTTCACAGCCGTTTCGGCACAGCTTTTCGTAAAAAGCAGGCAGTTTAACGGTGGGGAGATCGCCAAATAGCGACTCAATGGGCAAGAGCTTCCCCGAACGCTCCTCGTCGCTCATCGTCTCCAGTGCTTCGGGGAAAATGGCGTTCTCCAGCGGAAAGTCGCCCACCGAAAGGCGGTTCAGCTTTGCCATCACGCCGCCGCAGCCAAGTGCCTTGCCAATGTCGGCGCAAAGAGTGCGGATATAGGTGCCCGCCGAGCAGCTGACGCACAGCTTATAGTCGGCGGCCTCCACGTGGCGGCAGGAAAGGGAATACACCGTGATCGGTCTTGCGGCACGCTCGATCTCAATGCCCTTACGGGCAAGATCCACCAGCTTTTGGCCCTTGACCTTCAAAGCACTGTACATAGGGGGTGTTTGCAGAATTTCCCCTTGAAAGCTTTCAGCTGTCTGCACAACCAACTCGGGCGTTGGAAGGATGTTGGAGGTTGTCAGAATTTGTCCGGTAATGTCTTCCGTGTCGGTGGTCAATCCCAAACGCAGGACGGCTTGATAGGTCTTTTGGTGAACGCTTAGATATTCCGCAGCCTTGGCGGCGCGGCCGATCAAGACCACCAGTACACCCGTGGCCATTGGGTCAAGGGTGCCGGTGTGCCCCACCTTGCGGGTGTGATACAGGCGGCGCACCATACCAACGATATCGTGTGAGGTTTTGCCTGCGGGCTTGTTAACGATCAGCACGCCACAGGGCTCAAATGTGTTATCCATTGTATGCTCTCCGTTTGAAAAAGCCGCAAACGGTGCGAGATTTTCGCGCATTTTGCGGCTTTGTGGTTTAAATCAGCACCTCATCCAAGGCGCGCTTGGGGACGCAATGATTGCCGGCGGCATCGCGATAATAGCGCAGCGATCCGTCGTGTGCATCGGTCAGCAGAGCGCGCTCTGCAGGCTTACCCAGTGCAATGGCAAGCTGAGGGACATAGCGGCTGGAAATGCCGAAATCGGCATTCAGACGGGTGGGCTCAAAGCTGCCCAGCATACAGCCCCCAAAGCCAAGCTCAGTGGCTGCAAGCAGAATGGTCTGTGCCGCAATGCCTACATCCTTTAATGCAAGGGACTCGGGGCTTGCGGCCTCTTTGTCGGTGAAGATCAGAATAAAGCCGGTGGGCTTGCCGTTTTCGGGTGGGAGCTTTACACCGGGTAAGGCCGAGCCAAAGCGGCAATTCTGCAGCATAGCAGCGATCTCGGAGCTATCACTTAAAATGCGATAGCGTAAGGGCTGCTTGTTCATGCCCGAGGCGGTGCGGCGTGCCAGATCCACCAGATCGGTTAAGATCTCCTTGGTGATCGGCGTGCCTTCGTCAAAGCTACGGCAACTGCGGTTGCGCAGCACAAGCGAGTCCATCATCATTGCTCACCTCTCAAAAATGTACGGTCACAGCGTGGATGGGGAATCCCTTTTCCGACCAAGCACGCTCGTATTCGGTCATCACGTTGCCCTCGTTCTGTGGGCTGCTGTGCAGATCACGGGTCAGATCGGTCATAGGCAAGCCCATGGCCTCAAACTCCTCAAGAGAGAAATCAAACAGTCCGGCGTTGTCGGTTTTAAAGCGCAAAATGCCGCCTTTTTTTAGGACCGTTTTGTATTTTTCAAGAAAAGCGCGATAGGTCAAACGGCGCTTGGCGTGACGTGCCTTGGGCCAGGGATCGCTGAAATTCAAATACAGACAGTCCACACTGTGGGCGGGGAACCACTCGGTCAGATTTTCAGCGTTGCCAATAAGAAAGCGAAGATTATCGGGGCGGGTGTCCTTTGCTGCCTCAGCCTTTTCCAAGGCAATGCAGGCTACGTCGGCCACACATTCCATGGCAATAAAATTCACATCCGGATGTTTAGCTGCCATACCGCAGGCAAAGTTGCCCTTGCCGCAACCGATCTCCAAATGGAGCTCCTGCTTCTCAGCAAAGGGGGCTTGGGGATCCTCACGCAATACGGTGGGATCCTGGATCAGCAAATGTGCACAGGCGGCGATGCGCTCGGCGCCGTGCTTTTTCTTACGGGCGCGCATCAGACGTTAAAGCGGAAGACAACGATGTCTCCGTCCTGCATTACGTATTCCTTGCCCTCGGAGCGCAGCAGACCTGCCTCCTTGACGGCATTCATCGAGCCAAGACGCTCCAGGTCGGCAAAGCTGACCACCTCGGCACGAATGAAGCCGCGCTCGAAATCACTATGGATCTTACCTGCCGCACCCGGAGCCTTGGTGCCGCGCACGATGGTCCAGGCGCGCACCTCCTTGGGGCCGGCGGTGAGAAAGCTGATCAGACCCAGCAGAGAATAGCTGGCCTTGATCAAGCGGTCAAGACCGCTTTCCGCAATGCCCAGATCCTCCAGAAACGCCTGCTTTTCCTCGCCGGAAAGCTCGGCGATCTCTGCCTCGATCTGCGCGCAAACGGGCAATACCTCGGCGTGCTCGCTGGCGGCAAACTCCTTCAGCTTTACGTAATGGGGATTGTCCATGGGCTCGGTTCCGGCCTCGTCTTCACTGACATTGGCGGCGTAGATCACGGGCTTCATCGTCAGCAGGGGGGTGTCGTAAAGCATAGCGCGTTCGTCATCGGAAAGCTCTACGGTACGGGCGGTGAAGCCATCGGAAAGAGTCTTGTAGATGCGCTCAAACAGGGCCAGCTCGCCGGCTAGTGTCTTGTCGCCCTTCATCGCCTTTTTTACGCGGTCAATGCGGCGCTCCACCATTTCCATATCCGAAAAGATCAGCTCCATGTTAATAGTCTCCACGTCACGCATGGGATCCACCTTGCCGTCTACGTGGATGATGTTGTCGTCGTTAAAGCAGCGCACCACGTGAATGATGGCATCCACCTCGCGAATATGAGACAGGAACTTGTTGCCAAGGCCCTCGCCCTTGGAGGCACCACGCACCAGACCGGCAATATCCACAAATTCGATCACGGCAGGGGTGTATTTTTCGGGGGCGTACATGGTGGAAAGATAGTCCATACGGCTATCGGGAACGGCTACCACACCCACGTTGGGTTCAATGGTGCAAAAGGGATAGTTGGCGGATTCGGCACCGGCATTGGTCAGTGCGTTGAACAGCGTGCTTTTTCCCACATTGGGGAGTCCTACGATACCCAGCTTCATTTAAAATCTCCTCTTTGGTCATCTTTTCCATGGGGCATTTGCCCCAAAGACGTTAATCAATTCATTATACCGCAAAACATCCTTTTTTTCAAGTGGATACCGCAATTTACTAAAAAAATTTCCCGTATGCGCGTTATTTATATTTAAAAGCACTTT
>JAFTSB010000025.1 GCA_017461945.1 Clostridia bacterium | reverse complement strand
TGTTAAGAATAACGGCACCGCTCCCGTGCCTTCCTCCCAGATCCTGTACAACCAGGCTATTCTGGATGGCATTGCCAAGTCCGCAGAGCTGGGCCACGAGATCGAGATCCAGATCCCCGAGATCTGAACATAACAACAAAACAGCACCTGCTACGGCAGGTGCTGTTTTGTTGCAAAAATTCAACACCGTATCGCTGTTTTAGCAGCAAAAAGGCTCCGTTTGCTTGGCAAACGGAGCCTTTTTTTAATATTCGATCTGATCCAGCACGTTGTGCAGGCATTGGGCGCTGCGCTGCAGCTTTTTTATTTCTTCCTCGGTCAACTCTACGGGGATGTGAGCCTTGATGCCGTCGGGACCTACCAAGGATAGGGTTGACAAGCATACATCATCAATGCCATACTCGTCATGGTGCATGGTGGAAATGGTCATTGCCGTATCGTTGCCGCTGAAGATACATTTGCAAATGTGTACTGCCGCAGTCGATACTGCATAGAAGGTGGCACCCTTACGGGCAATGATCTGTGAGCCGGAGGTGCGCACATATTGCTCGGCGGCCTCGCGATTCAGGGGAGGAATGGGATCGTCAAGCTCCCGCGATACCTTGCGGTATTTTTCTACGTCCACGCAGGAAATGTTGACCTGCGACCAGGGCACAAAGGAGGAGTCGCCGTGCTCGCCAAACACAAAGGCATGCACATTTTGGCGGCTGATGTGAAAATGGTCGCCCAGATACGAGCGCAGACGCGAGGTATCCAAAATGGTGCCGCTACCGATGATGTGGCTCTCGGGAATATCGGTGCATTTGTTGAACACGTAGGTCAGTATATCCACGGGGTTGCTGATCAGAATATAAATCGCATCGGGGGCATACTGGGTGATATCCTTGGCAATCCTTTTGAGAATGTCTACGTTGACCTGCGCCAGGTCCAAACGGTTTTGGCCTGCTGTGCGGGCCACACCGGAGGTGATGATCACAATATCGGAGTTTACGGCATCCGGATAGTCGCCGGCCGTCACACGGGTACCCTTGAAAAAGGGCGAACCCTGGGTGATGTCCATGGCCTCTCCTTCTGCCTTGTCGGTTTTGATGTCGATCATCAGAATTTCGTTGGCAATGCCCTCAATGGCCAGCGTATAGGCAATGGTGGCACCCACGTTACCGGCACCGATGATCGTTACTTTTCTCAAATCAGGTTCGCGCATAGGTTCTCCTTACTTGCTGGTTTCGGCTACCATTCTGTATACGTCCAGCATCTCCTCGTGACGCTGTGCAGCCAGCGCCTTCATGGCGGCTACCTCCTCGGCGCTGAACTTTTCCAGATCGCCGGGCTTTAGCTTATTCTTATAGTTACGGTCTGCGATCAGAGCATAGTTGATGTCCAGATCGGTGATCTTGCCGTCGATCTCGCAAACCACCAGATTGCTCTTGCCCTCCAGCAAAAGCTCTACGGCACGCACACCCATACGGGAGGCGGTCAAACGGTCACGCAGGGTGGGATCGCCACCGCGTACCACGTGTGCAAAACGAGCAAACTTGGTCTCAATGCCGGTCTCAGCATCGATCTTCTTGGCCAAAACCTCTCCATACTTCTTACCGTCCTCGGTGAACACGCCCTCGGAAACGATGACCAGGAATCCGCGCTTGCCGTCTGCCTTCATCTCCTTGATGCGGGCGATGGTGCCGGCTTCATCAAAGGGGATCTCGGGAATCACGGCTGCAGCCGCGCCGGAGGCCAGAGCGGTAAAGAGCGCGATCTGACCGCAGTCACGACCCATAACCTCAACCACGTTGCAGCGTGCATGAGATTCGCAGGTGTCGCGCAGGCAATCGATCATCTTCAGCGCCGTATTCATAGCGGAGTCAAAGCCGATGGTATAGTCGGTGGCAGTAATATCGTTGTCAATGGTGCAGGGGACACCAACGGTGGGGATGCCGCGGTTGGTCAGGTCGGTGGCACCGCGGAAGGTACCGTCACCGCCGCAGGCTACGATAGCCTCGATGCCGTGCTTTTTACAGGTGGCAATGGCTTTTTGCATGCCTTCTTCGGTCTTGAATTCGTCACAGCGATCCGAATACAGGAAGGTGCCGCCACGGGAAATGATGTTGGAAACGGCACGGGGGGTCAGGGGAATGATCTCGTCGTGGATCAGGCCGGAGTAGCCACCTACCACGCCAACAACCTCCATGCCCTCGTCCAGAGCCTTGCGCGTGATGGCACGCAGGGCAGCATTCATACCGGGGGCGTCGCCGCCGGAAGCCAATACACCGATTTTACGAAACTTTGCCATAATAACGTTCCTTTCTTTTGAACCCCGCAAAGCAGGAAAAATAATGCCAAAAAGGCAAAAATTAAGACTTTGACATTATTTTAACACATTCCATACCCACTGTCAAGTGTCGGGGTTATATTTTATTATATTCTTTGTGTGGTAGGGTTACTTGCGCACCAGCTGCAGGGCATCCAGAATGGCATTGGTGGCGGCCACGTCGCGGATGTATGCGCGGTCACGTTTGGGAGACAGGGAAAGGCGATGGCAGCGACACTCGTTTTTGGTGGCCACGGCAATGTACACCGTACCAACGGGATCCTGCTCGGTGCCGCCTCCGGGACCTGCATAGCCTGTGGTGGCAATGGCCAGGTCGGTATCAAAGACCCGCAGGGCGTTTTGCGCCATCGAGCGCGCCACAGGCTCGCTGACAACGGTGTGCTCCTCAATCAAAGGGGCAGGCACGCCCAGTACGGCGATCTTTTCGCGGGTCTGATAGGTCACCGCACCGCCTGCCACCACGGCCGAGCAACCGGAAATGTCGGTCAGCCGCTTTGCAATCAGCCCACCCGTGCAGGATTCTGCGGTGGCAACGGTCATCTGCTTTTGCAGCAGTAGCTGGACCAGGGCAGCCTCGGGGGAGGGGGTGTCCACGGCATAAATATAAGGCGCGATGGGGGTCTCCTGAATGCGGCGGATCATGCCCTCGCAAAGGCGAGCGGCCTCGGCAGAGCTGGCCGCCTTGGCAGTAATGCGCAGTCGTACCTCGCCGGGGGCGCAGTAGGGGGCCAATGTGGGGTTGGAGGAATCCAGCAGCTCACGGGGCAGAGCTGCCTCAACGGCGGATTCTCCCATACCGATGATATGCAGATTTCGGCTGAACAGCACCGCATTACAACGGGGCTGAAGATAGGGCTCTACCTGCTCGCGAAAGAGGGGCTCCAGCTCTCGTGGGGGACCGGGGAGCATCACCAGGATCTTGCCGTCCTCACGCTCCAGCGCCAGCGCGGGGGCCGTGCCATAATCGTTGGGGAACACCACGGCGCCGGTGGGCATCATCGCCTGTTTCTCGTTGTTGGGGGTCATTTTCCGGTTGCTGGATCTGAAATACTGGCGGATGCGCTCCAGTGATGCTGTGTGCATCTCCATCGAGCGACCAAAGACCCGCGCGGCCGTTTCCTTGGTCAGATCGTCCATGGTAGGACCCAGCCCGCCGCTGGTCACCACCAGATCGGCACGGTCCAGCGCCGCGCGTAGATCCTCGGCCAGTCTCTCGGGGTTGTCACCCACCACGCTTTGCCGATACACGCCAATGCCCAGCGCCGCCAGGCGCTTGGAAAGATAGGCGGCATTGGTGTTCACAATATCACCGATGAGTAGCTCGGTGCCAACGCACAGAATTTCTGCGCGGCGGAGAAAGCGGTTTTGCATATGTGCTCCTTGCCGACGGGTACCCGTCTTGTTTTCTATCTTCATTGTATCACAAAACGGCAGATATGGCACATAAAACTTGAAAAAAATGAAAATTTGTGCTATGATGTGTCTATCTAAGCAGAAAGGGGGAGTCAACCAATGAAATGCACCTTGTGTCCACGGGAATGTGGCGCAGATCGCGCCGCTGGTGAGCGTGGCTATTGCGGTATGGGTGACGATATCCGTGTGGCGCGTGTGGCCTTGCACCCCTTTGAGGAGCCCTGCATCAGCGGCAAGCATGGCTCGGGCACCGTCTTTTTTGTGGGCTGCTCGCTGGGCTGTGTGTTTTGTCAGAACCGTGCCATCCGTACCCCCGAGGCTGGGAAATCCGTCAGCCCGGAGCGATTGGGCGAGCTGTTTTTATCGTTGCAGCAGCAGGGCGCTCACAACATCAATCTGGTCACCGCCACCCACTTTGCCCATGGGGTCTCCAAGGCGCTGCAGCAGGTTAAAAAGCAACTGACCGTTCCGGTGGTTTACAACTGCGGCGGTTATGAAAAAGTGGATACGTTACGGCTTTTTGAAGGCCTTGTGGACATTTATTTGCCGGATTTCAAGTATATTTTGTCGTCTATGTCCGCGGAATATTCCGCCGCCCCCGATTATGGTGAGGTGGCCACCGCCGCTCTTGCCGAAATGTATCGCCAAGTGGGAGAAGCGACCTTTGACAGCGACGGTATGATGCGCCGTGGTGTGATGGTGCGCCATCTGGTGCTGCCCGGTGGGCGAAGGGATTCTGTGGCGGTGCTGGATCGCATTGCTGCCACCGTGCCCGTGGAGCAGATCCGTTTGTCCTTGATGCGGCAGTATACACCGGATTTTTGCCCCCCCGACGCCCCACAGGTGCTGCAAAGGCGATTGACCTCCTTTGAATACGATACCGTGGCCGCCCACGCCCGGACATTGGGCTTTACGGGATACTTTCAGGCCAAAGAGTCGGTGGGTGCCGACTACACCCCCGATTTTACCGCAGAAACGTTTTCATAACCAAAAAGCAGGGCTTGCCGCAAGCCCTGCTTTTTGGTTGCAATAAAAACAGAAGTGTGTTATAATATTTCACAAAGAATGTAACCTTATCTTGCGTTTTTCTGTGTATTTATGATGAAAGATACCTGCGTTTTGCGAAAAAAGTGTAAACTTTTCACTTTTTTGAAAAAAGAACTCCACTTTTTTGCATTTTTGTGGTCTTATATAGATAGAGGACATCTTCAGATCTTCAGAAAGGAGTCAAGAACATGGCATTACTGCAATTAAAGGATATCGGCAAGATCTACGTTTCCGAGGGGAATGTGGCCGTTGGCATCCGCGGAGTCAATCTGTCCTTTGAGCAAGGCGAGTTTGTGGCCGTCACCGGCAAATCGGGCTCGGGTAAATCCACTCTGCTCAATGTGATCAGCGGTATGGACACCTATGAGGAGGGTGAGCTGTATATCGAAGGGGAGTCGACCTCCCATTATCTGCAGCCCGACTGGGAGGTGTATCGGGAAAAGTATATTTCCTTTATTTTTCAGGATTACAATATCATCGAAAGCTTTACCGTTCTCCAGAACGTAGAGCTGGCGCTGATGCACATTGAGGATCGCGCCGCACGCCGTGCCCGTGCCAAGGAGCTGCTGGAACGCGTGGGAATGACCTCTCACCTTTCTCACAAGGGCAGCCGCTTGTCGGGCGGCCAAAAGCAGCGCACCGTCATTGCCAGAGCGTTGGCCAAGGATAGCCCTATTATTCTGGCCGACGAGCCCACGGGCAACCTGGATTCGGTCACCTCCCATGAGATCATCCAGCTGTTGCGGGAGGTCTCCAAGGATAAGCTGGTCATTGTGGTCACCCACAACTTTGACAGCGTAAAGGATGCCGCCACCCGTCATATCCGCATCTTTGATGGGGCGGTGGAATCCGATAAAATCGTGCGTAGGGCAGAGCTGCCGTGTCACAAAAATACCGACACGTGTGCGCAAAAATACAGCAAGGGTCGCAAAAAGGATACTAAAAACGGTGCTGCACTGGGTTGGGCGATCTTTGCGGCAAAGCCCAAGCTCTCCATCTTTTTGTGCGCGCTGATGCTGGTGGGCATCCTGGGTGTATTTCTGGTCACCGCGCTTTGCGGTGAAATGACCTCGCCGCTTCGGGGGCGAGGGATGTTCAGCCCTATACCGGGGCGAGTGGTGATCACTACCCAAAGCGGTCGCCCTCTCACCGACGAGGAGCTGCAGGGTCTGCGCGACACGCACGGAGCAACGTCCTATTTGCATTATGATATGCTGTTGGATCACGGCACCGTCGGGGGACAGGTAGAGATCCCCGAGCACTTACGCGAAAATCCCTATGACCGATACAAAACGCTTGGTTTGGAGCTGACCTATAACGAGGACTACGGCGATCGGATCGTGGGGCGTTATCCCACGGCACCTAACGAGGTGCTGCTGCGCTTGCCCATTTCTCACCGACCTCTGTTTGGTAAGGATACACTGCAGATCCAAAGCATACAGCTGACCAATATGGGCATCGATTATCAGATCGTGGGTATTTCCTATTTTTATGATAATAATCAACCCTTCAAATGTCTGTTGACCGCCGAGGGCTTTCGTGTGGTCAGCGCCCAATTTGCGGTCAGCAATTATATGAAAAGCCAGTTTATCACCGCTTCGGTGCTGCCCGGCGAGGGAGCCACGGAACCCAAGGAGATCGGATTTGACGGCTTTTGCGTTTCCTTTGAGCTCCCCCCCGATCGAATCGCACTGGATAGCTCCTCAAAATATCGCAATGCCATACAAAAGGCCGCCGAGGCAACCGGCAGTTATACGGTGAGAGGTCTGATGCGCTGGAATGCGATCCGATACAACTATTACTACGTGGCCGATGAGGAAAGTGTCAAGCTGACGTGGGAATTTGGCAATGATATTATTTGCGAGGATGCCACCTATGCGATCCAGGCCTCTAACCATGTCTATATGGGCTCGGAGCTCTATTGCGATGTGATCGAAACCACACTTGCTGCCTCCTATCGGCAGGCCTCTCTATTCTTTGAAGATGACAGTGCGGCCCATCGGGCGGCGGATGCGTTGACGGCGGAAGGCTACGTGGCCGTGCCGGCAGACACCGTCGGACAGCTGGACGGAGAGGATGTGATCCTTGGCGTTCTGCAGGCGGTGCTGCTGGGCGTGGTCTGGCTGATCGCCATTGTATTCCTGGCCTTCTTCCTCAATCTTTGCTCCATTCGCGCTTTAGAGGCCTTCCGGGGTGATATGGCCATCATGCGCTCGATGGGTATCCCTGTGCGCGTGATCCGCATCGGTATGTACGTGCGCATGCTGCTTTCTCTGATCCCCGGCTTTCTTTGTATGGCGGCGGTCGCCGTGGTGATCTTCACCAGCCCACGCTTCAACCCCTATTTCGTGTTCCTGTACCCGTGGCAATACGCCTTGATCGTGGTGGGAATCCTGCTGCTGTCGTTGCGTATTACGCACAATCAAATCCGAAAGCTCTTTCACCCCAGCGTGAAAAAGGCCCTGAAGGGAGGTGTCACGCAATGATCCGCTTGCAAGGCTTACATAAGTTTTTCAATAAAGGGAGACCCAACGAGATCCATGTGATCGACAATGTTAATTTGGATCTGCCCGAGCGCGGCATGGTGGCGATCTATGGCAAAAGCGGCTGTGGCAAAACCACCCTGCTCAACGTCATTGGCGGTCTGGATCACTTTGACGGCGGCCAGGTGCTGGTGGACGGCCATGACATCACCCGAGAGACCGATGCTGTCCGTAACCAATACATCGGATACGTTTTTCAGAATTATAACCTCAACACGGGGGAGAGCTGCTTTGAAAATGTGGCCGACGCCTTGCGCCTTTGCGGCATGACCGATGGACGCCGGATTGAGTCGCGTGTCATGGCGGCTCTGCGGAATGTGGGAATGGAAAAATTCGCCGGCCGTATGCCCGACACGCTGTCGGGCGGTCAACAGCAGCGCATTGCCATTGCCCGTGCCATTGTCAAAAATCCCCGTGTCATTTTGGCCGATGAGCCCACAGGCAATCTGGACGAGAGCAACACCGTGATGGTGATGGATCTGCTCAAGGCCATCGCCAAGGAGCATCTGGTGCTGCTGGTCACTCACGAGGCCGATCTGGTGGACCATTATTGCGATCTGGTGATCGGATTGCAGGATGGCCGCGTGGTGGAGGTCAAGCGCAACGACGGTGCAAAGGGTCTGGCCGCCCGGGATAAGAATGATGTCTACTTGGGGGAGTACCAAAAAAGCGAATTCCGCAGCCCCTTGGTCAACATTGATTATTACGGTGATGTCCCCCCCTCCCCGGTTTCCATCCGTGTGGTCAACACGGGGGGCGGACTTTATCTGGAGGTGGACGGCAACCGCGTTCACGTGCTGGATGCATTCAGCGAAATCAAGCTACGGGATGGCGTTTTTAAAGCCGATCCTGCCCAAAACACCGTTAGCCGTGATGTAGATATGAGCGCGTTGCCTCCCATTGAAAATGGCCATTACGGGCGATTGTTTGATCTGCGGTCCTCCATCAAAAGCGGCTATGACGTGAACTTCAAAAAAGGGAAAAAGGCTAAAAAGCTGCTGCGTGGTTGTATGGCGCTATTCGCTGCCGTGGTGGTGCTGATGAGCGCCGTATTCGGCACGGCGATCGGGCAGGTCGTAGCGGCAACCGAAAACTACAACCATAACGTGTTTTACGTTTACACGCCCGACACCGCTACCTCCCAGCTGCTACGGGATGCCGTAGGGCGGGCAGACACTGGGGTGGACGGCATCCGTATGAAGTATTCCTATCCCTTTGAAGAAGTCTTTCTCCGTTTTCGCACCGGCCATTTTGAAACCTATACACAAAACGTTTGGTGGGGCACCTATGCCACACAGTTGAGCCAAAGCCTGGCGGCGGATCTGCCGTTGGTGCAGGGAAGTCGCCAACTGACCCATACCGATATTCTGATTACCACCCGTGCGGCCGATCAGCTGCTGGAGCAAGCCCCTCTTTCCTATCTGGATGGTTATGATAAGCTCATTGGTCTGCCCTGCGAATCGCTTGTTTTTAACGGCGAATATCTGCGGGTGGCCGGCATTGTGGAATCCGATGAGCCTGCCGCCTATTTCACCGATATGATGCTGGCACGCATCATCAACAACAGCAGCGATACCTTGATCTATCCGGCTTCGGATTATGGCATCACGGTGGCCGACGGCGAGACCTTGCTGATCATCAAGCACGACGGCGGCGACAGTACAGACCCCATCAAGGGGGATACGGTGACCATCCACGGTGCCGAGCTGAAGGTTGCCGAGGCTTATCGCTCGCACAATACCTATCATTCCTACCTCAAAAACACGGGGCAGACCAAGCAGGCCTTGGATGACTTTTTCATGGAGATCGTTCTGCGCGAGAACCCCGGTATCGAGGCCGATCCCAACCGTTTGGCTGAGGTCTTTCAAGAGGTGCGCACCAATCGCTATTATGAATATTGGGAGTACTATTACGACCAGGCGCTGACCTATCTGCAAAGCGTTTACCCCTTCCGCAACCGAGCGATCGATATGTGGTTGGCGGTAGAAAAGGAGAACGAGCTGGCCATTTGGGTGGCGGCAGATGCCTTTGAAATGGCGCTGGCTGTGGCAACCAAGCGTGAGACCGGATACTATCCCCGTCCGCTGGAGCTGCAAAGTGCCTATCGGGGCGTGTATATGGAGCCGGCACTGGCATTGCTGGAAAAGGACCGAGAGGCCTACCGCGCTGAATTCGAGGAATCCACGCTGCGCAATGCGTCCTTTGACGAGATCTTCAGCCGCGGCTATTGCGTCAGCGATGCGGATTATATCATGCTTTCCAAGCAATACGGCGAAACGCATGCATCGGCAAGATCGTATGCTTCTACAAAGGAGAAGCAGGCCTACAATCCGGACTACGGTTTCTATGAAGAGCAATTGCTGTATGCCGAGGTTAAGGAATACACACTGCTGCATTCTGTCGATGCCAAGACTACCGAAAAATGGTTGGAACAGACCTTTGGCAATCGCAAAACCGGTGTGGAACGGCGTTATGTGGTCACGCCTGACGATATGTTTGATCAGATCATCGAACGGGAAAGGGAGGATATCCTTCTTGGCCTTGTAACCATGGGAGTGGTGTTGGCCATTTTGTGCCTGTGTATGTATTTCATTATGCGCTCGGCGCTGCTCAACCGCATTAAGGAGGTGGGCATTTACCGCGCCATCGGCGTTTCCAAAAAGAATCTGATCTTCAAATTTATGATCGAGGCCGTGGTGCTGACCACCCTGACTGTTTTGATCGGATATCTGCTGGTCAGCGGCTTTTTGTGGGTCTGCCTTGGCATTTCGCCTCTGGTGTCGCAGGTCATCTTCTATCCTTGGTGGATGGGTGTGCTGCTGCTGGTGTTGCTGTACGGCCTGTGTGTGCTGTTTGGCGTGCTGCCGATCCTGCTGCTGCTTTGCAAGCGACCCAGCCAGATCTTGGCCAAATATGATATCTAAAAAACAAAAAATCCTGCACACGTGTGCAGGATTTTTTGCATATTAAAGCTGTTCCAGATAGGAGATCAGGTTGTCGAAGCTGCCTTTGGGCGTCTCGGGGATCTCCCCCTCGGCAATGAGGTGGTCGGTCAGCAAAAAGGTCGAAAGACCGGCGGCCTGTGCCGCGCGGATGTCCTCCTCGGCATTGTTGCCCACCATCAGACAGCGCCGGGGGTCAACGCCCATACGGCGGCAGATGTCCAGATAGTATTCCGGGTTGGGCTTGCAATAAGCAGAGTTGCTGTAATCGGTCACCAGATCAAAATCATCCGATCCCAGCTTGATCCAGGAAAGGCGGGATTCCACCGCAACACGGGGGAATAGGGGATTGGTGGCCAGCACCACCTTGTGGGCCTTTTGGTGGGCGAGAGCCACCGCCTTGGCGGCCAGGGGCGTGGGGGCGGTAAACTGTGACGCTTGGTGAAAGCCATCGGTATAGAACGCATCAAAATTGGGGATGTATTTCATCACAAATTCCCCTAAAATGCCGGCGAACACCTCCCAGAACACGTCACAGTTGGGGCGGCTGCCGTCGTTTTTCACCATGGCCGAAACGCCCTTCCACATGGCGGAAACCATGCTTTTGGGCTCAAAGCCATAGGGGGCGACCGCCCTTGCCAAAAGGCCAAGATAACCCTTGGTAAAGGTGTCGTTATCCATGGGCAGCAGCGTGCCGTCCAAATCAAAAAATATGCCTTCGTATTTCATTTAAACTCCCTGTTGGATGCTTTTCCGTATCTGTACTATGGTGTATATATCAATATTATAACGGCTTACACGCTCTTTGTCAAGTCGATGGGCGTGGAGCTGTTGGTGTGGAATTTCCACTTTTATTTGTGAAAATATTGACAAAGCGAGCGACAGGGTGTACAATAAAGAGGATGTCTTTTGAAGAAGGGAGCGATACTGTGGAACGGGGAAGGCTGATCGTATTTGAGGGGATCGACGGCTGCGGCAAAAGCACGCAGATCCAACTGTTGGCCAACTGGCTGGAAACCCGGGGCAGACGGGCAAGAGTCACCGCCGAGCCCACCGATAAGGATACCGGCAAAATGCTGCGAGAAGCTCTTTCGGGCAGGGTCAAGCGAACCCCCTTTGAAATGGCGGCGATGTTCGTGCTGGATCGTATCGTTCACAATACCGCCGAGGATGGCATTGAGGCCACGCTGCGAAAGGGCGAGGATATGCTGTCCGACCGCTATTACTATTCCTCTCTTGCCTATCAGGGCAGCTTATGTGACTTTCATTGGGTCAAGGATATGAATGTGAATTGTCCCGCCATCCGTCACCCCGATCTGTGCATTTTTTTGGATATCCCTCCTAAGGAGGCGCTGGCGCGCATCGGGCGGCGGGGAGAAGCCAAAGAAATTTATGAAAAAGAGGAGACGTTAACGCTTTTTCGCGACACGTTCCTTCGTGTTTTTGAATCCATCGGCGATCGCGTAGCCATCATTGATGCCACCGGCACCCCCGAGGAGGTTGCCGAACGAGTGCGCGCCGCCGTCAAAACTATACTATAAGGAGAGCAACCATGAGAGCAGTTATGTACGGTGCCGGTAATATCGGCAGAGGCTTTATCGGACAGCGCTTTTATCTGTCCGGCTACGAGACCACTTTTATTGATGTCAACGCCGATGTGGTGAACGCCATCAATGAAGCAGGGAAGTATCCCATTTACGTGACCCGCGGCACCGAGTATGTGCCCGAATGGGTAGAAAGCGTCAATGCTGTCAATGGCCGTGATGAGCAGGCTGTTATCGACACCATTGCCGATGCTGACATTCTGGCGACCGCCTTGGGTGTCAACATTCTGCCCTTTGTAGCTCCCCTCATCGCCAAGGCCATTCTGGCACGCAAGGCGCGCTCCGGCAGACCGCTGAACATTCTGATCTGTGAAAATATGATCGGCTCCAATGAGTATCTCTATGGTCTGGTCGCCCCTCACATTCCTGCCGAGGATAAGGATTTCTTTGAGGCAAACGTGGGCTTTGTCTGCGTGTCGGTGGGACGTACCGTGCCCCCCACGCCCGAGGAATTCAAGGCCCAGTATCCCTTGGCTGTTTGCGCTGAGCCCTATAGCGAGCTACCCGTGGACGCCGCAGGCTTCCGCCCCGTGGGCTGCGACATGCCTCCCATCAAGGAGCTGGTGCCCTTTTCTCCCTTTGCTTTCTTTATCGAGCGCAAGCTGCTTATCCATAATATGGGTCACGCCTTGATGGCCTATATGGCATATCAGAAGGGCTATGGCTTTATCTTTGAAGCGGCTACCGATGGCGAGATCAAGTATATTCTGACGCGTGCCCTGCTGGAATCGGCCAGAGCCTTGGCCAAGCGCCACGGCGCACCCTTGGACGATACGATGCAGTTTGTTGAGGATCTGATGGTCCGCTTTGAAAACAAGCTGCTGGTGGACTCGCTGGATCGCGTTGGCCGCGATCCCAAGCGCAAGCTCTCCTCCGGTGACCGCTTGGTGGGTGCCTTTAAGATGGTACGTGAGCAGGGCGGTGTACCGGCCCATATCGCCGTGGGCATTGCCGCAGGGTATCTGTTTGATATGGAAAGTGACCCTGCCGCCGTGGAGATCACCGATTACGTCAAGGCAAACGGCCTTGCCAAGGCGCTGGAAGCATACAGCGATATCACCGATGCAGCGGATGTCAAAATGATCGAAACCTTCTATGAAATGCTGAAAAACAAAGCACCGTTTGCCGATTTTGTAGAAGTGCTGGCCAATATGAAGAATACACATTAAAACAAAAATCCCCCAAAACGATACCGTTTTGGGGGATTTTTTTCAGTGCTTGCCCATGGACTGCACAGCGTGCTGCATTTTGTGCCCCACGCCCTGCATCGTGTGACCCACACGGTCCATCATTTTACCGGCACGCTTGGCCATACCACGGGGCTTGTTGCCTCCGCTGACCAGCAGGCCGACCGCCCCTGCCACGGCAATGGCGCCGAACAATCCGGTTGCCGCAATGGCTTTTTTATTCATGCCTTCCACCTCCCTTGCGTATGACGCATCTTTAGTATGACCGCGTCAAAAAGCCGCCATACGGCAGCATTGCGTTTTTTTCTTGGAAAAATGCGTTTTTTTCTTGCATTATCTTATAAAAACAGTTATAATAAATTTAATTATAATGTTTCCTTGGAGAGGAGGGCCCGTATGGAGCAGATCTATACCATACCCGTTAACGAAAAATTTGAGGCCTCTGCCGCAGATGCCTCTTGCGGTTGCCCGATGTGTGCGCTGTATCGCAAGCTGGAGGAGGACGAGCTGGATCTGATCCTTGGCGCGTCTATGATGGAGCCCGATGTGCGCATCAAGACCAATAAGCTGGGCTTTTGCCGCACCCATTACGATATGATGTTTGTTCGCAAAAACAGACTGGGCATGGCGCTCACGCTGGAAAGCCATCTCAAGGAGCTGCAGGGCGATCTTTCCAAGGGATTTTTGGGCACAGTCATGGGCCGCCCCGACCAAAAGCCTGCCCGTCGTATTGGCGAGCTGGAATCCTCCTGCTATGTCTGCGGTCGCATTGATTTCCATTTTCAGCACATGGCCGAAACCGTGGTGCTGCTGTTTGACACCGACGAGACCTTTGTGGAAAAGCTGAAGCAGCAGCCCTATTTCTGCTTGCCGCACTACCGCTTGCTGCTGGAAAAGGCCTCGGCCCGTCTGGGTAAAAAGAGGCTGCCTGCTTTTTGTGAGATCACCGAAAAGGTGGTCAAGGGCTATTTAGAAACCCTGACCGACGATGTGAGCTGGTTTTGCAAAAAGTTTGACTATCGCTATGACAAAGAGCCTTGGAAAAACTCCAAGGATAGCGTAGAGCGCGCCATCAAATTCCTGCGCTCGGATCTTCACAGAAACGAAAAATAACAATACGTTACATAAAAAGGAGTACCTATGAAGCTGACATTGGAACAGATCCGTACCATGACCCACGGTGCACTTGCTGTGGTGCAGGATGCGGAAGGGAAGTTTGAATTCCGCCGCTTTACCGACTATCAGCAATCTCACTACGATGAGGTCAAGCCCGATTTCGGTAACAAGGCTCACGCCACCTCCGGCGTGCGTCTGGAGTTTTTCACCAACTCTACCAAGTTCGCCTTTGATTACCACACCGTCATTGCCTCCAGCCGCGTATTCTATTACTTTGACGTGTTTGTGGATGGCGTAATGGTGCAGCACTTTGGCCACGATAAGATCAAAGAGGCAAAAAGCACCGTAACCGTTAAGCTGGACGGCGGCAAGCACAAGGTGGCGATCTATCTGCCCTGCCTTTCCTGCGCCAAGCTGTATAATGTCACATTGGATGATGACGCGATTTTCGAGCCGGTGAAAAAATCCCGCAAGCTCCTTTGCTATGGCGACTCCATCACCCAAGGCTATGACGCCCAGTATTCCTCTCAGACCTATGCCAATCTGATCGCCGATAAGCTGGATGCGGAAATGATCAATCAGGGCATCGGTGGCGAGGTGTTCCGCCCCGAGCTTGTTGATCCTGCACTGGATTTTGATCCCGATATCATTACCGTGGCCTATGGCACCAACGATTGGAACGGACGGGAGCGCGACAGAATGATAACCATGGCCAATGGCTTTTACGCCAAGCTACGCGAAGCCTATCCCAAGGCCAAGATTTTTGCCATCACCCCCATTTGGCGTGCTGACAACGATCGCGTGACCAAGGTGGGCACCTTTGCCGAGGGCGTGCAGATCGTGAAAGACGCCGCACTGGCACAGGAGGGCGTGATCCTGGTGGACGGCGATCGGATGATCCCCCATTTGCGCGAGGTCTGCTCCGATAAATATCTGCATCCCAACGACTACGGCTTCAAATTCTATGCCAATGCATTGTTTGATGCCATCAAGCCCCATCTGGGTGGAGAGGAGTGAGCCTTATGATTCTGACCAACGAGCAGCTCCGCTCTACCATCAGCGGTGCAGTCGAGATTTTTGAACGTGACGGAAAGCTGGTATTCTACCGTTACGGCAAATACGTGCGTGAGCATGTGTATCCCGAAGGGGATCGCTTTCACGGTGCGATGTTTCATACCTCCGGCGTGCTTTCCCGTTTTGTAACCGACAGCACGCAGCTGTCCTTTACGTGGATCTCCACCCCTGCCGGTGGCGGTCACACCTTTGATGTGTGGGCGGACGGCGTGATGTACGCCCATACCGGCTGCGGAAAGGGAACCGATACGCTTACCGTTGCTTTGCCCACAGGCAAAAAGACTGTGGAGATCTATTTCCCCCACCACAGTGCGGGTCAGATCTTTGATGTGACCCTGGACGAGGGGGCCTCCTTTGAGGCGGCCGCCCCCCGCGCATATAAATTCCTGTTTATCGGTGACTCCATCACCCATGGCTCTACCTCCTCCTATGCCTCGATGACCTATGCCCATCAGGTGGCCAGAGCGCTGAATGCCGAGGTGGTCAATCAGGGCATTGGCGGCGAGCGCTTCAATCCTCGCGCGGTGGATGATCAGATGGATTTCTACCAGCCCGATCTGGTGTCGGTAGCCTACGGCACCAATGACTGGTCCGGCACGACCAGAGGTCGCTTGGTGGGCTGCTGCAACGGTCATTTCGCCCGCTTGCGCGACAAGTATCCCAACGTGCCGATCGTGGCCATTCTGCCCCTGTGGCGCGCCGATATGGGGCGCATCACCGGCGTTGGTACCTTTGAGGATATGCGTACCATCATCAAGGAGGCGGCCGCTCGCTTTGACATTACCGTGGTCGACGGTATGACGCTGGTCCCCAACGTGACCACCTTCTTTGCCGACGGTTATCTGCACCCCAATGCCATTGGCTTCCAGTTCTATGCCGAAAACCTGGCCCCCCACTTTGAAAAGCTGCTGAAAAAATGAGTGAAAATAAAAGCAAATACGGCAATATGATCGACCTTTTGCAGCTGCAAAAGCAGTTTATCCTGAACCATTTGGGGGAGGGAGATGTGGCAGTCGATTTCACGATGGGGAACGGTCATGATACCGAGTTCCTTTCCAAAACCGTTGGAAAAAACGGACACGTATACGCATTTGATGTGCAGGAGCAGGCCTTGGCCTCGACTGCTGAGAATCTGGAAAGGGCAGGGTGCGAGCATAACTACACCCTGATATTGGATTCTCACCACCATGTCAAAAAATACGTGGAGGGCCCTATCCGGGCCGGTATGTTCAATCTGGGCTATCTGCCCGGCAGCGATAAGAAGATCACCACCATGCGCGAGACAACCATGCCCGCCATTGAGGCGGCGGTGGATCTGCTGGATCACGGCGGTGTGTTGCTGGTGGCGGTATATCCCGGCCATGCCGAGGGAGATGCGGAAGGAAAGATGGTGCTGGACTATTTTGCTACCCTGGACCGTCACGTGATCTGCTGTACCCTCATCCGCATCGTCAATTCTCCCTCATCTCCCTTCTTTATCGTTGTGGAGAAGAAATAACACACTTAAATTACACGGAGGTACTGATATGTTTCGCCCTGAATTTCCCAATCCCCAGTTTCGTCGTGATAACTGGGTCAATCTGAACGGCACCTGGTCCTTTACCATGGATAAGGAAAACAACGGTGTCGACAAAAAGTATTTTGAAAAGACCGCCTTTGAGGGCAAGATCGAGGTGCCCTTCTGTCCCGAATCACGGCTCTCGGGCATCGGTCACACCGATTTTATCAATGCCTGCTGGTATGCCCGTGACATTGAAATTCCCGAAAATGCATTAACGGGTCGCGTTTTGTTGCATTTTGGCGCGGTGGATTACAAGGCCACCGTATATGTCAACGGCAAAAAGGTGGGCTCGCATAAGGGTGGTTTTATTTCCTTCTGCATGGATATTACCGATTACGTGACGGCAGGAAAGAATGTGCTTGTGGTCCAGGCGCAGGACGATACCCGCAACCCCCTGATCCCCTCGGGCAAGCAGAGCATGGTCACCTATTCCAGGGGCTGCTATTATACCCGTTCTACGGGCATCTGGCAGACCGTGTGGATGGAATTTGTGCCCAAGAATTACATCAAAAACTTTCGTGTCACGACCGATATCAAAAATGGCTATGTAATCGTGGAGGCCGATGTGGTGGGCTCCGGCGTGCTGAACGCCGCCGCTACCTATAAGGGTGCTTATATGGCTCACACCTCTCGCTTTACCGATGGCAATACCGTGACCCTTTCTATGAAGGTGAAGGAGCTCCATCTCTGGGAGGTTGGCCACGGCCGCCTGTACGATATGGAGCTGGAATTCTGCGGCGATAAGGTACATACCTATTTTGGCATGCGCGAGGTGCGCATCGACGGCCGCCGCGTGCTGATCAACGGCAAATCGGTGTTCCAGCGCCTGGTGCTGGATCAGGGTCTGTACCCCGACGGCATCTATACCGCCCCCAGCGAGCAGGCATTGATCAACGATATCGAGCTTTCCCTGGCCGCCGGCTTTAACGGTGCCCGTCTGCACGAAAAGATCTTTGAGCCGCTGTTCCTTTATCACGCGGACCGTTTGGGCTATATTGTTTGGGGCGAGTTCCCCAACTGGGGGTTGGATCACACCAAGCTGGATGCCTTCTTTGCCTTTGCTCCCGAATGGGAGGAGGAGATCGCCCGTGACTACAACCATCCCGCCATTGTGGGTTGGTGCCCCTTTAATGAGACTTGGGATCAGAATTTTGTACACCAGCGCAACGAGGTCATTGCCTTTGCCTATCGTATGACCAAGGCGCTGGATAAGACCCGCCCTGTGATCGACACCAGCGGCAACTATCACGTTCAGACCGACATTTACGATGTGCATAACTACAATCAGGATCCTGCGATCCTGGCGGAAAAGTTTGCCACTCTGAAGGATGGAACCGTTTGGGATCCCAACATCATCCACAAGCACGCTGCTCATCCCCAGCCCCTGCAGTGGGATGGCGAGATCCCCATGTTCATGTCCGAGTACGGCGGCATCCGCTGGTCGGATAAGGAGGGCTGGGGCTATGGCAAGGGCCCTGCCACCGAGGAGGAATTCAAGGCGCGCTATAAAGGCCTCACCGACGTCTTTTTGGATCATCCTTACTTTTTTGCCTTCTGCTACACCCAGCTTTATGATGTAGAGCAGGAGCAAAACGGCCTTTACACCTACGAGCGTAAGGCCAAGTTTGATATGCAATATTTCCACGATGTCAACAGCAGAAAGGCCGCCATCGAGGATTGAAGCCACCATATTTGACAAAGGAGAATTCGTAATATGCCACAACTGGATATGCCTCTTGCGAAATTGCAAGAGTATATGGGGCGCACCCCTTGCCCTGCCGATTTTGATGCATTCTGGGAAAAGGCCATGGCAGAAATGAATGCCATTGATCCCAAGCCCGTATTGACACCTCATCCCTACAAGTCTGCCTATGCCGATCTGTATGAGCTGCGCTTTACCTCTACCAAGGGCGCGGTGATCTTTGGTAAGGTGGCTGTGCCCAAAAATCTACAGGGGAAAGTCCCTGCCATTCTCAAATTCCACGGCCTTGGCGGTGACGGCGGATCTTATAAGAGCTTGCTGGCCGATGCCTCCCAGGGCTATGTGGTGGCCTCAATGGACTGCCGCGGTCAGGCAGGCCTTTCCCAAGACGTGGGTGTTCCGACCGTTGGCACCATGCTGACACCCTTCGTCCGCGGTTTGGATGGTGACCCCCACAATCTGCTTTGCCGCGATCTGTTTTTGGATACGGCTATGTTTGCGCGTATCATTATGGGTCTGGATTATGTAGATGAAACACGCGTGGGCTGCACCGGCGGTTCGCAGGGTGGCGCCCTGACCGTAGCCTGTGCTGCCTTGGTTCCCTCTATCAAGCTCTGCGCGCCCATCCATCCCTATCTGTCGGATTACAAGCGCGTATGGGAAATGGATCTGGCCAAGGATGCTTATGAGGGTCTGCGCGCTTATTTTCGCCATTATGATCCCCGTCACGAGCACGAGGAGGAGATCTTTACCAAGCTTGGTTACATCGACATTCAAAACCTGGCGCCTCGTATCCGTGCCAAGGTGCTGTGGGCAACCGGCCTGATGGATAACATCTGCCCGCCCTCCAGCCAGTTTGCGGCTTATAATAAGCTGACTTGTGAAAAGGAAATGAAGATCTATCCCGATTACAAGCACGAGTCGCTGCGCGGTCACGACGACATCATCTTTGATTTTATGGCACAGCTTTAAAAGCAACATCACCCGTTGGTGCATTTTTGCACCAACGGGTGATGATTTTTTATACATTTGTTGCGCTTTTAGGGTGTAGCGCGTCGCATTTGGAAAGCCATTTTCCACTGACAAATCGCCAAAGAAACAACCCCGAACGGCAAAGCCAATCTACCGTCATGGCGATCCAAACGCCCATGACACCCATTCCCATGCTGGGAGAGGTGAACCATCCAAAAACAGAAACGCTCTCCAAGGCCATCGCATAGCCCAACACCACGCGAAAGGCCCACATCGAGGCGGTGGAAACCACCATGGTAAATCGCACATCATTGGCAGCACGGAAGGCGGGGGGCAGGCAAAAGCCGATGGGCCATAGCACCACCGAAACGGCGCCGTGATAGAGGAGTAGCTGGCGCGCGAGCTCCGAGGTCTCACCCGAAAGGCCGTATAACCTCAGCAGAGGTGTTGCAAACAGACAAAGGATCAGCACCACGGCGATAATGGCACCGTAGGCGATCCCCAACAGCAGCCGGACATAATATTTCGCCTGCTGTTTTTCTTGCGCGCCCACACAGCGTCCCACCACGGCCACCATGGTGCTTTGCACGGCCGCCCCGGTATTGTATTGCAGATTGGCAAGGGAGAGCGCAGCTGCGTTGGCGGCGATGGCCATGGTGCCAAGAGAGGATACCAGGCTGGAGGTCATCAGCCTGCCAAATTGAAACATACAGTTTTCGATACCGTTTGGTACACCAATGCGCAGGATCGCGCGGATAATGCCCCCGTTGGGGCGGTAATGCAGCAATTTTACGATGTGGATATATCGCTTTTTGCTGAGCACGATGCCTATCTTGATAAAAGCGCCCACAATGCGCGAAAGCAGGGTGGCGATAGCGGCACCGGCCGCACCAAGATCCAGTCCATAGATCAGAATGGCATTGCCGCCGATATTCAGCGCGTTCATCAGCAACGAGACCTTCAGCGAGGTCATGCTGTCGCCTTGGGCGCGGAGGGTGGCCGCCACACTGTTTTCTATGGCCAGAAAGGGAAAGGATAGGGCAATAAAGAAAAAGTAGGCCAAGGCGTTATTCATAACGCCGGTCTCTACATCACCAAACAGCAAGCGGAGCAAGGGAACGCGCAGGATCAGCACCACCGCGGCAATCAAGGTCGCAAACCCCGTGGTCATGTATAGCATTTGCTTAGCCGCCTCGCAGGCGTGTTCACGGTCGTCGCGTCCCATGGCTTGTGCCAATACCACCGAGCCGCCTGCGGTCAGCGCCGAAAACAGCACGATCAATACGGTATCCAGCGATCCCACCAGCGATACCCCTGCAAAGGCCGCCTCTCCCTTGTTAGAGACCATCATGGAATCGGCCATGCCGATGGCTATGGCCAGCAAATTTTGGAAAAACAGAGGGACAATGATCGCGGCGATCGCCTTGGGCGAAAATAATAACGACTGCCGTTTCTTGGTCAAAATCTCATCTCCTTTGCACGTGCTGACAGGACTTGACTTTTTTGCCGTGTCGCTCTATAATGAGTATAATACATTTATTTGGCAATTTCTTGCCAAATATCACTTTATTTCTGCCATTTTGGGGGATCATATGCAAGCGACCTTTCACATCAAGCGCGAGCGCATTCAGCATTTTCATATGGGGCGGTACAGCTCCCTTGGGGGTGGCTTGCACTTTCATTCCCACATTGAGCTGCTTGTGGTACATCAAGGGCAGGTCGAGGCTTGGATCGGCGATGCCAAAGAAACGGTGGGCGAGCATCAGCTGGCGCTGGCTACGAGTTATGTTCCTCACGTGTTTCAAGCCGAGCCAAACGGTTTGGATTGCACCATTTTGTTTATTCCCCCTTTTCTTTGCCCGGAATTTAGTGAGGCGGTGGAGGGGAAAGACGTGGGTTGCCCCTTTATCCGTGACCCTCGGGTTGTGGATCAGATCTGCCGCGCTGTGGCAGAGCTGGAGACAGGAGAGTTGAATCCCATTGACCAAAAGGGCTATATTTATGTGATTTTGGGGGCGCTTCTCGGTCAGCTGAAGCCGGGGGACCGACACCTTCCACAGGACGGTGACCTGCCGACCCGATTGCTGTTTTATATCAATGAGCATTACCGGGAGAATCTTTCGGTGGAATCCATTGCGCAGGCGGTGGGCTATAGTGCCAACTACGTTTCCAAATGCTTTCGGAGCTGCTTTCACATTGGCATCGGTCGGTATCTGAATACCGTTCGGCTGAAAAACGCCGCGGCGCTGATGCGAGAGGGAACGGGGATCACACGCAGTGCGCTGGATAGCGGATTTTCCTCTCTGCGCACCTTTTACCGCACTTTTGCCGAGGAGTTTGGGTGTGCGCCAAGGGCATATTTGAAACGCGATTGAACGATTTTTGCATACCGTTTTGCATTTTTTGCGCCAAAAGGCAAGCTCTACGGAGCGTGGGTTTACTTTTGTCTGCGTGTTTGCTAAACTGATAACGAGGAAAGGCGGTGATCCAATGGATCAACTGAAAACAGGGCGTTTTATTGCATCCCTGCGCCGTGAGGCGGGGATGACCCAGCGAGAGCTGGCCGAGCGACTTTCGGTCAGCGATAAGACGGTTTCCAAATGGGAATGCGGCAACGGACTTCCGGAGGTCTCGTTGATGCTGCCCCTTTGTGAAATTCTGGGTATCAACGTTAACGAGCTGCTGACGGGTGAACGATTGGATGCTGCCTCCTACAAAGAGCACGCGGAGGAAAATATGATGAAGCTGATCGACGAAAAAAGAGAAAACAAACGCAAGCTGCTGCTGGAATTTGTGGTGGTGCTGATCACCCTGCTGGCTTCTGTCACGCTGGTTATGGTGGCAGGCCTGGCCTATATCGAAACCTGGTTGCGCGTCACCTTGATCGTCATCGCCTTGGTGGTGATGTTTGGCGGCATTTTGGTGGCGGCGGTGCTGGAGATGACTGCAGGATATTTTGAATGTGCCAAGTGCGGCACGTACTTTGTGCCCACCAAGGGTGCCTATCTTATGGGTGTCCACACCATTATGCACCGGCGCTTGAAATGTCCGCATTGCGGCAAGAAAAGCTGGGCGATCCGCCGATTGTCGCAAAAAGAAGAGGAATAACAAAATCCCGAACGGCATTGCCGTTCGGGATTTTGTTATGATTTTTCGATTACGTGCGCTTCTTTTTGATGACAAATAGCACGACAACTGCTGCGCCGCCCAGAAGCAGAACGGCGGCCACAATGGTAGCTACCACAGCACCGGTAGGCAGGCCGTCCTTTTGCGTGGAGCTGCTTTGACTGCTATTGGCGTCCTGGTTGGCCGATCCGCTGCCACCGTCGCCGTTTTCGGTGGAAAGGGCAGGGATCTCCTCGGTCTTAGTGCCGTAGCAAACGGTGCAGGTGTGGGTACGCTCGCCTGTGGCGGAGGCGCTGGGCTGCTTGGTCACGCTACCGCTGTTCCAGGTGTGGTCGGCGTATTCGATTTTGCCGCAAACGCAGGTGCGCTTGTGCTGCGCGGTGTCGTGATTGCTCCAGATGCTGTAGCTGTGATTGCCCTGGGGCGTAATGGAGTCTCCGCACTTCTGGCAAGTTTCAGAGCAGGGGTGCGCGCCGGCGTGAGCAGCGCCGGTCAGGGTGGTGCCACAGCCATATTTGCAGACGGTGGAGCAGCTGTGCTCACCCGCGTGGAGCACGGGAGTGACGGTGGCGCCGCACGCGGTGCAGACCGTATCGATGCAGGGTGTGGCAACCGTATGATCGGTGGTGGAATTCAGCGCATCGCCGCAATCCTTGCACACCGTGGCGCAAGCGGCGTTGCCGGCATGGGTGCATAGATTCAGATCCAAGGGGATGCGATACATGGCGTTGGGCACCCATTGGCCGGTGGCAAAGTCTCTGCCCCAAAGCTCAATACAATTCTCGTATACGCGGATATAATAGCCCTTGCTGCTGTTCCAGTTGGAATAACTTTTACCGGCCTCATCCTGCACGCCGCTGACCAGATAGGCGACAGCGGCGGTATTAAAGAGGTAGTTGGGCAAGGTTTCGGGATACAGGGGATTGCCCTGACCGTCCTTGGGGTTGTTGTTGACATCGGTGGGGTTGTTGGGGTCGTAAATGTTATTGGCATCGGTCATATCCCAATGGCTGTGTCCGCTGAACACCATGGCCTCCGGGAACTCTGCCAGGATCTCACGGAAGGGCCCTTCGTAAAGACCGTTGGCCTTCCATTGTCCTCTTGCCTTATAGGCTGCGTAGTTGGCATCGCCTGCGATCACGCCGTCCCAATCCTGAATGGGCATGGCACCGTCCACGGCGTTATACATTTGCTGATGCAGCAAAATAAAGGTGGGACGATTGGCATCCCGGTCCTCCGCCAGCTTTTCCCGCAGCCATGCCAGCTGTGCATCGCTGAGATAGGCGTGGGTGATGGGGGCCTCGCTCGCCAGGAAAATATAATGGAAGCCGTTCACCCACAGATCGTAATAGGGCTTTCCGTTGGTGATCACATGGTCGCCATAGCCGCCCTTTTCCAGCAGCTGATTGGTGTATGTGATAAAGCGATTCTTTTCGCGCTCATAGTCCGAGGTATAGGAGTTTTGCGGGTCACCGATCTTCCATTCATGGTTGCCGGTGGCAAGGAACAAAGGAGTGGAAATGCCGGAGTCCTCCCACAGGGCGATAAGGTTTTCATATTCCTCTACCCAGCCGTCGTTGACGGCATCGCCGGAGACAAAGATGCCCACAGAATTGGGGTCTACCGTCTTGATATCTGCCAGCATTTGGGCAATGCGCTGATTGTACTTGTGGGTCTGGGTCTCCTGCGTGTGGATATCGCTCACGATCTGGAAAGAGGAGAGCAGGTCGCCCTTGTCGGGCACCTTGGTGCGGTCGGCGGGGAGCGCCACCGACGCAAGAGAGGTCGATACACCCACCGCGTTATAGGTGCAGGCCATCAGGCGTGCGGCCTCCTCGGGGATCACGGTCACATCCGGCATATCGATCTCAACGGTGGCACCGGTGACCTTATACAGGCGGATGTAGGTATAGTCCTCCAATTTATTGCCGTTTTTGTCGCCCCAATACAGAATGACATGAGAGGGCTTGTTATAAATATCGTTCACCTCATTGGGGTCAAGGGTGACAATGACCTTGCCGCCGGCCATGCCGGTGGTCTTATCCTTCAGCGTGTAGGTGATGCCGGTGGGGGCATCGGGGATATCGCCCAACACGGTGATATCCACTCGCGTGCCGTGGTCGGCGTTGGGGGCACCGGTGTTGGGGTCGAATACCATGAAAAGGCTATATTCGCCGGGGGGGATATCTCCAAGAGACGGGAAGTTGGAGGAATGGGTGGCCTGACGGATATCTATCGCCACGCCCGAGCCCTTGCCCTTGTTGTCATCCTTGCCCTTGGAGGCATCCACGTATGCCCAGCGGATCGACCAGTTGTGCTTGCTGGGATCCTCGTGCTTGGGGGCGATAAAAAACCAGTCTGCACCCTCTCCAATGGGGGTGACCATAATGGGCTCCCCATAGTTGTAGGTGGTCTTATTGGTGGTCAGCACCGATTTGATGCGGATCTGAATGGCGTGTGTCACCGCCTTGCCGCCGTCCACCGTGGTAGAATCGGCGCAATAGACGATCCAATAGGTGCCCGCCGGCAGCAAAAACATGGTTTTCTCAGTACATCCAAGGTACGCCGCACAATTTGCACGGCGATCGGCATTGGCTATTGTGCCAAAGTTCTCCCCCGAATGGGCGCGGAGATCCTGGGTGTTCCCGGTCTCTCCCTCATCCAGAGCCTTGTACAGATTGTAATAGATGATGGTGCCATAGGAAAACAGGGGCTTGCCGCCCTTGTCGGGCACGATACCATACCAGGTCCTTGTGTTCTCGCCAGCCATTTCGGCGGTGACCATAATGGGGTCGCCCACATTGTATTCCAGCTTATCGGTGGTGATGGGACCGTCGTCAGTCACGGTAATGTCAATGGTGGAGGTCTTGTCGTACTGGGATGCGGCAGTTCCCTGACACCAGAAGATTGTCCATTCGCCGGGACCGATGTCAGCCTGGCTGTATCGGTTGCCTGCCACGGCACCCTTGCGGATGTCCACGGCAACACCAACGCCTGCACCCTTGGAGGCGCCGGAGCCCTCGGTGGTTTCCACCTTCATCCAGCGCATCGAGCCGCTGGTAACCTTGCCCTTGGGTGAAATGCCGATCCAGGTATTGGCGCCACCCACCAGGGGCGTGACCATAATAGGCTCGCCATAGGTAAAGGTGGTTTTTTCCACCGAGATCTTTGCGGTGGAAGTGACTGCACCGATCTGAATGGGGAACAGTGCCAGCAGGGGCAGTACCATACACAGACAGCACAAAAGAGAAAGTAAACGCTTCATCAAAGCATCCTCCTATCATTTCATTTGTGGATGGGATTTAGATCCATCTTTAGTTTAGCATGATGCCCTTGACACCGCAAGCAAAATATTATATAATTTATAGCAAGAATTCATTTGGAGATGTGCATTATGCAAAATACCGTTCATCATCAATCGCAAAATACCGGCAAAGTGCTGATAACGGCTTACCGCTATAACCACACCAGCAACCCAGGTCCCATCGGCATTTCGCATTTCCATAAAAATTATGAAATACTGATCCCCACCCTTGGCAAAACACGGGTTACGGTGGATGGCTGTGAATACACCATCCGCCCCGGTGAAGCCATCATGATCCACCCCTTTCAAACCCATTGCATGCAGCTGGCGCAAAGCTCCTGGATCTGGTGCTCCGCCTTTTCCGCGGGGTTGGTGGGGGGTCTGGCCGCTCTATTGGAAGGCAAACGGCCGCAAAACCCGGTCTTTCACCCTTCTGAGGGCTGCACGCGCTTTTTTTTAGAGGAGATGATGCGGCATTTCGGCTCTTGGGGAGAGCGGAACACACTCACTGAGGCACAACGCCTGGCGGCCAAGGCTTGCCTGTATGCCATCGGGGGGGAATACGTGGCAGAGGCCACCTTTGTGCAGGATCGCTTGGACGAACGAAACGAAAATCTGGCCGCCGATATTGCCTTGTATGTGGCAGACCACTTTAAAAACGACATTACGCTACAGGATGTGGCCAAGGAGCTGGGCTATCACTATCAATACCTTTCCAAGGCCTTTCAAAGCCTGTTTGGTATGCATTTCAAGCAGCTGTTAAATCAGTATCGCATGGAGCATGCCATCCGTCTGCTGCAGGAAACGGCGCTCCCCATCACCCGCATTGCCTTTGAAAGTGGATTTCAAAGTCTGCGGAGCTTTAATCACGTGTGCAAGGAAATGCTGGGCACCTCTCCCACCGAGATCCGCGGTAGCACCAAATCATAAAAAAGCCCGGTTCTGTATAGAACCGGGCTTTTTTGGTCTTATCGGCCTCTGCAGAATTTCTCTACATAGCCGTCAATGGCCTCGCTGACGATCTTTTCGGCCTCCTCACGGGTATAAAGCTCCTTGACATCGGTCTGCTTGTTTTCCAACTGCTTATATACCTTAAAAAAGTGCATAATTTCGTCAAAAATGTGGGCAGGCAGCTCATCAATAGAGTGATAACCGTTGTAGTTGGGGTCGGTAAAGGGAACGGCAATGATCTTGTCGTCAATGTGGCCGTCATCCAACATACGCATTACGCCAATGGGGTAAACACGCACCAGCGTCAAGGGCTGGATGGGCTCATTGCACAGGACCAGTACGTCAAGGGGGTCGCCGTCATCGGCAAAGGTGCGGGGAATAAAACCGTAGTTGGCAGGGTAGTGGGTAGAGGTGTACAGCACACGGTCCAGACGCAAAAGGCCGGTGTGCTTATCCAGCTCATACTTACAGCGGCTGCCCTTGGAGATCTCAATAACAGCCGAAAAATCGGTGGGGGTGATTTCCTTAGGGTTCATATCATGCCAGATGTTCATAGCGTTTCCTCCCTTATTTTACAAAATCAAATTCAAAATCGTAAATGTGTACGGTGTGACCGTCGGTACAGCCCTTTTCCTCCAGCAGCTTGATCACGCCGCGGCGGATCAGGGTCTTTTCAAAATAGGCGAGAGATTCATAATCGGTAAAGTTGATGCTTTCCACCAGCTCCGTGAGCCAAGGACCTTCTACATAGAAATCGTTGTTCTCGCGGCGAACCGTGATGGCGTCGCGGTCGATCTCCTCGATCTCCTCCTCCACGTTCAGCTCGGTTTCAAATACCGTTACGGGGGGCAGATCGGCCAGACGCTTGGCCACGGTGGTGACCAGCTCCTTCAGGTTGTCGCCGGTGGCGGCCGATACATACATCAGCTCCCAGCCGTTTTCCCGGACATAAGCCTCAAAGGCTTTTACATCTACCAGCTCCTCGTCCAGTGCATCGGCCTTGTTGGCCACGATCATCTGGGGCAGGGCAGCCAGCTTTTCGCTGTAACGGGAAAGCTCGCCGTTGATCACGCGGATATCCTCGATGGGGTCGCGCCCCTCCTCGCAGGAGATGTCCACCACATGTAGCAGCAGTCGGCAACGCTCAATGTGCCGCAGAAATGCGTGGCCAAGGCCTGCGCCCTCTGCTGCGCCCTCGATCAGACCGGGAATATCCGCCGCTACAAAGCCGGCCTCACCGCCGGTGCGTACTACGCCAAGATTGGGGGAAAGGGTGGTGAAGTGATAAGCCGCGATCTTGGGGCGTGCCGAGCTGATGCGGGAAAGAATAGAGGATTTACCCACGCTGGGCATACCGATCAGACCCACGTCTGCCAGCATCTTCAGCTCCAGAATCAACTCGCGCTCCTCGCCCTTAGTGCCGGGCTTGGCGAACATGGGGAGCTGACGGGTGGGGGAGGCGAAATGCCGATTGCCCCAGCCGCCGCGGCCACCCTTGCAGCAAATAAAGGGCTGGTCATCGGACATATCCTTGATGATCTTGCCGGTCTCGGCGTCGCGGATCAACGTGCCAAGGGGCACCAGAATTTCCACATTTTGCCCATTGGCGCCGTGGAATTTTTCGCCCTGACCGTCGCCGCCGTTTTTGGCTACAAATTTGCGGTGATCGCGGAAAAACAACAGGGTGGTGGCACCGGGGTCTACCTTGAATACCACGTGCCCGCCGTGCCCGCCGTCGCCGCCCGAGGGGCCGCCGCGCGCCACATACTTTTCGCGGTGAAAGGCAACGGCACCGTTACCGCCGTTGCCGGCCTTAACGTAAATTTTAACCTTGTCAATGATTCTTTCTGCATCACGCATGGGGCATTTCCTCCCCTCTCTCGCGAACGATCAGCTTAATGGGCGTACCGCGGAAGCCAAAGGTCTCACGCAGGCAGTTTTCCAAATACCGTTGATAAGAAAAATGGAAAAGCGGTGCGCTGTTGCAAAAGATCACAAAGGTAGGGGGCCCCACGCTGATCTGGGTCATATAATAGATCTTCAACCGCTTGCCCTTGTCCGAGGGGGGCTGCACACGGGTGGTGGCATCGCCCAGCACGTCGTTGAGCATGCCGGTGGAAACGCGCATCTGTGCCTGGTTGTGTACATAACAGATCTGTTCAAAAATGTTGGTCACGCGCTGACCGGTCTTGGCCGAAACAAAGAGCAGGGGGGCATACTGCATATAGCCCAAGGCTTCATAGACCTTGGTGGTGAACTCCTTGGTGGTGTCGTTGTCCTTTTCGATGCTATCCCACTTGTTTACCAGAATGATGCAGGCCTTTCCGGCCTCGTGAGCAATGCCGGCGATCTTCTCGTCCTGCTCAGTCACGCCTTCATTGGCATCCACCATGATCAGGCAAACATCGGCGCGCTCCACGGCCATATGCGCACGGAGAACGCTGTATTTTTCAATGCTGTCGTTGATCTTGGACTGGCGGCGAATACCGGCGGTGTCAATAAAGGTAAATTTGCCGTACTGATTTTCCACCACGGTATCCACAGCGTCACGGGTGGTGCCCGCAATGCTGGAAACGATCAGGCGATTGCTGCCCACCATACGGTTGATCATAGAGGATTTGCCGGCGTTGGGCTTGCCGATCACAGCCACCTTAATGGAGTCGTCCTCCTCGTCCTCCTCCCATTCGGCAGGGAGAAGATCCATCACGGCATCCAGAATATCGCCGGTACCCGAGCCATGCACAGAAGAAACGGCAATGGGCTCTACATCAAAGCCCAGCTCATAGAATTCATAAAATTCATAGGGTAAGCGACCCACGCTGTCACACTTATTGATGGCAGGCACAATGGGCTTTCCGCTTTTCTTCAGCATAATGGCCACATCGCGGTCAGCGGCGGTCAGACCGGTGCGGACGTCGCACAGAAAAATGATCACGTCGGCACTTTCCACGGCGATCTCGGCCTGCAGCTTCATTTGCGACAGGATCACATCGTCGGTCTTGGGCTCGATACCGCCCGTGTCGATCAGCGTCAGCTTGCGCCCTCTCCATTCGGTCTCACCGTAAATACGGTCGCGAGTCACGCCGGGCGTGTCCTCCACGATCGAACGGCGCTCGCCGATCAATTTATTAAAAAACGTGCTTTTTCCCACATTGGGGCGGCCCACGATGGCCACAACAGGCTTTGCCATTGTCAACACCTCGATTCTAACAGTGGTAGGTCAATACGGGCATTTTACGCCCAGCATAGCAGCCAGCAGCTCCGCGCCCTCGCCCTTGGTGGGGCGGATGGACACGCTCAGCCGCGCAGAAAGCTCCTGTGGCGTCATGCCGCAAAGGAACAGATCCCCCTCGGCACGCAGCATGGTGGCGGGGATCAACAGCTCGTCCCCCAGATCCGTGCCGGCAAGCTGCTCGGCCATGTCGTGTCCCGTCAGCAGACCGGCTACGGTGATCTCGGGGCCAAAAAAATGATTTTGTATTTCAAAAATATCCACAGTCAGCCCCGGCACTCTGCTTTGCAGCGTCTTAGCCAAAAGGCGCATTGTGGGGGCGGCGGCTTTACCCGTGGCCAACGACACCCGTCGGCAAAGGGGAGCGCCCGGGAGATAGTCCTCCAAAAATTCCAGCTCGCGGCCGAATTCCGCCATCAGCGAGCGTAGCATGCCCACGCCGTTTTCGATCTGCTCGTAATCGCCGTAATAGCTCTCCTCGGGCAGGGGAACCTCGCCCTTCAGATAAAATTCGTCCGAGCAGCAGAAGATCCGGCTGCCAAGCTCACGCTCGCATTGGTCACCAAAGGCATTGACCTGTGCGATCACGGCACGGCATTCCTCCTTGGTAAAGGGCGTGAGAGGGAACAACCCCTCGCGAAAGCGTGTCAATCCGGCCGGCACAATGGAAACGCTGCTCATAGCCGGGTGGAGCTTTGCAAGATCCTCCAGCGAGCGCTGCAGCTCTGCACCGTCGTTGACGCCGCGGCACAGCACGATCTGCCCACAAAGCCGAATACCGGCCTTGGCCATTTTGTTCAGATAGGAAAGCACCTCGCCGGCGCGACGATTTTTCATCATATCGCAACGCAGGGCCGGATTGGTGGTATGAATGGATACGTTGACCGGAGAAATGTGCATCTTGATGATGCGGTCAATGTCGGCTTCCTTCATATTGGTCAGGGTGATGTAGTTGCCGTGGAGAAAGGATAGCCGTGAGTCGTCATCCTTGAAATACAAGGAGGAGCGCAACCCCTTTGGGAGCTGATCGATAAAGCAGAAGATGCAGCGATTGGCGCAGCATTGCTTTTTGTCCATGAGCGGCGTTTCAAATTCCAACCCGATATCGTCGTAAATGCCCTTGTGTACCGTGACGGAAAAGGGGAGCTCCTCGCGGGAAAGGGAGAGCTCAACGGTAGACTCGGCCAAGTAAAAGCGATAATCCAATACGTCCACGATGGGGTTGCCGTTGATGGCGATGAGTGTGTCACCGGCCTTCACACCAGCCCTTGCCGCCCGACCCCTGGGGTCGATTTCCGTAATGCGAACCATGTGATCTCTCCTTTCATTGCGCAGTTACCCAGTATATCTTATATAGTATAACACAAAACTTTATAATTGTCAAAGGATATTGTATATCTTTTCCATGCTTATGGTGAATATGACTTGCGAGCCGTGCTCGGTGGTGAACCGATGGAATCTCTGCGGAATGGCGGAGGGAGCAATGCTCACTTCATACAAAAACCGCCCATGAGCGCTGGCTCATGGGCGGTTTTTTATTTCTCGCACCGCCGGGGCGGTGTTCATTTGCAAAGAAGCTCTATGTAAATGCAGGGAGAAATGTGTTATTTTGCGTAATCAACGGCACGGCTCTCGCGGATCAGATTGACCTTGATCTGGCCGGGGTACTTGACCTCGTCCTGGATCTTCTTGGCCATATCGCGGGCGATCAGCTTCATGCCCTCGTCGGTGACGTCCTCGGGCTTCACCATCACGCGCAGCTCGCGGCCGGCCTGAATGGCAAATGCCTTGTCAACGCCCTCAAAGCCCTTGGCGATCTCCTCCAGCTTCTCCAGACGCTTGATGTAGTTTTCCAGATCCTCGCGGCGTGCACCGGGGCGAGAAGCGGAAATGGCATCGGCGGCCTGCACCAGAATGGCGATGACGGTCTGGGGCTCTACGTCGTTGTGATGTGCCTCAATGGCGTGGATCACATCGCGGCTTTCCTTATACTTGCGTGCCACATTGACACCAAGCTCTACGTGGGTACCTTCTACATCGTGGGGGAATGCCTTACCAAGGTCGTGCAGCAGACCTGCGCGCTTGGCGGTGGCGGCGTCTACACCCAGCTCCTCGGCCATGATGCCGGCCAGGAAGGCCACCTCAATGGAGTGTTTCAGCACGTTTTGACCGTAGCTGGTGCGGTAACGCAGGCGACCCAGCAGCTTGACCAGCTCGGGGTGCAGATTGGGAATGCCCACCTCATAGGTGGCACGCTCGCCTGCCTGCTTCACCACAGCATCGACCTCGCGGCGGCATTTTTCCACCGTTTCCTCGATGCGGGCAGGATGAATGCGTCCGTCGGCGATCAGCTTTTCCAGCGTGAGTCTGGCCACCTCGCGGCGGACAGGGTCAAAGCCGGAAAGTGTAATGGCCTCGGGCGTGTCGTCAATGATCAGCTCGACACCGGTCAGGGTCTCAAGCTTTTGGATGTTGCGGCCTTCGCGGCCAATGATGCGTCCCTTCATTTCCTCGCTGGGGATCTGCACCACGGAAATGGTGGATTCTGCCACGTGGTCGGTGGCGCAGCGCTGAATGGCAAGGGAAAGGATGTTGCGTGCCTTGGCATCGGCCTCGTCCTTGAATTGGGCATCCAGCTCGTCCAGACGTTGAGCAAGCTCGTGCTTGACCTCGCTCTCCACACGCTCCAGCAGCTCCTCCTTGGCCTCCTCGGCAGTCAGGCCGGCAAGCTCCTCCAGAATGCTTTTGTGGCGCGCCAGCGTTTCGGTGATCTCCTCGCGCAGGGCATCGTTTTCACGAATCTTCTGCTCAAGGGTCTCGTTCTTGCGGTCAAGGGTCTCAGATTTGTGATCCAGATTTTCTTCCTTTTGGGTCAGTCGGCGCTCCATGCTCTTGACTTCGGCACGGCGTTCTTTCAAATCAGCTTCGGTCTCGTTGCGCAACCGCAGAATTTCTTCTTTTGCTTCTACCAATCGTTCTTTCTTCATGGCTTCGGCCTGCTGGGCGCAATCACTGAGAATGCGGGCCGCTTCTGCTTCAGCCGAGCCGATCTTTCGCTCCGCAATCATACGGCGGATCAGAAAGCCGACTGCAAGGCCAACGGCAAGGGCTGCCGCAATCAGACCGATTGCAAGTCCGGGATTCATTTGGTTTACCTCCTTTACGTTTTTTTTGTTGTTTCATTATCATATATACAAAAAGAGTCCTATCTCAACATTGTATACACCCTATTATTATACACGAAAAACAATATGATGTCAAGGCGTGGCGCAGGAATTGTGGACGATTTTTTCGCCCTTTTTTAATCTGGAAAAACGGTCAAAAAAGCCTCGGCGGGGGAAAACTCCCCATTTTCGGGCGGTTCGGCAACGGGGAAAAAAGGACCGATTTTCACCCCTTGTCGAAAAAGCAAAAAATAAGGACAAACGCGCCAAATTTTAGGGGTAAAATTTGTGCAATTTTTTTGTCAGGTTGCCCTTTACAATTTGGGGGATTCGTGGTATACTAATGTTCGACTCGCCACAAGATATTGTGTGCGACCTTTTTTGTCATAACAAAATGTGGAATTTTTGAAATCAAATGAAAGGAGAGCAAAAACGTGAAGATTATCAAGAGAAACGGCTCGGAAACAACCTTTGACCGTATGAAGATCTGCCGTGCCATTCAGCGTGCCAATGAGAGCACCGACGGCACGCCGGAGCTGACCCAGCGCCAGATCGACTATATATCTTATGTAATTGAAGATTATTGCAACGACATCGGCAGAGCCCTGTCGGTAGAAGAGATCCAGGAGCTGGTCGAGACCCTGATCATTCAGCAAAACGCCCCCGAGACCGCCAAGCGCTACATTCGTTACCGCTTTACCCGTAACCTTGCACGTCAGGCCAACACCACCGACGGCAACATCCTGTCGCTGATCGAGTGTAATAATGAAGAGGCCAAACAGGAAAACGCAAACAAGAACCCCACCGTCAACAGCGTTCAGCGCGACTATATGGCAGGTGAGGTCTCCAAGGATATTACTCGCCGCATCCTCCTCCCCGAGGAGATCGTCAAGGCCCATGAGGAGGGCGTTATCCATTTCCACGATGCCGACTATTTCGCCCAGCATATGCACAACTGCGATCTGGTCAATCTGGAGGATATGTTGCAAAACGGCACCGTTATCAGCGGCACCATGATCGAAAAGCCCCACAGCTTTTCCACCGCCTGCAACATTGCCACTCAGATCATTGCACAGGTGGCCTCTAACCAGTATGGCGGTCAGAGCATTTCGCTGACTCATCTGGCACCCTTTGTGCAGATCTCCCGCGAAAAGATCGCCCGTCAGGTTCGTGCCGAGGTCGAAAGTCTTGGCGCCACACCCAGCGAGGAGAAGATCGCCGAGATCGTAGAGCAGAGATTGCTGGACGAGATCCGCCGCGGCGTGCAGACCATTCAATATCAGGTCGTCACGCTGTTGACCACCAACGGACAAGCCCCCTTTGTCACGGTCTTTATGTATCTGAACGAGGCCAAGGACGAGCGACTGAAGAAGGATCTGGCCCTCATCATCCGCGAGGTGCTGGAGCAGCGCTGCCAAGGTGTCAAGAACGAAGCCGGCGTTTACGTGACCCCTGCATTCCCCAAGCTGATCTATGTGCTGGAGGAGGACAATATCCGCGAGGGTACCCCTTATTGGGAGCTGACCAAGCTGGCCGCAAAATGTACCGCCAAGCGCATGGTTCCCGACTACATTTCTGAGAAAATGATGCTCAAGCTCAAGGTCGACGACAACGGCGACGGTCAATGCTACACTTGCATGGGCTGCCGTTCCTTCCTGACCCCTTGGGTGGATGAAAACGGCAAGGCCAAGTATTATGGCCGCTTCAATCAGGGTGTTGTGACCATCAACCTGGTGGATGCCGCCTGCGCCGCTACCCGCGAGGGCAGAAACGAGGCCAAGTTCTGGGAGATCCTGGAGGAACGCTTGGAGCTTTGCCACCGCGCATTGCAATGCAGACACGAGCGCCTGGAGGGCACGCTTTCCGATGCGGCTCCCATTCTGTGGCAGTATGGCGCGCTGGCGCGCCTTGGAAAGGGTGAGCCTATTACCAAGCTGCTTCATGGCGGCTATTCTACCATTTCCCTTGGTTATGCCGGCCTTTGGGAGTGCGTCTACGCCGTGACCGGTAAGAAGCTGACCGATCCCGAGGGTGAAACGTTTGGCCTTGAGGTGATGAAAAAGCTGAACGCTGCTTGCAAGAAGTGGCGCGATGCGGAGAATATTCACTATTCGCTGTATGGCACGCCCCTGGAGTCCACTACCTACAAGTTTGCCAAGTGCCTGCAGAAAAAGTACGGCAAGATCCCCGGTGTTACCGATAAGAGCTATATCACCAACTCCTATCACGTTCACGTGACCGAAGAGATCGATGCCTTTGATAAGCTGGCCTTTGAGGCCAAGTTCCAGGAGCTGTCTCCCGGCGGTGCCATCAGCTATGTAGAGGTGCCCAATATGCAGGATAACCTGGATGCGGTCCTCAGCGTGATGCAGTTCATTTACGATAATATTATGTATGCTGAGCTCAATACCAAGAGCGACTACTGTCAGGTCTGTGGCTACGACGGAGAAATTCAGATCGTAGAGGATGACGGCAAGCTGGTTTGGGAATGCCCCAACTGCCACAACCGCGATCAGAACACCATGAACGTGGCGCGCCGTACCTGCGGCTATATCGGCTCTCAGTATTGGAATCAGGGTCGTACCCAGGAGATCAAAGAGCGCGTGCTCCATCTGTAAGCTCCTATGAATTACGCAACCGTTAAAAAAAGAGATATTGCCAATGGCCCGGGTGTGCGTGTATCCCTGTTTGTTTCGGGATGCACGCACCGCTGCCCCGGTTGCTTCAATGAGGTCGCGTGGGATTTTTCCTATGGCCAGCCCTTTGACGCAGCCATGGAGGAGGCCTTGCTGGAGGCGCTTGCCCCTAATTATGTGGCAGGCCTCAGCCTTCTTGGTGGTGAGCCCTTCGAGCCGCAAAATCAGGTGGCCTTGGTGCCGTTTCTGAAGCGGGTCAGGGAACAGTATCCGCAAAAAACCATTTGGTGCTATTCCGGCTATACGCTGGAGGAGCTGACGGGAAAGCTGCCCGGCCGGTGTCGCTGCGAGGTCACCGACGAGATGCTTTCGATGCTGGATGTGCTGGTGGATGGCCGCTTCGTACTGGCCAAAAAGAACATCCGATTGCTGTTCCGCGGCTCGGAAAATCAGCGCCTGATCGACATGAACAAAACCCGGGAGCAGGGCGAGATCGTTCTGTGGAGCGACCGATAACACAATAAAAAGGACCGACGATGTCGGTCCTTTTTGCTTGACAGATGTCGTGCTTGTGATTCACAAGCAGCTCCTTTTGGCGCAATATGTGTGTGATAATGCCGCAAGGGTTCTCTTGTTCGATTAACGGAAAAATAAAAGTACAGCGCTGGCTTCAAAAAAGATACCAATAAAAATATTTTTCCGCTTTCGGAAAAAATAATTCAAAAAGCCCTTGACAAACAGGCTTGGTTGGCGTATAATAGGCGTAGAAACACGAAAACCGAAAGGATGGAACATAAAAATGGCAAAAGCAGGACCTACCAAAAAGCCCGTTACTTCTCTCCAAGGTGCAGACGCTGCCGAGCGTAAAAAAGCGTTGGAGACCGCCATCAAGCAGCTGGAGCGCGATTACGGCGCCGGCACGGTGATGAAGCTGGGTGAAAATACACACATGGAGGTGCAGGCCGTACATACCGGCTCCATTGCTCTGGACAGAGCCTTGGGCATCGGCGGTGTGCCCCGCGGCCGTATCATTGAGATCTTTGGCCCGGAATCCTCCGGTAAGACCACTGTGGCCCTGCATATCGTGGCCGAGGTGCAAAAGACCGGCGGTCAGGCTGCCTTTATCGACGCCGAGCACGCGCTGGATCCCGTATATGCCAAGGCCTTGGGCGTTGACATTAACAACCTGCTGGTTTCCCAGCCCGATTGCGGTGAGGATGCTCTGGATATTACCGAGGCGCTGGTGCGCTCCGGTGCCGTGGATGTGGTCGTCATCGACTCGGTGGCTGCACTGGTGCCCCGTCAGGAGATCGAGGGCGATATGGGTCAGTCCCAGGTAGGCGTGCAGGCGCGTCTGATGTCCCAGGCAATGCGTAAGCTGTCTGCCGTTATTTCTAAGAGCAATGCCGTGGTGATCTTTATCAACCAGCTTCGCGAGAAGGTGGGTGTGATGTATGGCAATCCCGAGACCACCACCGGTGGTCGCGCGCTGAAGTTCTATGCCTCTGTGCGCATTGATGTCCGCAAGACCGAGCAGCTGAAGAACGGCAACGACATTTACGGTAACCACGTGAAGTGTAAGATCGTCAAAAACAAGGTGGCACCCCCCTTCCGCGTGGCTGAGTTTGATATTCTGTATGGCAAGGGCATTTCCCGCGCCGGCGAGCTGGTGGACATTGGTCTTACGCTGGATGTTATCCAGAAGAGCGGCTCTTGGTTCTCCTACAATGGCGAGCGCTTGGGGCAGGGCAAGGACAATATCCGCAAAATGCTGGAAAGCGATGAAGCATTGTTTGCCGAGATCGAGGCCAAGGTGCGCGCTATGTCTGATCAGCTGGAGACCACCGAGGAGACCTTTGATGTCGAGGACGAGGATGAGGATGATTTTGATCTGCGCGCTCTGAAGCTGGGCGACGACGGTGAATGATTTGAGCATCCGTATCTGCACGATACGCGCCGCCGAGGGCGGCGCGCGTCTTTTGATCGAGGTCGTTGTAGAGGAGCAGGGCGAAGCACGCCGCGAGCTGCTGGCGATTCTTTCGGCGCGCTTGGAGCGCCTTCCGCGAGTAGGCCCCATTGACGAGGAGCAGTATGAGGTGCTAAAGCACGAGGCTGCCATCTCCGATGCCATTGCCGCAGGATTGCGGGCACTGGGGGCCAACGGCTCGTCACGGCGGCACCTTTGCGAAAAGCTGTGCATGCGCGGCATTCGCCGGGAGGTGGCCGCCATTGCCGTGGAGGAGCTTGCCGAAAAGGGCTATTTAAAGGAAGAAGAAGGAGCCCTTCGTGAAGCGGAGAAGGGACTTGCCAAGCTGTGGGGGGATCGCCGCATCCTGGCCGATCTTTCTGCCAAGGGGTATGGCGGAGGCGCTCTCAAATACGCCGCGGCGCGACTGCGTTCAGAGGACGGTGCGGCGCGCTGTGCCCAGCTAATCTCCAAGCGTCGTATGCCCATACCCACCGATGCCAAGGAGGCGCAAAAGCTGTTTGCGGCCTTGACTCGCTATGGGTATTCTGCCGGCGAGATCCGCCATGCTATGGAAAAACTGTCATAAAAAGTGCGCCGATGGCTCCATCGGCGCGTTTTTTTGCTTGGAATGACTTTACAATTCCCGGCTTTTCGGGTATACTGTAAGAGAACACAACACACCAAGGGAGGCTGCTATGCGTTTGGAAGAAAAAACCATCTCGTCAAAGCTGATTTATGACGGGAAAGTGGTGAAACTGTATGAGGATGAGGTAGAGCTGCCCAATGGCAGACCTGCCACACGGGAATACGTGCGGCACGTGGGTGCGGTGTGCATCCTGCCCCTGACAGACGACGGTCAGGTGGTGCTGGAGCGTCAATATCGCTATCCGTTTGACGAAATCTTGACCGAGATCCCGGCGGGAAAACTGGATAGCCCCGACGAGGATCCCACGCTGGCGGCGCTCCGTGAGCTGCAGGAGGAGACCGGTATCGTCCCCCGCGAGATCGTATATTTGGGGGATTATTTGGGCTCGCCTGCCATTTTTGGCGAGCGGATCCGCATGTTTTTGGCAAGAGGATTGACCTTCCGGGAGCAAAAGCTGGACGAGGACGAGTTCCTGGAGGTCTTTCAGATGCCGTTACAGGAGGCCGTTGAAAAGGCACTTGCGGGCGAGCTGCCCGATGGCAAGACGCAGCTTGCCGTGCTCCGTGTTCACGCTATGCTCCAAAAGGAGGGCAAAATACAATGAAATTGAATTATAAGCGCGTCATATTTGTCGGCTTTGCTTTTTTCTTGATTACTGCATTCTGGCAAGCCTATGATACCATTGTTCCCAAGATCCTGACCGATAAATTCGGTCTGCCACAGGCCTGGTCCGGCGCTATTATGGCGCTGGATAACGTGTTTGCACTGTTTCTGCTGCCTGTTTTCGGTGCCGTTTCCGATAAGGTCAACAGCAAATTCGGTCGTCGCACTCCCTTTATTGTCATTGGCGCCGTATGCGCCGCCGTGCTGCTGGTCACGCTGTCCATCCCCGATGCGGCACAGCTGAAAAACATCGAATCGGTGACCGCTACCGAGGGTGAGGCTTATACCGAGGCGCTGGGCACCATCTGGGAGGAGAACCCTTCGGTCAACGATTGGCGCTCGGATGACCTGCTGGCAGGCAAAAAGCCCTTGCAGGAGCTGATCTCCAAGGAGGCGTTCACCGCCATCCCCATGCAGGTGACCGATGAGAACGGCAAGACGGCTACCAATCCGGAGTATTCCAACGTGGTGGTGCCGGCAAGACAAGCCTATGCCGCCCGTGCTACGGCCAAAAACGCCGTACCGTTGGTCATTTTTATGGTACTTTTGTTCCTCACGCTGATCGCAATGGGCAGCTTCCGCTCGCCGGCCGTTGCCTTGATGCCCGATGTGACCGTTAAGCCTCTGCGCTCCAAGGCCAATGCGGTGATCAACCTGATGGGTACCGCAGGCGGTATTTTGGTGCTGCTGTTGGGTACCGTATTCGGTACGGGAAAAACGCAAAACGCGCTGATGGGCTATACCACCTTTTTTGCCATTGTGGCGGGCATCATGCTGGTGGGCCTGGCTGTGTTCCTCTGGAAGGTGCGCGAGCCCAAGTGGGCTGCCGAAATGCAGAAGGAAAGCCAGCGCCTTGGGTTGGATGCTCCTACAGAGGAGCAGGGGGGCACCGAGGAGCGCAAGCTCTCCCGCGGCGAGCGGATTTCGCTGTTTTTGATCCTTGCCTCTGTGGTTTTCTGGTTTATGGGTTACAATGCTGTGACCAGTAAGTATTCGGTATATGCCAGCACGGTGCTGAACGTGGATTACAATACCACCCTTCTGATCGCGCAGGCTGCTGCCATCATCGCCTATCTGCCCGTGGGAATGCTTTCCTCCAAGCTGGGGCGCAAGAAAATGATCCTTGGCGGCGTGGTGATCCTTGGCGTTTCCTTCTTTTTTGCCTCTTTCCTTAGTGCAGATAGCCCCAACGGGGTCAAGCAGATCCTGATGCCGCTGCTGTTTGCCATGGCCGGCATTGGCTGGGCGACTATCAATGTCAATTCCTATCCTATGGTGGTGGAGCTTTCTCGCGGCAGCAATGTGGGTAAATATACCGGCTTTTATTACACAGCCAGCATGGCGGCGCAGGTGTTGACCCCGATTCTTTCCGGCGTGTTCCTGGATATCAACTTCCGCACTCTGTTCCCCTATGCTACCGTATTTGTAGCTTTGGCCTTTGTGACAATGTTCTTTGTGCGCCACGGTGACTCCAAGCCCGATGCAGTACAGGTGGCTCTGGATGCCGCCGGGGGAGGGGATGACTGATGGCCCCCTGGTGCATCGTTTTGATCGCAATTTCTGCCACCGTTGCCGTGCTTTTTGCACTTTGGCTCTTTTTGATCGCACCACGTGCCCGTAAAAAGGATATCCAACCCTTTCTTTGCTCCTATGCGCATCGCGGTCTTTGGAACGGGGAGCGACCCGAAAATTCGCTCTCGGCCTTCGCCGCCGCGGTACAGGCCGGCTTTGGTATTGAGCTGGATGTGCAGCTTTCCGCCGATGGCGAGGTGATGGTATTTCACGATTATACCCTGGATCGCGTTTGCGCTCGCCCGGGTAAGGTGATCGAGCATACCGCCGCAGAACTGACCCAAATGCCGCTTTGCGGCGTAACCGATCAATGCATTCCCACCTTCCGGCAGGTACTGGAAACGGTGGGTGGTCGCGTGTCCCTTTTGATCGAGCTGAAGGGCGAGAGCGGCAACACCGCGCTGGTGCCCAAGGTGCTGGAGCTGCTGCAGAGCTATGACGGGCCTTGGTGTATGGAATCCTTTAATCCCTTGCTGCTGCGCGCCGTGCGCAAGCAAGCGCCGAACACGGTGATCGGTCTGCTTTCTACCGATCTGATCAAGGAAAAGCGTAAGGGCAATCGGCTGCTGAATTTTGCCCTTTCCGCCCTGTGGCTTACCTTCTTGTGCCGCCCGGCCTTTCATGCATGGGACGGTCACCATCCTCGCCGTGTTGCTTTGCGCGTGGGGCTGAAATGGTTTGACGCCGCCTCCTTTGTTTACACGGTGCGCGATCCTGCTGCCTACCGGCAGTATATGGCAAACCACACCTATCCTATCTTCGAGGGGTTTGTCCCCGAAAAACACGAAAATCACAACACGTATTAAAAAAACCGCGACATTTCACAAGAAATGTCGCGGTTTTTTGCAGTTCCAAAAGCAGTTGTCTGCAGCTTTAAAGTGCCCCCACCACGTCGTCCATGCTGTAAAGTCCTGCACCCTTGCCCTGCATAAAGTGGGCGGCGCGGATAGCACCTGTGGCGAAGACCTCACGGGAGGAGGCGCTGTGCGACAGCGTGATGACCTCATCCTTGCCGCAGAAAAGGACCTCATGCTCTCCCACAATGGTGCCACCGCGCACGGCGTGCAGGCCGATCTCACCCTTGGTACGGGCGCGACGCTCGGTGTGGCGATCGTAAACGTAGGGATGCTCCTGCCCCTCGCTGATGGCATCGGCGATCATCAGCGCCGTGCCGCTGGGGGCATCCAGCTTTTTGTTGTGGTGCTTTTCAATGATTTCAATATCAAAGCCATCTCCCAGCGTTGCCGCAGCGCGGCGGCAAAGCGAGATCAGCAGATTGATGCCAAGAGACATATTACGGGAAAAGAAGATGGCGACTTCCTTGGCGGCCTGCTTCATCCGGGTCAGTTCCTCCTCGGTGTGGCCGGTGGTGCAAACGATCAGCGGAGTGGCGGTGCGGGTGGCATATGCCAAAAGCCCCGTCAGGGCGCTGTGATGCGAAAAATCCACGATGACATCAGTCTTGCCCGGAAATTCCTCGGGAGAGGTGAAAATGGGGAAGGGACTGTCAGCGGCGGGGTTGATATCCACGCCGGCCACAATGTGATCGCCGGCCTCTTTGGCGGCGGCAACGACTGCCGCACCCATTCTGCCGCCACAGCCGCAGAGCATAATGTTCAGCATTTTTTAACTTCCTTTCGGGAACTTATTTCAAAAGTCCGTATTCGACCATAACAGCCTTCAGCTTTTGCAGATTGGTCTCATCCATTTGCGACAGGGGCAAGCGGATTTCCTCGGTGCAAAGGCCCAGCAGAGCCGAGGCGGTTTTCACGGGGATGGGATTGACCTCGCAGAACAGCGTGTTCATCAGCTTGAGGTATTTCAGCTGCAGCTTGGCAGCGGTCTTGAAATCACCCGCAAGGCAGGCGGTGCAAAGCTCGTGGGTCTCGCGGGGCAGAATGCCGGAGAACACCGAGATCACACCCTTGCCGCCAAGGGACATGATAGGTACGATCTGGTCGTCGTTACCGGAGTAAATATCCAGCGCATCGCCGCACTCAGCAAACAACTCGGCAATGGCAGAAAGGTTTCCCGAGGCCTCCTTTACGGCCACAATGCGCTCGTGCTTGGCCAGCTCCTTGTACACGGGCAGGGTGATGTTCACGCCCGTGCGGGAGGGCACGTTGTAAAGAATGATGGGCTTGTCGGTGGCCTCGGCCGTGGCCAAAAAGCTTTGGATCAGACCCTTGGGGGTGGCCTTGTTGTAATAGGGGGTGACCAACAGCAGGGCATCGCACCCCACCTCGCAGGCATATTTGGAAAGCTCAATGCCATAGGCGGTGTCATTGGAGCCGGTGCCTGCAATGACGGGTACACGCCCTGCAACCATCTCCACCGATCGCTTCAGCAGCTCACAATGCTCCTCGTGGTCAAGTGTGGCAGCTTCACCGGTAGTGCCGGCAATGACAAGGGCATCAATGCCCCCGGCGATCTGACTTTCGATCAGCGCGCGCAGCCGGGTGTAATCGATCTTGCCGTTTTCAAAAGGTGTGATCAGAGCGGTGGCCGCTCCTTCAAAAATACTGTTTTTCAGCTTGCTCATGGTACAACTTCCTTTCAGGACGAGTATGAGATTTCTGGGGAAAATAAAAAAACCGGTTGAAAACCAGCCGTAGTTGTACTATAATATAAGCAGACACCGTGGGGCCGCTTGGCAACATACAGATAGCTCTCCATCAATACTGACGACAGTTCCACAGCTTTGAACCGTGTGAACCAGCAAAATACCCTCCGCGTGTATCCGCTTCGGCACGTTGCGCTCCCATGGGGGCTCGAACGGTCGCGGCGACCTTACCCCGATGAGGTCACAATGTGCGCCTCTATCATGATATTATGTTTTTCCGACTTTTTATGTCACAATTATCTTAACACATCCGCTGGCACTTGTCAACCGTTTTTGCAAAGTTTCAGCGGATGTCAGAAAGGAAATCTATGTCAACTCCCATTCGCAACGAACGGATCGCCACCGATCTGCAGACCTCTGATTTTTACTACGACCTGCCCGAGGAGCGGATCGCCCAACACCCCGTCGAGCCCCGCGACGCCTCGCGGCTGATGGTGCTGGATCGACAAAGCGGCTCCTTGGAGCACAAGCACTTTTATGACATTGTGGATCATTTGCGCGAGGGAGATGTGCTGGTCGTCAACGATTCCAAGGTGATCCCGGCCAGACTCTATGGCTATGTGGAGGGCAGACCCGATGCAACCATCGAGCTGCTGCTGCTGCGTCAGCGCCAACTGGATCTGTGGGAAACGCTGGTCAAGCCCGGCAAGCGCGCCCGCGTTGGAATGCGCCTGGTCTTTGGCGACGGTATGCTGACCGCCACGGTCACCGATATCGTGGAGGAGGGAAACCGATACGTCAAGTTTGACTACGATCGCAATACGTATGCCAATATTTATGACATTCTGCATCGCATTGGTATGATGCCGTTGCCCCCTTACATCACGGCGCAGCTGCAGGATAATGACCGTTATCAGACCGTCTATGCCAGAGAGGAGGGCTCGGCTGCCGCGCCCACTGCAGGTCTGCACTTCACGCCCGAACTGCTGGAGCGCGTCAAGGCAAAGGGCGTGGCCATCGCGCCTGTTATGCTGCACGTGGGGCTTGGCACTTTCCGCCCTGTCAAGGCGAATCGGGTGGACGAGCATGTGATGCACACCGAGTTTATTTCGGTTTCGGAAGAAAGCGCCGCACTGATCAACAGCCGTCGCGCTGCGGGCGGCCGCATTGTGGCCGTGGGAACCACCTCCTGTCGCACCCTGGAAAGCGTCACCGATGAGCAGGGCATTGTTCATGCCGTCACGGGTGACACGGGTATTTTTATTTACCCGGGCTATCGCTTTAAAGCGGTGGACGCGTTGATTACCAATTTCCACCTGCCCGAAAGCACATTGCTGATGCTGGTATCGGCCTTTTACAATCGAGACAAGATGCTGGAGGCTTATAAAACAGCGGTCGAAGAAAAGTATCGCTTTTTCTCTTTTGGCGACGCCATGCTCATCGAATAATTTTCCGCCATACTTCGTTGCGCCTGCGATGCTCGGCTCGGCGTAGGTCACTACGCCGTCGCGCTGCGCTTCTCGGTGCGCCTCGTCTGGCGAAAAATTCTTTCGATGAGCCGCGGTGTCGTTGCGCCTGCGATGCTCGGCTCGGCGTAGGTCACTACGCCGTCGCGCTGTGCTTCTCGGTGCGCCTCGTCTGGCGAAACATTCTTTCGATGAGTCGCGGTGTCGTTGCGCCTGCGCTTGAAATGAGTGCGTGCGCGCTTTGCCGCACACAGAAAAATCATTGAATAAACCGCTCCGCTAGGGGCGATACTGACACAAAACCGCAAAAGGAGGTTCACCGTGCCCGTAGAATTGTTTACCGATATTGCCCACGCGGCGCTGGCGCTGCTGATTGCGGTACTGGCCATTTATCTGGCGGTCAAGCTGCTTGGCAAACTGACAAAATTTGTCATTATGGTCGTGGTGATCGTGCTGGTGATCTGGCTGATCTTTTCGGATAACAGCCCGGTCAAAGCCTATCTGATGATCGAAAATATGACAACGTGTCTGCGTTTTTTTAACATTTTGGTGTCATGATATAAAAAAGCGCTCGCCCAAAGCGGGCGAGCGCCCTGTCATTTTAGGAAAGGAGTCAGGGAATGGAACAGTATAGCAAGCCGCGGTTGCTCTCCGTTGTGGGCCCCACCGCAGGCGGAAAAAGCGCCTTGGCTCTGGAGCTGGCGCTTCGCCTTGGAGGCGAGATCGTCTCCTGCGATTCCATGCAGATCTATCGTGGTATGGATATTGGCACGGCAAAGCCCACGGCAGAGGAGAGGACTCGGGTGCCCCATCATCTCATTGACATTGCCGAGCCCGAGCGGGAGTATTCGGTCATGGATTGGGTCAGCGCCGCCAACGAGACCGTAGAGGATATTCTTTCGCGCGGGAAACTGCCGATTTTGTGCGGTGGTACGGGATTGTATCTGGATGCCTTTTTGCGGGGCGGAGAACCCGAAACTCCCGGCGCCGATCCCGCTGTGCGTGCCGAGCTGCAGCAGTTGGCCGAGGAACGGGGCGCAGAATACATACACGGGCAGCTGCAACTGGTGGACCCTGTCAGTGCCGCCGCCACCCATCCCAACAATCTGCGCCGCGTGATCCGTGCCTTGGAGATCTATCGCGCCACCGGCATACCGAAATCCGAGTGGGATCGGCGCTCTAATGAAGCCCCTTCTCGCTACGATGCCACGGTGCTGGGACTGCGCTACACCAACCGGGAGATTCTGTATCAGCGCATTGATCAGCGCGTGGATATCATGCTGGCCGAGGGCTTGATCGACGAGACGCGCCGCCTGATGGAGCGCGGCGTATTTGAACGCTCTCGCACCGCTGCTGCGGCCATCGGATACAAGGAGCTGCTACCCTATCTGCAGGGAATTTGCAGCTTGGAGGAGGCCGTCGAGCAGCTCAAAACCGTCACCAGACGGTATGCCAAACGGCAAATGACCTGGTTTACCGCCAAGAATTATGTTTGTTGGATCGCGGCGGATGACGGAAAACAGGGGCGAAAAAGTGAAGAAATTGTAAATATGTCGTTGGAATTGCTCGCAAGCCAAAAGAATATGATATAATAATCTATCATTACAAATTAAATCGCGCCCCCATATGGTGTGCGCGACGGGCAAGGAGGGGAGCAGTATGAAAAAGCAGGCGGCGCAGGGAAACGCCTCCCATTTTCTTCAGGTCATCTGCATCCTCTTGCTGTTGGCTCTTTTGTCCTTTATTCTGATCAACGAAGGGCGCCGGAATGCCGAGGCCGTTGGTCTGGAAAAAGCGGGGCAGACGGCCTTTACCTATACCGACGCCCTGGATGCTTACGTTTTTCGCGATGAGGCGGTGCTACATAGCACCAATAACGGCCCCGTGGACTATTTGGAGGCCGATGGCACGCGCGTACAGGCGGGTGCGCCCCTTGTGCAAGTGTACGTAGACGATACCGGTACCGATAAGCGTGTGGAGGCGGCCGCCATTTATGCCGAGATTGCGCGCTTGGAGCGCGCTTTGGAGCGCGATGTCATTCCGTGGCAGGAGACTTACACCAACGCCTATGGCGCTATGATGCAGGCCATCGGCACCGATGATTGGAGCAGCGGTCTTAGCAACGCTCAATCTCTGGCCGCCGTGTTGGAAAGCCGCAGCGTATTGACGGGGGATGAGGTGGCGGTACGGGCCCGTATCGATGCACTTCGCCTTCAGGCGGCAGATCTGGTGCGCTATGTGGATGCCCCACAGGTGCTTGTTGCCGATGAGGTCGGTTGCTTTTGTCACGAAACCGATGGCTATGAGGCTTTGTTTGGCCTGTCTGCTGTGGATGCGCTGACCCCCGAGAGCTTGATGCTTTTGCTGGATGCCAAGCTACCCTCTAACGATACCGTGGGTAAGCTGATCAGTACCGATGCTTTTTATCTGGCAGTGCCCGTTTCCACGGATGTGGCGGCGCGCTATACCGTGGGCGCCACCTATCGGGTGCATATGGAAAAGGGATGCACGGCCACCATGACTCTGACCCGTGTAGCATCGGGTGCAGCGGGGAATGCCCTGCTGATTTTGGGTGCAGGCCGTATGCCCTATGGCATGGACCTGACCCGTCATCAATCCGTGACCATTGAGCGCGAGACGGTCAAGGGCATTTCGGTGCCGGTCTCTGCCGTTTATACCGAGCCCGAGGGCGAGGTGGTTTACGTTGTGAAGAACGGTGTTGCTGAAAAGCGCCGTTTGCGCGTCCTTTGCCGCACGGGCGGCAGCTGCATTGTGGCTGCGGACGGTGGTGAAGGATATCTGCAAGAGGGTGAGAGCATTGTGCTGTCCTCCCGCAGTATCTATGAAGGGAAGGTCCTTCGCAAATGAGTGAGCTTACGTATATCGAGAAAAATCTGCAGCTTGTCCGACAGCATATGGATGTGGCCGAACGCTCTGTGGGGAGGGAGGGCCAGACGCGGATGCTGGCTGCCGTGAAATACGGCTCGCCGGAGGAGATCACCGCGTTGCTGGAGGCAGGCGTGACCTGCGTTGGCGAAAATCGGGTCCAGCAGCTGTTGGAGCATTGGCCGCTGCTGCAGGAGCGGAACGTGCAGGTGCATTTCATTGGCTCCCTGCAGACCAACAAGGTCAAATATATCATTGACAAGGTGGCGATGATCCACTCGGTGGATTCGTTGAAGCTTGCCACCGAGATCCATAAGCGCGCCACTAATGCCGGGCGTGTGATGGATATTCTGGTGGAGATCAACGGCGCCCGTGAGGAGGCCAAAAGCGGTGTTCTGCCCGAGGAGGCCGGCTCCCTTTGCCGAGAGCTTTTGACCCTGTCGGGGGTGCGGCTGTGCGGCTTTATGACCATGGGCCCACGCTTTGAGAGCGAGGAGGCCTATCGCACCTATTTTGCCGGTGTGCGCCATATCGGTGAGGATATCTGGCAAAGCCTTGGCCTTGCCGGCAAGCCCTTGTTTTCCATGGGCATGTCAGAAAGCTTTGCGCCTGCTATTCAGGCCGGTGCCCACATGGTACGGGTAGGGCGATCGCTATTTCGCCATGACGACGAAAATAAATAACATAAATACACATAAAAGACGACGAAAGGAAACACCACTATGAAAACACCTTTTTTTGGTAAAAAGAACAGAGAATACGATGCATACGACGACGGCTACGATAACGGCTTCTACCGCGGCGAGGACGAGGACGAAGGCGTGGTAGGCGAGTTTGAGGAGGAGGCAGCTCCTGCCGCCCCCAAGAAGCCTGCTGCGGCCGGTGGCTCCAATTCTCTCAAGGTCGTCAAGCCTCACGGCTATCAGGATGGTCCCTCCATTGTGGACTATCTGGTGGACGGCTTTACCGTTGTGATGAACATTGAGGAGCTGGAGCGCGCCTCTGCTCTGCGACTGATCGATTTCCTGCTGGGCGCTCTGCAGGTGCTGGGCGGCGAGCTGCGCCGCGTAACCAAGACCACTCTGGTGCTCTCTCCCCGTTCCGGTGAGGTATCCGACGAGGAAGAGGATGACGAGGACGATCGCATCTGATCGGCGCTCTGACCCCCAAGGGATTTCCCACGGAAAGGAGATAATCGCATGAATTTGTTTGTGACCCTGCTTGTGGGTACGGCGCAGGCGCTGCTTGTGGCTTTGGAGATCTGCATGCTTGTTCGTGCGGTGCTTTCCTGGTTCCCAATCAAAGAGGATAACCCCATTTTACTGTTTACTGCTATGGTGACCGAGCCCTTGGTGGCGCCCATCCGCGCACTTTTCGACAAGCTGGGATGGTTTCAGAACGTGCCCTTGGATGTATCCTTTTTCGTGGCATATCTGATCCTTATGATGGTGGGCACCGTGTTCGGTGTGATGGTGTAAGCCATGGCGGAGCTGGATCCGATACTGGCGGCTCACGCTGCTGAGCTGCTGGAGCGCGCCCGCAGGGGCGAGATCACCTACACCGCCTTTCTGACACCGGCCGAACAGATGGCACTCTCGCACCATCTCGCCTTTGCCCGTGATGAATGGTGCTTTTGTGGCGGATACACCGCGGCCGAGCGGTGCAGAATGGTATTTTTGCCACCCTATCTGGCCGAGCTGGACGAGGCTTTGCGTGCAGAATGCCTGCAGGAATCGCTTGCCGATTGCCTGATCGCTTTGGAAATTCGGGGCAGCGGCTACCGCGCACTGACCCATCGGGATTTCCTGGGGGCACTGCTGCACCTTGGTGTCGAGCGGGATCGCATCGGCGACCTTTGTGCCGTGGCACCCGATCGGTGTATACTGATCTGCGACCGTGTACTGGCCGATTTCTTTTGCGAGCATCTGACCCGTGTGGCCAACGATGCGGTCAAGCTATCGCAAGCTGTGTTACCTGCCGATTTTGACGGCGGCAGACGTTTTGAAAAAATCAGCGATACCGTGGCTTCTCCCCGTGCGGATGCGGTGGTGGCGGCCTTGGCAAACCAATCCCGCGAGCGGGCGCAGGCCCTGTTCCGAGAGGGACGTGTGGAGATCGATTACACCCCCGAGGAGCGAACCGATCGCACCGTGGGAGAGGGAAGCGTGATCGTGATCCGCGGTTGCGGCAAATTCATCATCCGCGCACTTTCCGATAAGACCAAAAAAGGAAGATACCGGCTGTTGGCCGACAAATATATCTAACATCGTTTAAATTTTACTCAACATAGAGGAGCTTTGAAAAACAATGGCGAAAGATTACAGCGCATCACTTAACCTGCCCAATACCACGTTTGCTATGCGTGCCGAGCTGCCCAAGCGCGAGCCGCAGATGCTGGAGTACTGGAACAGCATGGATCTGTACGGCTCTATGCAAAAGAACGCCGCAGGCAAGCCCACCTTCGTTTTGCACGATGGCCCTCCCTTTTCCAATGGCAACATCCATATGGGTCATGCCTTGAATAAGATCCTGAAGGATTTTATCAACAAGTCCCGTCAGATGAGCGGCTATTGCGTGCCCTTTATCCCCGGCTGGGATAACCACGGTATGCCCATTGAGTCTGCCATCATCAAGCAGAACAAGCTGGATCACAAAAAGATGTCGGTGTCCGACTTCCGCTCTGCCTGCCACGGCTTTGCCCAGAAGTTTATCGACACCCAGCGCGAGCAGTTTAAGCGTCTTGGCATCACCGCCGATTGGGAGCATCCTTATGCCACCATGGCCCCCGCATTTGAAGCGCGTGAGGTCAAGGTCTTTGGCGAAATGTACCGCCGTGGCTATATCTACAAGGGTATGAAGCCCGTGTACTGGTGCCCCAAGGACGAGACCGCTTTGGCCGAGGCAGAGATCGAATATCAGACCGATTCCTGCACCTCCATTTATGTGAAGTTTGCCGTTAAGGACGACAAGGGCAAGCTGGCCGGCGTTTGCGATCTTTCCAAGACCTATTTCGTTATTTGGACGACCACCACCTGGACGCTGCCCGGCAACCTTGCCATTGCCCTTAACCCTGTTGAGGATTACGTAGTGGCCAAGGCCGGCGACGAGTGCTACATCGTGGCCAACGCCCTGCTGGAAAAGACCATGCAGGCCGGCGGTCGCACCGAGTATGAGGTGCTTGCCACCTTTAAGGGCTGTGATTTTGAGTATATGACCGCACAGCATCCCTTCATTGACCGCGAGTCTCTCATTGTCAATGCCGATTACGTTACCATGGATAGCGGTACCGGCTGCGTGCATACCGCTCCCGGCTTTGGTGCAGATGACTATCAGACCTGCCGCCGCTATCATATGGAGATCATCGTTCCCGTGGATGACCGCGGCTATCAGACCAAGGATGCCGGCAAGTTCGCCGGTATGCGCTATGACCAGTCCAACGAGGCCATTCTGGCCGATATGAAGGAGACCGGTGCGCTGTTTGCCAGCGAGGAGATCTCGCACGAATATCCTCACTGCTGGCGCTGCAAGTCTCCCATCATCTTCCGTGCAACCCCTCAGTGGTTCTGCTCGGTAGATGCCTTCAAGGAGGATGCCGTCAAGTCCTGTGACAACGTACAGTGGCTGCCTGCTTGGGGCGGCGAGCGTATGGTGCAGATGATCCGCGAGCGTGCCGACTGGTGCATTTCCCGTCAGCGCAAGTGGGGCCTGCCCATTCCCGTGTTCTACTGTGAGGATTGCGGCGAGGTCATCTGTGACGAAAAGACCATTGACAGCGTTTCTGCCATCTTTGGTGAAAAGGGCTCCAACGCTTGGTTCGATCTGGAGGCTGCCGATCTGCTGCCTGCAGGCTATGTGTGCCCCAAGTGCGGCAAGGCGCATTTCTCTAAGGAGCAGAACACGCTTGACGGTTGGTTTGACTCCGGCTCTACCCATTTCAGCGTGCTGAGCGATGAGCAGTGGCCCGCTGACGTATATCTGGAGGGCGCTGACCAGTATCGCGGTTGGTTCCAGTCCTCCTTGCTGACCGCCGTTGGCTCCACCGGCAAGGCGCAGGCTCCCTTTAAGGCTGTTTTGACCCACGGTTGGGTGGTAGATGGCGAGGGTAAGGCGATGCACAAGTCCCTTGGCAACGGTGTGGATCCTCTGGATATGATCAAGAAGTACGGTGCCGATCTGGTGCGTCTGTGGGTTGCCTCCAGCGACTATCACGTGGATGTCCGTGCCTCCGAGGCGATCTTCAAGCAGCTTTCCGATGCCTATCGCAAGATCCGTAACACCTCTCGCTTCCTGTTGGCCGATCTGTATGATTTCGACCCCAACAAGGATGCACTGCCCATGAGCGAGCTGACCGGCATTGATGCGTGGATCGTGGCTTCTATGAACGAGCTTGTTAAAAAGGCTCGCGCCGCTTACGACGCCTATGAGTTCCACACCATTTATCACGATCTGTGCGATTTCTGCACCACCGAGCTTTCCAAGCTCTACATTGATATTACCAAGGACCGTATGTACGCCGAGGCGTCCGATTCCAAGGCTCGCCGCGCCGCACAGACCGCCATGTACTATATCATCAGCTCTATGACCCGTCTGATGGCACCCCTCCTTGCCTTTACCGCCGAGGAGATCTGGCAGGTGCTGCCCAAGAAGGAAGGGGACGTGAAGGAAAGCGTCTTCCTCAACAGCCTGCCTGCCTTTGACGAGAGCCTGACCTTCCCCCAGATCACCGCTCACTACAACGAGCTGTTTGCTCTGCGTGAGCATGTGATGAAGGCTTTGGAGCTGGCCCGCGCCGAAAAGCGCATCGGCAAGTCTCTGGATGCCAAGGTCACCGTCTGTGCCCCCAACGATCCTGCCTACAGCCTGCTGCAGTCCTTTGCAGCTGAGTTGCCTACGCTGTTCATCGTCTCTCAGGTAGAGCTGATGAAGGAGGCTGCCCCTGCCGGCACCGTGCTGGAGGAGGATGCTCCCTTTGGCGTTGTGGTGGAACCCGCCGAGGGTGAAAAGTGCGATCGCTGCTGGAACTTCAGCACCAAGGCCGTTCACGACGGTGAGGAAGGGTGTCTGTGCCCCCGCTGCAAGTCCGTGCTGGATCTGCTGAAAAAGTAAATTACTGTGCCGCAAGCACCTGCCCAAGGGCGGCGCTTGCGGCATTTATCATAGGCGCTTTCGCCTTTGAAGAAAGGAGCATCCATGTGGATGATCGTGATCGGTGCCATCATCGTTGGCGTGATCGTGTTGGATCAGGTCAGCAAGATCCTGGTGCTGAATTTTATGTATGAGGGAGAGGTTATACTGATCCCCGATGTGCTGCACTTTACCTATGTTGAAAATCGCGGCATGGCCTTTGGCCTGCTATCCGAGCATCGCTGGGTCTTTATGGTCCTATCGGTGGTGGGTATCGGATTGGTGGCCTTTTACCTGTTTCGTTATGTCAAAAGCACGCTTGGCCGCGTATCGCTGGCCATGATCATCGGCGGCGGTATTGGCAATATGATCGACCGCATCCATCTGGGGTTTGTGGTGGATTTTATTGATTTTTGTGCTTTTGATTTCTGGGTTTGGGTATTCAATATTGCCGATGCCGCCGTTTGCGTGGGCGCCGGTCTTTTTATGCTGGAGCTGATTTTGGAGCTGGTGCAGGAAATCAAAAAACAAAAGAACGGTCAAGGAAATATCCAACAAAACGTGTCTTCTGTCCCCGGGCAGGAGTCTGCCGACCGTAAAGGTGACGACAATGGCTGAACGCTTTTCGCTGACTGCTACCGTCCAGGATAAGGGCCTTCGCCTTGACAAATATCTCTCGGATCATCTGGATGTGACCCGCTCTGCTGTAGAACGGCTTCTGGAGGAAGGGGCGGTTACCGTTGCCGGCGGCGAGACCGCCAAAAACTATCGCCTGCGGGGCGGCGAACAGATCACGGTGGAGATCGCCGATCCCACCCCGGCCGAGGCGCAGCCCGAGGATATTCCGCTGGACATCGTGTATGAGGATGGGAATATCGTGGTGGTGAATAAGCCCCAAGGCATGGTGGTGCATCCTGCCGCAGGGAATCCCACGGGTACCCTGGTCAACGCGCTCCTGTATCATTGTGGAGATTCGCTCTCCGGCGTGGGCGGTGTAGCGCGCCCCGGCATTGTGCATCGCATTGATAAGGATACCTCCGGCCTTTTGGTGGTGGCCAAAAGCGATTTTGCCCACAACGCCCTTGCCGAGCAGCTGAAAACCCATACCGTCAGCCGTGTGTATCACGCCATTGCCTTGGGGAATTTCAAAGAGGATCGTGGAACGGTCAACAAGCCCATCAATCGTCACCCCGTAGATCGCAAGCGCATGGCCATTTGCCGTGTGGGAGAAGGACGCGAGGCCATCACCCATTACACGGTGCTGGAGCGCTTTGGACAGTTCACCCATGTGGAATGTCGGCTGGAGACCGGCAGAACTCACCAGATCCGCGTACATCTTTCCTCTCTGGGGCATCCGCTGCTGGGCGACCCGGTTTATGGGGGAGACGGCACACGCTTTCAATCCTTGCACAAGACCTTGTTTGCAGGGCAGTTTCTACACGCTGCCGAGCTGCGGCTGATCCATCCGCGCACGGGGCAGGAAATGCATTTTCAGGCGCCCTTGCCACAAAATTTCAATCACGTGCTTGAGATTTTGAGAAAGGACTATACATGACCGATTTTTCCCGTTATATGATCGCCACCGATCTGGACGGCACCTTTTTTGGGCCCGACGGCAAATTTGTTGAACGGAATCTTGCTGCGGTAGAGCGCTTTAAGGCGTGGGGAGGACTGTTCACGTTGGCCACCGGCCGCGTGAATCTGAACATCCGCAACGCCATCGGCTGCCGCCCCGAAAAGCTGATCAACGCACCTGCTGTCATGAGCAACGGCGGCTATCTTTACGATTTTACAAGCAACCAAGCGCTGGAAGAGGAGTGGATGAACGAGGGTGACGTGCGCGAGCTTGTCCCCTTTTTCAAGCAGCACTTTCCCGATCTTGGCTTTCGCGTCAGCACCCCCGATAGTCTGTTGGTCGAGACCGATACCGGCATGATCGGACGGGATCTGCCACGCTACGATGTTGGTGTGGTCAAAAAAGGTCCGATCGAATCTTTTCCGATGAACGATTGGTACAAGATCGTTTTTCGCGGCGAGCCCGATCGGCTGCAGGAGCTTCGTTTGGCGGTGATGGATCACTTCGGTCAACGTCTTGGTATCACAGCCTCCGGCACGCACATTCTGGAGCTGCAGCCTCCCACCTGCAACAAGGCACGGGGACTGGAAAAGCTGCGCCGTGTATGTGGCGGTGACCGCATCCTCATTGCTTGCGGTGATTTTGAAAATGATATCGAAATGCTGCAGGCCGCCGATATTGCCATTTGCCCCGAGAACGCCATTCCACGGGTCAAGGAGATCTGCCATTACACCTTGTGCCATTGCAAGGATGGGCTGATCGGCGACGTGATCGAAGGGCTGGAGAGAGGAGATTTGCAAGCATGAGCTATAAGCTGGCTTTATTTGATATGGACGGCACCGTGCTGGATACCTTGCAGGATCTGGCCGATGCCACCAATGCGGTCATGGTCCTGCATGGCTACCCCACACACAGCACCGAAGCGGTGCGCGGCTTTGTGGGGAACGGTGCGCTGAAATTGATCGAAAATGCTGTGCCCACGGGCACGGATTCGCAAAAGATCCAAGCGGTTTTGGCCGACTTTAAGACCTATTATGGGCAGCACAACGCCCACGCTACCAAGCCCTATGCAGGGGTGCCCGAAATGCTGCGCGCGTTGCGCGCCGCAGGCGTGCGCACCGCGGTGGTCTCCAATAAGCCGGATTTTGCTGTTAAGGCACTGGCCAAGCAATACTTTCCGGGGCTGTTTGATATGGCCGTTGGTGACCGCGAGGGCGTGCAGAAAAAGCCTGCTCCCGACAGCGTTTTTGAGGCCATGCGAGTGCTGGGCTACGGTGCGGACGAGACCGTGTATATCGGCGACTCGGATGTGGATGTCGAGACCGCAAAAAACGCACACGTGGATGGAATTTTTGTTGATTGGGGCTTTCGATCGGTCCAGACTCTGCGCGAGAGCGGTGCCAAGGTGATCGTCAGCAGCCCTGCCGATATCACCGCACGTATCCTGCAATAAAAAAAGAGCCCAAGGGCTCTTTTTTTATTGCTTTCCGCCGCGCAGAGCGGTTGGCGTGGCACCGGCGATCTCTAAAAAGGCGCGATTGAAGGAGCGGATACTTTGAAAACCGCAGTTCATGGCGATCTCGGATAGGGAGAGGTCGGTCTCGGTGATCAGCTCCTTGGCGCGTTCGCAACGGTACTGGTTAACCAGAGTGCGAAAGCGAATATGCAGGTTTTCACGCAGCACGCGGGAAAGGTAATGATATTCGTAAGAGAGAGCGTCTGCTAAAGTATATAACGTAATGTCCTCGGCGTAATTTTGCTCTACATAGGCGATGATCCGAAAGATCAGAGCATTGTTCTGCTCCTTTTTCTGCCAAAGGGCAACGGCGTTAAATTCAGAGCACACGGCGTAAAGACAAGCTTTTAACGCAAAAAGCGGAGGATCGGGCTGGCGAACGCTTTTGTGATCGGGGGCTACGGGCCGAAGCGCCATGGTAGCCCGCAGATAGCCCTGAAGGGCCGTGGAAAGGCGGAAATGAGCCTCCGCTGGTTCCTTTCCCGACGTGGTGGAGACAAATTTGCCGATATGGCCGGCAGCGAAGACCGCCACAAAGAATTCACAACTTTCCAAGGTGGTGTAGGAATGGAGCTGATAGGGCAGGATAAACAGAGCATCGCCTGCGTGCAAAAGATAAACTTTGTCCGCTACAGTGGCTTGTAATGTGCCCGACATCACCCATACGAACTCATAACTGCGGTGAAAATGGAGCTTCCAGCAAGCATCCCGATACCAATATCCGTTATACAAATCATTCCCAATCGAATTGACAAACTGGTGTGAGAACATATTCCCCCCTCCAAAAGATAACTTTTGTCTATAATTTTATAATATTGTTCTTGTAATGTCAAGGGCTTTTCGATACAATGAAATCAGAAAGAAAAAAGGAGGGCGCTATGAAGGGGAGAATCTTTTCTATCGAGGAGTTCGCGACCTTTGACGGCCCGGGTATCCGCATGACGGTGTTCCTGAAAGGTTGCCCTCTGCGTTGCAGCTGGTGTCACAATCCCGAAAGTCAACAAATGGGAGTAGAATACGCGCGCAGCCCCAACGGTTGCCTTGGATGCGGCCGTTGCTTGCAAGAGGCCGAGATAACGGCTGACGGTACCAAACGGCTGACTGCCGCCTCGGTCGAGGCCTGCCCCCGTTCGCTGGTGCGACGGTGTGGCGAGGATCTGGAGGTGGGCGAGCTGTGCGACCGCATTTTGGACAACGCCGCTATTCTTCGCATGAACGGTGGCGGTGTGACCTTTTCGGGCGGCGAGCCCTTGCTGCAATCCGATTTTTTGCTTGCCTGCCTTGCGGCGCTGCAGGGTAGGATACATACGGCGATCCAGACCTGCGGCTATGCCGAAGGCGAGATCTTTACCAAGGCGTTGGAGCATTGTGACTATATGCTCTACGATCTGAAGCTGATGTCGCCCACCCTGCATCGGCAGTTTTGCCGCGCAGATAACGCCAAAATTTTACAGAACTATCGCACATTGGCGGCATCGGGCAAGCCCTTTGTCACCCGCATCCCGTTGATACCGGGCGTGACCGATACCGTGGAAAATCTGTCGGCCATTGCCGCTTTTGTTCGCGCGCAGGGTGTGAGTTATGTAGAGCTGCTCCCCTATAATCGGATGGCGGGCAGTAAATACGCGGGGCTGCTGCGTCCCTTTTCTCCCGGCTTTGACGAGGATAGACCTGTAGAGCTTCATACAGAAATTTTTGAAAAATACGGCATACGTGCCAAGAAAATGTGAGGTATCATACCATGACTGACCGTATCAAGCGACAGCTTGCGCTGCTGAACGACCGCGCTTATCGTGCCCGCCGTCACGAAGCGCCCTTTGACCCTGTGGAGGTGGAACAGCGATGGGATCGCCATACCCAAGAAGGAGCGGTAGCGCGGTTTGCCTATGCCGCCTCTTGCGAGCGAGAGGCCATCTTTCACGGCGAGGATCTGTTCGGCTTTAACCGCTATTGCACCGGTGCTGTTTCCAAAGGGCGCTTTGGCAATGCCGTGATCGATTACGCAGGGGTGCTGGCCAAGGGTCTTTGCGGTATCATGCAGGAGATTGCAGAACGCCGCCAAGATGCAGATGAAACGGCCCTTGCCTTTTATGATGCTGTCGAGGGCTGCTATGCTGCCTGCTTTGCGCTGATCGATATGTACCGCACCGCCGCTGCAGAGCAGGGGAATACCCGCCTTGCTATCGCGCTGGAGCGCGTGCCGCGCTATGGTGCCCGGGATTATTACGAGGCGCTGGTGGTGTTGCGCTTTCTTTCCTACATTTTGCGTTTGAATCGCCACGTGCATTTGCCGCTTGGCCGCTTTGATGTATATATGAAGCCTTATTATGAGTCCTCTTTGACGGCCGGCGCCACCGAAGAAGAGCTGCTGGAGCTGACCGAGCTGTTTTTCATTGCGATGAATTTTGACAGCGACCTCTATATCGGTATTCAAAAGGGCGACAATGGCCAAAGCATGGTGCTGGGAGGCTGCGATCGGGCAGGAAACGAGGTGTTTGGCCCCCTTTCTGAGCTGTGTTTGCAGGCCTGTGAGGAGCTGGCTCTCATCGATCCCAAGATCAACCTGCGCGTGAACAAAAGCACACCGCTCGCTCTTTATGAGCGAGGGACGCGGTTGACCAAGCAGGGTCTTGGTTTTCCCCAATACAGCAACGATGACATTGCCATTCCGTTTCTGACCTCACTTGGCTACGAGCCAGAGGATGCCCGTGACTATGCTATGGCAGCCTGCTGGGAGTTCATCCCCACCGGTAACGGAGCCGATGTGCCCAATATCAAGGTGATGAATTTCCCCAAGATCGTGGAACAGGTCACGCGCGAGCATTTGCTTGGTGCCGCCTGCTTTGATGAACTGCTGCAGGCAACCCGTAAGGGGATCGAGCAGGAGTGTGATGCGCTGATGGCCGAGTGCGATCAGCCCCATCTCCCCATTCCTGTGCCGCTGATCTCCTCCTTTATCCTCCCCTGTATCGAACGAGGGAGAGATGTATCGTTTGGCGGTGCCAAATACAACAATTACGGCTTTCACGGCGCTGGCATTTCTACCGCTGCTGACGCGCTTTCTGCTATACGTGAAGCAGTTTTTGTGCAAAATCTTTGCACCAAAGAGGAACTGCTCGCTGCGTTGGAAGCGGATTTTGTGGGCTTTGAGGCATTGCAAAAGCAGCTGTTGACCTGCCCCAAAATGGGCAATAACGATGATCGCGCCGATGCACTTGGCTGCTATGTGATGGAGTGCTTTTCCTCCTATCTCAACGGCAAGCCCAACAAGCTCGGCGGTGTATATCGCGCCGGCACGGGCAGCGCTATGGCATATATCACCCGTGCTGCCAAGACCGGTGCCACTGCCGACGGTCGCCGCGCCGGAACCCCCTTTGCTTCCAGTTATTCTCCCTCGCCCGACGCGAGAATCAAGGGCCCTCTTTCCAACATACAATCCTTTACCAAGTTTGATCTTCGCAAGATCTGCAATGGTGGCCCCTTTACCATTGAGGTGCACGATACCGTGTTCCGCAATGACGAGGGTGAGCGCAAGGTGGCACAACTGATCAAAACCTATATTGACCTTGGGGGTCATCAGATCCAGATCAATGCCATTAACCGCGATCGGCTGCTGGATGCCCAAGCGCACCCCGAAAAATATCCCAATCTGATCGTGCGCGTATGGGGCTGGAGCGGCTACTTCACCGAGCTGGATACGGTGTATCAAAATCATATTATCAAGCGCATAGAGTTCACGGTTTAAGCCACTCCGCGCCCATAAAAAATCACCTGCGACCGCGGTCGCAGGTGATTTTTGTTGTAGCCTTCAGGGTACATAACCCACCACTTGGAGTGGTGGAATAAAAATGCTTGAGCCATAGGCTCTCCCTATGGGAGAGCTCCCGCGAAGGCGGGTGAGAGGGCAGAAAATACCCCCTCTCCGTCGGCTCCGCCGCCACCTCTCCCCAAGGGCGAGGCTTTGCCGAATTTTCGGCAGTGGGGCAATAATTACTA
>JAFTSB010000024.1 GCA_017461945.1 Clostridia bacterium | reverse complement strand
TTTTTCCGCGGCGTGATCCTTTGTGACGAGATACGGGAAATTTTGCGCTATGATGTTGACACAATGGTGATTGGCGGCAAAAAGCAAATGAAAACGGCTACCGCAATGCTCCTAAAGCACGTTAGCAACAAAAAGGTTATTTCTTTAAGCGATGCCGAGGTAGATGCTTCGGTTTTGCGTGGCCAGCTGCGGGTGTTTTGCGGTGAATAAAAAAGCGACGGCATAGCGTGATACTCTTAACGGAGTATCACGCTATGCCGTCGCTTTTTTGTTTATTTCCGGAAATGCAAAATGACATAAGAGCTTTTTTTCGGCAAGGAAATTTCGACCCCGTTCTCGCTTTTTTTGACAGTCGCACTGTCCGCGGAAAAGGGGAGAAACACATCCGGGAGGGCGTTTGCCGTCAATGTCAGATGTGAAGTGACATTGGCAGGCTCCACTTTGTTGATGTAATTGACACGGCTGCGGTGAAAACGCATTTCATCCAAACGGTGATCAATGTCGGTCTCAAAATCCTTGGCCAACAGATGCACGGTGATGTTGTAATCGCTCTCAAACACAGAGATCAAATAACCTTCGCTTTTCGTGATTTGAATGGGCATGGGCTTGCAAAATCGCTCGCAGTATTGCAAAAGCGATTCGGTTATCCGGCCTTCGCTCACACGCCACGGGTGATAAAAAAGTCCTTGTGCAGGCGTCTGCCACGTGTCCGGATCTTCGGTGATGGGGATGGTGTCCTTGCAGATCCAATCTGCCGCGTGATGCTTTACGCCGTTCACGATATAGCTAAAGAAGTCCTCCGGCTTGGTAATGGTGGGGGCGTGGGGCAGAGAGTAGCTGCTTGGGCATTCCGGCAACGCCGAGGGACCGGTGGCGATCACCTTGCCGCCATTTTGCAGATAGCGGTGCATTGCAGCAATTTCTGCCTTTGTCATTACGGCTGCACTGGGCAGAAGAATGACCGGATAATTCTGCGCGCTGTCGGGAAATTCGAATACCGTATGTGCAGAAATGCCGCGCTCAAATAGGATCTGCAGCGTGGCGCCATAATCTTTATAATATCCTTTTTCCAGATTGCCAAAGTAGCTGTGCTTGCGTGTTTCATACGAAAAATATACGCCCAGCTGCCCCACCTGTTCGCCGGAAAACAGCTCAGGATGCTCGGCCTCAAAGGTAAAGGCTTTGCCGACAACAGCAGCCTCGTCCGGCAGGGTATTTAGAATATGATCGGGAAGCCCGAGCCGATCCTTGAGCGTGGAAAACCAACAATCCGCTCCCATCATTTTATTGACAGCCCAAACAATGTTAGCCGTCTCCTCGGTAAAGCCAAATCCCGTGGAAAAACAACGGCCACCCTGTTCTCTGGCGCAAGCCTGATGATGGTTGGCATTGATAATGCGGGCGGAAATACTTTGGTTTGTCGTGACGGGATCCTGCTTATAGGGCGGTGTGTTACCGCTCATTTCCAGATTGGTGTAGTTGCAGCCGCCGGCAAGAAAGATGCGCGCATCTGCGGCCTTACCGTTGCCGCCGGGGGCGGCGCTGTTATGCCCACAGGTCGTGACTCGAAAATCTTTGGGAAATACAGGCTTTAAGGCCGTAAAAAAATCTTTGGCGGCATCAAAGCGCAGGTCGATCCATGCCTGCCATGCAGGGTTCTCCCAGTTACCCCAAAAGTTGCGGTCGGAAATAGGAGGCAGGTCGATGCCGATGCGTCGCTTCAGCTCCGCCCTGCAATGGGGGCAGGCACAGGAATTATAGTGCATAAAATGAACAGGGTCATCAGCAGAAATGCCATCAATGCCCGTGTCGGCGATCAGCTTCTGCAGGTATTCCTTATAGGAGTCTACAAAATCAGGGTTGCGGATGCAAAAGCCCTCTGCGGCATATTGGGGGAGGTAAAGAACATCCCGGGTGCGAACATCGATCATGCGCCAATCGTTCAAGCGCTTTCCACGGTATTCCCAGGAGGCAGCCGCCTCGCGAGAAGGGGAAAGTGGGAGGTGGGGGCCGCTGTGAAGCATGACATGCCGCATTTCCTCGTTGGTGTCATAGCGGTGGACAAGATTGACCGAATGGTGGTCGTAAAGCTCTATACCTCGCTCGTGAAGCTCCTCTGCAACGGTGGCGATGTAATCGTGTAAAAGCGTAAAATAGGGCAAGAAATCCCAACGAAAATGTGCGCCAAAGATCATAGCAGTGGTAGCGCCAGAGGCAGCGATCGCTTCAGCACGCCGCTTGATTTTGTCAAGACCATCCTGACTCGGCCAGTTCAGATCAGGCTGACGAAGCCACCAGCTGACGATGCGCTTGGGGCGTTGCAGGGCTTCTGCCCGTCCAAGAGCTTTCATGATTCCTCCTCCGATTCAAAAGCTTCCAGCGCACGGCGCAGATGAAATTCGTTTCTTTCTAAAAGCGACTCCGCCGCATCGTAGGGGAGAGCTGTGATTTCACATAAAATCCAGATCATACGATCTCTTAGCTTGATGTTGGAGGGGCGTAGGTTGATCATCATATTTTCGTATACGTGACCCTGTTTTACCATCACCGCCGTTGAAATCATATTCAAAATCATCTTGTGAGCGCTGCCGGCTTTCATGCGAGTAGAGCCGGTAATGACCTCCGCCCCCGTGTCTGGATGAATGGCCACATTGGCCGCTTTTTCGATTGGGCAACCTGCATTTGAAGAAAGGGCAATGCGCAGAGCGCCTGCCTTGGCCGCGGCATCAAAGGCGCCCAATACATAGGCGGCGCCGCCTGCCACGGAAATGCCGACCACGCTGTCGTTTGCAGTCAAATGATGGGCTTCGATGTCGCGGAATCCGGCCTCGCGGCTGTCCTCTGCACCTTCTACTGCACGGCGGATGGCGCCGTCACCACCTGCAATGATCCCCACCACCGTCCCGTGGGGAACACCATAGGTAGGGGGACATTCGGCGGCATCCACAACTCCCAGTCTGCCGGATGTACCGCACCCGACATAGAACAGACGGCCTCCTTGCTTCATGCGCTGAGAAATTTGATCTACAGCTGCCTCAATGGCAGGGAGCTCGGCATCAATGGCGTTGACAGCGTTTTTATTTTCTTCTTGCATAATGGCAATCATCTCAGCGGTGCTCATACGGTCAATATGCGTCGTTTTCGTGTTGCGCATTTCGGTTTTTAACATAACAATGCTCCTTTATGTCAGTTGCTTCAGACCGGCCAACCGAAGCGCTCCGTGTACGACGGGGGCTTCTGATACCGAAAGGGTGTGTTGGAAGGAAGAAGGGAGATGTTTTTCAATGAGGGGGATGAGAATGTCGCGGTGGGCTGTCAGACCGCCCACCAACATAACCTTTTGAGATCTGTCAAGGGGAAGCTCGTAACTGGCGTGTAGGACCAGCTCTGCGATTTTGGCGGCGTTATACTCCAATATCGATTGAGCCACAGCGTCTCCCTCGTGATAAGCATCGAAGACGAGCGGGGCAAAAGAAGCAAAAGCGCGCTTGCCGCCCTCATAAAGAGAGCCGATGGCCTCCAAAATGGTGGCCGTATTGCATTTTTTTCGAACTGTTTGCTCTAATTTTGTCGGTGCCCCCATATGTTGCTCGGCGTGCAGGGCCGCGCGGATGGCATCGCGCCCAATGGCGAATCCGCTACCGCCCTCCTCCAACAGATAGCCAAATCCACCGAAACGGTGCAAGGCTCCTTGATGCTGTGTAAAGGCGATGGATCCCGTACCTGCAATTACAACAATGCCGTCGTGCTCACCCAAGGCAACGGCAACGGCGTTTTGGGCATCGCTGCCGTTATTCACCTGCGCAAATTGGAACTGTGCCAAAAAACTGTGGATCAAGCCTTGATAGTGTCCGGTAATGCCACCTGCAAGACCCGCAAAAACAGCAATCTTGCGCAAGGGGATCGAGCCGCATACTTGCAGAATGCCGTTGCGCAGAACCTGCTTGGTGGTCTCAAAGCCCACGTCGTTGGGGTTGCAGGCACCAAGAGTGACAAGGGCCAGCTGCTTGCCGTTTTTGTCGCATAGCAAAAAGTCGGTTTTTGTGCCACCGCCATCAATTCCCAAAAAGTAGTTTGGTTCGTCATCGGTGCGCAAAAGCTCCTCAATGCTACATTGCAACGCATCCGCCAGCCGCGGCAGGAGTGCAGCAGGTGCGATGGCACCTCCGCTTTCCCACTTGCTGATGGATTTTTCGGAATATGAGATGCGCTGTGCCAACTCGCGTTGGGTGAGTCGTAATTCCTTGCGTCTGGCGCGCAAGCGTTCGCTGAAAATTTGTTCAATAGGCTTCTCCATACTGCTCTCCTTTGGTGAACTTGCTTTCATTATACCTCCAAAAAGCTCTGATTTCAACCCCCAAAGCAGAGAAAGAAAAAGGGGAAACTCCACAATGCGTAGAGTTTCCCCGAGGTGAATTGAAAAATCTTTGTTTGTAAACGCCTTTTTGTTTTACTCCTCGTGCAGCGTCAAGTATCGGATGGCCTTCTTGTACCCTTCAAAGCCAAGCCCCATATAGGTCTTTTTGGCAATGAGCGAAACGTAGGAGTGATGTCGGAAATCTTCACGTTCCATGATGTTGGAAATGTGAACCTCCACCGTGGGGATCCGAACGGCCGAAAGAGCATCCAGAATGGCCACACTGGTGTGAGTATAGGCGCCGGGATTGATCACAATGCCGTCGAAAACCCCATAGGCCGCCTGAATCTTATCTACGATGCAGCCCTCGTGATTAGACTGGTACAGCTCGCATTCCGCTCCCGCCTCGCGCACCCAGTTTTCAATGCTTTGACAAAGAGCAGAAAAGCTTTGCTCGCCGTAAATACCCGGCTCGCGGATCCCCAACATATTTAGATTGGGGCCGTTAATGATCAATAATTTCATAGGAGAGCCTCCAGAATAGTTGCAGTATTTTCTTCGATATCCCGTCCGATCGGCAGGATCACATCTGCCATTTTTTTGTAAAGCGGAAGCCGCTCAGCGTACAGCACGGCAGGGCTTTTTTTCTGGGAGAGAGGCCTCCCCTCGGTGGGGAGCTGATCCGGCCCGATGTCCAAAAACAGGATCTTGCCGTTTTGATGCATCAAGGGATAGTTGTGTTCTTGTGTGACAACCCCTCCGCCGGTGGCGATGACGGCGCCGCTTTTTTTGGTCATTTCCGCCAGGACGGCAGTTTCACGCGCGCGGAATCCGCTTTCTCCCTCTTGTGCAAAGATTTCGGGAATCGAGGCGCCGGCTGCCTTTATAATTTCTGCGTCGCAATCCACAAATTCGCGCCCCAATTGTTGGGCAATGCGCTTTCCAAGCGTGGATTTTCCACAACCCGGCATGCCGATCAAAATGATGTTTTCCGTCTCCTTAGCGATGGCGCCGGTCACGATTTTAACATCACGGTCATCGATTTTTGTGTCCAGAAACAATTCTATTGCCCGTCGCGCCTGTGAAACCAGCATCAAAAGGCCATTGCGATGGGGAATTCCTTTTTGCTCGGCCTGCAGCAGCAGGGCGGTGCGCGCAGGATTGTAGATCATATCCAAAACTGCTTCCAAACGGGGAAGGGATTCCAAGTCGAGGGGGGCGTTCCCGTTATGGGGATACATTCCTACCGGCGTTGCATTGACCAAAATTTCAGCATCTGCGTGCAGATGGATGTTGCTATAATTGTTCTCGCCGGATCGCGAGATCACAACCACCTCTCTTGCACCCTGGTCGGTGGAAACGGTAACAGCGGTGCGCGATGCGCCGCCGGATCCCAACACCAACACCTTTTTGCCCTTTAACGAAACGCCGCAATCGCGCACCAGGTCGCTGAAGCCGGCATAGTCGGTGTTGTGACCGATCAGCGTTCCATCCGGTCGGCGAAGAATGGTGTTGACCGCCCCAATGCGTTGCGCCTCAGGGGAAATTTCGGCAAGATAGGGCATCACATCCTTTTTATAGGGGATCGTGACGTTCAAGGCATCATAGGGACAGCTTTTTAAAAAATTACCCAGCTGCTCTTCTTGCAGCTCAATCAGGTCATAAGGATAATCAGCAAAGGCCGCATGAATGCGGGGTGAAAAGCTGTGTCCCAGCTTTTTGCCAATCAATCCTGCTCGGATTTTTGTATCTGAAATCATGTGGATACCTCAAAGCATTTCGCGATAAGTCCCCAGATAGCGGAACTTTTCGCTGCTGCTTTCCAGCTCGCCCAAAAGACGTAGCAGGGCGGGGGATTCAATGGGAGACTCCAAGTCAAAATAGAACAAAAACTCGAAATCCTGCCCGGGAATCGGACGGGATTCCAGCTTGGTCAGGTTGATGTTCAAGGCATCAATTTGAGAAAGCAAACGGGAAAGGCTGCCGGGCTTGTGCGGGATCGTTAGCACGATAGAGGTTTTGTCTGCACCGGGGTAGATTTCGGGCTTTTTGGAAATGCAGATAAAGCGCGTATAGTTGTTGCCATTATCCTGAATGGCTTCCTCTAACACCTCCAAGCCGTAAATATCGGCACAGCTACGGTTGGCAATGGCCGCATAGCCATCACCGGCTGTTTTGACAAATTCGGCTGCCTTGGCGGTGTTGGGAAATGCAGTTGCTTTTACGCCGGGCATATTGGCGATGTATCCGGCACATTGTGACAAGGCCTGTTGATGCGAAACGATCTCCCTTATATCCTCTCGTTTGGTGCCGGGGGCTGCCAGCAGGCAATGGTCTACCTTTAGCCGCAGGGCGCGGACAATATAGAAGCGGTGGCAGGACATGAGATCATAGATCTGTGTGACCGAGCCGGCGGTGCTGTTTTCAATAGGGAGCACGCCATAATCGCATTCACCGCGATCAATGGCGGCAAAAACATCCTCAAAGGTTTTATAAAAGCTGACATCTGGGCAGGCGAATAATTTTTCTGCTGCTTTGAGCGAATAAGCGCCTTCCACACCCTGACAGGCTACTTTCGCGCGGGCGGGGAAAAAAGCAGGAGTCTCTCGCACGGCGGTGGTGATCTTGCCCTCCAGTTTGGAGGAGGTATTCAGCCGCTCGTGCTGATACGCCTTGGAAACCGCCAAGATCGTGGCGTATAGCGTGCGAGCGTGCCCCTCCATAGCGGGGCCTGCCAGCTGGGAGATCTTGCAAAGCAGGGCGCGTTCCCGTGCGGCATCGGTTACCGGCTTGCCGACGGCGCGCTTGTATTCCGCCACGTCGGCAGAAACGGCCATTCGCTCACAAAACAGTTGCACCAGCTCCCGGTCAATACGGTCGATGGACGCGCGAGATTCTTCCAGAGAAGGAACTTTCTTTTCGGTACTCATATTTGCCTCACTTGTCAAGTAAAAGATCAAGAATCGCCAATGCAACGGCGGCCTCCACAACGGGCACGGCTCGCACGACCACGGTGGGATCGTGTCTGCCCGGGATGGACAAAACGGTGTTCGTTTTTTGATGAAGGGAGACGGTTTGCTGCTCTTTGGCAATGGAAGGGGTGGGTTTAAAGGCGGCGCGCAAGATCAAGGGCATTCCGTTGGTCATGCCGCCCAAGATACCACCGCAACGGTTGGTGGCAGTTTCTACTTTTTCGTTTCGGTATACATAGGGGTCGTTGCTTTCACTGCCATACAGATTGGCCACGTCAAAGCCGGCACCGAACTCGACACCTTTGACAGCAGGAATCGAAAACAGAATTGAGGAAAGACGGCCTTCCACCCCGGCAAACATATGCTCACCCAGCCCGATGGGCAGACCGATCACGGCACATTCGATCACACCGCCTACCGAGTCCTTGTCGGCACGGGCGTTGGTGATTTCTGCCTGCATAGCGGCACCTGCCTCGTGGTCAAGGACCGGAAAGGGGGAGCTTGCCAGCTGTTGCAGCGTATTTGCATCAACAGCGGTCTCGTCAAAGCGCTTGTCGTGTATGCCATGGATGGCTTCGATATGGGCGCCGATCCGAATGCCTTTCGTAGCCAGGTATTGCAACGCCATGCCGCCGGCAATGCAGAGGGGGGCGGTCAGTCGTCCCGAAAAATGGCCGCCGCCGCGCAGATCGACCGTGGGGCCGTATTTGCAAAGTGCAACATAATCTGCATGGCCCGGGCGCGGAGTGTCGTAGACAAAGGAATAGTCCTTGGAATGGGCATTTGTATTTTGGATAATGGCGTGAATTTCCGCACCCGTTGTGGTGTTTTTCTCCATTCCGGATAAAAATTCCGGCACATCGGGCTCTTTTCGAGGGGTGGAAAAGGCACCGCCGTTGGGGGCGCGGCGCACCATAAATTTCATCAAAGCATCGTTGTCCAGCGTGAATCCTTTCGGAAAGCCGGAAAGGCGCATACCGATCCTTGGATCGTGCGAGCCACCGTATATGGAAAGCTTCAGGTTATTTCCGTATTGGTTTGCCATAGGCTCCTCCTTTCAATGGGTGGATTGGATCAGTTCAAAAAAAGCGGGGTAGGATTTCGCTTCCGCTCCGATGCCCAAGATGGTCACGTCGCCATGGCAAGCAAGCGAGGCGACCGCGGCACTCATCACAATACGGTGGTCGTTGGCGCCGTCCACTGTGCCTCCGTGTAGTGAAGCTCCTACGATCTCCAATCCGTCGGGCATTTCACAAACATTGCCACCTAAAGCACGTAGCATAGCAGCCGTTGTGGCAATGCGGTCGCTTTCTTTTAAGCGTAGCCGTGCCGCGCCGCGGATCACGGTTTTTCCCGTGGCGAAAGAAGCGATAACGGCCAGGATGGGAACCAGATCCGGGATCTGCCTGGCGTCGATCTCAATGCCTTGCAAGGAGGAGGGAAATGCCGTAGCAGAGCCATGTTCCGTTGAGATATCGATCCTGGCTCCGAAACGCTGCAGCAGGGTCAGAATTTCCTTATCTCCCTGCAAGGAGTCAAAGGATAACCCGGTGACGGTGACAGGATGGAGACCGAGTGCGCCGGCCGCCAAAGGGAATGCTGCACCGGAAAAATCTCCTTCAGGATACAGGATATGAGGGGAGCGAAGAGGGCACTTATCGCATCCTTGAATGTGATAGTGTCTGCCGTCTGCCGTGCGTTCCGGCGTGGAGCCAAAAGCAGCCAGAGCCTTAACCGTCATATCGATATAAGGGGCGGATTCGATTTCTCCCGTTAAGGTAAGGGAAGAGGGCTTGCCGATCAAGGAAAGTGCCAACAAAAGCCCCGTGATGAATTGGGAAGAAACGTTGGCGGCAATGGTGTATTGGCCGGCAGGCAACCGGCCTTCAACGGTCAGAGAACCGTCACTATTTTCTGAAAAACGCACACCGTGTGCCGCCATTTCGTTCATCAAAGGCTCCATGGGGCGCTCCGGCAGTCTGCCACGGCGCAGAAAAGTTGCTTTTATCCCAAGTGCGGCAACCACCGGCACCATAAAGCGTAGAGTAGAACCCGATTCTCCACAATCCAGCACGGCGTTTTGCGTGGGCCGGGAGACAGGAAAAACCTCCAGCCAAGAGCAGCCTTCCTCTCCCGGACGCTCCTCAATGCGCGCGCCCAATCCCGAAAGGCATCGGATGGTGGCGGCAATATCCTCGCCGGCACCGGTGACGCGGATGGCTGTTTTGCCGTCCGCGAAGGCAGCGGCGATCAGAGCGCGGTGTGCCGCCGATTTGGAGGTGGGGGCGGTGACACGATTGGCAAAAATCGGCTTGTGTAACGTAATGTTCATACTGTACTCCAAAAATGGGTTGGGGAGTGTTTAGTGCAGGCCGCCGGCGAAGAAATCCGCTAACGTATCTGCCGAAATGGTGTGCAGGCGACTATTTCCAACACTGCTGGGCAGCACCAATGTGATGCTGTTGCCCTTGCGTTTTTTGTCTGAAAGAGCGACTTGTGCCAGTGCTGCGGCGTCGAACGGGCAAACGGTGGGGAGGTGATAGGCCTTTAACATTGCTTCCATATGGGCGGGCACATCCGCGGCGCACAACCTTGCGGTAACAGCCGCTTTTGCCATCAGTACCATGCCAATGGCTACAGCGCTGCCGTGAGAAATGGAAAAATTCGAAAGGGCCTCTACTGCATGGCCTGCAGTGTGTCCCAAATTCAAGAGCTGACGTGCGCCGGTGTCGCGCTCATCCGCCTCTACCAGATCGCGTTTGTCGGCAATGCAACGGGCGATGATGGCCTCGGGGTCGTTGGTGAAGGGCTGCTGCAATCGTTCCAGCAGCGCAGGGTCGTTGATATATCCGTATTTGATAACCTCGGCACAGCCGTCCGCAAAAATGGAAGCAGGAAGGGTCTGCAGGGTATCTGTGTCACAAAAAACAGCGGACGGTTGATGAAAAGCACCGATTAGGTTTTTGCCGGTTGCCAGATCAGCACCGGTTTTTCCGCCAACCGAGGAATCCACCATGGCAAGGAGTGTGGTGGGGAACTGGACAAAGGGAATGCCACGCAGATAGGTGGCGGCTGCAAAGCCCGCCATATCCCCTACCACACCGCCGCCAAGGGCAACGATAAAATCCGTACGGGTCAGATTCGCCTCGGCCAAGGCCTCCCACATTCCAACGATGGTGGCGGTGGTTTTGGAGGCCTCGCCGTTGGGAAAGACAAATTCAAAAACGGTATAGCCGATCTCACGCAGAGTGGAGATCAAGCGATCGCCCCAAAGGGCACGAACGGTATCGTCGGTAACCAGCATGACCTTGCGAGGGGGGGGGAACAGTTGTGCCAGCTTTTCACCGGCGGAGGAAAGGAGCCCGCGCTCGATCTGCACGTCATAGATCTTGGAGGCTTTTACGGTAACGGTCGTCATGCTTTCTCCTCGCTTCCGCGGTCTACGCGCTCCTTGGCCAATCGTCCTTCACGCAGCAACGACTTCAAACGGTGAGCGTCTCCTGCTGCCATTGCATCGCGATATGCGGTCAATGCCTGAATGATACCGTCGATTTCCTCGGTCAGGTAATCGCTGTTTTCCATAAACAATTCGCTCCACATCTGTTCGTTGAGCCAAGCCACACGGGTCAGATCCTTGTACGACCCCGCTGAAAAGCCCTTGTGTACTTGGGCGTTGGGGCTTTTTACATAGGCGTTGGAGACCACGTGGGCCAGTTGGGAGGTGAAAGCGATGATGCGGTCGTGCTGCTCGGCGGTAGAAATGGTGATCTGTCCAAAGCCCACGGGCAGCAGCAGCTCGCGCACCCGTGTGAGCAAGGTCTCGTCCTTGGGGTCGGCCGGTACAATCACCATAGGAGCGCCGCGGAATAGGCCGTCTTTGCTGTTTTCAAAGCCCGAATACTGTGTGCCGGCCATCGGATGTCCACCTACGAAGGAAAAGCCGTACTCCCGCGCCATTCCAAAGCAGGTTTCACAAATGCCGCGCTTGGTGCCACACAGGTCGATCACCACCGACTGCTCGGTCAGGTGCGGCGCGGTGACACGCAGCCATGCCATGGCGGCGCGGGGGTAGATAGCCAAAAAGATCACATCACACTCTGCTACGTTTTCTGCGGTCAATCTGCCGCAAATAGCATTCTGCTCCAATGCACCGGTCAGGGCTTTATCATCAATATCGTGTGCCAGAACGGCGTGACCGGCGGCACTGTAGGCGCGAGCCATTGAGCCTCCGATCAAGCCAAGGCCAACAACGCCGACTTTTAATTGCTTACTCATTGCTTGCAACTTCCTTTCTTGGAATGTGACAACCGTCACAGCTCAGCTCGCAGCAAAGGCGAGCCATTTCATCAATATCCTCTTGCCGTCCGGCCTTCAGCCATTCGATAAAAACGTTGTAAAAGGCTCCCGCCAAATACAGATGGCGATAGCGCGCCCGGGGGCTGTCTTTTTCGGGGGGAAAGGTCAACGCCATGTTTTTGCTGATGTTGTTCAGAATCAGTTCTCCCAGATGGGCACGGTAGGCCGTGATGCCCAGATCGCGATATTCGCCCAATTGCTGAAAAAGAGCGCGATAATAGTCAAAGAGCTCCTCACGGCTGTTCAACTTCACGATCCTTTCGTGAATGGAAATGCCGACCTCCTCCATATACTTGTTTAAAATGTCTTCTTTGGAGGTATAATTGCGATAATAGGCCATACGAGAAACGCCGGCCTTTCTGGTGATATCGGTAATGGAGATAGAGTTGTATTCGCGCACCTTCATCAGCTCAATCAAAGCCGTGACGATACATTCTTTTGCCAAACGGTTGGATTCATTTTTGATTTTCATGAACAAAACCTCCGTTATTGTCACATAGAAGAATAAAATAATTGACAGTTTTATTATAAAGTGGTAAAATCGTAGTGTTACGAATGTAACTTGCTTTAAAGTGTAGCACGAGAATGTGACACTTGTCAAGTGTTTTTTTGCATTCTTTGCGGAAAGGAAAACGATGATGAGTACTTTTGTGATTGTGACAGATTCTTCTTCGGATCTGTCGGCAGAGCTGTTGACGCAATATGATGTGATTTCTCTACCCTTGACGGTAACGATGGAGGGAAGAGATCCCGTCCCGAACGACGAGGTTGACACCAAGGAGTTTTACGAGTTTTTGAGAAGCAAAAAGGGTGCCAAGACCTCGGCTGTGGCAATGGAGGTCTTTAAGGATGCTTTCCGTCCTTATCTGGAGGAGGGAAAGGATCTGCTGTATCTCGGCTTCTCCTCCGGTCTGTCTAACACGTTCAATGCCGGGCGTCTGGCCGTGCAGGAGCTGTGCGAGGAGTTTCCTGACCGCAAGATCTTTGCTGTGGATACCCTGTGTGCCTCTCTTGGCCAAGGCTTGATCGTCTACTATGCCACACAGAAGCGTGCCGAGGGGGCTGATGTTGAGACTGTTCGCGATTACGTAGAAGGTCTCAAGCCCAATTTGGTGCATTTGTTTACCGTTAACGATTTGTTCTTTTTGCACCGCGGCGGACGTGTCAGCGCTATGACCGCTATTGCCGGCTCGGCTCTTGGTATCAAGCCCATTATGCACGTGGATAACGAGGGTCATTTGATCAAGCTGGGCACCAAGCGCGGCCGCAAGGGCTCTTTGGATGAGCTTTGCGCCATGATGGAGAGCAACGCCATCAATCCTGCCGAGCAGACGGTGTTTATCAGCCACGGCGATTGCCTGGAGGATGCACAGTATCTGGCAGACCGTGTTCGTGAGAAAATGGGCGTTAAGTCCTTTGTAATCGACTATGTAGGTCCCGTGATCGGTGCCCATTCTGGCCCCGGTACCGTGGCACTCTTCTACCTTGGAAAGGAACGGTGATGATTTGAAACTCAACGGCAAGAAATTTAGTGAAATGTGTATTTCGGCAGCGAATGCATTGAATAACGACCAAGAAGTCATCAACGCTCTGAACGTATTTCCTGTGCCGGATGGCGACACGGGCGTCAATATGAGCTTGACGATGAGCACGCTGCAGAGCTTGGAAAATTTTGAAGGCACCGTTTCGGACTGTGCTACCAAAGTGGCAGATTATATGCTTCGCGCTGCACGCGGTAACTCCGGCGCGATCCTATCGCTGTTCTTCCGCGGATTTGCCAAAGCCCTGAAGGGCCTTGATGAGGTGGATTCCGTTGATATTGCCAAGGCACTTAACCGGGGCACCAAAGAGGCCTATGGTGCCGTTATGACTCCCACAGAGGGCACGATTCTTACCGTTATGCGCATTTGTGCCGAGCGCGGTGTAGAAGCGACCGAGCGCGGCGAATACCAAGGCGATATCCAAAGCTTTTTCGTTTTCCTGCTTCGCTCCGCCAACGAGGCTTTGGCTATGACCCCTGACCTGCTGCCTATGCTGAAGGAGGCCAATGTGGTGGATGCCGGCGGTAGCGGATTTGTTACCGTACTGGCAGGTATGTTGGCCGCTCTCAATGGCGCTCCCGTACAGCGTATCAGCACCGGTGAGACCGCCACCACGCCCGGCGTGGCCGATTTTGCCAGCTTTGAAACAGGAAATATCAAATTTGCGTATTGCACCGAGTGTATCGTAGATAAGGATGACGCCTTTAAGGGCGAGGGCACTTGCGGTGATCTGCGTGATTATCTGGCAGGCCTTGGCGATAGCCTTGTCTTTATCGATGATGAAAATATGATCAAGATCCATGTGCATACCAACCATCCCGGTAAGGTGTTGGAAAAGGCACTGCGCCATGGCTCTTTGTATACCGTAAAGATCGAGAATATGCGCAATCAACATACCGAGCTTGTTTCTGAAGCCGCACCTGCTGCTTCCGAGGCACCTCGCAAGCCTGTCGGCTTTATCTCCATCGCTGTGGGTGAGGGTGTAGCCGCTACCTTCCGCGACCTGGGCGTGGATTATGTCGTTCCGGGCGGACAGACCATGAACCCCAGCACCGATGATGTGCTGAAGGCCATCGCTGCTGTGAACGCCGATACCATATTTATTCTTCCCAACAACAAAAACATTTTCCTTGTGGCAGAGCGTGCTGCTGAAATGACCGAGGATAAAAAGATCCTGGTTGTACACACCTCTCAATTCACGCAAGGCTTTACCGCTATGATGACCTATGATGAGAGTGTCAGCCCCGAGGAGAACGCCGCCGCAATGGAGGAGGCCATCACAGGTGTGACCACCCTTTCCTTTACTCGCGCCGTTCGCGATGCCGAGATCGACGGCCTTTCCATTAAAGATGGCGAGGTGCTTGGCCTGATTGGTGGCAAGGTAAAGACGGTGGCAAATGATATTCCCACCGCCCTGGACGCATTGCTTGCCACTGTGGAGGACGCTGCCTTTATTTCGGTTTATACCGGTGCAGATGCCACCCCTGAGCTTACCGCCAAGGTGGAGGAGCTGTTGGCAACCAAGGCTTCCGATGCCGAACTGATGACCCTGGAGGGCGGTCAGCCCCTTTACGATTACGTGATCGCAATCGAATAAATTTGATTGAAACCAAGAAAGAAAGAAGTGTTGATCCATGGATATGAATTTTATCCGTAAGCTACCCATTCCCCAAGAAACCAAAGAAAAGTATCCCGTACCGCTGAAATCCTTGGAGCAAAAGGAAGCACGTGATATTGAGATCAAAAAGATCTTTACAGGCCAATCCGACAAAATGGTGCTGGTCATCGGTCCTTGCTCTGCTGACAGCGACGAACCTGTTATGGAATACGCTTACCGCTTGGCTCGTGTGCAAGAGCAGGTCAAGGATAAGCTGGTCATTATTCCTCGCATCTATACCAACAAGCCCCGTACCACCGGCGATGGCTACAAGGGCATGCTCCATCAGCCCGACCCCAGCGGTATGCCCGATGTATTCAAGGGTATTCTGGCCATTCGTGAGCTGCATACCCGTGTGCTGACCGAAACCGGTCTTTCCACCGCAGATGAGATGCTGTATCCTGCTAATCATCGTTATCTGTCCGATCTGCTGTCCTATGTGGCAGTAGGCGCTCGTTCTACCGAGAACCAGGAGCACCGATTGGTGTCTTCCGGCCTGGGCATTCCCGTGGGCTTGAAGAACCCCACCGGCGGTGATTTGAGCGTTATGATGAACTCCATTACCGCCGCTCAGCACGCGCATTCCTTTATTTACAGAGGTTGGGCCGTCGAAACCAACGGTAACGAGCATGCGCATGCCATTTTGCGCGGCTATGTGGATGAGCAGGGCGCCAGCCATCCCAATTATCACTATGAGGATTTGGTGCGTCTGGTTGCTCTGTATGAAAAATCCAAGCTGGTCAATCCTGCCGTGATCGTGGACTCCAATCATGCCAACTCCGGCAAAAAGTGGGCAGAGCAGCCCCGTATCTGCAAAGAGGTTCTGCATTCCTGCCGCCACAATGCCGATGTCAAAAAGCTGGTCAAGGGCTTTATGATCGAAAGTTATCTGGAGGACGGTTGCCGTAAAATCGGCGAGGAAGGCTTTGGCAAATCCATTACCGACCCCTGCCTTGGCTGGGAAAAGACCGAGAAGCTGATCCTGGAGATCGCAGATCGCATTTAAATTGACACAAAAAACGGATGAAAGCATCAGATTTCGTCCGTTTTTTATTGACAACACTTGTCGAATATGATAACATATTGTTACCCAAGTGTTGTACTGTTTTATTTTATACAAATAAGGGAGGAACACACCATGGGCAAAAAAGACATGGAGGTTTTGGAGGCCCGCATTGCCGAAGGAGAGGCAAGAGTAGCCGCCGCAAAGAAAAAGGAAATGAAAGAAAAGATCAAAAAGCAAAAGACCAGCTTTTGGGCTGATTTCAAAAAGTTTGTTACCAAGGGCAATATCGTAGATATGGCCGTCGGCGTTATCGTTGGTAGTGCATTTACCGCGATCATCAACGCGCTCAGCAATGGTATCCTCAAGCCCTTTATCAACTATCTGTTGGCTCTGATCCTGGGCAAAGACTCCCTCAGCGAGGTCTATACCTTCCTCAGCAAGGCTACCAAGATCGACGCAGAGACCGGCGAGGAGATCGTTGACCTGGCCAACTCGATCTATATCGACTGGGGTACCTTTATCAACGCCATTATCAACTTCTTCCTGGTTGCCTTTACGCTGTTTGTGATCGCACGTATCGCGCGTCGCATTGTGAACAGAGCCAAGGAGCGCGAGCTTGCCGCTGCCAAGGAGGCAGAGGAGAAGAAGAAGGCAGAGGAAAAGGCCAAGGCCGAGGCCGCTGCAGCCGTTGCCGCTGAGAAGGAAGCACAGCTCCAGGCATTCTACGCCAACGTCGCCCGCCAGACCGAGCTTCTCGAGCAGCTTTCCAAGAAATAATCGCCAATACATAAAAAGCCCACGGGAATTTTCCCGTGGGCAAATTTTTTTAAAAACCATTCCACATTTTGCCCAAAACGTGGTCTTATATAGTAGAGGGAATTTTGGACAGCCGGATTACCCAAACAAATCTTAATAAATTGTAAATAATGCACAGATAAAGCGCGAAATCCGCCGTGCTTATTTGATGTTATTGACAAGCTCATGCGCTTTATGCTATAATAAAGTCAGAAGGAAATTTATTCCTGCGATCATAGGCAGACCAATGGCCGACGAAGCTTCATTTTCTGTCTTATTTATTCGCCCATCCACAACCCATAACAGAAAGGAGAATTTTTATGAAAAAGCTGTGTTGCCTGCTGCTGACCTTTGTACTTTTGTTTTCCACCACCGCCCTTGCCGTTGATGCAGTAGGCGAAGCCGTTGCGCAGCCCTATTCGGCAGGAAACCCTTCTATCTTGACGTCTTTTACCAGTCATAGCTATGACGAGGGGATCGTGGATGGCGCTATTTATCATTTGCGCAACGTGTATCACGGCACACATATGGATGTGAATGGTGCAAATCCTGCAGAGGGAACAGAGGTTTCTACTTATACATTTCACGGTGGTACCAACCAACAATTCCAATTCTCTTATCTTGGCGATGGAGTTTATGAAATTTCACCCGTTTATACCGAAAAGATATTTGATATCAAAGAAACGACGGGCGAATTGATCATATGGCCCAAAAACGGACAATCCAATCAAAAGTTTAAGGTCAATATGATTGGGGTTAATACCGGCATTATTTTTACCGAGTGCAGCGGCTTTAGCAAAGCATTGTGCTGGGATTTTAACGACCCCAATAGCGTTGTTCATAAAACGTATAGCGACCTGGCCGATAAAACGCAAGCGCATTGGGAATTTGAGCGAGTAGACACGAATACGTATGATAATTATAGCACCTATTATATTCGCTATGCCGGCTCCTCGGATAGTGCAATCGATGCGGCAAATGCAAGCTATAAGGATATGTATATCGACGTAATCGAGGCGGGATTGGAGCAGGGAACCTTGATTCATCTGACGCATTTTTATGGCAATCCCAATCAGGAGTGGAAGATCAAGCTGGATGAGGATATGGCGTACTATCAACTCGTCCCCGGCCATCGCCGAGATATGTCCTTGGATTTCAGCAGTGTCCATGGCACGATCCGCAATCAAGGCGATACCAACATGCAATCCTTTGTCCTGCAAAAATATGACACTGATGCCAACGGTGTATCACGGTATCGCATAGGCGTTGCTGTCAATGGCAGTATACAGTATATAGCAATGGGTGATCCCCTTGCTGATTATGATCGTTTGCGCTATGTGGATCGCTCCGAAACCACATGCGACCTGTGGACTCTGGAGCGTGTATCGATCGATATCAAAAGAGCCAATCTTTTGCTCATCAATCAAGAGCAAAGCACGTCAGTTTCGGCCGGATATAACGACCCTCATTGGTTTACTTATGCTTCGCCCAAGCCCTCACGCTATAAGATTGAGCTAAACGGCAGCAACGTAGACGTGGGCTTTATCAAAAACGCAGCCGGTGCCATACACGAGGCATTAAGCTATAAGACTTATAACGGTAAGCTGATTGTGGACGTGTTTTTCGAAGCTAACACCCCTTATTTCATCCCGGTTGAATTTACCGGCATCAACACCGGTGGCACCTCCCAAGCCTTCACCATCCGTATCCGCCAGCTTACCTTCGTGGGGCATAGTGCACCATACGATACGGAAAATGGTATTGATATGGCGATTGACATTGACCGCGTTAGGACATATTGCAATCAAATGAATATACTTTTTAATCACAAAACCAATATGACGGTTGCACAAGCCAAAGCATCCTTGAGTGATTTTAATGCAGATATTTTTGTTTATTCTGGTCATGGTGCATCTGGCTATGCGTGTTATGAGAAAAGTGTTTTTGGAATGTTTGATGCTGATGATTTGCCCGATATGTCTAACTGCGAATTAGCAGTTTGGGATTGTTGTAAATCTGCTTTACCCAGTTGGGGAGATTCCGTGGCAAGCAAAAGTGTCGAAAACGGTGCACGAGCGGCAGTGGGTTGGTCAGATGAAATTAGGGCGGGATATTCCGAAGACTTTATGGACGTGTTTTTTAGATGGTTAAGTTGGGGGAGCAGCGTAAGAGATGCAGCACGATATGCCATCTGTGAGCATAGCCATTTTGTAAAAGCACGAACTTTGGCTGAAAATCTTGTGATTTTCGGGGATTCATCAAGTGTGTTATATCCGGATAATACAAATGCTGGCAATATGCCGAGCTGCAATCATTCTGACCACACAACACTTGATCTATATCTCTCCAATTATGCGTTAATGGTTGAGAACGTGTCTTTGGGAATTAGAGTTTACAATCGAATGATAGAGGGAATTCCTACGGATGATTATTTTATCGAATATTATGATGATTCCGGTGTTGTTACTGAAGTTCATAAATCCGAGTATACTTTAACTGAGGAAGACTATGCATCGGCAATGAATCAAATCGCGCAACTGCATCAAAGCAACATTGCTACGGCAAGTGTCGAAGAAAACATATCTTACGAATATTACTTCCAGTATATCGCAGGCGAATTGCGTGTGGTAGAAGAAAGAATTTCAGTGAACGATATGGGATATGAGATCTGTACCGTTTATGATGCATTAACAGGAGAGGTAATTGCTTATGACTAAAGCGAAAAAGAAGATTTTAAAAATTTCAATTTCCATATCGTGTGTTGTACTCGCGTTATTTTCTGTATTTTGGTTTTTTCCGCACTGCCGGCATTGGAATTTTAAGAAAGACCCTATTTCATTAAACGTATTTTTGCCGTATCCCGATTCAATCGTTTGTCGAATAGATGGCAAAAACAACTGGCTAAACGAGGAAGAACGAGAGAAATTATATGAGCAATTTGCGATACTCCTGGATGGATATGAAGATTATTCCGGACTCAAAACTCCTTTTTCCGGTTGGACATTAAAGGGGATGCAGTTGAGAAAGGATTACATTGAATTCAGATATGATCAGCGGCAGAAGTATACAGGCAGCGCCTTTTCTCACCGGGCATTTGAATATGATGCATGCTTGATCATATTTAACGGGGGAAACTTAATTGTTGTTCCATATTTAGGGTGTACCTATCGAGGCACGATTGGATTCAGATGTCTTTCGTTTGAAAATACCTATTATGTGGATTTTGAAAATTATGTTATGAAGATGAAATGAGAATCGAAGCTTTGAAGAAGGAGGTGACCCAAATGACAAAAAACAAGAAACGGTTGCTGATTTTCTTGCCATTGCTATTGATTGTTTGTGTGTTGACTGTGGTGCTTCTTTATAATCGTTTTGCATCCGCCGTTAAAACCGCCGAAATTCTTCCGGACACGGCCGATGTTGCGCTTTTTTACGGTGACTATGAAATCGAGCTGACGAATGAGCAACAAGACGATATCTATAGCACCTTTTCAGTCTTGCTACAGAACGTAACGGAATGTAAGCACACGGATGTCAGTCAGAGGACAAAGCTACCCGGCTTTCGATTGGAATTTGAGTATCAAGGCACCTATCAATACGTTGGTGCCACCGATACCGAAACTCCACTGTCAAAAGGGGATTTTCGATTTGATGGTATGGTGCTGGGCTTGTATGATTCTTATATCGAAATTGTGCCACAAAAAAACGGAAAGCATTATTATCCGGACAACGCTGTCACATACATTTGGTGTGATGACTATCAAAGTGCGCTGAAAACGGTTGTTGATATGACTGTTGAGGGGCGTCTGGGTGCGGTGCGAAATCCGGTTGATTTGAATCCTGCCCAGGTGGAGAGCTTTTTGGAAAAGCCAAGCTCCATTGTGATACATCACAATGAAAAAGCATTAGAGTTATCCGGCGAGCAAGCAGAAGCACTCAGAGAGCGTTTTTTGCCTGTTTTGGATCATATATTTGTAGATATCACTCGGAGTTCTACGGATCCGACAGACATATTGGGATATATGACTCAAAGCATATGTATCGAATTCCGCTATGTTCAACGGCAACATTTTAATGGTACTATAGCATCTCAAACCGAAGAAGAACTATCATTTTTATATTCTGAGTATGATGCGATGCTATTTATTATAGCGCCAAATGGTGTGATCAAACCTGTGAGATATTTCGATGGAGAGTATCTATCAACCTCTATTACAAGTTATTCTTGGGCTGTTGATGAAGTGGCGTGTTCTGCGTTTGAAGAATATATCAATCGTATGATTGCATGACCACATTCCCCTGCCGCGTGGCGGCAGGGGAGCGTACCAACCTTTACTTTGGGGAGGTTATTGAATGAAGCTAAAAAAGTGGAAAAAGATTATTTTAATTGCCGGATGCGTATTGATATTGATTGCGGCTGTTCCTTTTTCGGTTTTTTGGTTTTCACCGTATCCTCGGCATTTTACCTTAAACAGGACTCCGTTGGAGACGGATCGACTTTTCTCCTATCCCGATTCGATTCTTTGTTACGTCGACGGAAAGACATATCGATTAACGGATGAAGAAGCATCCAAAGTATATAATGAATTTTGGATGCTATTAGGGGAGAAAGAGGAGTTTTCCGCCAAATATGCGTATAAAATGCCCATAAATGAATCCACTGTGAAAAGGCAAAAAATGTCTGAAGACACCATGTGCATAGAATTCAGATACAAGCAACGACGCGTTTATAGTGGCAACATAAAAAGCGGCAACCCGGTGGAGTACGATGCGTTATTGATCCTGGTTCCACAGATGTTAGCTGTTACCTATTTGGACTGCACGTATCAAGGAACGCTTGGATCAAGAATGCTTGTGACAAGTGGCAGTATCAGTGATTTTGAAGAATTCATCATGTGTGTTATATCCGGATAATACAAATGCTGGCAATATGCCGAGCTGCAATCATTCTGACCACACAGCACTTGATTTATATCTCTCCAATTATGCGTTAATGGTTGAGAACGAGTCTTTGGAAATTAGAGTTTACAATCGAATGATAGAGGGAATTCCTACGGATGATTATTTCATTGAATTCTATCAAGAAGGTAAGATTGTGAATATCTATTATTCCTCCACTTGTATCAACGAAGATGAGATATTGTCAATTTCGGCCCATATACAAGAAACGATATCCGTAATTCAAAGTGCGTTAAAAGTTTCCGCAAGCACCGACGCGCAATATAGATGGGTGAACGGTAGGTTACTGATACTGCGTGTAAGCGAAGAAGACACCTGTCCGTGCCAAATTGAGTACACGTACGAATATGTTGAAGTTAATGAAGGAGAGGTGGAAAATGAGAGCATTTATTAAAGCCGCTTTGACGCTAATGTGCGTATGTATCATATTGCTACACACCGGTTGTTCAGCCATACAACAAAAAACCACAGAAATTCTTCCGAACTCGGCCGAAGTTGAGCTTGTTTACGGTGATTATGAAATTGAGCTGACTAAAGAGCAACAAGATGATATCTATAGCACCTTTTCGGCCTTGCTACGGAAAGTGACGGAATGTAAGCATGCGGATGTCAATCAGACGACGAAGCTGCCCGGCTTTCGATTGGAATTTGAGTATCAAGGCACTTATCGATACATCGGTGCAACCAACACCGAAACTCCACTGTCAAAAGGGGATTTTCGATTTGATGGTATGGTGCTAGGCTTGTATGATTCTTATATGGAAATTGTGCCACAAAAAAACGGAAAGCATTATTATCCGGACGACGCTGTCACATACATTTGGTGCGATGACTATCAGAGTGCGCTGAAAACGGTTGTTGATATGACTGTTGAGGGGCGCCTGGGTGTGGCGCGAAATCCAGTCGATCTGAAGCCTGTTCAGGTGGAGAGCTTTTTGGAAAAGCCAAGCTCCATTGTGATATATCACAATGAAAAAGCATTAGAGTTATCCGGCGAGCAAGCAGAAGCACTCAGAGGGCGTTTTCTGCCTGTTTTGGATCATATATTTGTAGATATTACTCGGAGTTCTACGGATCCGACAGACATATTGGGATATATGACTCAAAACATATGTATCGAATTCCGTTATGATCAACGGCAACATTTAAATGGCACTATAGCATCTCAAACCGAAGAAGAACTATCATTTTTATATTCTGAGTATGATGCGATGCTATTTATTATAGCGCCAAATGGCGTGATAAAACCTGTGAGATATTTTGATGGAGAGTATCTATCAACCTCTATTACAAGTTATTCTTGGGTTGTTGATGAAACGGCGTGTTCTGCGTTTGAAGAATATATCAATCGTATGATTGCGTGACCACATTCCTCTGCCGCGTGGCGGCAGGGGGAGGTTACTTATTGTCATTTTTTTAAGGCTGCATGTTTTAGCCGTTCGGCCAGTGCTTGCATTTTGTCCGCGTTGACCTTGACATGCTTGCGGTCGTAGGTTACAAGGCCGTTGACCTCGTCCTCAACGTCGGTCAGTTGGGTGTAAATGGCTCCCGAAAGCCCAGCCTTTGCTGCCGGCAGGATCTCCTTGTCATACAGCTCGATCAAAGCAGTCTGAAAATCCGCCGTGCTGGTGAATTTGCGGTAGCCAAAGGCTTTTCCCGGCGTGGAAACGTGATCGGCAATGGCAAGGGAATAACCTCCGAACTCGGATAGCACCAATGGCTTTTTGCCGGGGCGGCACTTGACCTTTTTGAAATACACGTGAGGGCTTTCCACATCGCTTTTTTCGGTTTGGAACCACCCGGAGGCCGTGTCAATGATGCGGCTGCTGTCCATGGCTTTTAACTTCTCATAGGCAGCATCTCCATCGAATTGCCCCCAACCCTCGTTAAAAATCGTCCAATAGCAGATGCAGGGATGATTGCCAAGATGGCGGACGGTCTCTTCCATCGCAGCGAGGAACGCTTGCCGTACCATGGGGCTTTTGTGCCGCTTTTTGTCGTTGCATTGCTTCAGACCTATTGTGGGTAGCGCAGTGTCGCGGAAGAAGGAGTAGTCGCCGTTGTTGACCATATCCTGAAATACGATCATACCCAGGCGGTCGCAATCGTAATAGAATTGCTCGGGCTCGATCTTGATGTGCTTGCGCAACGTATTAAAACCAAGGGACTTTGCCAACAGAATATCCTTTTCATACCGCGAGAGATGCGCAGGCGTGAAAATACCGTCGGGGAAGTAGCCCTGGTCCAGCAGACCGTGGAAAAAATAGGGCTCGCCGTTCAGCAAAAGGCGGGGGACACCGTTTGCCTCTCCCACCGCTAACGTGCGGCAGGCAAAATAGGAATAGACGGTGTCCTCACCCGTTACCAGCTTGAAGCGATAAAGATAAGGATCCTCGGGTGACCACAGATGAGGGGAGGCAAGCTCAATTTTAGCTACACCATCGCGTAAGGGGGCTGCAGTCAGCCCCTCGGGGGTGGAAACCACTACAACACCGTTTTTGACGCCCTGGGCGGTAATCACAGCGCCCTTGTCGTCCGCTTGAATGGACAAACCCTTTACATAAACCTCTGGAACGCTCTCCAGCCACACCGATTGCCAAATGCCCGAAACCGGTGTGTACCACATGCCTCCCCGGTCATGCTTTTGCTTACCCCACGGCAGAATGTGTTGATCCAGATTGTCATAGACCCGTATAAACAGTGAATTGTTGCCCTCTAAAATATGATCGGTCACATCAAAGGAGAAGGGGAGATATCCGCCCTGATGCTCTCCCAAATAATGGCTGTTCAGCCATACCTTTGCCACTTGATCGGCAGCGCCAATGTGCAGTATGATGCGCTTGCGGCGAAAGCCGTTGGGCAGAGTGAACTGCTTGTGATAGCAAAGCTCGGTATTGTCGGGATAAACGTGATGGATGCCGGAAAGGGCAGATTCCGGCGGAAAAGGTACACGGATCTGCTTGTCGAAATCGGGCTCCATTCCTCGGGGCTTGGCAGAGAATTCCCAGTTGCCATTCAAAGAAAAGAAGGAATCGCGCCGCAGCTGCGGTCTGGGATAAACAGCCTCGCTTCGCCCACACAAGCCGGCCTCCGGCGTGTCAAGAGCGATAAAACGGTTCTTTTTCAAGGATATCACCTCACTATGCCTTTATTATGCCCGATTTCGTGCCGAATGTCAAGTACACGGTACACCCTTTGGCGCGTTTTGTCATATTCTGTCAATGCGGGATGCCCCGCATAACCCAATGAAAGGATTTTTGCCTTATGCCTATTATGATGAATCAGGGGACGCTGCTGTTCACGCCGGATTGCGGCCAGCAGGCCTCTGTTATTTCCAATACGACCAGCACCGATCTGGAGATCGGCTATGGCCTTTCGGTCAGCCATGGGGCCTCCCCCTTGACCTTTGGCAATGGGGATACCATTGCGTATACCGTTGTTTTGCGAAACACGGGGAGTGGCACCCTTATTCTTCCTACCGTTACCGTTGATCTGGGCGACGGCGCACTCGACTATGTGGAGGGGAGCGCTGTCGCCTTTCTTTACGACGGTGAGAATGTAACACCCTATCCCTTCACCGTTCTGGAGGGGAGTGTTGTTTTCTCGTTTACCGACCCTATTCCTGCGGGGGCTGTAGTGTTTTTGACCTATCGCGCCACCGTAACTGATAGCGCCGGGGACAGTATCACCTCTACTGCCACCGCCACGGCTTATGAGGGCGTTGCTACCGGTCCTGCTATCACGGATAGCGATAGCGTCACCATCATGCGCGCTCCCGTGACCATCGTCAAAAGTGCACCCGAGAGTGCCGGTGTAGGGGATACCATTCAGTTCCGCTTCACCATTACCAATAACACCACCGCTACCGTGATGTTGGATCGTTTGGTCGATCAGCTGCCGACACCCTTTAGTCTGACTGCCGTTGCGCTTGTAGCAAATGGCACCTCGATTCCTTTGACCGAGGAAAGCGACTATACGCTGGAGGACGGCCTGCTGACCGTTGACCCCGTCCAGTCCTATCCTCTGCCCGCAGGGGAGACGGTGATTGTCATCATTACCGGTGTGGTCACGGCTTGACAATCTAACTTTTACTGTGATAAAATAATGAATAACAAATAGGGATGCCGTTGGCTCCCTTGTAAAGGGAGGGGGATCCGATGTCACGTTTTATTATCAGCCGCACGGAGGTGGGGGTCTCATTCTTGTTGAGATCGGATACCGATCGTTTTTTGGCGGAGTCCAAGCCGTACGCCACGTTAGACGCCTGCAAAAAGGCGATTGGCAGCATGGTAAACTGTCTTGCCACGGCGCCTTTGACAGATCGAGCCGTGGGAGAGAACGCACCCAATCCCAAAATTGAGATCTGTGAAAAAAGGCATGAGGTTTGGTATACGTTCAAGGCGTCAAACGGCAAATCTGTGTTGATCCAAGGGCCGTATGCCACCAGAAAAGCCGCTCTGCGAGCCATTGCTATGCTGCGCGCGGCCATGCAGAAGGCCTCGGTGTGGATGGAAACGTCCAAAGGGGTCATACCGCTGACCTTCAAAGCGTCGAATGAAAAATAAACGAAACGCCGATAGCGTTGCTCTTGTGAGGGTGCAACACCATCGGCGTTTTTTTTGCTTAAAGAATCTCTAATGTAATGGTAAAGTCAAAGACTTCGCCAGCGTTTATGCGGCAGCTTGCTATAGGGTCTTGTCCGCCGCAGGAATGAGAACCCACACCGCTCATGCGGTAATCCACAAAAAGATCGCTGTGATCCATTTGTGTCAGATCCTTGCGATGCGCTGCGGATGCCACTTGATGGATGTCGTAGCGGCTGGCGCTAAAGGAGAAGCGGCTGCCGGAAAGACGGAGCTTAGCTCCGGCGCAATCCCAAGCGAGCCAATCGGTGTAGCAATGGCTACCGCATTCTTGGGGCTTTTCCCACGCACCGACGGGGTCGTCCTGTACGTAATCGTATTCGCCAAGCAGCGCATGAGAGATCTTATCCTCATAGCACTCGGCAGGGCCATAGCCATAATAGCGTACCCTGGTGGCAGGAGCGGCGAGAGCCATTCGATAGCCGTAACGAGGAAGGAAATAGGGGAGCTGATCGTTGATCGTGCCCTTTTGTGTGATGGAGAGCGTTCCGTTTCCGTCGATTCGATAGGTCATGGTGCCTTTGGAAACGGGTGTGCGTCCTTGCGCACCAAAGGAAAAATCGCAGGTGATAACGGCATCGTTTTGCTCCAATGCGGCAGTCAAACCGTAGGTTAGTAGTTCTGTGTGTGCAATGTTGCCGAACTGCCGGTTAGAGTGCCATTCTTTAAAAATGCCGCTGCGTGCCGCGCCGATATCGTTATCCAAGGGGGCGCGGTAACAGTTAAAGGTTAACGGTGCGGATAAAAGCTCATTGCCGTGTGCCGAGATGCTGTGAAGCAGGCCGGTATCCTTACGGAAGGTGTAAGAAATTCCTTTGGCCGAAACGGTGTAGGTAGAGCGTGTCTCGGTAAGGGAAGGAGAAGCGGTGGGGGTTGCTTGGACCCGCTCTTGTACCGTCAGGGGGAAGGAGAAGGCAGCAACCGTATGCCCAGCTGGTGCCCAATCGGTTTTTTTGTTGAGACAAGCGGTAACGGTTAAAGCCGCATTGTGGGCAGCATACGGCTCGTTGGTAGGTAATGGGAAAATCTTTGTTTCTCCGGGAGCGACAGAAGCGCTCAAAATGCCTTGCTCCATCACTTGATCGTCTGCAACGATTTTCCACTCCAGGCGATACTGCGAAAGATCAGTAAAGAAGAAGCGGTTTTGAATGACCAGAGATCCGCTTTCATCACGGGAGATACGCAGGGGAGCAAAAACGGCCTTGGCTTCCAAAAGATTTGAGTGAGGGGTGCGGTCGGGGGCTACTACACCGTCCATACACACGTTGTGCAAATGGTGTTTTTCACCAAAGTCACCGCCATAACCGAAATAAGAGGTGCCGGCACGATCCTTACGATACATGGCGTGGTCGCACCATTCCCAGATAAAACCGCCAACAAATTTGGGATACTTTTGAATCCACTCGTCATAAAAACGCAGGTCGCCGCAGCTGTTGCCCATGGCGTGGCTATATTCGCACATGACATAGGGCTTTTGTGCAAAAACAGGATGCTCCAGTGACGCTTGTACGTATGCGCGGCTGCTGCCGGGATTCAGAGGGGGATACATAGCAGAAAGGAAATCCAAATTTTTTGCGCGGCGAGAAAGCTCTTCTTCGTCATACTTCATATAACCGCTGAAGGCGCTTTCATAATGCACCGGGCGAGTGGTATCTACCTGATGCAGATAAACGGCCTCGTTCTCCAAATTCTGTCCCCAGCCGGATTCGTTACCCAAGGACCAGATCACGATACAAGAGCTGTTTTTCAAATTTTGATACATTCTGTCAATGCGGTCGTGAATGCAGGGTCCCCATACGGGGTTATCTACAAGAGCGTGCCAGTTGTCGGTATAGCTCATACCATGGCATTCCTGATCTGCCTCTGCCATGACATAAAAGCCCAGCTCGTCACAAAGGGCATAAAATCTGGGGTCGTTGGGATAGTGTGCGGTGCGAATGGCATTGATGTTATGCTGCTTCATTAAAATCAATTCGCTGCGCATAAAGTCGACGCTTGTCACGTAACCCGTGCTGGGATTGGAGTCGTGACGATTGACACCGTATATTTTGACGGGGGCACCGTTCACGGTAAACACGCCATCTGTGATTTGAATCGTGCGGAAGCCGAAGCGGTGACGGATCACCTCACCCTCACAGCAAAGGACAAGATCGTATAAATAAGGATTTTCGGCAGACCAAAGGTGGGGGGCGTCTACGTGCCAGCTCCAGCGATGGGTAAAGGTAGCAGAGGAGAGGAGCGTGTCACCGTCATACACAAAGGCCTCTACCGCCGTGCCTGCTTGTACAGAAAGCGAAAAATCGCCACGCTGATCTGCAACAAAAGTGAAATCGGTGATGCCATTTTGGGCGCGCTCTAAAATGTAAACATCGCGGAATAAGCCCGACAATCGAATCTTGTCCTGGTCGTCGAAATAGGTGCCGGTGCACCATTTGAGAACCATGACACAAAGACGGTTCGCACCGTTTTTCAAAAAGGGAGTAACATCAAAGGCCGAGTCGCTGTGAGGGACCTCACCATAGCCCACAAAGCTCCCATTCATCCAAACGTAAATGCAGCTATCCTTCCCTTCAAAGTGCAGCTCGTAGCGCTTTCCCGCAATGGGAGTGATATCAAAATCTTTTACATAGGCAGCGGCAGGATTTTGCTCGGGGATGTGGGGGGGATCTGTAACAAAGGGGTAGGGAGAGGATTGATATTGGGTGTAGTCTGCGTCGTGTGCTTGCCAGCATTCCGGTACCGAGACGGTTTTAAAATGGCTGCTATCAAACGACTCCTTGTAAAAATCCTCCATTTCATAAACAGAGGGCTTCCACAAAAAGCGCCAATCGCCACAAAGCGAATGAAAAAAAGGAGAATCCTCTCGTGCGCTACACAATGCCTTCTTGTTGGTAAAGGGAATCAAATAGGCGCGGCTTGGTAGTTCGTTTACACGAAAGGTCTGCGGATCCTTATGGTAAGTATAAGATAAAATGCTGTTCATTTTCTATCCTCCGTCTTGACAATAGGTGCTACTTGTACTATAATGCAAAAAAGACGATTTGTAAATAGGAAATTTGCAAAAAATATAAAAATCCTACACTGAGGCGAGTATGTTTCAATTTGTAAAAAGCAGCGAAAGGGAGAGGGCCCTTTTGCCGTTATATGTGATTACAGCGGGCGCTGATTTTGTGCAACCTCCTGTGCGCCGCCCAAATGGTGCGCCAATGCATCAGATCTTTTTTGTGGACCGCGGTGTGGTGCGGTTTCGCTCTGCATTGGGGGCTTTTGATCTGGAAGCAGGAACAGCCGTTTTTATGAAAAAGGGATATCCCATGCAGTATGAATGCATGGATACCACGGGACGCACCGGTTGGATCAGCTTTGACGGTGCATGTATTGACGGTATATTGACTTATTTTGATGCTGCGCCTTTTTCTTTTCAAAATGGTGTTTCTCTGCAAGAGTTGAGGCGCGCTTGCTCCAAAGCAGCGGAACGAAAGGCGCCGGCAGAGGTCCTTTCCAAAATGGCGTATGATTTGGTGCTTTCCTATTTTGGCAATATGCGCGTGGAAAGGCAAAGCGACAAGCTGATAGCCGCAAAAGCTTATATTGAAGAAAATTATCAAAAAGACCTTGCGGTTTCAACGGTTGCGCAGGCGGTTGGTATTTCGGTTTCCTTGTTGTATCGGTTGTTTCGGGAGGAGGAGGGGAATACGCCCGTGGAATATTTGCGCGTTGTCCGATTGGATCACGCCAAAAGGTTGCTTATGGAAGTGCCGCTGCTATCCGTTTCTTGTATCGCATCCGAATGCGGATTTTCCGATACGGCCTATTTTTGCAAGGTTTTTCGCGATCACGAACGCATGACTCCAACCGCTTATCGCCATTTATATATGTCATAGTGGGGTGTTTTTTGTATAAAAAGGAGTTTTTTACCTTTTTTGTGAAAAAAATGAAAAGAAATACTTGATAAAGTTTTCACATTGTGTTACAATATATCCGTTAAGGTGGGCTTGTGCGGTCGGGTATATCGCGCAGCTCAAAATTTACGAAAGGTGGTTATTTATAATGACCTACAACAAGAAGACGATTGAGGATATCGCCGTTAAAGGCAAAAAGGTAATTGCCCGTTGCGATTTCAATGTTCCCATGATGGACGGTGTTATCACCGATGACAAGCGCATTGTTGGCGCTCTGCCCACCATCAAGTATCTGGTTGATAACGGTGCCGCTGTGATTCTTTGCTCTCACTTCGGTCGCCCCCACAATATCTTCGATGCTAAGCTTGAGCTTGACAAGAAGGAAAAGAAGAAGGTCGAAGCTCTGCCCGAGGCCGAGCGCGAGGCTGCTACCGCCAAGTATCTTGATGGTGCCAAGAACGACCATGTAAAGTTCTCTCTTGCACCTGTTGCAAAGCGACTGTCTGAGCTCCTCGGCATCGAGGTTCAGATGGCAAAGGATGTTATCGGCCCCGACGCTAAGGCTAAGGCTGCTGCTCTTAAGCCCGGTGAGGTTCTGCTGCTGGAGAACGTTCGTTTCCACAAGAAGGAGACCAAGAACGATCCTGAATTTGCCAAGGAAATGGCTTCTATGGCAGAGATCTATGTGAACGATGCTTTTGGCACCGCGCACCGCGCTCATGCCTCCACCGCAGGTCTGGCTGATTATCTGCCTGCTGTTTGCGGTTATCTGATTCAGAAGGAAATCTCCATTATGGGCGGCGCTCTCTCTGATCCCAAGCGCCCCTTCGTTGCCATTTTGGGCGGCGCAAAGGTTTCGGACAAGATCGGTGTTATCAATAACCTGATCGAAAAGGTTGACACTCTTATCGTTGGCGGTGGTATGGCTTATACCTTCTTCAAGGCTCAGGGCCTGGAGATCGGTACCTCCATTTGCGAGAACGACAAGCTTGACCTTGCTCGTGAGCTGATGGAAAAGGCTGCTGCAAAGGGTGTTAAGTTCCTGCTTCCCATCGATAACAAGCTGGGTAAGGCATACGCTCCCGACACCGAGAGCATGCTGGTGGACTCCAACAATATTCCCGAGGGCTGGATGGGTCTGGATATCGGTCCCAAGTCTCAGGCTCTGTTTGCAGAGGTACTGAAGAATGCCGGTACCGTTGTTTGGAATGGCCCGATGGGTGTTTCCGAGTGGGAAAACTTTGCTGCAGGCACCGAGTCCGTTGCCAAGGCAGTAGCGGAATCCGGCGCTATCTCCATTATCGGTGGTGGCGACTCTGCTGCAGCTGTTGAAAAACTGGGCTTTGCTGATAAGATGACCCATGTTTCTACCGGTGGCGGTGCTTCTCTCGAATTCCTCGAGGGCAAGACTCTCCCCGGAATTGCTTGCCTGCTTGACAAGTAATCTGCATTAAAACACCATCGAAAGGAAAGAATAAAAATGAATCCTGCAAAGAGAAGAACAGTTATTGCCGGCAACTGGAAGATGAATTTCACCCCCGCCGAGGCAACTGCTTTCATCAACGAGATCAAGCCTATGGTGGCTGGCAAGGATAACTGCGATATTATTTTCTGCGCTCCTTACGTGTCCATTGCTGCTGCAATGGAGGCTGCTAAGGGCTCTAACATCGTGATTGGTGCCGAGAATGTTCACTTTGAGGCAAAGGGCGCTTTCACCGGCGAGGTTTCTGCTGATATGCTTAAGGCCATCGGCGTTAACACGGTTTTGGTTGGCCATTCCGAGCGCCGCCAGTACTTTGGTGAGACCGACGAGACCGTTAACCTGCGCACCAAGGCTGCTTTGGCTGCCGGTATGCGCGTGATCCTGTGCATGGGCGAGGTTAAGGAGCAGCGCCTGGCAGGTATTACCAATGAGGTTTGCGCTATGCAGATCAAACTGGATCTGGCTGGCATTTCTGCCGAGGATATGAAGAATGTGATCATCGCATACGAGCCCGTTTGGGCCATCGGTACCGGCCTCACTGCTACCCCTGAGCAGGCTGAGGAGGCATGCGCTGTGATTCGTGCTACGATTGCAGAGCTTTACGGCAACGAGGTTGCTGAGGCTACCACTATCCAGTATGGCGGTTCTATGAACGACGGCAATGCTGCAGAGCTGCTTTCTAAGCCCAACGTTGACGGTGGTTTGATCGGTGGCGCTTCTTTGGTTGCCAAGAAGTTCACCGCTATCGTAGACGCTGCTCAATAATTGAGAAAAATAAAAAAGGGAGAGCTCAATGGCTCTCCCTTTTCACCCATTCAATTTTCAGGAGAAAATATGGCTAATTATCGCAGAGGAAGAATTAACGATGAAATGCAAAAGACGCTGGCAGAGATTCTGCGCGAGGTGAAAGACCCCCGTGTCAGCGAAGCGTTTATCAGCGTGACGGGAGCTGATGTAACCCCCGATCTGAAATACGCCAAGGTCTATTACTCGGCTCTGCAGGGTGATAAGAAGGAAGTCAAAGCAGGGTTGAAGTCCTCGGCCGGCTTCATTCGTCGGCAGGTGGCGCAACGCATGAATTTGCGTGTAACCCCCGAATTCACCTTTGTGGAGGATGAGTCGATCGCTTATGGCGCTCGCATCTCCGGTATCTTGAATTCGATCACCATTACCGATCCCGATGAGGACGGAGAAGACCAGGACAAATAACATTTCAAGGAAGAAAAATATCGCTTTTTAGCACCTTGATGGCACAAGAAAGCCGACGGCGTTGCCGTCGGCTTTCTTTATATTTCATGTAGTGTTCCTTTTTTGTATTTGCGCCATACGATACAAAATGCACCGGTCAGCAATATCAATTGCAAGCACCACGAAACGGTGTAGCAAAAATAAAGCATATCAATGCTGGGGCGCAGAGGATAGAGGATGGTCATCCAGATAATACGAAGACCCAAAATAGAGATCAATCCACAAATCGTTTGCGAGATGGGATAGCCAAAGGCGTTCATACAGCTTGCCAAAAGAGCGTTTAGTGCGCCGACGCCAAGGAACAGAGAAATGTGTTTCATTCTTACCATTCCGTATGCAACAGCCGCGGGATCATTGGGAATGTAAAGGCGAAGCAAGGGTTCGCCGAACACAGTAGATCCAACACCCAAACCGGAGCCGATCAACACATTTATCAAAAGGCAGAACAGGATGGTCTTGTTGACACGATCTTGACGTTGCGCGCCCAAATTTTGCCCTACAAAGGTCATACAGGCCACAGAAAACCCATTATGGAAGCAGCCAAGCATACCCTCCAGATTGGCGGCGGAGGTATTGCCGGTAATGGCCGCCGGGCCGAAGGAATTGATGGCGGATTGGATCATTAAATTGGGGACACTATACAGCGAATTGGTGATGGCAGTGGGAAATCCAAAGCGAACGATGCGTCGCAGTGTCATAAGATCAAAGACCATATGCCGCAAGTTCATACGGCAAGGACCTTCCATGCGGATGAGGTGAATAATGACCAGTAAAGCACTCAAAACTTGTGAAGAAAAGGTGGCAATGGCTACGGCGGCCACCTTTTGGGGGAGAATGAGACAGAGAAGAAAGTTTAATATGACATTCAGAAGTCCGGAGGAAATGATATAGTAGAGGGGCCGCTTGGTATCGCCCGAAACGCGGATGACGGCGGAGCCAAAGTTGTAGACTAGAATGGCTGGCGTGCCCAGCAAGTAAATGCGTAGGTATAGAATGGCGCCTTCGCGGCATTCAGCAGGGCAGTCCACCAACCGTAAAAGAGCAGGAGAAATAAACAAGCCCAACAGGGCAAGAAGCAGTCCGATACTGCCGGCGGCGATGACAGAGGTGTCAACGGTTTTTCGTACGTTCTCTTGGTCTTTTGCGCCCAAAAAACGCGCCAGAATAATGTTGGTACCGGTGGAAAATCCGATAAATGCATTGATCAAAAGACCGGTAACCGCAGAGGTAACACCTACTGAAGCAACCGCATTGGTGTCTGCCATATGGCCAAGAACCGCAATATCTACAGCGTTAAATAACAGCTGGACCAAACTGGCAATGATCAAAGGAATGGTGAATTTTACAATAGCGGAATACAAGGGGCCGGTGGTCAGGTTCGCCCGTTTTGCCAAAGTCATGCGCGCGCTCCTTTCGCTTGATGTTTTCATTATGACATTTTCTTCGGAGAAAGTCAATACATTTTGAAAAACAGGGGGACATTTGTCCCCCCGTTTGCCTATTTATTGGGCAAAATGGCTTCGACGGCCTCTCCTAAAGGCAGGGAATAGATCAGAATCTTATCGGGACGTTTGCCGCATATCTCGGCTAACGCCATAGCGTAATAGGAGAGCTGTTTTCCGTGTCGATCGGATAGCATACGCGCTGCTGCATTCGGGTGGGAACACTCAAAAGGAGAGAGACGGTCGGTTTTGTAATCACAAAGCACAAGCTTGCCATCCGGATCGGTAAAGAACAAGTCTATCACACCTTGCACAAGCAAGCGTTCACCGGATAATTGCTGAGCAAAGGAGGAGTCGGATGTGAAATCCGATGCCGGCAAGAAAATGTTAAAGCGCGTTTCGCGGTGGAGAGCGGATGCTTGGGAAAGGGAATGGTAAAAAGCGCTTTTGAAAAAGGCTTCCAACTCGTTTTGACGTACCGCATCCTTGATATCGGGCGAAAGATAACGCTCGTCGATCAAGCGGTCCAACTCTTTTGCAATACCGTTTCGTTCTGCATTGGCAAAATCGCAGAATTGCAAAAATTCGTGGGTTGCCGTACCGCGCTCTGCGGCCGAGATCGATTTTTTGCCAAATTCAGGGGCGCGATCAAAGGTGTGAAGTAATTGCTCGCTGGCGTCTTCTGATAAAAAGACATCACTCGGGGCATAATCGTTATCGAACACATCGAGAACCACCGGCGAAAGCCGAGAAACCGAGAGCTTGGCGGGTAATTTGGTTAGATGTTGATAGGGATAGCGATAGGCAAAGCGTTCTTCAAGAGTGGAGATGATCTCCTTGGGGGAGGACGTAAGCGTCACGGCTTCCATCGCTTCACAGGAAGTAACCGTTTCGCCGGAGAGAATGGCAGGCTCCGGCAGGATGATAAGCTTGGAAAAGGCTTCTCGGTCCGGGCGCATCAGTGCCGTCAGAATCCAGTCCAGATAACAATTCCCCTCGGGAGAGGCGGGTGCTGCATAAGAACTGCCGAACAGCTCGGCCTTTTGCAATGCGCGATCTGCACCGTAACGTGGGGCAGCGGTAACGTATAGACGTTCTCTGGCGCGTGTCATAGCCACGTATAAAACACGCATTTCCTCCTCCTTGTTCTGGCGCTTCAGCTCCAAGGAAATGGCTTGACGAAAGAAGGTGTTTGTGCGTGAAAAGGGGCCTGCATTGCAAAGGCGAGTAGCGCAGCCCAAATGCTCGTCAGCCAGCAGCGTGGGCTTGAGATCATCGGTATTAAAACGAGTGGCCGTACCAACCAAGAAGCAAACAGGGTATTCCAAGCCCTTGGAATGGTGAATGGTAATCAGAGAAATGGCATCGGGATCTCCTTCGGGGGCCGGCATTTTGGTGTCGTTGGCCATGATGTGATCCACGTATTCGATAAATTGATGCAATCCTTTAAAGCCACCCGCTTCAAAGGTGCGGGCGTATTCATACAAACGGTGCAGATTTTGACGTCGTACAGTGGGGGTGCCTTTGTCGTCTGTTTCGTATCCCGCAAAGGCCAAAACGGCGGTTTCGCGATAGAGATAACGCAATAGCTTATTTACCGACAGCGATTCGGCTTTTTCACGAAAAACAGCTAACCGTTCTGTGAAATCCTTGATTTTTTCTGCTAATTCCGTATCGTCAGAAAGGGTTTGAGCGGCTTGTCCAACGGCTTCGTAAAGAGAAAGGGCGTGGTCCCCGGCTGCGTGGATGCGAACCATATCCTCCAAGGTAAAGCCAAAAAAGGGAGAACGCATAGCTGCCGCCAGATAAACGTCACGGAATGGATTGTCAATGGCGGCCAAGAGGCTGTACATACAAAGCACCTCGGGGTTCTCAAAAAAGCTGCGACGCGAGGTGTCATTGGTAGGAATACCGTATGCGTTTAATTCTTTGGTGATAAAAGGGGCAATGGTCGTGCTGCGCATCAGAATAGCGATGTCACCATATCCAATGGGGGAGCCGTCGGCTTTGCGAGCAGTGGGATCTGTCGTCAGCCGATGGATCTCGGTGGCAATCATTTTGGCCTCCAGCTCGGCAGATTTCGGGTCCTCATCCGTCTCCTCTCGCTCATCCTTGGCGAGGCGGTCGGCCAGCATGACACAGCACTTAGGAGATTGATATTCGGCGTTAGGTGGAATCTTGGAAAAGCGTAGATCGTCCTCCTTGGTGTAGCCGATACTCTCGGCACTTCTGGAGAACAGATAGCCCGAAACGGCGTTGGAAAAACGGATCACATTTTCGTCGCAACGGAAGCAATCCGACATAAATACTGTAACCTCAGGGGCGTTGCTATCTGCAGTTTCGATCAAAGGAAAGTGCTTTCGATAATTGGCAAATACCGTGGGCTGAGCGCCGCGAAAACGGTAAATGCTTTGCTTGATATCGCCCACCATAAAGCGGTTGCGCTCCTTAGAGATTGCACGAAAGGTGGCGTCTTGCATGGCGTCCACGTCTTGATATTCGTCAATGTATACCGCATCAAAGGTTTCGGATAATTCACGAGCTAAGGCGGTGCGGTTACCGTTCTGATCTACCAAAAGGTGATAGGCGGCGCGGGAAATGTCAGAAAATTCCGCGACTTCCCGTGTACGCTTCGTCTCGGCATAGGCGGTCTCAAAGCGTTGTAGCGTGGTGTGTAAAAGACGCAATACGTGCGCAGTTTCTGTGGCGCTTTCGATGATTTCCTCTGCAGAAAAGGCCCCAAGGCTCTGGGCGCTTGCCTTCCATTTATCGCGGAAGTGATCGCACAGTCCTCGCATATCCACAAAGGCAGGGGACATGGGGGGCATTTTGCCGCCTGCAAGACGATGTGCGAAGGAGAGTGTAAGCAGAGAGCGGATGGCGGTATAGTCCAAGCGCTCGATGGCTTGCAGAAGCTCTGCGCAGCGTTCATAGTACTCTCGATAGACGTCTCCAAAGCGCTTGGCCACTCGGGCATCGTTACCTTCGGATTGCATTTCCCGAAGGGCTTGGCCGAAATAGTGGAAGCCTTCCTGTGCAAGCTCCTGTATAGAGCGTAGCCACACCTTGCCAAAGGAGGTATCAAGAGGTGCGATGGCTCCTTCTTCAATCTCGCGAGCAGAACGAAGCAATATATCAATGGATTCCGGATATTTGTGCAGGGCATCTGCGATGCCAATCAGGGTGGTACAGATGGAGTCTTCATTTCGTATATCGCAGAATATATCGGAAATCTGAGAAAAATCAGGATACTCCATGTACATCGTATCCACTACATCGTCCATGATCTCTTTTTTGATAGGAGTCAGCTCGGTGTCATCCGCCATACGAAACGTGGGGGGGAGCCCGGTGGATTGAAAATTGGTCTTGACCAAATCCAAATAGAAGGAGTCAATGGTGGAAATGTGCGCACTGCCAAGTAGCATCAACTGTCGGGTCAGTTTTTCGTTAGCAGGGTCCTTGGCAATGGCCTCTGACAAAGCTTTGGAAATGCGTTGCCGCAGTTCGCCCGCAGCGGCACGCGTAAAGGTCACGATCAGCATGCGGGAAATATCGGCAGGATCCTCGGGATCTGTCAGCAAACGGATAATGCGCTCCGTCAAAACGGCGGTCTTACCCGATCCTGCGGCGGCGGATACCAAAAGGGTGCGATTGCGTGCTTCAATGGCGGCGCGCTGTGGTATGGTCCATTCTCTTGCCATAGTGGTATCCTCCTTTACGCATTTGATTTTTTGGAAGAACGGCAAACCGCGCCAAAGGAGCAGAAATCACAGGGGGTTCGGGCGCCGTGCTTGTGGGGAATTGCTTCGGCCTTGCCACTTCTCATGTCCCCTACAATGCGGACGATGGTTTGCTCAAGGGTGTCAAAAAGCTGGTCGAATTCCTCGGGTGAGATGGCCCTTTTCTTTTGACTGCGGCCGCCACCTACAATTTGCTTGTCGCCGGAAAGGGACATAGCGTTTTGTACATTGGGGTCGGAGATGACCAGACCCTCTCGCGACAGGCGGTGCAGGGCATTGAGCATCGCATCTTCGCTGCTTTGCTTGCAATCGGTATTTTCGGTACCGATTGCAGAGGAAAGATAGGTAACACCTGCCGGTCGAAAAACAGTGTTTGCCGGAATTTTCAGCTTGCTTGCCAGCTGTGGATGCTCTCCGCGGCATAAAGCCAGAAGATAAAGCGGCATTTGTAGACAGAAGCCTTTTTCAATGTCATTCGCATCAAAGCTGCGAGTGCCGGTTTTATAATCGGCCACACGCAAATAGGAGTTCCCATTTTCATCGCGCCAATGGTCCACGCGGTCAGCCTTGCCTGTCAAGGGGATTGTGGTTCCGTCTTGCATAGAAACGGTCGCACGCTCGCCTGCGGAGGCAAGATCCAATTCCAAAAAGGCGGGCGAGAACAGGCTGTCGGCAAATTCGGCCACCAAACTGGAAACAATCAGCCCTGCCAAGGTTTTTAACCGCGCCAAAAGAGCATCGGCACGTGGAGTGAAGTCACAACCGGCTTCTTGCAATGCCTGCCGATAATCCGTACAGATATGGGTCACCAGGTCCTGTTGCTTTTCTGCGGTGAAGGAGCGGAAGGAGCCGTCGGATTTTTGTATGGCGTTCATGACATGCTCCAGCACAAAATGAATAAAGGTTCCGATTTCAGCAGAACTGATGGAGCTGCTGCGGTCCTCTCGCAAATGCAACACATGTGAGCAGTAATAGGCAAATCTGCAGGAGGAGAACTTTTCCAGATGGGTAGGATTAAATCGTCCGGTGGTAAAGAGGAATCTCGCCGTGTCAGAGCAAACGGCGGCAATGGGGTCGACCACGGGGCGCTCCAGGCTCTTGACGGCAGGCAACTTTTGATTTTTTAAAAGTGTAAGTACCTCATCGGCAACCTCTCCCGACCATTCGGGCAGATGCTCCATTGCACCGGAGGGAGAATAAATGCGTTCCAATAAGGGGCGAGCTCCAAAGGAAGTAGCGGATTTTTTGTTTAGTAGGCGCAGCGTGCGTTCCACACCGATCGAGGGGGAGGTAGAACGCCCATCGGTTGAACTGGTAGAATAAAAAAGCGTCAAACCGTCTCTCGGAGTCGAAAAGGCACGATGAATATAAAACAACTCTTCGGAGGCAAGCACTTCACTTTGTGAAGAGAATTCCACGTTTAAAGTGGCCAGACGTTCTTTTTCAGCAAAGCTAAAAAGGCCGTCCTCGGTTACGGTCTGTGGGAACGCGCCCTCCACCAATCCGGCCACCAGAACAAAGCGAGGATGATCTGCACGAAGCATTGCGGCAGAGCCAATTACCACCTCGTCTGCAGAGGTGGGAATCACGCCGATGTCTGTGTGGGAAAATACAAGCCCCAGCACATCGGCAAATTCCGAAACGGTCAGCTTTTGATCGCCGATAGCGTTGGAAATATCCTCCAACGCATCAATCGTTACATTGTATAAGCGAGAGAGCTCCTCTGCCTCGCGCCGCTCACCTGCGTATAGGTGCTTTTTGGCCTTTTCGGCAAGCTTGCTCTTAATATCCAAATCTTCTAAAAAGTTATACAGCGCGTTGCAAAGCGCCGTTGCATTTTCTCCCTTTTCAAGATCGTTGTGTAAACGCACAAGTGGGCTGATAATGGATTCACGCGCGGCATTGGCGCCTTGCAAAATACGCTCGCCACGGGGAGAAATCCGTTGCGTAAAACCATCAGGATTTTTGGAAAAGGGCATGCCGTTATACGCTTTTTCACCACGCGGATGCCAAACGGATGCGTATTCCTCAAAGAGGTTGATATCGTTGGGGCTGACGTTACATAGCCCGGTTTTTAATAGACCTATGACATCCTCCTCGCGCCAACGACCGATCTTGATACGAAGGGCTTGATTGATCAGCTTAATCAAGGGGTGAACGGCGATATCTGCTTTTTCAGAGATAAAGCAAGGAATGTCTTCCTTTTCCAAAGCGGTGTCCAGAATACCGCTCCAGCTCTCGGCATTGCGTACCACAATTGTGATGTCTCGATAACGGCAGCCGGCACGGATCAGTCTGTGAATCTCGCAAGCGATCGCTTCGGCCTCTTCAAAGGGGGAGGAACAAGAAATTACCTGGATTTTCTCGTCTTGCAGCATAGATAAGGGGGCTGGCTCGGCTCCCATATCGAATAGGTGGGCAGAGATATAAGAAATGCTGTCACTGGGCCTGGGCTGTTCGGGCACTTCGCGCATAATGCGCAGGCCGTTTTTCTTGGCCATAGCGAACAGCGTGTCGTGGCTGTCTTGGATCGCCTTGAGATGCAAGCCTTTCTCGGTGGGAGCGGAAAGAGGAAAGGTGATAGAGAGCGTTGGCGCAATGCGCATCAGCTGTTCCAGAACGGCTTGTTCCTGTGCGGTGAAATCCGTAAACGAGTCCAGATATATGTGTGTATTGGCAAATAACTGCTTGCCATCACCGGCCAAGGCGGCTGCCAGGCGTGTCAGCTCGTCGTCGGAATTGTCAAAGCGTGTGCCAAATGCAGCTTCAAAGGTGCCAAGTGTCAGGCCGATATCGTGTAGCTTATCCCGAAGCGGATCTCCAACAGGGAGAGAATCTGCGGTAGAAAGCAGATCGTCTGCGGTGATACAGCAAGCCTTACACTGTGCGTGGGTTTTCAGCATCAGTTCACAAAGGGCGCTGTCTTTGGCGGCATCTGCTCCGTATTGCTGCAAAAGAGGTGCAACCTCTCGCAAGGATTTCCACATCAAAAGGGCGGAAACGGCAGGAGAGGCCAAGTGATAGGAAAGACCGCCGATGGCGCGAAAAGTTCGGTTGGCCAAGCGGGAAAAATTTAACACCTCAAAGGAGAGCTGGGCGGTGGCGGGGAGACTCTCCAGCATTCGTCGCTCCGTAATGACCGTTTCCTGCTCGGGAACAAGCAAAATCGCCTGAAAACCGTCGGCCAGATCCTGCAGGATTGATTCGGTCAGCAGTTGACGTGTGGCATCGCTACCTGCACCGTAAATGAAACGAATCATGTAGACTCTCCTTTCTCCAGTATGTCTAAATTACGCAAAATGACGGCGCGCCCGCGCCAGCTGTAAGCCCGTGCCGCAAAATCGTCATCGCTCATAGTCGCGATTTCTTTGGCAGTCAAATGAGGCAGGGCGGTGTTTTGGAAATAGGGAATGGTGGTATAGATGCTGCCCCGTGTCTTGGCTCTTTGCGTGACGGGACAGTTTTCTTGGCAGATGTCACATCCCCATGCGCAACCTTGCTGCAAAAGCAGCTCTTGTTCTGCCTTTGACAGCTCTCCCTTTTTTTGTGTCAACGCCGAAAGACACCGCTCAACGGATAGCTGAACGGGGCAGGCTTTTTGGCAAGCGCCACAGGCGTTGCATATTTTGGGCTCGTGAACGGGGGTTTCTACCATTGCATCGGTGATGATTTCACCCAGAAATACATAAGAGGAATATCGATCGGTCAAAAACAAGTGATTGCAGCCCCAAAAACCCAAACCGGCATTGACGGCCGCCTCGGCCTCGGCAAGGGGGGAATGATCGGTAAAGCCGACAAATGTATTGGTGGGAAAGCGCTTGCGCAGAACCGGCAAAATCTCATCAAATAGCCCGGCAAAGAAACGGTGATAATCACCGGACACCGCATAAGCGGAAATATTTCTTGCAGGATTGTCGCACTCTGTGGTATAATAAGGTACAGCAAACATCCAAGCGGTGCCTGTAGTGATCCCGGCGCGTTCCAACAAATATCCACGCGTAATGCGGCAATGGGAAAGAGAGATCGGGGCGCACAAAAAAATACCGTGCTGCGAGAGCAGAGATGGGATCAACTGTTGCATAACATCACCGCCTTTTGTTTAAGAATTACATAATGCATTATAACATATTTCAAAAGGCATTTCAATGATACTGCATGGATTTTGTGCAATTTCAAATCTTTTTTGCCTGGCAATCATCAAACCGTCACAAAACAAGGATATACTGACGGTAGATTAAACGGAAGGAGAGACACCAATGAACCATCCTGACGATTTCAACGATCAAAAAAATACGCAAAATGAATCCGATTTCAACGCAAACTCACAGCCGAATTCCTTTTTTGATTCCACAGGGGCTTATTGGTATGGCGTTTCCTATCAGGATCCTGAAAAGGTCAAGGAGGAGCAACGCAAAAAACGGAAAAAACGGATTGCTGTGATCGCACTGTGTGCCATTCTCGGTGTGCTGCTTCTTTCTATGGTTGGCGTTGTGGGATATCTGGTTGCTGACCAGCTGTCGGATACTTCTGGGTATACTCACGGAAACACAAATACCAATGTAGATCTCGGAGCAAACGTATATACAAATGACGGTAGTAATGGGTATCATTATGCCGATGTTGTAATATCCAAAAATGATGGTAGCACGTTGCAGGATTCTAAAAACGGATCTGCAGGCAATGATCCCAAAACTATGATTGAGGCCATTGCAGCAGTCAAGGACTCTGTGGTGGAGATTATGACCACAACCCAATCCAATTACGGAACCATTTCTGCTGGTGCCGGCAGCGGCGTAATCATTCATGCCGACGGTATTATCGTAACCAATAATCACGTGATCGATGGTGCCACCAATGTATATGTCCGCTTGACCAACGGCAACACCTACGAGGCTTCTGTGCGCGGTGCGGATGAGGATGGCGATATTGCCATCATCAAGATCACTCCTCAAGAGGCACTAACGGTAGCAAAGCTGGGATACAGCAGTGCGTTGGCCTTGGGTGAGGAGGTCATTGCCATTGGTAATCCCTTAGGTGAGCTGGGTGGCACCGTAACAAATGGTATTATCAGCGCTTTGGAACGCGAGATTGTGGTGGACGGTGTGACAATGACGCTGATCCAAACCAATGCAGCTATCAACTCCGGCAATTCCGGCGGCGGTCTTTTTAATCTGTCGGGTGAATTGATCGGCATTGTGAACGCAAAATACTCTGCCGCGGGTGTAGAAGGGCTTGGATTTGCCATTCCGGTGGATAGCGCCATCGTTTCCATCAACCATTTGTTAAAGCTTGGATATATTCCGAATATTCCTGCCTTGGGTGTGACCGTTCAAGAAGGAAATGTACAGATCAGCATTTTCCAATACCAACAGGTGTTGTATATCTACGATGCCGGAAACAACACGCAATTTGAAAAAGAGGACATTATTTTGAGCGTGGATGGCACCTCTGTCAGCAAGCTATCCGAATTAAAGCGCATTATCCGTTCGCACAATGTCGGTGACGAGGTTACGGTAATTGTCCTGCGCAAAAATACAGAAGTGACTTTAACGGTAAAGCTGGTGGAGTACATTCCTGCCGGGGCCAGCGTTGACTTTGATTGAAAGGGGATATTATGTATCGCATTCTGGTAGTGGATGACGAGATCCGCATACGGTCGATCATTCGCAAATATGCCGAGTTTGAAGGGCATACGGTAACCGAGGCCGGTGACGGTATGGAGGCTGTTAGTCTTTGCAGGCGTGAGACCTTTGACATTATTATTTTGGACATTATGATGCCGGAACTTGACGGATTTTCCGCTTGTCGCGAGATCCGAAAAACGGCCGATACGCCCATTATTATGCTTTCTGCACGCGGCGAGGAATACGACAAGATCAATGGCTTTGAGTTGGGGGTGGATGACTATGTTGTCAAGCCCTTTTCCCCACGCGAGCTGATGCTGCGCGTAGAAGCCGTGATGAAGCGCATGAAACGCCGCGAGCCGGATCGCGAAAAAAATCAGATCGTCGAGCTGGATAACGGCGGCTTGCGCGTGGACTTGACGGCGCGCATTGTTTATATAGATGGTGCACGGGTGGATATGTCTCCCAAGGAGTACGATCTGTTCTTTTACCTGTTACGCAATCGCAATGTGGCGCTCAGCCGCGAAAAGCTTTTGAATGAGGTATGGGGCTACGATTTTTATGGCGATGCTCGTACGCTGGATACACATATCAAGCTATTGCGTAAAACCTTGGGGAAATACAGCGAGTATATCGTCACCCTGCGAGGGGTGGGATACCGTTTTGAGGAGCATTGATGGATCGCAACGTTCAAGTGCTTGACGCTATGAAGAAAAAAGAGAAAAACAAAGGTGGCATTCGTCGCCGTTTGTTTGCGTGCTTTGCTGCCTTTGTTATTTTGATTTTTGTGACGTTATGGTTCTTTCAAATTCGCATGTTGGCGTATTTTTATGAAAAAGAGCGATTTTTGGAGATGAACCGTATTGCTGAGCGCATCTCCAGTTACATCAGCGCCGAGGATATCGACGGGCGCGTGGAGGAGATTGCGCGTGGGCGACAAATGTGTATTCGCGTGTTTACGGTGGAGAATGGCATTGCCCGAACACTGGCAGATGCCGACATTACCAATGATTGTATGATTCATCATTTGACCCCCGTGTTACTTTCCGGTCTTTATGATTCTGCGCTTGCCAATAATGGCGTATATAACGAGCGAATGGAATTCAAAGCCGATACCTTAAGCGAGGACGAAGAAGGCTTTCACCTGCCCGGTATCCACAAGCGATCGGATAGCGTCAACGCTATTCATGTGCGCGTGATTTACGTGGACGGGGTAGAATATCTTTTGATGGTGGACTGCGAGTTAACGCCGATGGATGCTACCGTGCGCACACTGCAGGTTCAATTTTTCTGGATCGCCGGTATTGTGATCGGTGCCGCTCTGATTCTCATCTTTATTCTGACAAGAATCATATCCAAGCCGTTGACAGAGATCACCGAAAAGGCGCGAGGCCTTGCAACCGGAAATTATGAGCCTGATTTTTCGGGAAAGGGGTATCGTGAGGTGCAGGAATTGGCAGATGCATTGAATTATGCTGCTGCTGAGATTGGCGCCACTGACAGATTGCAAAAAGAATTGATTGCCAACATTTCTCACGACCTGCGCACTCCCTTGACGATGATCAGGGGATACAGCGAAATGATGCGCGATATTCCCGGCGAAAACTCTCCCGAAAATGTACAGGCGATCATTGACGAGGCGACCCGACTTTCGGAGCTGGTCAATGATCTGATGGATCTATCCAAACTGCAGGCAGGAACGCAAAAAATGACACCTGCCATCTTTGATCTGACCGAAACTGTGCAGGATACTATGAAACGATACGATCAACTGATCCGTCACGAAGGATACAGTATCGAGTTTTGTGGTGGGGAGGAGCGCGCCGTTGTAGAGGCGGACCGTACGATGATCCTGCAGGTGATCTATAATTTGATCAATAATGCTGTCAACTACACAGGGGAATCCAAGCGTGTGGTGGTTACGCAAACCATCGCCAATGGCAGAGTCAGGGTTTCCGTTTCTGATGATGGCGAGGGTATTCCTCCTGAACAGATCAACGACATCTGGGATCGCTATTACCGTGTAGATAAAGTGCATAAGCGTGCGGTGATGGGAACCGGACTGGGCCTTTCCATTGTGAAAGGCGTGTTGGAAGCGCACAAAGCCTCCTACGGTGTAAACAGCGCCTTGGGGGTGGGGAGTGAATTCTGGTTTGAGCTCCCCTTGTGTAATTCTGCAAAATAATCCAAAAAACGGGATCGACGGATCCCGTTTTTCCTTGTAATAAGCGCATATTTGTGATATACTATTTTCATCATGATATCGAAAGGGGTGAGAAGATGCGTTTTGTTGTAAATACTTCTGAACAAGGAAAGCTGTTGCGCGATTATCTGCGCGAGATTGGCGTGTCTTCGGCGCTCCTTTCTCGCTTAAAGCGAGACGAGCGAGGAATCCTGCTCAATGGGACGCATGTTACGGTGCGTGCTGTCGTTTACAGTGGTGACGTGCTGGAGCTGGCCATTGAGGATGCCCCCGGTGCCTCGGTCGTGGTACCGCGCGATTTGCCGGTTTGCGTCATAGCACAAACAGAGGATTATCTGGTTGTCAACAAGGCCGCCAATATGCCAACGCACCCCTCCCACGGACATTTTGAGGATACGCTGGCCAACGGTCTTGCTGCGCTTTTTGCGAAGGATGGTGTTCCGTTTCGGCCGCGCTTTATCAACCGCTTGGATCGTAATACCACCGGTGTGGTCTTGGTTGCAAGACACGCGCTATCTGCGGCCGCTTTATCTGCTTCTATGGCACGTGGCGAAATACAAAAAAGCTATCTTGCATTGGTTCAAGGCAAACTGCTGCAGCCACAACGGATCGAAACCGGCATACGGCGCCGTGAGGAGAGCATTATCTTTCGCGAGATCTGCGCTGTGAAGGAGGGGGAACGCGCCGTGAGTGAGGTGGTACCTATTGTAGCAGGGGAGGAATTTTCGTTAGTGAAATTGATTCCTCATACAGGACGTACTCACCAGCTACGCGTACATATGGCTCATATTGGTCACCCGTTACTTGGAGATGAGCTTTATGGAACCGGAGCCGGAATGGCACGACATGCCCTGCATGCCGCTTGTTTAAAATTTCCTGCATCCAAGGGGGAGGGGCAGGTTATTGTTCGGGCCCTCTTACCGCAGGATATGATGGATAAAATAGAAGAATTGGGAAGGGAGGCGGTGTTGCTTGCGAAGAGCGAATGTGGGCAAACGGGTAAAGAATTATGAGAAGTTGCCCCTTTATTTTTATGTGCTGCTTGGCATTGCCGCCCTTGGACTGATCGTATATTTGATAGCAGTATTCAGCCCAACCTTTGCCAATTGGTATAACAGTACTTTGGGCGCGGCCTTGCGAGCGTTGTTGGCGCATATCACATCGTGGATTCCGTTTTCGTTAGCGGAAATGCTGATTTATTGTATTCCCCTGATCATTGTTGCCGTGGTCGTTGTGGCATATCGATATCATTGCGGCACGTGGAAAGCAGTATTTGCTTTTCTGGGGAGTATACTTTCGGTTTTCAGTTTATTTTTTTCTGTATTCGCTTTTGGCTTTGGCGTGGGATATCACACCGACTCTTTGGATAAGCGTCTTGCTCTTTCTGCCGAGAATATCGAGCAAGAGGAGCTGTATCAGACAGCCCTTTGGTTAGTCGAACAGGTGAATCTGACGGCGAATGAAGTGAAATTTGGAGAAGATGGATTTTCCGTTATGCCTTACGATATAGCAGAAATGAATCGGCTACTTCTTGATGCGTATGAGCCGGTTTGCCATTCTTACCCGTTTATCCAAAGGTTAAACAGCCGTGTAAAGCCCGTGCTGGCAAGCAAATGGATGTCCTATACACACGTCACGGGGGTGTACTCCTACTTCACCGGCGAGGCAAATATCAATGTTGCCTTTCCGGATTATACAATACCGTATACAACGGCGCATGAATTGGCGCATCAACGCGGTATTGCGCGTGAAAATGAAGCGAATTTTATTGCCTTTCTGGTGACAAAGGGTTCTGACGATCCCTATATTCGTTATAGTGGATATCTTAACCTTTTTGAATACGTGGGCAATGCACTGTATAGCGTGAATGAAGAGCATTTTGCAGAGGTGATGGGGTTATTGGATGGGCGTGTAAAGGGCGAGCTTCGCGCTTATTCGGCGTTCTTTGATGCTTATCGTGATTCGCTTGCGGCAGACGTTTCTAATGCGGTGAATGATACCTACTTGAAGCTACACGGCAACAAAGCAGGCTCTGCCTCCTATGGCTTGGTCGTCGAGCTTGCGGTGGCCTATCATCGCCAAGCTTCCCAATCATAAAACAGCCACCGCCTGCCGAAAAATCGGCAAACGGCGGCTGTTTTTTTGACGAACCGGTTTTCTGTTTACTGAATATACTACTTTAGAAGGATCACGATCGAACGGAGGGCGGGGTATGGAAAAGATCATAGTCAATGGAGGGCGGCGTTTGTCGGGTGAGGTGATGATCGGCGGTAGTAAAAACGCCTCTTTGCCAATTTTATTCGGTGGAATCGTGACCGGCGGTTGCTGTGTGTTCTCACGTTTACCTCGCGTCAGCGACGTGTTACGCACCTTGGAGATACTCAAATGTCTTGGGGCGCGCATCCGCTTTTTACAGGGAGGCGATGTGCGCGTGGATTATAGCACCGTGAGGGCGGGCAGCCCTCCCCACACATTGACATCCGCTATTCGTGGATCTACGTATCTTTTGGGCGCGATGCTGGCACGTTTTGGGAGAGCTGAGCTCTTAGGGGCAGGGGGGTGCGATTTTGGCGCAAGGCCTATTGATCAGCATTTAATGGGCTTTTCTATGATGGGTGCTGCTTCCACTTGCATTGGTGATCGCGTGATCATTACCGCGCCACCGGAGGGATTGCATGCTGCACGGATCGTATTAGCCATGCCATCGGTCGGAGCTACTGCCAATTTGATGATCGCCGCGGCGGTCTTACCGGAGGAAAGTATTATCGAGAACGCTGCTGCGGAGCCTCACGTTTCTGCATTGGCTGATTTTTTACAACGGGCGGGGGCGGAAATCGAGGGGGTGGGGACGGATACAATTCGCATCAAAGGTGGTAAGCTTTGTGGAACACACTACCGTATGATTCCTGATATGATTGAGGCAGGCACATATCTGTGTATGGGGGCAGCCTGTGGTGGTCCGGTGCGCGTCAGAGGCGTTGATCCAAAGCATTTATCGGCGTTGATTCATACATTGCGCCGTATGGGGATTACGGTGGAGACCGATCGGGAAAGTGTCACAGCCTCGGCTTTTGATGGATACCGCTGCACAAATGTGGTTACGGCACCCTATCCGGATTTTCCAACCGACCTGCATCCGCAAATCGCAGCCTTGATGGCCCTTGGTCCAAGGGCGTCGGGTGGTGGGAGTGTTACCGAAAACGTGTTCGATTCCCGATTCCGATATGTTGAAGAATTGAAGCAAATGGGGGCATCTTTGATAGCGGAAAATCGCACCTTAAAAATTACGCCCACAACGTTACATGCGGCGTGCGTAACTTCCCCAGACCTGCGGGGTGGTGCGGCATTGCTGCTGGCAGCGCTGGCCACAAAAGGGGAAAGCGAGATTTGCAATGCTGCAACCGTAGGGAGGGGGTACGAGCATTTGGAACAAAAGCTGCGCGGAATTGGCGCAGAGGTGAGTGTGATATAAATCAAAAAGCGGAGAAGTTTAATTCTCCGCTTTTTGATTGTGAAAAAAATGCGATAATGCTCGGGCGGCGATTTCAAACGCCTGCGGCCATATGATTGATGCGATCGCGCAGGGAAAGGATCTTTTCGGGATCCTTGGAATAGGTTTTAAAGCTGTTTATTCCGGCCGCTTCTATTTCCGACGAAACAGCCGCGCGCCCCATTTTTTCTTCGGCCAATGCCATAGCGCGCATATCAAAAATGGCTTGCTCAAACAGGGCAGATCGCAGGGATTGCAATGCTGTTCCGTCAGGCGAGGGGTATACGGTAAAGGTGTCTCCCGCAGGCACAAAATAATCGCCGTCGGTATTGGTGTAGGGGTCGATCGGAATATAGGAGTGACGGCTATAATAGAAATTATAGCCCCAGTGCAAAAAGCCGGTAACGCCGGCGTGGAACATTTGTGCGCCAATGATACGGGCGCGGTTTCCACTCATAGCGATGAAACGGTTTGAACAAATTGAACCGGGCGAGCAGCAATAGTAGACCCACAGATCTGGCACGCAGTTTTCCACAAAGGTGTCAGCGCTTTTTACAGAGGGGATGGGGTCTCTCACAATACCTTCTTCATAAAATTCAAAGTGAGAAAGAGCATCGCGAACGGGTCGATCGCAAATCAAGGGCCAGATGGCCTCCTTGGCGGCCTTATAGCTTTTCAAATGCTTGGTGTTGGGTTCATCAGAAATGTGGAAAAAGTATTTGTCCTGATAGCCAAATTCATCCAGCTTTTGGCGAACAGCAGGGATAAATTCGTGCAAAAATGCGACGTATGAAGTGCCTGCTGCGTCGGTGTCCCATCCAAAGATGCGGCGATATTCACCATTCATCGTGGCCATGATCTTGGGGGCGTGCTCTGCGCCCCATTGCGTGAAGAAATGAGCAATCTCCAGTTGAGGCATGCCACAACGGTGACACATTTCGCAAAAGCGTTTCAGCTTGTCAAAGCCAAAAATGTACTTCCCATTTTCGACTGTAATATCGACCAACTGAACCGTGGGACGCTCACCCCCGATTTCGGTATCCAGCGGCGGTGTAAAAATGGGCGTCAGCAGAGCGGTAATGCCGGTTTTGACTGCTGTTTTTACAAAGTTTTCTATGATCTCCCAGTGCCGCTCAGAAAAGATTTCCACGCCGTAATGAGTGGCGAGGCAATCGTAGTGGAACCATTGCGTATAGGTAAGGCTTTGCTCCGGGATTACGGCGGGGAGAATATCGATTTGGAGAGAGGCGGACAGCGTTTCTTCTATGTTTTGAGGAAATAGCTCAATTGTCACGGTGTAAGAGCCGGGCTCCATATTCTTGGGGACGTTCAACTCAAAATACAGCTGCGTGCAGCAGTTTTGCATTAAATAGAAGGTGTTACGCTGGATCGGACGCAGGAGATCGGGATACAGCCCGGGCTCGTGGCCGATGTAATCTCCGTCAAAGGAGTCGGGATAATGGGGCAAGCGAACGGGGACGTTTTCGACCTGATAGACTTTGATGTAGGGGGACAGATCAGAGGTGATACGCATTTCGGTCCGCACGCCTCTTTTTTCTGTCAGATTCATCGTATCGCAAACAGCTGAGAAAAACAGACGGTCACCTAAAAGAGCAGTTGTATTTCCCAAAGTGGAGAAGTAGGCCGCCTTATCGGTCAAGCGTGCCTTGCACAAGGAAGAGACAATTTTGAAATTCATAATGAGACCTCCTCTTGATGATTGATTTCATTATACCTTTTTGTTTGTGCAATGTAAATATGTTTTTGGGTAAAAAAACTTTAAAAACGTGCATGGGCAAAAAATGGGGGAAAATATTAAGGCTTGATTTATTGTGGAGAATGTGGTATAATAAATCAATTCCAATATGTGGGAGGACTTTATGAAACAAAGACTGGCTGATTATGTAGCTGATTTTTTGGCACAAAAAGGAGTAACCGATGTTTTTTCTGTTGTTGGCGGTGGCGCAATGCATCTCAACGATGCTCTTGGTCATCACGACAGCTTGACCGTAACCTATAATCATCATGAGCAGGCTTGTGCTATTGCCGCAGAGGCCTATGCACGTCTGGAAAATAAGATTGCTGCTCTTTGCGTAACGACTGGCCCTGGTGGCACCAATGCCTTGACGGGTGTCCTTGGCGGATGGCTGGATTCGATCCCCATGTTTGTGATCAGTGGTCAGGTAAGATATGATACGACTGCACGCTATGCGTTGCAATATACGGAGCAGCCTTTGCGCGCTATGGGTGATCAGGAATATGATATTGTCAAATCCGTGACCCCTATGACCAAATATGCCGTTATGATTGAGGATCCCAAGCAGATCCGCTATGCTTTGGAAAAGGGGTGGCATTTGGCCACCACTGGCCGTCCCGGTCCTGTATGGATTGATATTCCCGTTAATTTTCAAGGTGGTTATATCGAAACCGATGAGCTGGAAGGGTATGACCCTGCCGAGGACGATGCCAAGCTGCCGCCCGCTGTCTCTGACGAGGTGATCCAGACGGTTTTGGAGAAGATCCGTACCGCCAAACGTCCCGTGCTTCACGCCGGATACGGCATTCGTTTGTCCGGTGGATACCAAGCGTTCCGCTCTGCTATGGAAAAGCTGAATATTCCGGTTGTGACCTATTGGAATGCTGTGGATCTGATTGAGGATGAGCATCCGCTTTATTGTGGCCGTGCCGGCAATATGGGCGACCGTCCCGGAAACTGGGCCATTCAAAATGCCGATCTGATTTTGGCCATTGGCACCAGAATTTCGATCCGTCAGGTGGGATACAACTGGAAAACATGGGCGCGTGCGGCTGAGGTTATTATGGTGGATATTGATCAAGCCGAGCTGAAAAAGCCCACCTTGCACGTGGAAATGCCGGTTTGGGCCGATGCCAAGGATTTTTTAACAAAGCTGGATGCAGCGGCCACCGCCACCGTTCACAAAGAGGACGAGTGGAACGAGACCTGCCGTCGGTGGAAGCGCGATTATCCCGCAGTGCTGCCTCGTCAATGGGAAGAAAATGGCACTACGGCTAATGTGTATGCCTTTGTGCGCTATTTAAGCAGCCGCTTGCCTGAAAACAGCTTAACCGCTGTTTCTAACGGTGCCTGTTGTGTGGTTGGCAATCAGGCGTACGTGATCCAAAAGGGAAGCCGCATGGCCAATAATAGCGCTGTTGCCAGTATGGGTTATGGTCTCCCTGCAGCGATCGGTACTTGTGTCGGCGGCGGAAGAAGAACCACCATCTGCTTGGAGGGTGACGGCTCTATTATGATGAATCTGCAGGAGCTGCAGACTATTCTGACCAACCGCTTGCCGATTAAGATTTTTTTGATCAACAATAATGGCTATCACTCCATTCGTATTACCCAGACAAATCTGTTCAGCAATCATTGCAAGGTGGGCATCGGCGAAGAATCCGGTGACCTTTCCTTCCCGAAATTCGAGCTATTGGCCAAGGCTTTTGGCTATCCCTATTTTGCTGCTCACAGCAATGCTGAAATGAAACAGGTCGTGGATGAAGTACTGGCCACGGACGGGCCTGTATTCTGTGAGATCTTTACGGATACAGCCCAGGTTTGGGAGCCCAAGAGCAGCACCAAGCGCTTGCCTGACGGAACGTTGGTTTCTCCTCCTTTGGAGGATCTTGCTCCGTTCCTGCCTCGCGAAGAGCTGGCAGCACAGATGTTTGTCCCTATGATTGACGAGGAATGATGATGGAAAGACAGATCAGATCTGCCGTGATAACAGGCCCTACCGGTGCTGTGGGAACAGCCATATGCCGTGAACTTGCTACCCATGGTATTCGGGTGTATGCGGTATGCCGTCCCGATTCGGCGCGACTTTCCGCTATCCCCAAGCATCCTTTGATTACGGTGGTATACTGTGACATCAGCAAAATGTGTGAACTGCCCGCCATCATTTCTAAAGGTGCGGATGCTTTCTATCATCTGGCGTGGGCAAAAACCACTGGGGCGGGGAGAAACGACATGCCTGCCCAAATCGATAATGTCAAGTATACCATCGACGCAGTGCGTGCGGCGCACGCTCTGGGCTGCAAAGTGTTTATTGGTGCCGGCAGTCAAGCCGAATACGGCAGAGTAGAAGGGGTTTTAAAGCCCGACACCCCTTGTTTCCCGGAGAATGGATACGGAATTGCAAAGCTGTGCGCGGGCCGTATGAGTCGAATTGAGTGTGAATCCTTGGGTATGGATCACATTTGGGCCCGGATCTTGAGTGTATACGGACCAGGTGACGGCGCAGGAAGCATGGTTTCAAGTGTGATCCGTCAACTTTTGGCTGGTGAAAAGCCTGCTTTGACAGCAGGTGTTCAGCTTTGGGATTATCTTTATTCCGAGGATGCTGCCCGAGCCTTTCGCTTGATGGCGCAGCGAGGTGTGAGTGGAAAAACCTATCCCCTGGGAGGGGGAAAGGCCGTGCCCTTGAAGCAATATATCAAGACACTTCGGAATGTTATTGATCCCAAGCTTCCGCTGGGACTTGGAGACATTCCGTATGGGCCGCTTCAGGTCATGCATTTGGAGGCGGATATTGCATCCTTGCGCGAGGATACCGGCTTTGAACCGTCTACAAGTTTTGAGACGGGAATCCGAGCAACCATTGACGATGTCAAACAAAAAATATAAGAAAAAAGCCCCGTTGGTGTACCTGCCGCAGACAGGTACACCAACGGGGCTTTTTTATCATCAATCAAATGCGGCAGGAGTAGTGGGCATTGCCTTACGGGGAGAGGCCATATAGGGGGCAACGGTTTCGCGCCAAAGCTGATAGTGCGCGGTGGTTTTATGAAAGGCTGCTGCCTCTTCGCTTTCAAACACCTCGTACAGAGTAAATTTGGTGGGATCCTCACGACTTTGCAGAACGTCAAAACGGACATTGCCGGGTTCTTTGCGAGAATTCTCGTGGTTATACACGGTGATCTTACGGAAATCTTCTACGTTTTCGGGCTTCACATCCACAAATACAAGTGTTGCGATCATTTTGAAATCTCCTTTATGTTTTTATTTATATAAGTTTTTTTGTTTTAGAATAGTAGTGGCAATGCCTTCGGGGTCGTTGCCTACCGCGACAGGTGCGGTCAAGCGTTTTGTGGCTGCCAGCACGGCCGCGGTTACAGTTTCGGTATCCGCCGTCGGGGGAGTCAGCGTGCCGCTTTCCGGCACAAAGATCAGATCTTTGCGAAATGCCGCGTACAATTCGTCGTAGGCCTCTTCTACATCAGCAGAATCAAATTTTGCTAACTCATAACGTAAAGCGGTGGGGCAAAGCGGTGTCAGAGGGGGCTGTATTGCCTCCAACATACGAAACTCCAGGCCGCTCAAGGTCCTTAAATAACCGCTGACGGTATCATATGCGTACTTTCGGGCATTGCAACGGAACAATACTAACATTTTTACCTCTCTTTCTATTGGCCGATTCAGCGGTGATGACGCTTTTTCCGGCGCTTGGCAACCATATAAGCACCCATTAGAGATGCGGGGAGCATCAGCAGGCGAAGCAAAAGAGTGATGCCACCCGGGAAATGGCTTTGCCATGCGCGGGGCATACATATGGCCGCAACGGAGAAAAACAAGAATAGCAGCACGGCCTCGAAGCTTCCGCAAAGGAGGGGAGAGAGGCCGCGATGCAAGCGAGTAGCAACAGCTCCGCCTGCCATTGCCGTAACATAGAGCAATATCAGCCCAACGGCGGTGTAATAGTGGCCGGGATCATCGGTTCGAAGCAATAACAAGGTGGCAATAAAAAGAAGCAGCAAGCCCACGGCTACCGTAATCGGCAGCGCCACAAGGACGCTTTTTACCGTGGCAGAGAGCGTTAGCGCCCCATCCCTTTCGGTTGCGGTACGGCGATGTTTGCTTGCTGGTTTCTTTGCTCGTTGACGGTCAGACATCATTTCTCTCCTTACAAGTATTTGGTATATCCTATGTGGAGAGCGTATGATTTAGTCCTGATTACTTATCTTTCTTATCCTTCTTGTTGCCTGCATCGGTGGTTTCTTCTGCAGGGGCCTCGACCTTGGCGTTTGCGGGAACGTCTACGCTGCGGACGGCGGATTTCAGCAAACGGATGCGCGTATGGTCGCGTGTGGTCTCGATGACCATGGTTTCTTCTTTGATGCTGACGATTTTGCCAATGATGCCGCCAATGGTGGTGATTTCATCACCGACCGACAAATTGTTACGCATCTCCTGAGCGGCGCGCTCCTGCTTTTTCTGGGGACGCATACCAAAGAAATAGAACACCACAATAATGACGGCGATCATACCGATCATCATCCAAGTGCTGCCGGTTCCTCCGGCTGTGAGAAGAGTGTAGGGCATTGATGTTACCTCCAAAAAGTATTCATGCATCTATTATAGCCTCTTGAAGATAAAAATACAAGACCTGAAATGTAAAAAAATTCTTTAAAAAGAAAAAATAGGGAATTTTAAACAAAAAAGAATTCGCGGTGTTGAAAAAATAAGAGTTGTGTGTTATACTGTATAAAGATTATTGTTTTTATATAGAAGTCACACGGCGCAAGGAGGAACATATGGCGCGGATATCATACCCGGAATGCGGAAAAATTATCAACACGCACGGATGCCACGGTGGTGTTAAAATAGAGCCTTGGTGCGATACGCCGGAGGTGTTTGCCGCGTTACCGGTTGTCTATTTGCGCGAGGGCAAGGAGCTGCGTCCTCTAACGCTGAAGTCCACCTCTGTTTTTAGCGGTCGCTTCATTTTTGCTGATTTTGAGGAAATCGACACCATGGAACAGGCCGAGCTTTTGCGTGGTAAGGTTCTGCACGCCAAAAGAGAGGATCTTCACATTCCGGAGGGCGGGCTGTTGATTGCTGAGATGAAGGGCATGAAGGTATGGCATCACGAGACTCGTCAGCTGCTTGGCACGCTGTCCGATGTGATCCATCCCGGCGCTACCGATATTTATGTAATTCGCACCGAAAAAGGGGAAAGTATGGTTCCGGTGGTGCCGGAGTTCGTAAAACAAGTAGATGAGAACGAGGGCATTTTTCTCGCCCCTATTGAAGGGATGTTTGATTGATGCGGTTTGACATTATGACATTGTTTCCTGATTTTGTCTCATCCATTTTGGGCGAGAGCATCATCGGGCGCGCACAGAAAAGCGGCGCCATTACGGTAAAGGCGCACAACATACGGGATTATTCCAAGGATAAGCACCGTCGTGTGGATGATACTCCATATGGAGGGGGCAAGGGAATGCTGATGATGGCTCCTCCCATTTACGATTGCTATCAGTCCATCCGAGAAGAGTATCCGCAAGCTGAATCCCGTCACGTAGTCTATATGTCTCCCAGAGGGCGGGTCTTAAATCAAAACATCGCGCGCGAGCTTTCCTCGTATGATCATCTGATTGTTTTGTGCGGACATTATGAGGGTGTAGACTCTCGCATTATTGAAGAAATTGTAGATGAAGAAATTTCGATTGGTGATTTTGTGCTGACAGGTGGCGAACTGCCCGCCTGCATTTTGGTGGATGCTGTGGCAAGATTGGTGGACGGCGTTCTTGCCGACCCGGAGTGTCATGAAAAGGAAAGCTTTTCTTCGGGACTTTTGGAATATCCCCAATATACCAGACCGGTCGAATTCCATGGCAAAAAGGTGCCTGATGTACTGCTCTCCGGCCACCATGCCAATATTGAGCAATGGCGCTATGAGCAGTCGGTGGAGATCACAAAACGATTGCGGCCGGAGCTGTTGGAAAAACAGTAAAATCAGAAAATAACATTTGAAAGGAGGCTTTGCTATGAGAAAACAGCGGATACGCGATAGCTATATCGTGCGTTTTTTCGCTTTTTTAACGGATTTTATATACAATATGCTTTCGGCGGGCTTCCTTGGTCGCGTCTTTACCGCTTATGCTACCAGTGACCGCGTCTTTCGTTCTTCGCAAGCGGGGCGTTTGGGGCGCACGACCGAGCATGGCGGCGGCAAAATGCACCGTGCATTGCGGCGACATATTGCTTTGGCGATGAACCAAAGCTGCTTGATCAACGGCGTCTCGGCTTTGATCAAAGGGCTTTGCCGGTGCAGCATGCGTACCTTGGGTCTGTTCTTTATGACAGCAGGCTTTTATTCTTCGCTGGTGTATTGGCTACTAACCGTAATTTGGGATCTTGGCGGTGTGCAGATTATCAGCCTTTTCGGCGGTGCTGCTGCCTTGATACTGGGTGTTTTGTTGCTTTTCTCGGAGGAGTCTTTGGGATATGTACTGTCCAAAGGCATCTTTTTCAATAAGATCCTAGTCGGCGTGTTTGGCGTTTCTGATGATGCCTTGCGTGATGTGGAAGAAAAAGGTGTTCAGAGTTATGCCGTTGCGATTCCTTGCGGTATGGTCATTGGCGCTTTGTTGACTCTGATTTCGCCACTGTATGTGTTGGGCGCCGCTTTGGCGATCATCTTGGTGCTTTTGGTTCTATCTGTGCCGGAGGCTGGCGTGGTATTGCTGATCCTGCTGCTGCCTTTTGCCGGATTTATCCCCGGCAGTGCCGGATGGATTACTTTGGCGGCTGTTTTGCCCTTGGCTGGCTATTTTGGTAAACTGTTGCGTGGTAACAGAGCTTTTCATATGGAAGTGCAGGATCTGCCGGTTTTGTTGATTATGCTGTTGTTCCTGCTTTGCGGATTTTCGGTGGCTGGGAGCTTGGCATGGCAGGGCGCCTTGATGTCTATGCTGCTGACAGGTTTGTATTTTCTTACAATCAACGTGATTGCAACGCCCCGATGGTTTAACCGATGCCGCATCGCGCTTATCGTTTCTGCAACCGCGGCATCTTTGCTTGGCGTTTTGCAATTTATCCTTGCAGCACTTGCGCAGGTGGCCCCTTCGCTTCCCACCACGGGAGCTGCTGTGCACGCCGGTTTTGTGGATCGAATTTCCTTTGCTTATTTTTTGGTTTTGGCATTTCCGTTTGCACTGTCGGCCTTTGCCTCCGCGGAAAAAAAGTATCGTTTGTTTGCAGGCTTTGCCTTGATCACCATCGTGGCCGCTGTCGTATTTACGTGGGTGCAAAGTGCCTTGGTTGCCCTTGTTGCAATGCTTATCGCATTTTTATTACTATATGAGCGAAAGAGTTTCCCTTATATTTTGGTGGGGGGTATATTGACACCCATTACCGTTTATGTTTTGCCAGACAACGCGCGCTCCGGCCTTTTGACAGCATTGCGCGCCGATTCGGGTGCCGCATTGACTCGAAATGCGGTATCCAGCGATCTGGCAGGTCGCATCTTTTTTGAGGCAGGAAGAGGCTTATTTGGGCGCGTGGCGGGCGTTTCTCGTTTAATTTTCGGCCTTGGCTATGGCGGCATTGAACAATTTTGCGCGCTATATACTTCCGCTTCTCCCGCTGGTGTTTCGGGTTCCATGAACTTTTGGCTTTATCGCTTGCTTGAGGGCGGCATTTTGGGCGTGATCCTGCCTGCTGTTTTATTCTTTCTTGTTTATCAAAATTGCTTCTCTTTGATGAAATCTGCAGGTGAGGGAAGGTCGTTTACTGCTTTGACTGGTGTTGTTCTGATCACGGGCGTTCTGATTTTTAGCATATTCCGCTACGCTTGGTATGATCCCGCAGCCTTGTCCATGTTCTTTATGGCAGTTGCTTTGATTGGCGCCGATGCGCGCTATCAGCGCAGCAGGATGCCGGAAAAGGCTTTACAAAGCGAAAGCCAAGCGCAAATCGAATATACGATGTAAAGCATTTACAGGAGGTTATCTATGAATCGCGAAAAAAATGATGCACCTCAAATCGAAAAAGAGGAGCATAAGCATCGCGCTGTATATACTTCAGGTAACGGTCGTGGACCCCAAAAGGACTCCAATCGCCGTTGGCTGTTTTTGGTGGTGGATGTTGTGCTTTTGATTGCCATTGTTGTGGCGATTATCTTTTTGATTTCCTTATTGACGCCCTTGAAAATTTTTGAGTCTGGGAAAACGGAAAATAAAACGGTTGTCTATACCGTGGAAATGACCGGTGTACAACGAAATTCTATTGGGTCGCTTCATGTAGGAGATGTTGTAACCGATGCAGAAACGGGGTGTGTTATCGGTGTTGTAACGGCAGTCAGCAGCCGCCCATATGAGGTCTATACCGATACCCCCACCGATGTTGTGGACGAGGGCTTGAATAGCCACGTTGTGACCAAGGTGACCTATCCCGAAGAATTCAATACCGTTACCGTCACCTTGGCGGTCGATGCCGAGTATACCGAGGGGATCGGTTATGCGGTAGAGGATTGTCGCATTGCGGTGGGCAAGGACTATCACCTGCGTTTTCCGGGGTATGCAGATGAAGGCGTTTGCGTTGAAATTCAAGCAGAGTAAGGAGGGGCAAGATGAAAAACACTACTGAAGAAAAGAAATCCTCCACGCGCATTCATTTTAATGTATTGGATGCCGTTCTCATTCTGCTGGCACTATTGTGTATAGTCGGCATCTGGCAGCGTAAGAATCTACAGAATCTGTTTGATTCCGGTGAGTCGCTGGAAACCTATACGGTGACCTTTGAAATCAAGAAATTGCGCAGTACCACGGCGAATCTTCTGGTGAAGGATACAGAACTCTATATCCTTGAAAATGAGAGCAAGGTTTCTCTTGGTACCTTGACCGAGCAGTTGGCCACATCGGCGGCGACAGTTTATTTGCAAACCGGTAGCGGTGAGACCGTAAAGGCCGTATATCCCCAGGATGATTATGAGTATCTGCTGGATGCCAACGGCGTTCTTTCTTGCCGCGGTATTGAGCACGACGGTGCATTTTTACTGGGGGGTAAAACCTATCTTGCTGTCAATCAAACAGTACAGGCTCACACCGAGCTTGCTGATTTTGAAATTCGTATCACGGGTATTCAAAAGGTAGGTTGATTGCTTCCTTTTGGCGAAAATTCACATATTTGGGCGCTTGCTGTGGTCAAAATACCAAAAAAATGCCCATTGATTTTTGCCTTGCAATTTGGTATACTATTCTTACTATTTATGCCCGATTTTTGGTCGGGATTATCGAAAGAAATGGAGCGTTTGACTTATGATTTCTCGCGAGGTAACCATTACGAATACTATTGGGCTCCATGCTCGTCCCGCCACCTTCTTTATTCAGAAGGCGAATGCTTTTAAGTGTTCGATTTGGGTTGAGAAAGAGGATCGCAAGGTCAATGCAAAAAGTTTGCTTGGTGTTCTTTCTTTGGGGATCGCACAGGGCATGACCATTAAGCTGATCGCTGATGGCTCTGATGAAAACGAAGCATTGGACGGACTGGAAGCATTGGTAAATACCGGTTTTCAGGAATAATTCGCGGATGAACCGCAAACAACTGGGCGCCTTTTAATAGGCGCCCTTTTTTGGGGAGGTGTTGCTTTTTGCAAAATGAAGAAATACGCAAGAATTTATTGGAGAAAGCCAACAGCCTTCCTTTGACTCCCGGTGTCTATTTAATGAAGGATGCCGAAGGGAAGATCATCTATGTTGGTAAATCTCGAAAGTTAAAAAATCGCGTTTCGCAATATTTCCAAAACAGCATAAAGCAGATCAAAACCGCACGAATGGTGTCGCACGTGGCGGATTTTGACTATTTTTTGTGCAATACCGAAATCGAGGCATTGGCTCTTGAAAATACACTGATCAAGCAGCACACTCCGAAATATAATATAAGGCTGAAGGATGCCAAGTCCTATCCATACATTAAGGTGACGGCTGGCCCCTATCCGCGGTTGGAATTTACGCGCGCACGCTTAGCGGATAAAGGACGCTATTTTGGCCCATATTCCGGCGCATCTGTAGCAGGAACGGTGCTTCGCACATTGCAAAAAACATTGTCGCTACCCACCTGCAATCGACAATTTCCCAAGGACATTGGGAAAGAGCGTCCGTGCCTGTATTATCAGTTGGGCCAGTGCTGTGGCGTTTGCACAGGCAACGTCAGCGAGGGAGAGTATGCGGAGCTGATCCGCTCTGCCGTGGAGATTCTGCGTGGAGAGACCGCTTCTGCTCGCGCCCGCATGCGTGCCGCTATGGAAAGCGCTGCAGAAGAAGAACGGTACGAAAAGGCAGCAGTGTACCGCGACCGTTTGTTTGCTTTGGAGAAGCTTTCGCAAAAACAAAAGGTATTGGCGTCGCCCGATACCAATGAGGATGTGTTCGGCCTTTACCGAGACGATTACGGTGCCGCCATGTCGGTGTTTTATATCCGCGAGGGCGCTCTGATCGATAAATTTGAGGTCACCTTTGGTGGCGATGCCATATTGGACGAGGAAAGCCTGCTTTCCTTTGTCTACGATCATTATCGTCGTCGCGATGATATTCCACCTCGCGTGTTGCTTTCCTTTGAGGTGGAGGAGGATGATCTGAATGTGTTGTGCGATTCCTTAAGCGATTTGGCCGGTAAGCGTGTACAACTATATACGCCCCAGCGAGGAGATCGCCGTACGCGCACGGTACTTGCCGTGGAAAATGCACGAGAGCGTGTACAAGCCGAGCGGCGCGAAAACGAGAAAAGTGACGATACCCTGGTGCGTCTGGCAGCTTTGCTTTCATTGGAGGTCTTGCCGCAACGTATTGAAAGCTACGATATTTCTAACCTGGGTAGCGAGCATAAGACGTGCGGTATGGTCGTATACGAAAACGGGAAATTCAAAAAAAGCGATTATCGCGTTTTCAAGATCAAAAGCGTGGAAGGAACCGATGACTATGCCTCAATGCGTGAGGCTTTGTTACGGCGTTTCTCCCACTTGAATGACGAAGATGGAAAATTTGGCAAAGAGCCGGATCTGATTTTGCTGGACGGTGGCTCCACGCATGTGGCGACCGTGCGCGTCTTAATGGAGGAGCTGGGGCTTCAAATTCCTGTTTTTGGAATGGTGAAGGATGCTTTCCATAAAACACGTGCGCTTTGCAACGAAACACAGGAAATCTCTATTGCTAAAGATCGGGCCATATTTACCATGATATACGGTATTCAGGAGGAGGTTCACCGCTTTTCTATTAAACGGATGTCACAAGCGAAAAGCGGTACGTTAAAAAACTCCTCTTTGGAAAAAATTCCAGGAGTAGGAAAGGCTAAGGCCAAGATCTTGCTGGCTAAGCTTGGTGGCCTTGCAGCTGTAAAGAATGCTGATGAAGCAACCCTATCAGCTGTGCCTGGGATCGGCCCCGTGTTGGCAGCGTCTATTTATCAATATTTTCGAAAAACGGAGGAGGAAAGGACATGATGCGAATCATTACGGGTAGCGCGCGCGGCACTCATTTACTGACCCTGTCCGGTGATGCTACAAGACCGACCTCCGAGCGGACAAAAGAGGCGTTGTTTTCCATGCTGCAGCAAAAGCCCGTTGGTGCCCGCGTTTTGGATCTTTTTGCAGGCTCTGGACAGCTGGGGCTTGAGGCGTTGAGCCGTGGTGCGACATCGGCTGTTTTTGTGGATGGCTCTAAGGAGGCTGCCGCAATAGTCCAAAAGAATGCCGACAAAACGCACTTGGCAGATCGCGCCACAATTGTGGTTTCCGATGCTATTTCTTATTTGAAAACCTGTCGGCAAGCACCCTTTGATCTTGTTTTTTTGGATCCGCCCTACGCGGCAGGATTGTTGCCGCAATGCCTAAGGCTATTATATCCTTTGCTGACCCCTGATGCCATAGTGGTTGCGGAAAGCGGCCACGCAGATGATGTGTTCGGTAACGACGCATCTCTCACCGAGCAATATACTACGATCAAGCAAAATCGTTATGGCGTGGCACATTTGACAGTGCTTTCGCCCAAGGAGGCAGAATTATGAGTCTTGCACTTATTCCCGGCAGCTTTGACCCGATGACTGTTGGTCATCTGGATATTGTAAAACGCACCTTAAGTCTATATGACGAGGTGGTTGTTGCTGTGCTGGTCAACGCTGAAAAAACATACGATCATAATTTAGAAGAACGCGCAGAAATGGCGCGGCTGACTGTAGCAGGCCTGGACCGCGTACGCGTGGTAGCTTCGGAAGGTCTGCTGGTGGAGCTTTTTGACGAACTGGGAGCGGATGTCATCGTCAAAGGCGTGCGAAATGAAAAGGATCGTGCCTATGAGGAAAAAATGGCCGCGTGGAATTTGGAGCATAATCCCAAGGCCCACACCATTTTTCTGCAGGCAGCTGATGATTATGAACTGATCAATTCCACCCATGTTCGCGAACTGGTCAGAGCCGGGAAAAGCCCCGATAGCTTGGTCGTTCCCGCTGTTGTGGACTATTTGCGCAACAGGGGAGAGCTTGGAGAAGCTTAAATCTGCGAGAGGATAACCAATGAATCAATATAAATGTTATTATTTGATACGTGTGATCACAACCACTGTGTTTGGCGCGTTTCTTGGGGGGGCGTTTCTTATTGCGCAACCCTATGCCGTAGAAATCTTTGATATTTTATTGATCGCGATGGGTTTGCTTACTGCGGTGATGAATTTGCCGTCGTGTCTCTATTCTTTGTTTCATGTTCGGCACCGCGGAGAATGGATCAATTTGGTGGTTTCTGCCGTTGCGGTGGCGTTTGGAGTGCTTTTAATGCTCATTCGCCGCGATGTCATTTTGTTGGTTTTGGGTGTGATGTCGTTTTTGCTGCCCTTTGTCCGTGTGATTTTGGTTGAAGAAAAGCGGAAACGACTGAAAAGAGAAGCGCCTATGATCCTGTTTGGCGCGTTTATGGTTTTCGTTTCTTTGATCGAGTTAGAGGAGACAGTATTCTTCTGGGGAGGCATCTTTCTTTTAACCTTGTCGGCGCTTTATCTTCTGTGGGGGCTTTTGACCTTGCGTATCCGCTTGGCCGTGTTAGGTGAACTGGAAGAAGAGCGGCGAGAACTGATTCGAAAGCAGGAACAAGGTGAAGAATCTATCGAATAAAAAAGAAGGGGAATGCCCCTTCTTTTTTATTCGTGATTTCTGTAATAGGAGGGGGGATGCCCCGTAATGCGGCGAAACACCGTGGAAAAATAGCCGGCGTTGGAAAACCCCAAACGCGTTGCGATTTCTTGCACTCCAAGCCCTTCTCGCAATAAAGGAATGGCAGCATTGATTTTTTTGGTGCGAACATACTCCATCACACCCATTCCGGCTTGTCGGGCAAAGGTTTTTTTCAATAACGAGGGGCTCATATGCGCAAGACGCGCCAATTCGGCAGTATCCAAGGGGAGAAAGAGATTTTGTTCGATAACACGCAGGGCTTGACGATAGTTGCGCGTTCCTGCAGAGCTTTCTTTTTTGGCGTTTGCTTGTTCAAAATCAGAAAGGGTCAATAGAAGCGTTTCGAATTGCAAAAGTGCTCTTTGAGCCTCTTTTTCGCAGCCCTGAAGTACATTCCCTGCATGAGGATGGGAAGCGCTGGTGGAGCAATGCAATAATGCCAAGGTTTTTTGAGCCAAATCGATTTGCTCATCCGAAAGCGAAAAAATTTTTTTCTCAAAACACGGCATTTGCGTGGCCGAGAAGGAGAGTATCATGATGTGAGGGGCGGTACCATTTTCGGATCGCAGACTATGGAATTCCATCGGGGTATGCAAAATGGCAGCCGGAGCGTTCAAAATAAAGGAATCGGCATCGGCGGTGACTCCCAACGATCCTTCGAGAAGCAAGACAAGTTCATAAAAATCGTGTGTCTCACCGCGAAAAACATAGTCAGGATCGAATCGCTCTTCAAATGCGGTGTAAAATCCCGTAATGTGAACCGGTCGGAAAATCGGATGAAATTGCCACATAGCTGCTCCTTTGTGTCTAAAATCAAACTTTTTGTATCTAAAAATATATTTACTTCTGTATTGGACATGCTATAATATAGATATAACACATTTAAAAGGGTTTGTCAAGCGATTCTAAAATTTAAAGGAGAATTTGTTATGGCGTTACCGAAAGGACTTTTGGTTCACCCGGACGAGCTGCAGGATTGTTGGTTGAAACGATTGCAGGGATCAAACATTAAGATCCTTGGCTTGCACCCTACTGGTGGAAAACGAGCGCACGAAAGCTTAGAAACGCTTCGCCGTCAGGTTATAAACGGTGAATTTGACGGCCGATTTGCAAAATTGCGCGAAATGAACATAGAGCTGGAATATGAGATGCATGCAATGTCTTGGCTGCTGCCGAGAACATTGTTTGATACCAATCCTTCTTGGTTCAGGGAAAATGAAGAAGGAGAACGCGTGTCGGATTTTAACATGTGCCCTTCCTGCGAAAAGGCCTTGGATTATGTGGCAAACCGCGCCGCCGAGCTTGCTTTGACCCTGCGCCCGACGACACATCGATATCATATGTGGATCGATGATGTCAAAGGGGCTTGGTGCCATTGTGCCAAATGCCGCGATCTGACGCCTTCCGATCAGGCAATGCTGATCTACAACGCGATCTTGCGTGGCATCCGAACGGTAGATCCGCAAGCAACGCAGTGCTATTTGGCCTATCAGAATACCATTGAAGCCCCCAAATACGTGCGCCCTGGCGAGGGTATTTTTATGGAATACGCGCCGATTGAACGGGATCTGCATCGCCCGATGGCAGACGAAACGTGCGAAAAAAACGCAAACGATGCAAGATTTTTGCCACAATTGCTGCATTTCTTTGGAAAGAAAAATGCCAAAGTGCTGGAATACTGGTTGGACAATTCTTTGTTTTCTAAATGGAAAAAACCACCGGTTGCTTTTTCCTTAGATGAACCGGTTTTAAAGGCCGATCTGCGATTTTATGAAAATCTCGGTTTTGAGGATGTTACGGTGTTTGCCTGCTTTTTGGGCGAGGATTATGAGGCACTTTATGGTGACCCTCACATTGAGGCATACTTGAAATGATCTTATGAAAAAGTAAAGAGTGGCGTGGAATTTAAACTCCACGCCACTCTTTTGCTTATCGGATTTTAGTGGTTATAGCATGGCAAACGTGTGGATCGCATTCGCCGGGCATATTATCGTTCCGTGCTCGCCCAAAAGCAAGATGGCTTTATCTGGCGGATAAGGAATTGCATATTCTTTTAAAAAGCGCAAATTTTTTGCCGATGTATAGCAATCGCTCATCAAAAGCCACCAACTGCGCTCCTCATCCTTCCAAACCTGGCTGGCACCAAGATATAGGGGAGCCAATCTACGGCAAGATGCTATGAGATGCTCCAGATTTGTGAAACGCCAAGCGCTTTTGGTTTTTCGTATGGGGGATGCATTTGGCTCGGTTGGGGTATTAGACGTATCATCGTATTCGTGCGGTAGACCCATTTTTGTGACAAACAGCTCGCATCCGCCGGTCTTTGAGGGATACATTTGTATGTAAATCCGATCCTGCATGGCATCAAATCCAGTTTCTCCTTGCATATCTGTCAGGATCTCTCGAAAAGCTTCTCGTGTTAAAACATCGGCGTAATCTGTGCTTTCGCAATCCAACGCATACCGTGCTGCATCCTCTGCGCTTAACATGATCTTTAATTTATCTGCGCCGATTCGTATCCATTCCATCGATTTCACCGCCTTTCTGCGCTTCATGTTATTATTATAAGCCTTTTGCTAAAATGTCGCTACCCCTAAATTTTTGGTAATTTGTCGCTTCTTGCATCGGTTGACATCCCCAGCAGAATATGATAAAATTATAGGGTATTGTATTTGCTTGTCAAAGGAGGGGAGAATCTATGCGGTATAACACAGATACTTGTGCAATGGAGCTGTCTGTACGCGAGCTGTGTGCGATGGCGCACCAAAGCGGAAGCCTTGAGGCCGGTTCTCCCATGCAACGTCTTGATAACATGAAGCGTGGCAGTGAGATTCACCGCAAGCTACAGGCGGCAGAACCCAATTATACTTCAGAGGTCGTGGTTCGTAACACCACAACTTATCATGGCATTTCTTATACCGTGGAAGGGCGTGCGGATGGCATTATTGAAGAAAATGGCAATCTTACCGTGGAGGAGATTAAAACCACACGCGGACGCGGCTTTGCAATGGGGGCGCGCGGCGATGCGTATTCGCAGCTACGTTGTTATGCTTATTTTTTGGCAGAGAGCCGCCAACTGAAAAGCGTGGGCCTTCGTATGCGCTTGGTTCATAGCGAAACAGGCGAGATAAAGGATCATTGCTCGCGCATGAGCGCAGATGAATTGTACGCTTTTTATTGCTCTTTGTTAGAGCGAATTGAACCTATGGCGCGAGAAGAGATTTCCCGTCGTGAGGAACGAATTCCCTCGGTACGTTCTATCGTTTTTCCGTATCCTCACCCAAGAGAAGGGCAAGCGGAAATGGCAGAAGGCTGTTTTCGTGCCATTCGAAAAGGGAGGCGCTTGTTTGCATTGGCTCCCACCGGAATCGGCAAAACGATGTCCACGCTTTACCCCTCGGTCAAGGCGTTGGGAGAAGGACTATGCGACCGCATTTTTTATTTGACCGCAAAAGCTTCCACCCGCCGCGAGGCCTTTTTGGCAGCAGGAAAGCTGTTTGAATCGGGGGCCAAGCTTCGCACCGTTGTTTTACACGCAAAGGAGCAAATGTGTTTGCTGGAGGGAGGCTGTCGGCGCGGAGGCGTTTCGCGTTGTCGATCTGCAGAATGTCCCTATGCCAAGGGGTATTATGACCGTGTGAACGGTGCGCTTCTGGCGTTGTTGGGACAACATCACGGCTTTCCGCGCAGCCTGATCCGGGAGGCTGCAAGGCAGTATCGTATTTGCCCGTATGAGCTTTCGTTGGACCTTTCCGAATTTTGTGAGATCATTATTTGCGACTACAACTACGTGTTTGACCCGACCGTTTATTTGCGGCGGTACTTTGATCCCACCGAGGGGGAGCGAGGGCAGTATGTTTTTTTGATCGACGAGGCACACAATCTGCCCGACCGCGCCAGAGATATGTTTTCTATGCGTCTCACGGCCGACTTGTTTGAGGCGGTTTACGCACGTGTCGATCCGAATGCTGATCCTTTGTTAGAGGAGACGTTGGGCGGTTTTTTGATTGCTATGCGGCGTTTGGGCAAGCTTTGTGCCGAGCATCGGCAAAAAAATGAAGATGGGACTGAGAGCGGATATTATTTGAATCGCGCCCCTTTGGAATCTTTTCATAAAACGGTTAACGAATCCTGCAATAAGCTGGATCAGTTTTTAAAGAAAAACAGCGAACATCCTATGGCTGAACAGATCAACGGAATGCTCAGCGAGCTGCGCCGTTTTTCCACTTTAACAGAATATTACGATTCCCGTTTTTTGACGTATATCGAGTTGGTGCAGGGGAAAGTCAGCGTGCAGATCTTTTGCCTGGACCCTTCGAGCATATTAAATGCCGCTATGAACCGTGCACGCGCAGCGGTTTTGTTTTCGGCTACTATGTCCCCACCAGAATATTTTGTTGATGTTCTGGGCGGTGGCAAGCAGGCCGATGTTGTGGAACTGACATCGCCATATGATCCCTCGCGCCTTTGCATTACGGTCGCTTCGGGGGTCAGTACGCGTATGGAGGAACGTGGCAAATCCTATCGAAAGGTTGCCACTCTGATTGCGGCGACCATCAGCGCCAAGGCAGGGAATTACATAGTGTATTTTCCTTCTTACGATTACATGGAGCGCGTGCTGGAGCACTTTCGTGAAAAATACCCCAAGGTGCCTCACATCGTTCAAAAACGACAGATGTCCCCCCGTGAGCGCGATTCCTTTTTGAATTATTTTGAGGACGATGAAGGAAAGATGCGCGTGGGCTTTTGTGTGTTGGGCGGTAGCTTTTCGGAGGGCGTAGATCTTCCCGGAAGTCGCTTGATCGGTGCCATCGTGGTGGGTGTGGGCATCCCCGGTCTCTCCAACGAGCGAAATATTTTGCGCGATTACTACGAAAATACCTGTGAGCGCGGCTATGATTATGCGTATACTTACCCGGGGATGAATCGCGTTTTACAAGCGGCAGGGCGCGTGATTCGCCGCGAGGAGGATAAGGGTGTTGTGGTTCTGATTGATTCTCGGTATGCCGAGGAGCCTTATTTGCATCTGTACCCCAAGCATTGGCAAGATTTGGTGGCTGCCGCAACACCTTCTGCGCTCGCACACAGGCTGCAGCTTTTCTGGCAAGACGATTTTGCAAAATAAAAATGACATTTTTGCAATTTGGCCTTGCAATTCTTGCGAAAATGTGCTATAATGGCCTACAGTTTTGGGCGAATTTGCAATTTTGGACACATTATTGATGCGAAACGCCAAATTTTATCCCGAAAAAAGGAGTCCATTCATGAAGTATGCAAGTATGACCTCTGTCCAGCTTCAAGCGGAGCTTCGTGCCGTGCGCGAGCGTTATGATGATTACTGTCGCCAAGGACTGTCGCTTGATCTGTCGCGCGGTAAGCCTTCTTCGGATCAGATCGATCTTTTGACTGATATGCTGACTTGTATGACAACTGCCGACGCTTGTAAGTCCGACAGTGGTGTTGATTATCGTAACTATGGCATTCTTGATGGCATTCCGGAGGCGAAAAAGCTTTTCTCCGATCTGCTGGGTATTCCTGAAGATTACATTCTGGTCTGTGGCAACTCCTCGCTGAACTTGATGTATGATGCGGTGGCACGTGCAATGCTATACGGCGTGGTGGGAAGCGAACACCCTTGGTGCCGCGAAGAAAAAATCAAATTTATTTGTCCCGCTCCGGGATACGACCGTCATTTCGGTATTTGTGAATCCCTTGGTATTGAAATGGTGACGGTGCGTATGACTCCCACCGGTCCTGATATGGATGCCGTGGAGGCTTTGGTGAATCATGACCCTGCTGTAAGAGGTATTTGGTGCAATCCCAAATACTCCAACCCGGATGGCATCACTTATTCGGATGATACCGTGCGCCGCTTGGCTGCACTGACACCCGCTGCTCCCGATTTCCGTATCTTCTGGGATAATGCCTATGCCATCCACGATATTTATGAAGAGGGCAGAGATACACTGCTGGATATCTTTGCGGAGTGCAAAAAGACAGGCCGTGAGGATATGGTTTACTATTTCGCTTCTACCTCTAAAATTTCTTTCCCGGGCGCCGGTGTGGCCATCATTGCCGCTTCGCCTGCTAATGTTAAGCAAATCAAGTCGATCATGTCGGCACAGACCATCGGCTTTGATAAAATGAACCAGATGCGCCACGTAAAATATTTCGGAAACGCGGAAAATATTCTGAAGCATATGAATAAGCTTGCCGAATTCATCCGCCCCAAGTTTATGGCAGTAGAGCAGGTTTTGACCGAGGACCTGGGTGATGCGGATATTGCACACTGGACCCATCCTCGCGGCGGATATTTCATCAGCTTTTATACCATGCCCGGATGTGCTAAGCGTGCCTTTGAATTGTGCAAGAGTGCCGGTGTCGTTTTGACCAATGTGGGCGCTACCTATCCTTATCGCAAGGATCCGGAGGACAGCAACATCCGCTTGGCACCGACCTATCCGACCATGGAGGATCTGGTGACCGCTATGCATGTGTTTACACTGTCTGTGCGCATTGCAACGCTGGAAAAGCTTCTGGCCGATCAATAAAATTTTTCTGGGCGGCTTTAAGCCGCCCTTTCATTTATACCGAAAGGCAGTTCAATATGGAAAAAAAGACGCAAAAAGAGCAGAACCCCTTTGTGTTTTCTGATACCAATAAGCGTTATCACACATACGATTACTATCTGCGGCACGCTTTTGGCAAAAAATGTGCCAAAATCCCCTTGGACGGGGGATTTACCTGTCCCAATCGTGATGGCCGCTGCGGATACGGCGGTTGCATTTATTGTTCCGAACGAGGTAGCGGAGATTTTTCTGCCGATGCAGCCTTGCCCATTGAAAAACAGTACGAAGTGCAGAGAGGCGTGCTGATGCGAAAGTGGGATGATTTTGCCTGCATTCCATATTTCCAAGCATACACAAATACCTATGCTCCTGTTTCGCGCTTGCGGGATTTATATGAGCGCGCGCTTTCCTTGCCGGATGCCGTGGCGCTGGATGTGGCTACGCGAGCGGACTGCTTGCCCGACGATGTTCTGAATTATTTGACTGATTTGTCGGAGCGGACGACCCTTACGGTTGAACTGGGATTGCAGACGATACACGATCAGACCGCCGTCAAAATTAACCGCGGACACACCTATGCGGATTTCGCAAAAGGGTATAATGCATTGCGAAATCGCGCACCCAAAGCGCGCATTGGCTTGCACTTGATTTTGGGATTGATTGGTGAAAATGACGAAATGATGGTTGAAACTGCGCAAAGGGTGGCAGAGCTTCATCCGGATGAGATAAAATTACATTCCCTTTATGTTTTGGAGGGGACAAAAATGGCCGAAAAGTTCAGGAATGGCGGCTATTTGCCGTTGGAACGGGATCATTATGTGGAGCTGGTTGTCAACGTGTTGGAGCGCATGCCGCCGGACACAGTAGTGGGCCGTTTGACGGGGGATGGCGACTCTAAAATGCTGTTGGCGCCCTTTTGGACGAGAAGAAAGCGCGAAGTTTTGAACGAAATAGACAAAAAGTTCTACGATAAGAATACGTGGCAAGGAAAAAGGTTTTGAGTTTTCGCATATAAAGAACTCTTGACGAAAAATCCTTTATATGTTAAAATATCAATAACATGTGACCAACATGGAAACAAGTAAACCAATCGGAAAAGGAGAAAACGCATGAAAAGACTGATTTCGCTTCTTCTTGCAACTCTGATGATCGTCACCGTCGTGCCTGCCTTTGGCCTTGCCATTGCAGCCGAGGGCGACGACCTCGCGCCCGAGACCACAACAACGTATGTGGTGTACGATCAAGACTTCGAGGGGCTGTCTACCGAGGCTGCTTCCAACGAGCTTCTTGAGAGCTTGGGCTGGTACATTCCCGCCGGCAAGGAAAAAGAGAATCTTGCAAAGTACTCGATCGTTACCGACGAGAACGGAAACAAGGTCCTCCGTGTTTCCACCGAAACCTACGGGATCGTTGGCTTGGACCAGCGAGACAGTATTGTGACCGTATTCAACGGTGACATTATGTCTTTGGTGCGCAACGGCGATTTTGAGCTGTCCTACGATCTGACGTATCGCAAGGGCACTACCAATGCCGCCGGCTATAGCGCAGTGCTTTACAACTACAACGAAAAGACCGGCCGTTCCGTGCTGGATGACAACGCTGCAGCCTATGGCCTTGTTGCTCTCCGCGCGTGCGGCACAGGCATGAACAGCGTTTACTATCCCGTTTCCGGCGGTAGCGCCTTCTGCGTAGTGGAGGGAATTGCAAACAGCGCTGAAAACGTTATGAGTAACCGCTACATGACCAAGGGTGCATATCCTTCTCTGTATGCTCGCTTGTTCATGGAGGATCCCTCTGCTGAAACGGCAGACACCGTTCGTTCCAAGGTGGCCGATCCTCTGGTTATGATCGATAAGACTGTAACCGTAAAATTGGCTTACAACGTAAAGGATGGCGTTTCCGTTTACGTGAACGATGTGCTTGTATCCGTTCCCAGCACCGATGCAGCTCGCTTGGATGAATACAGCCATAGCAGCGTATGGGATGATTTCATCACTCGCACCACCGGCGCCTCTCTTGGTTTGCTGACCAAGGCCGGCATCGTTGCTGATATCGATAACATCAACCTCACCGCAGCATCTGTTGCAGATACCGGTTATGCTACCGAGCTCCCCGAGCTTGTTATTACCGAGGTTTGTGCTACCGGTTACAAGGATACCACCTGGGCAGAGTTTGTAGAGATCTACAACACCTCTGATAAGCCCGTGGATCTCACCGAGTACTCCTTTGGCTATGTAGACGTTACCACCGGCACTGAAAATGAGCTGACGATGGGTTCCAATGTCAAAAAGTACGCGAACTATGGCAATCTCGGCAATTATATGGGTCACACTCTTGAGAGTAAAACAGACTATTATTTAACCGAAGAGGCTCTGGAAAAGATCCCTGGCCGCTATGTTTTTGTTGACGAGGGCACCACCTTGACCAAAGGTGTTCGTTATATTAAGACCGGCGGTGAATGGGTGGCAGTTGATAGATCTGAGAGTACAAGCCGCACTTGCAAAGTTCATTATGTAGATAAGTGGAACTCGCGTTACTCCAAGAGTGCTGTAGACTATGAATACAATACGTTGCTGAACCCCGGCGAATGTGCAATCATCTACACGATTTACGATTCGGTAGAAAATTGCTGGACCAACAGTGTAAACGCCGGCAGCAAGGATCGTGCAATCGTTGGCGGTTTCCGCAAGGCTTACAAAAACCGCGGCCTTTCGCCCGATACCAAGGTCATTGCGTTCAATGCCTTCAACTTGGCTGATAGTGCTGCTGATCGCCGTTACTTCCTTGCAAAGTCCTGTGACGAAAACGGTGAAGAGATCAACTACAAAAACGTTTACATCACCGACACCAATTACGACAAATATCTTGTTTCCTACTGTGATTATAACTCCTCTCTTGTTTCCGGTATGTTGTATGAGGGCGCTACAGTAACCGATCCTAACTTCGGCAAGGGCGGTTCTGTTGAGACCAACTGCTCCGGCGTGTTCCTTTACGGTGTAGATGCATCCTACGATGCGCGCCGCGGCACTCTTTACATGTCTCAGAATAAGGTCAACAACGGCACCGCTCACGTCGGCAAGCTTGCCGGCTATCAGGAGCTGGTGATGAGAGATATGTATAAGAAGAATGATGGAACTCTCGGTCAACTGGCTATTACAGAAATTGTTCCTCACACCTTTAACCTCGCGGGCGATGACAAGAGCGCGTTCACCGCGATTGAGGTAACCAACACCACCGCTTCCAGCTTGGATCTGTACCGCTATGCTTTGATTCGTACGGAGGTGGATGCACAATGCTCCAATGGCAAGGGCTTTACGCGCGCCACTATGATGCGTGCGGGCAACCCTGTGGAAAAGGGCGTCGGTAACGGTGCGTATTACTACTTCGTTGAAAATCACATTTCCAACCCCGAGAGTTGTATTATCAAATCCGGCGAAAGCGTTGTGATTTGGTTCATCAACGATGATACTTATTCCTCCTACGCCAGAGACGATGACTTTGGCTTTGATTACTTCCGTCAGTATTGGGTCAACCAAGGCAACGAGCAGTTGGCGCTGAAGGATGCGAACGGTGAGTACCTGACCAAGGTGATTGCCGTTGATGGCAACGATAGTGAAGTTACAAACCTGGATAATGCAACTCGCGTATTCAGCATTTCTGCAAAGGAATCTGCTGTATACGGTGTTGCAACCGCTTCTAACGATGTTAAGCAAGGCCTGATCAAGACCCAGGAGGTTGTCTCCATTGCGGTTCTTGGTTCTGCTATGGCTTACTACAATCTGAAGTGGTCCACAGTGCAGGCAAGCTCCTTTACCTATTATGCAAACATTCTGGATCGCACCATGCCCGCCAACACGGCTATGCGTTATGTGGCCGGTGTTGCCGGCAGCAGCAAGTGCTCGGCTCTTGGCAACTCTTTGAAGGTTCAGTACTGGAAAAACGGCGGCGGTGTATGGAGCACCAATGAAGAAGGCAAGACACCCAACATTGAACTGATCTGCAACAGCGGCATGATGGAGCCTCGCCTTGGTACGGTAAATGGGGAAGAGGTTGTAGCGATTAAGGATAAGCTCTTTATCGCTTCTACAGATGAGGCCGGTAACATTACTTATCGCTATTTTGATACTTTGCGTACCGATATCGTAACTCTGCAGGGCGCTGCTTTGAATACTGCAGGCGAAACTCCTCTGATGCGTTTTGATAACGCCGTTCCCGCTAACGTTTACAATTCCTTGGTTGCTACTTATAATGACAATGTTGAGATCGGTATGCTGATCGTCAAGACGGAATTGCTTGGCGACATGACCACCTTTACCAAGGCTGATTTGGATAAGGCCGGCATTGAATACAAGGATCTGAAGTGCACGGTTCTGTACCGCACCGCAGAATACGTTGTTCTGTCCTCTGCTATTGAGGTAAGCTCCGCTGATTACAATACCTCTTATACCGCAATCGGTTATATGAACATCAAGATGGATGAGACCACGACTAAGACTTATTGGTCCACCGAATCCTCCTCTGGTGTATTGACCGAGATCGCAGCCGATGCGCTGGCTGATGTGGCCGCCGTTAAGGATGATAACTACATCTACAGCGATATTACCGCTGATTCCGTAGAGCGTTTTAGCCGCTATACCTCCGCAGTTCAAAGAAAACTGCTTGGTTACCTGGGGCTTTGATGAGCATCGGATCCGAGTTTATATCAAAAAAGGAGTAAATTAAATATGAAAAGATTCCTTTCATTGCTGCTTGCGGTTCTGATGGTTGTTAGCGTTATGGTTCCGTTCACCCTCTTGGCTGGTGCCGAGGGTGACGGTACCGCGGATGTGCAGGCTAACAAGTCTGATCTTCCTAACCTGATCATCACAGAGCTGGTTACCAATGCAGTTTCTCATCACGTTGTTTATGACCGCTTAGTGAAAGCGGGAAAAGATGATCGCGCTCAGCCTCGTGAGCACTACTACATTCCGGTTAAAGCTCCTGCCGCTGGCAAAGATGTTAGTGGTTATTATGTGCAGAGCATCGGTGAAGACGGCGTTGTTTCTTATGTGAACGCAAGTGGCACAGCCGTTGAAGGCACCCAGTATTTCTATCGTCAGGATATGACGGCAGATATTTCCGAGACTGTAGAGTATTACGAGATCTACAATGCGGGCAGCGAGCCTATCAATCTGTACGATTACAAAATTGCACGCGATAACCGTGCTACCACCGATAATACGAACTGCGCTTTTGTGGATATGGCTCCCGGCTCTCTTGAGGGCACCAAGCACGGTAAGTATTTTGCCAGCGCAGGAACGATTACCGCCTTTCAGTCCGGCGTGCAGTATTACACCAGAAACGATAAGGAGCAATATGTTCCCGTTACCGGAACGACTCCTGTTGAAGGGACACAATACTACTATTTGACCGATGAGGGGTATATGGTTACCAACCCCGAATACGAGCAGGGTTGGCTGCAGCCCGGTCAAATTGCATTGGTTTGGAACTATAATGAGCAATCTTGGAAGTCCGGCCTTACTCTGCAGCATTTTATTGATTATCACGAGTACAGATATAGCAATGCAAGCGGAGAGAGAACTACTTATGATACAGATCTATCCGATGTGCTTGTTATTGCAATTGACTGTGTGGGGGGCGACATCCGCTACGGAGAAAAGCTGGGTAGCACCTTCTGGCTTGACGAATGGGGCGAAATGAACTACGGTATCGTTCCCGATTACGTAACCGATACCAACGACACGGCTCGCTATGATCAGTGGGAATCCTGGGTATTCTGGGCCTCTTTTGTGGGCTTTGACTGGGATGCTGCTATGACCGAGCAAACCGACATCGTCATCGGCCAGACGACTGTTACCGGCACCGCTTATTTGATGGTGTACGATAACATTACCAAGGACTACCGCGTGGCTTCTACTGCAGACGGTACTGCCGATGCAAACGGTAAGGCTGTTGAGGGTGTTCGTTATTACAAGCCCGAGCTTGATAAGAGCGATAAGGGTAGCTTCTCGAATAAGATCAACGAAGACTGCATCAACTATCTTTACGGCTTTGACTCTACCGTTTCTCTTAAAGAGGGAACGGCGTATACCATCGCCAGCGGCGATCTGACTCCCGGTGCATTGACCACTATCCAGGCTGAGGTTCTGCCGAACTACAGCACGGGCAAGAACGTTGGTACCTCTACCCCCGACCTGGTTATCACCGAGATCGTGCCCGACAACGTGGGTAACGATGCGTACGAGTTTGCAGAGGTTGTCAACACCTCTGGAACCACGATCAACATCTTTGATTATAGCTTTGTTGCACGTGGCGGCTACAATGGCTATAACAACGAGTTCTTCAGCTGCCTCAATCCCATCATTCCTGGCGATGTGGGCAACATTCTGACGCCCGATCCCGGTTCTAAGTACTATAATATTGCCCCCACTAACGTTCCTTATGAGAACGGATGGTTGCAGCCCGGCGAGACCGCTGTTTTGTGGGCATATTATACCAACTCCTATGAAGTCCAGGCCACCTTTGCCGATTTCCGCAATCATCATAGCATGGATGAAAGCGTTAAGCTCTTCGCTATGGATGCGGACAATAGTACTCTTTCCGGTCGCGGCGAGCGCCAGAATTTGGGCAACAGTGGCAACTACATTTACGGTATCGTGAAGAATGAGAATGTAGACTGGTACGGTGACGTATACACCTCCAACCCTGTCTTCAAGCCCATTACTTACGCTTCCGGCATTACCAACGATGCCGTTAGAGGCATTGCTATTGAGGATGTAGAGTCCTTTGTGCTGTGCTTTGCTACCTTCGCCGCTTGTGACAACGTTTCCTTGGGCGAGGATTATGGTTATCAGTTCATTTGGAATACCATTGAAGGTACGCCCAACAAGTTCGGTGCCTATATGGATATGGCTCATATCACGTATTACACCGATAAGCAGCGTTTCTCTTTCACCGGCTCTGTTGTCGATGAGGATTGGAAGGCCTCTCCCGGCGTGCTGGTTCCTCAGCAAAAGACCGGTATGACCACCAACAAGGGCGATAGCCTGTATGTCCTTTACATGGAGGACTTTAATGGCTATGGCACGGTTGAGGGTTACGAAAACGTTTCCCAGCTGCTGGGCATCGGTGGTCTTACCGATAACAACATGCTGAACGACGATCACCTGAACAATGTTAAGGCGACCGAAAAGAAGGGCATTAACTTCCTGGAAATTCGTGACGGCAAGCTGTATGTGAACAACAAGGGCAAGTCGGATGACTATATGCTCCTGATGTCCGACGAGGTGCTGAACACCCTGCGTGGTCAGAACTTTACCGTGGAATTTGCCATGAGCTATTCCACCGACTCTGCCAACGGCAAGAATGGTTACAGTACCATTCTGTATGACTTTGACGGCGCTACCATGTCCTATGGTGAGGCTGCCATTCGCGTGTCCGGCTACGGTCACAGCGCCTTTGTAAACAACGGCCGCTGGAACGATTTTGAGGATGCCGAACACAAGATGTCTGCTACCACTGTAACGGGCAAGAGCTCCAACACGCTTTACGAAAAGCTGTACGGCGATATTGACTCTGTTGCAGGCTTCTCCTCCACCCTTGACGGCAGCGTTATGATGGCAGGTAAGTCGGTTGTTGTTAAGATTGACGTCAGCGTTACCAACGGTGTGACCGTTACTATCAACGATCAGGTCGTATCCCAGTCTTATTTCGATGTAACCTCTGCTACAGCTTCTCAGTGGAATATCTTCATTGAAGAGGCAGTTGGCTCTGACATCGTGATGAAGACCACTCCCGATATTTCGGTTGCTTACGATTACATTACTGTTTACACCGACAGCGTTAACACCAACGCTGCCGATATGGATATCCCCAGCCTGTATATCACCGAGCTGAACGTTTCGGGCGGCGACAGAATTTACAAGCCCGAATCTACCGCTAAAACCAATTTGAACTGGATCGAGTTCATTGAGGTCACCAACGGCAGCGAGGAGCTTGTGAATCTTGCCGATTATGTTCTTATCTCGACGGATCGTTATACGGACAACAAAACCTTCTTGCACGACGGCAATAATCTGGTGTGGAACGCCGGTTGGCAGCAGCCCATTTACATTGCCGATCTTCTTGGCGTTGGTGATAACTACGCAAGACTTTCCGGTACCAAGGATGGGCAGGTTAGAGAGGCCGGTTGGCTGAACCCCGGCACCAACCATACCGTTCTCCGTCCTGGCGAAAGTGCTGTGATCTTTACGGTGAACGGCGACACTTATGATCAATTGGTTGAGCGCGAGGACAAAGAGGGCAATAAGACCGACTTTGTTACCGCTGCTCGCTCTTGGTTGAACATTCCCGAAAGCACCCTTTGCATCTTGGCCTTCCAGCAGACAGCCACTGTAACGCAGGTTAATGAGAAGAATCAGCCTGTTGATGCTGAGGGCAATCTTACCAACAATCCCGTTTCGCTTATTACCGCAGGCTTTGCCGGTTACGATAGCGCTTCTTGCCATTACGGCATTGGCCGTCTCAACGACAAGAACGGCAATCGCATTGACTGGGAAGCGGGCATTTATACCCACGACTACCGTAACCTGGAGTGCATGGTTGATATCAACCATACCATTTCCAACGCATCTAACGGTTACTCCTTCCATTATGTTTACGGCATTGATAATTCCGTCAACTACAAGCGCGGCACCTTTATGTACCGTCATAACGAGACCAGTGCTTTGATAATGACCGTTTACAAGAGCGGTACCAAGGATGCTGAATTCAGTGGCATGTACAACGTTGGCAAGACAATGCCCATTCAGGCAGAGACCTTCCAGGATATTCAGTCCTTGAAGAAGAATGGCTATCAGTCGGGTGGCGGTCTTGTGATTACCGAGTTCCTGAATGATACCACCAACTCCATCCCGGGTGATGGCTATGACGCCTATGAGGCTTTGGAAATTACCAACACCTCCAACAAGCCCATTAACCTTTACGATTATGCGCTTGTCAGAAGCACTGCTGATGTGGTTGGCACGATTGAGACTTTCAGCAATCAGACCAAGTTCCGCGCAGGCTGTCCTGTTTCTAAGAACCATCAGTACTACGAGTATCTGAAGGATTTCGACAACCCTGATACCTGCTATATTGAGCCCGGTGAGGTTGTGGTTGTATGGTTGTTCTGTGGCGATGCACTGAACAACGTACAAAAGCTTGGCCGCAGCTTGACTTATGAGGATTTCCGCACTCATTACGAAAAGCTTGGCAACACCATGATCAATGCCAAGGACGAGAAGGGGAATTACCTGGTTGAGGTGCTGATGGCCGACGGTAGTGGTGGTAACTTGGTTAATACCAGTACTCGTAATATGTACATTTACGGTTTGGCTAAGAAGAGCGATATGTTCTTTAACAACACCTACCGCGCAACTGCCATTGTTTCCTACTTTGTGCAGCCTGTTTACGCGGCTCACTTCGATCAGCGTTGGGTCAGAAAGAATCTGCTTGCCACCTCCAGTGTTGGCACCAGCGTTGCCGGTGACTTTACTTGGGATGAGGGCTTGGTAGAGAAGGTAACTGCTACGGCAGAGACAGATGTGACCAGGCTTTGCACCAAGAATGCAGAGGGCCTCTATTGCTTTGCTACGTCCTATGACGAGAACGAGACCTACTATCAGTTGTATTATTACGAGTTCACGCAGGCTACTACCAATGCGCCTGACTTCTCCTTCAATATTGTTTACGGTAATAGCATGACCTCCGGCTGGAATGTTGGCGCTATTCTTGACTCCGTCAAGGTAAAGTATCGCGCTCCCAGTGCAGGCGGCAGCAACATTTGCATTACCTCCAATCCTTTTGATCAGGCACACGGCAGACACATTATGGATCTGATGGCAACCGGAACAAGAGCAAACACTCTGGGCTACCTGATTGAGGAACAGCTTGGCATGATCGCCTCTACCAACTTCGCCTATGTTGGCGATTTGGATGACGGTACCAATGTTTATTTCTACAGTACCGTAATGGGCGATTTGGAGGATGTAAGCGTTAACGTAACCAGAGCTTCTGTTAGCTTCGGCGGTGAAACCACCGTAACCTTTACCGCATCCATTGATGGCGACTACTACCAGGCACTGGTGGATCGCTTTGGTAAAGAAGGTGTGAACCTTGGTATTATTACCGTTCACGCTTCTGAGGCTGTAAAGGCTGACATGATCCGCGTTGCTTTGTTAGAGGCAGCAGGCGTTGATTTCGCACTGAATGAAAACCTTTCCGTCAGCGGCTCTAGCAGCAATCGTACCTTCCGCAGTGAAGCTCAGAAGATGGGCGCCGGTTATTACAACACCACCTTCTCGGCTGTGAGCTTTGTACAAGTCAACACCGATGCATTCGGCACGTTGACGCTTTACTCCGAAAATGCATATCATCAGAATGCAACCCAGATTCTGGCATCCGCTATGTTCGATTATAAGGACGCAATGGATGAGGAGAACGGTTACATCTATGAAATTGCTGCCGGCAAGTGGAGCAAATATACCGCAGAGCAGATCGCACGCTTTGAGGAGATTTGCGCTAACAACTAAAAACCTTACCCCGATGGGCCTTGGCCCATCGGGGTTTTTCTTTTGGGCGATGCAACGCATCGCCCGTTTGTATTATAAAAAAGGGAGTGGGGAATACTGTGAATTGATGATTTTTGTGGTATTTTTCACCCACTTTTCTTTTTTGGAAATAAATGTGAAAAAAAGAAAGAAATTTATTTGAAAAAAATTTTTCTTTTTCCAAAAAAGGTATTGCAAAACATCGAGAAATACAGTATAATATTGATAAGTGGAAAAGAATGTTATAAAGTGTTAAGAAATGTTAGCATTCTGAAATCTAAAAAAGGGGGGAACGAAATATGCTGTCCGGCGAGTTTCATCATTCAATAGACGCCAAAAATCGTGTTTCTGTTCCCGCCAAATTGCGCGAAGAGCTTGGCAACGAATTTATGGTTGTTCGTAGCCTTCGCGGTGAATGCCTTCGATTCTTCTCCATTCCCGCATGGAAAGAATACATTGAGCCCTTGAAAAAATTGCCCAGAGCCGTTTCTGAAAAAACCTTTTGGTTTTTGTATCACGATGCCGCGCAGGTCTCCCCCGACTCGCTGGGCCGTGTACTGCTGACCAAAGGCTTGCTTGATTTTGCAAAAATCGAGCCCGACGGTGAAGGGAATCGCAACGTCGTGATTGTTGGTTGCGGTGATTTTGGAGAGATCTGGTCCGAGAACTTGTACAACAAGCATGTCGAGGAAATGGATATCGACGAGATTCGTCGCTCTTTGGAAGAAAGCGGGCTGTAATATGTCTGAAATTTTTTCTCATCGCTCGGTTCTTCTTGATGAATGTATCGAAGCATTGGCCATTCGTCCGGATGGTATTTATGTGGATGGAACCGCTGGCGGCGGTGGCCACTCCTTTCACATTGCAAGTCATTTAACAACAGGGCAATTGATCGCCATTGACCGAGACGAAGCGGCCATTGCCGCTGCCGGAGCTCGTTTAGCGCCGTTAGGCGCACGCGCGCGCGTAGTGCGCAGCAATTTCTCGGATTTTGCCGATGTGCTGGATTCCTTAGAAATCGTCAAGATAGATGGCATTCTGCTGGATCTGGGGGTATCCTCTCATCAGTTTGATGAGGCTGAACGCGGCTTCTCATATCGTTCGGATGCGCCCTTGGATATGCGTATGGATCGCAGACAAGCTAAGAGTGCCTTTGAGGTAGTAAACACCTATAGCGAACAAGAATTGAAGCGCATCCTTTATGAATACGGTGAAGAGCGGTTTTCCGGTCGTATCGCAGCTCGCATTGTTCAAGAGCGCGAAAAAGCTCCCATTAAAACCACTTTTCAGCTATCTGAACTGATCAAAAGCGCGATGCCTGCCGCTGCCAAGGATGGCGGTCATCCGGCCAAGCGATCCTTTCAAGCAATCCGAATTGAAGTGAACGGTGAACTTGATGTGATTGAGCCAACCATTCAGAACGCCGTTGCCCGTATGAATAAAGGCGGTCGTATTGCTATCATCACCTTCCACTCGTTGGAGGACCGCATTGTAAAGCAGGCTTTCCAAAAGCTTGCAGCTGGTTGCACTTGCCCCAAATCATTGCCGGTGTGTGTGTGTGGCAATCAACCTAAGATCAAAATCTTAACCAAAAAGCCCATTCTGCCGGGTGAAATTGAGTTAAACGAAAATCCTCGTTCGCACAGTGCTAAACTGCGAGTGGCGGAAAAACTTTAAGAGAGAAGAAAGAAGAAAAGAAAGGAGGCGCAACGATGAACCGCACCGAGACTTACGAAAAAGAATATTTCAGCGAGAATTATAAGGAGCAGTTCGAGACTCTGCGCAACCGTTATCGCACTCGCACCCAAGAGGCTCTGCGAGGCAGAAAGGTAGATCACAATCCCATTGCCAACGCCACTACAATCGTTTATCTGCACGACGATGAAAATGGCGGCACTCATATCACCACCGGAGATTTTGTTGAGTATTTCAACAATCGCTTTGGTGGCTACGACCGTATCGGCGCTATGCAGCGCTCCATTTCCAATGCCGTTCGCAAGGTTGAAACCCGACGCGAGGCAGAGGAAAGACGCGGTGCCGAGCTTGCTGCGAGACAAAAGCAAGAGAGACGCGGCTTTCAGCCCTTGCGCTCTGCCAGACCCAAATTAGCATTTTTAAATGCTATTTTTGCAGTGATGCTTGTGATCTCCATTGGTATTCTGACCGGTACTTCTGCATTGCTGGAGAACACGCAAAACGAGGTTCTTGCTTTGGAGGAGGAGGTTGCTATGCTGGAAACTGCCCAAGGTGTTGCTTCGGCCGACCAGTATAATACGACATCCGAGTCTGCTCCGGCTATCGAATATCCCGATATGGCAGGTGGCGATTCTGTCGAGATCTATCCTGCACAAAATGGCGGCGGCGTAGAAATGGCTGCCTTGTTGAATGCTTTGGCCTCTCTTGGAAAATAAGGTCTAAAGCGAACTCCTTTTGAATAAAATAGGGATGCGACGTTTGGTCGCTGTCCGACGGCTGAGCTTGCCATTGGGGCAAGCTTAGCCGTCTTTTTTGTTTGAAGGAGGGGCTATGAATCGCTTATCTGTCAGTCGCCGTACCATTCAGCGATCCTCGGTGATGGCGTTGCTTGTTTTACTTGCTTTTTTGCTGTTATCCGTGCGTATATTTTGTATTCAGGTGTTTGATTTTTTTCGATATCAGAAAAAAGTGATCGATCAGTTAACCACCGAATCTCCTGTGCGAGCTGCCCGTGGTGAAATTTTGGATGTGGCAGGGCGTGTATTGGCCACCAATCGTACGGTATATCGTATATCGGTCTTTCCCAGTTTGATCAACGGTGCGGAGGATAAAGAGCGGTTAAAGAGTGTTATTGCAGAGGGGCTTACTCAAACAATCGAGGGAATAACGCAAGAGAAGGTGTTGGATCACCTTTCACACATCCATGAACTGGAACGCACCGTTGCAGCAGCGGTGGATGTAGAAACGGCGAATGCTGTTTTGGAATGGATTCATCAGAACAATCTGTACGACCAAGTAGCCGTGGAGGCTATCAATACACGGTATTATCCCTATGGTGACCTGGCGGCACATTTGCTTGGATTTACTGGCAGCGATGGGCAGGGGTTGTATGGTCTGGAACTGCAATACAACAGCTATTTAGCAGGCGAAAACGGCTCTTATATTACTGCTCGAGATTCTACGGGGAACGAACTTCCCGTGCCGTATGAGAATTATATTCCTGCTGTAGATGGATGTACGGTACAAACTACCATCGACGCTTATATTCAAGCCGTTCTGGAGGAGCAATTAGAGCGGACGTTGATCGAATCCGGGGCCGCCAATCGGGTTTGCGGTATTGTAATGGATGTTAACAGCGGCGCGATTCTGGCTATGGCAACGGGGCCGTCTTTTGATCTTAACGATCCGTTTTCGTTAAATGAAAGTGCTGTAAATGAGTTGCGAGCACTGGGATATGAGATGGGTAGCGATGATTATAAAGCTGCCAAAAATCGCCTGTTGTTGGAGACCTGGTCCAATAAGGCGGTGACAGAGATCTATATGCCGGGGTCAACCTTTAAGGCGCTGACTTGCTCTGCGGTGTTGGAGGAAAATAAGGTCATTGATTTGGATGAACGATTTTTTTGTAGCGGAGCGCATCAAGTGGCTGACCGTATCATACATTGTCACAAAAAAGGCGGACACGGCAGCATCACTTTTCGCGAAGGATTGCAAAATTCATGCAATCCCGTTATGATGACCATTGCTGCGCGGTTGGGGTGTGATGCCTTTTATGAATATGTAAAAAGCTTTGGTATGCTGGAAAAGACGGGAATTGATCTGCCCGGCGAAGGAAATTCCATTTTCCACGCAGCTTCCAATTTCACAGAATTAGACTTGGCAACGGCTTCCTTTGGGCAAAATTTTAAGGTTTCCATTCTCCAAATGATCACCGCGATCAGTGCTATTGCAAACGGTGGCGAACTGTTAACCCCCTATGTGGTGCATCGTGTGACCGATGCCGACGGCAATGTGGTGTACGAGCACGAGAAAACAGTTCGGCGCAATGTCATTAGTGATGAGACCGCAAGAACGATTGCTGATATTTTGGCTGGCGGTGTTGCAGGAGATGGTGGTGCCAAAAATGCTTATGTGGCCGGTTATCGTGTTGCGGCCAAAACCGGAACCTCCGAAAAAATCGGCGACGATCGCAATGCCAGAATTGGGTCCTGTGTCGCTTTTGCGCCTGCGGATGATCCGCAGGTGGCTATCATTATTGTGGTAGATGAGCCTACCGACGGCAGTAAATATGGTAGTGTTGTTGCAGCACCGTATGTTGCAGATACGCTGGAGCGCATTTTGCCTTATATGGGCATAGAAGCCATCTATACCGATGAAGAAAGGGAACAAATAACCTTCAGAGTGCCTGATTTTGTGGGGTGGAATGCAGAGGATGCGAATAGAATGTTGGCCGCATCCGGCTTGCGTTTTTCCTTTCAAGGTGTCGGCGATACCGTTGTAGAGCAAAGCATTGCTGTTGGAACGCTGATTTCTCCCGCAAAAGAGGAGATCGTTCTAATTCTGGGGGATCGCTCCTTGCTATCGACAACGAATGGTTCATATGAGAGAAAATTGGAATAAAAGAAGCTTTGAGGTGGGAATATGTTAATAGCAGAGCTGCTGCAGCAAGCAGGATATTCGGATCACTTCCTTCCCGCGCGTGAGATCACGGGAATTACTTCGAATTCAGAAAACGTTCAAAAAGGCAACCTTTTTGTGGCGATTCGAGGATTGCATCACGATGGACACCTCTTTGTGCATCGTGCCATTGAAAAGGGAGCGGTCGCCGTTGTTGCCGAGCGTGCATTGGAATGCGCCAATGTGCTGGTGGTTCCTGATACGAGAGAGGCTTTGGCTCGTTTATTGGATGCGTGGTATGGGCATCCCGCAAAGAAACTGAGACTGATTGGTATTACGGGGACCAATGGGAAAACTTCTGTTTCTTATATGGTATGGTCGCTATTGCGGCAGGCAGGGTATTCTTGTGGGCTGATTGGAACAGTGGAATGTCGTTTGAACGATCAAGTATTATCTTCGCCTAATCCAAGTATTTTGGCCAATATGACCACTCCCGATCCTGCGGAACTGTATCGACTTTTGGGGGATATGCGCGATGGCGGGGCTGAATATGTAATTATGGAGGTCTCCTCACACGCGTTGGCTTTTTCTAAGGTAGCTCCTTTGATCTATGAAAGAGCCATCTTTACCAATTTGACTCCGGATCATCTGGATCTGCACGGTGATATGGAAAGCTATTTCATGGAAAAGAAAAAGCTGTTCGCTTCCTGTCGCGGCGCTGTTGTTTCGTGTCTGGGTTCATATGGAGAACGATTGGCCAACGAACTGGAAGCTCCATTGTGGCGATTGGATGATGCTTGCTTGAATTCTGTTCAACAACAGGGCTGTGACGGTGTTTCTTTTTCCTTAAAAACAGAGAACGGTCAAAGGGAGCGGTTTTATTTGCCGATTCCGGGGGAGTTTTCTGTTGAGAACGGCGCTCTTGCGGCGTTAACGGCAATGAGCCTTGGCCTTCAAACAGAGCAAATCCAAGCGGGGTTACGACAATTCACAGGCGTAAAGGGAAGAATGGAACGTGTAGATGAAGGCGATGTGGATTTTTCGGTATTCATTGATTATGCACATACGCCCGATGCATTAGAAAAGCTGCTTTACAGCGCCAGAAGCTTTTGCCCACGGGATGGACGAGTCGTAGTCGTGTTTGGGTGTGGCGGAGACCGCGATCGCGGAAAACGCGCGGAAATGGGACGTGTGGCCTCAAAGCTTGCTGACTTTTTGATTTTGACCGCCGATAATAGCAGAAGTGAGCGAACCGAGGATATCCTACGGGATATTTTAAGAGGCACCAACAAAGAAAAGCCTTATAAAGTCATTCCAGATCGACGTGCGGCCATTTCTTATGCCATTGAAAGCGCCAAAAAAAATGACGTGATACTGCTTGCAGGCAAAGGGCATGAGGAATATGAGATTATAGGGAACCGCCGGTTGCCCTTTGCAGAACGTGATATTGTGAGAGAATGTATTTTGCAACGACGGAGGAAGCATGAGAATTGATCTGTGTAAAAGCTTGCAGGATCCTGCCATTTTAGCTGTTGCACTTGGAGCCAGAAGAAAAGGAACTGCACCGGTCGTTGGTATAGCTACCAACTCCGAAGAAGTGAAAAAAAACGACATTTTTATTGCTTTACCTGGGGAAAAATCAGACGGAAACGATTATGTGATGGCTGCCCTTGAAAAGGGGGCATCCGGCGTGATTACAGCACAGAATATCGACTGGCCGTGTATGCGTTTTATGGTGAGGGACCCTATCCAAGCATTGTTGCGCGCTGCGTTCTTTCGCCGTCGAAAAAGCAATGCTTATGTGATAGCCGTTAGTGGCAGCACGGGTAAGACGACCGTAAAGGAAGCGGTGTCGCATATATTGGCCGAGTGCGGGAGCGTAGAAAAAACAGCTGGGAATTATAATAGCATGATTGGATTGCCCTTATCGATCCTTTCTTTTGAAAATGCTCAATTTTGGGTTTTGGAGCTTGGCATCAATCATCCCGGCGAAATGGAACAACTATCCAAGGCAGCACTTCCGGATCTTGCAGTGCTGACCAATGTAGGGAACGCACACATTGGAAATTTTGAAAGCTGGGAGCAGCTGCGGCAAGAAAAGATGAAAATCACAGCAGGACTTTGTCGCGACGGATGCGTGATAGTGCCCAACGATCTCCCCACTATCGGATTGCGTTGTCCCCCGGCGGCGATCTGTCGCATTGGGGAAAAGGAGGGTGGAGACTTTTATATGGATGCATTGTCGGTTGGGCAAAATGGTATCCGTGGTCGGTTGGTGTGTCCACACCGTGTAATCGAGGATCTGCGTTGGCCGATCCCGGGTAGAACTGGTATTTCTACCATGGCCATTGCGTCTGCGGTCGGCGTGTTGGCTGGATGCAGTGACAGATCGATTCGAGAAGGGTTGAAAAAGGCGGGCGAGCATGCGCCCCGTATAAAACAGGAAAAGCACGGTGAGCGAATCTTTATCGACGATTCGTATAACGCATCGCCGGAGTCGATGGCAGCCGCATTGGAGTTTTTAAGCATTCGCGGAAAAGGGCGGCAAACGGTAGCGGTTTTAGGGGATATGCTGGAGCTTGGACCATATAGCAAATCTTTTCATCTTCAGGCTGGTGAAGCGGCAGTAAAGAATGGCGTTTCAATGCTTTTTACATACGGTACCGGCGCTTTACGGTATGCAGAAGGTGCGCGAAAAGCGGGGATGCCGCAGCACGCTATAAGGACTTTTTTGCAAGGGGAAGAAAAGGCAATGGTGGCAGCGTTAAAAAAATGCATAGAGCCCCACGCTGTGGTGCTGTTTAAGGCTTCTCGCGCTATGAAAATAGAAAAAGTAAAAGAAATGCTTGGAGGACAGATATGAACCCAAATTTCTATACCGTTCTTGTTATTTTTTTAATGGCGTTTGCTTTTACGTTGATTTTTGAGAGAATTCTATTGCCGATTTTAAAAAAACATCGCGCTGCTCAACCTATCCTGGAGATTGGTCCCCGTTGGCATCTTTCCAAGGCAGGGACACCTACCTTGGGGGGACTAGGATTTGTTGCAGGCATTGGCTTGACATTACTCATATTCGGGCTTTATCTTGTTTTGAACCATAAACAGGGTAATATTAAAAGCATTGCTCTGGTTTTTGTATATGGTGTGTTATGCGGAGCCATTGGCTTTATCGATGATTATCAAAAACTGGTAAAGCGAGAAAATAAAGGACTTACCGCCACGCAAAAATATGTATTGCAGCTGATTGTCTCAGCGCTCTTTTTGGTGCTTGCAAAAGTGTGGCTTGGAACGGGAACGGCGGTTATAATTCCATTCTCAAATCGTGTGTTGGAGCTTGGTATTTTTTACTATCCTTTGTCGCTTTTATACTTGACCGGTCTTGTAAACGCTTGCAATTTGACCGATGGTGTCGATGGACTTCTCTCGACCACCGTGGGGGTACTTTCTATCTTTTTTATTGCTTGGGGCGTTTTGGGTGGCGGAGAAGTTCAAACGGCGATCGGCAGCGCTCTTTTGGGCGGCTGCTGTGGATTTTTGTGCTTTAATGCACACCCCGCAAAGGTGTTTATGGGTGACACGGGCTCATTGTTTTTAGGGGCTGTAGTCTCAGCAATCGGTGTTGTGTCTGCAAATCCCATCATTGTGTTGCTTGCATGTGGTGTGTTTGCATTAGAGGCGATTTCGGTGATCCTTCAGGTGGTGTGGTTTAAGGTGTCAAAGGGAAAGCGGTTGTTGCGCATGGCGCCGCTACATCATCATTTTGAAAAATGCGGTTGGAGCGAGTGGCGTGTGGTAGCGGTTTTTGCTTTTGTATCGCTGGCGTGCGCTACAGTTTCTCTGTTGGGGGTGTAAAAATGGATAGCGGCCAAGGTTGGCGCCGTTTGTTTTTTACAAGCAGAAAAGGCATCCGAAGTGGCACGGCGGAAGTCGGTAGCCCGGATACGGTATTTGTGGTGCTGGTTTTGATGATGCTGGCTTGTGGGGCGGTTATGTCGTATAGTGCCAGCGCCGTTTATGGTTTGCAGTTCTATGACGATAGTACGTATTTTTTAAAACGCTATCTTCTTTTTGCAATCGTATCCGTTTTGTTCACGGTGCCGCTTATCTTGTTTGCAAAACCGGAATTTTTTCGATTTTTGTCGGTTTTTTTGTATACCGTATCGGTTTTTTTGCTCATTTTGGTGTTGTTGATCGGCACGGTTGGCGGTGGCGCTCAAAGATGGTTGGTGTTGGGTCCGTTTACCGTTCAGCCATCGGAAATCGCAAAGCTGGCTTTGATTATGATGTTGGCCTTGATTATGAGTAAATATGAGAATCAGGTAACCAGTGTCAAAAAACATGGGGGGAGTATCCGTTATGGCATTTTGCTGCCGGGGGGATTGATAGGACTCATTTGCTTGCTGGTGGCTGCCGAAAAGCACATCTCTGGACTTTTGATTATTGCTATGCTCGGGGTCTGCATTATGTTTCTTGGTGGTACCAGATTGCGTTATCTCGGTTTTATGGGTGTAGCCGTTGCTGCGGCCGGTTGCTTGCTGATTTTTGTTTCCTCTTATGCGCAGGTGCGGGTGGATACATGGCTACATATCGAAGAGGTGGATCCGCTTGGCAGCGCTTGGCAGACCTTACAAGGACTGTATGCCATAGGGTCGGGCGGCCTTTTTGGCCTTGGATATGGACACGGGCGCCAAAAGCATGGGTATGTATCACAGCCCCAAAATGATTTCATTTTTACAGTGATCTGTGAGGAGCTTGGCTTTGTAGGGGCCGCATTGATTTTGCTATTGTTTGCATTTTTGGTATTGCGCGGCTTTCATATTGCATCGCGTGCTCCGGACCGCTTTTCTTCTTTGGTGGTATATGGTATATCTTTGAAACTTGCCTTACAGACTATACTTAACGTGGCTGTTGTGACAAATTCCATGCCAAACACGGGGGTGTCCTTGCCTTTCTTTAGCTCGGGGGGGACTTTTCTGGCCATGCAAATTTTTGAAATGGGGATCGTACTGGCGATATCACGCTACAGTACGCAAAAGCGTTGAATGAATGTGATGATCACGTGTGGCGGAACAGGCGGGCACATTATGCCCGCTATTGCGATTGCTGATATGATAAAAGAGAATTTACCACATACGAAAATCCTATTTGTTGGAAGCGAAAAAGGAATGGAAAAAGAACTGGTTCCCAGGTCGGGTTATCCTATCAAGCAATTACGGGTGGAGGGGATCAGCCGTAGTTGTTCCTTTCAAAATCTGCACGCAGCTTGGCTGACGATCCGCGCGATCGGGCACGCCAAAAGGATCGCAGAGGAATTCCATCCAAATCTTGTGATTGGCACAGGGGGATATGCTTGCTATCCTTCTTTAATGGCAGCCGCGCGGCTGGGGATCCCAACCGCTGTTCATGAGTCCAATGCCATACCGGGCCTTGCTGTAAAAAATCTTGCTTCCCATGTGGATCGAGTGTGGTTGAATTTTCCTTCTGCTGCGCAGGGCCTGTCACCGAAAGCTAAGATTGCCATTGTGGGAAATCCCTTGCCGCGCGGATATCGGATCGTGGACAGGAAAAGAAACACAAACACCAAAGAAAAAAGGGTTCTTTCTTTTGGTGGGAGCCTGGGAGCAAGGGAACTGAATCGAGCGGTACTTTCCCTAATGGAAAGAGAATTGAATATGCCACACATCTCGCATCTTCACGCAACCGGTGAGCGGGAGTACGAGGGGTTTATGAAGGAGTTTTTGGGCAAGGGCTTGGATGATTGCAAACGGTTTCGAGTCGTTCCATTCATTCACGATATGACAGAACAGATGGCTGCGGCTGATCTGGTAATATGTCGTGCCGGCGCAATGAGCATCAGTGAATTGGCCAATCTGGGGTGCGCCGCTATTTTGGTGCCTTCGCCCAACGTAACGGGGAATCATCAATTTAAAAATGCTGAAGCGTTGGAGCGCGTCGGCGCCGCGAAGCTGCTGCCGGAAGCCCTTTTGTGTGCAGGGGCATTGCCGGGAATGGTGCTTTCACTGTTAAAGAACAAAGAGGAGTTGGAAGGTCTTCAACGTAACATTTTGCGTTTTTCACATCCCGATGCGAACCGATTGATTTTTGAGGATATTACAAAGCTGATCAAAATCTGAAAATGTGGACGATACGAAAAAAGGAAAATGTCAAAAAATTTCGCACACGGTCGTATCTTTTTCTGCGATTCTTGAAAAATATTCTCAAAACATCTTGCAAAAAAAGCAGAAATATATTAAAATATAAAATAGCATGTAAATGAAGTAGCGCGGATCATCGCGCAGGATTGATAAAAACGGAGGAAACCAAAATGACTTTTGAACCCGATAATAATTTTGAAAGTGGCGTAGTAATTCGCGTGATTGGCGTGGGCGGTGGTGGAAACAATGCCGTTAATCGCATGATCTCGGCCAATATCCGCGGTGTAGAATTTGTTGCCATCAATACAGACCGTCAGGCGTTGCGCAAATCCGATGCACCGATCCAGATGGTGATTGGCGAAAAGATGACTCGCGGCTTCGGTGCCGGCGCCAATCCCGAAATCGGCGCTCGCTCTGCAGAGGAATCCCTGGATTCCATTAAGCAGGCTTTGCAAGGTGCGGACATGGTATTTGTCACTGCCGGCATGGGCGGTGGAACGGGTACCGGCGCGGCTCCCATTGTGGCTCGTGTTGCCCGTGAAATGGGAATTCTCACCATCGGCATCGTGACCAAGCCCTTCTCCTTTGAGGGCAAGCGCCGTATGGAACAGGCTGAGCGTGGCATTAAGGAGCTTCGCCAGTATGTGGATTCGTTAGTGATCATTCCCAACGAAAAGCTGAAAGAGGTTTCTGATACTCGCATCACCCTGGGCAATGCCTTTGAAATTGCCGACGATGTGCTGCGTCGTGGTGTACAGAGCATTTCTGAACTGATAAATGCCCCCGGGTTTATCAACCTTGATTTTGCGGATGTAACCTCGGTTATGAAGAATGCCGGGTATGCACATATGGGCGTAGGTGGCGCCACCGGCGCCGACAAGGCCGAACTTGCCGCTAAGGCTGCTATTTCCAGCCCGTTGCTTGAGACTTCTATTCACGGTGCACGCGGCATTCTGATCAGCATTACCGCATCTCACGATGTGGGTTTGGAGGATGTCGACATGGCATCTTCTATGATTTCCAAGCAGGCTCATCCCGATGCGAACGTGATTTGGGGTCTTGCATTTGACGACTCTTTGGAGGATGAAATGCGTGTGACCATTATTGCGACCGGTTTTGAAAATCAAGATGACGCAGAGGCTTCCCCCGAGGAACCCAAAAAGGAAGAGCCTGTTAAGGTTGCAACCTCCTTTGTTGCTCCTCAGCCGGCACCCGTTGTAGAGGAGGAGCCTGTTACGGAGCCCGCTCCCGCCGTGGCAGAAGAAACTCAGGCACCCACAGTTGCCGAAGCGCCTGCTGCTCCTGCGGCAGAGGCTGCTCCTGTGACTCACGCGCCTAAATATGACACGGATGGAGAGGATTCCTCCATTTCCGAAGACGATTTTGACACCATTATGAGCATTTTCAAGAATCGTGCTCGCCGTGACAGAAGATAAAACATAAGAAAAACGAGCGCTAAAATTGCGCTCGTTTTTCTATGTATCAGAAGAAGCCCATGGAATTTCCCATGGGCTCCTTTTGTTGTATTTGTTTGGGTTATTTCAGCTGACCCTGCAGCAGAGCAGCGGCGGTGGAAAGTGCTTCGTCTACTTTTGCAGCCTCTCGTCCACCGGCCATAGCGTTGTCAGGGCGTCCGCCGCCCTTGCCGCCGGTTACGGCAGCGACTGCGCCAACCAACTTGCCGGCATGAGCGCCTGCAGCAACGGCATCTTTGCCTGCAACAGCCAGGAATTTGATATCAGTGCCATTTACGGTAGCAATCAGAGCGACCGTATCAGGGCAGCTTGCCTTGATCTCGTCTGCAAGGCTACGTGCAATGTCTTGTGCCATGCCATCGAAGCGTGCAGCGGCCAATTTGACGGAGCCAACACAGACGGCATTTTGCAGCAATTCATCCTTCTTGGAGCCGGCCAGCTTGGCATTCAAGGCTTCCAGCTCTCGATGTGCTGCCTTCAGCTCGTCCTGCAGCTGTGCGGCACGCTTGGCTACGTCGGCAACGTTCTGTGCCTTCAATACATCTGCGGTATCGGCCAAAAGCTTGTCCTTGCTTTCCAGCAGGCGCAATACGCCAAGGCCTGTACAAGCTTCAATACGGCGAACACCGGCAGCAACAGAGGTTTCGGATACGATCTTAAACAGACCAATACGCGCAGTATTATCAATGTGCGTACCGCCGCAAAGCTCGGTGGAGAAGTTACCCATGCGAACGACACGAACGGTCTTGCCGTATTTTTCGCCAAACAGGGCCATAGCACCAAGCTTTTTGGCTTCATCCAAAGGCATTTCGGTCATAGTGATGGGCAGTCCGGCAAACACGTGGACGTTTACCAGGGCTTCAACCTTGGCGATTTCTTCTGCGGTCAGGGCAGAGAAGTGCGTAAAGTCGAAGCGGCACTTGTCACTATCGACCAAAGAGCCTGCCTGCTCAACATGAGTGCCAAGGACTTCGCGCAGGGCGGCTTGCAGAAGGTGAGCCACAGAATGGTTACGTGCGATGGCATCGCGACGACCACCGTCAATGCGGGCGCACACGGTATCGCCTACGCGCAAGGTGCCGTTGACAAGGGTGCAAAGATGCAGATATACGCCGTCGTTTTTCTTAGTGTCGCGAACGTTCAGCAAAAGATCTGCGCCCTCCAGCGTGCCGCGGTCACCGATCTGACCGCCGCCTTCGCCGTAAAATACGGTTTTTTCAAGAACAACGGTGCAGTCGCCCTCGCCGATCTCGTTTACGCTGCGTGCGCCATCCTCGTCTTCAACGATGATGGCCAGCACCTTGGCATCATCGGTGCGGTAGCTGTCATAGCCGCGGAAAACGGTTTTGGGTAGCTCGCCCAGCAAAGACTTGGTGGCATTATCCCAACCGCTAACGTTACCGCGTGCGGCACGGGCGCGCTCGCGCTGGGCGGTCATCAGCTTTTTAAAGGTTTCTTCATCTACCGACAGATGGTTTTCAGCCAAAATTTCCTTGGTCAGATCCAAAGGGAAGCCAAAGGTGTCATAAAGCTTAAAGACATCCTCACCCAGAATCGAATCCTTGCCGTTCTTAATGGCATCCCGAATCAGATTGGAAAGAATCGAAAGGCCGGCGTCAATGGTGGCATCAAATCTTTCCTCCTCCAGGGAGATGACCTTCAAAATATAATCCTGCTTTTCAGAAAGCTCGGGATAGGCATCCTTGTTCTCGCCAATGGCTACCACGCAAAGCTCGGAAAGGAAGGGGCGGTTAATGCCCAACAGCTTACCGTGGCGGCAAGCGCGGCGAATGATGCGGCGCAGCACATAGCCACGGCCCTCGTTAGAGGGAATCACACCATCGGCGATCATGAACATGGAGCTCTTGATGTGGTCAGTGCATACGCGGATGGAAATGTCGTCGCTCTTATCCTGGCCATAGGTTTTGCCGGCGATGGTGCAGACGGTATCAAGGATCTTGCGGATGGTATCCACTTCAAACATGTTGTCCACGCCCTGCAATACGCAAGCCAGACGCTCCAGGCCCATACCGGTGTCGATGTTCTTCTGTGCCAACTCGGTGTAATTACCCTTGCCGTCGTTGTTGAACTGGGAGAATACGTTGTTCCAGATCTCCATAAAACGGTCGCAATCGCAGCCAGGACGGCAATCGGGAGAGCCGCAGCCATACTTGATGCCACGGTCAAAATAGATCTCGGAGCAGGGGCCGCAGGGGCCGGTGCCGTGTTCCCAGAAGTTGTCGGCCTTACCCAGCTTGGTGATGCGCTCGGCAGGAACGCCAATTACCTTGTTCCACAACTCAAAGGCCTCGTCGTCCTGCTCATAAACCGAGGGCCAGAGCAGCTCGCCGGGAATTTCCAACGTTTTGGTCAAAAATTCCCAAGCCCACGGAATAGCCTCATTTTTGAAATAATCGCCAAAGGAGAAATTGCCCAGCATTTCAAAGAAGGTGCCGTGACGTGCGGTGTGTCCTACACGCTCCAGGTCAGGGGTGCGGATGCACTTCTGACAGGTGGTTACACGGTTGCGGGGTGGTTCTTCTTCGCCGGTGAAAAACTTTTTCATCGGTGCCATGCCGGAGTTGATCAGCAACAGGGATTTGTCATTGATGGGAACGAGGGGGTAGGAGGGCAGACGGAGGTGCCCCTTGGATTCAAAGAATGCGAGGTATTTCTCGCGCAGCTCGTTAAGAGATGTCCATTTCATAGTAAACAGCCTTTCATTACTGTAATAAGCATTACGTTTTATTATAACATTTGGAGCCATAACTGTCAAGAGAATTTTTTGCGAGTGACGCTAATCTTTTTTATCAACGAGGGACGAGACGACATTTGTTAAAAAACGCAAGGGAAGCACACGATGCGGCTTGGACACGAAGTGTTCATTTTTTCTATAGCGAAGAACACAAAATGCTTTTTTGCTTGTTGCTTATCACAAAAAGCGCCTTGTTTTTTTTGTGAAAAAGGATGAATTTAACGTTTGAAAAGTGAAAGATTTCGGCGATGCTTGCAAAATGAAAAGATCAATGATATAATATATAAGTCCTTGGTATGTGCATTTGGGAACATATACCAAATACAAGCCGACCGTGTCGGCAATATTTTCAAAGGAGTAATAGGTATGAAAAGAGTATTGAGCTTATTCCTGTGCCTTGCCTTGCTGCTTTCTTCCGTTGCACTCCTGTCTTCCTGCTCGAAGACGGAGGATGGCGTACCCAAGGTTAGCAAAAAGGTATTGGATGTCGACTTGTCTAACTATAACGTTGTTTATGGTTACGACTTTACCACCGCTACCGCCAAGAACGAGGTCAATAAGTTGGTTCAGCAACTGAATGCGCTGACCACCCTGAAAATGACTTCCATACAGGATAATGCAACCGAGGAGCTTGAGACTGCGGATTGCGAGATCCTGATCGGCAACACCCTACGCACCGAAACCACAAAGACTCTCAGCGGCATCAAGGGCCTTGGCTGGGCGATCCGCGTGTTTGAAAACAAAATCGTCATCGTTGGCACCACCAACTTTATGACCCTTGTGGCACTTTCTTACTTTACCGAAAATTTCCTCAACACCGAGGCAATCAAAGAGGCCAAGCTTTCTGTTAACGAAAAGATCGTGGCCTCTAAGATGGATACCGTCACCTTGCTGGAGGAGAATGGGGACTCGATTACCGGTTACACGCTGGTATTTGACGACCGTCTTGACGACGTCACCGGTAGTAATAGTAAGGATTGGCCCCGTCAGTACGGTACCGAGCCTGCCGGTGACACCACCGACTACCCTGTAACTTTGTGTAACAACATGAAGGCGGTACTCAACAAGGCTACCGGAGCAAAGGGCAATGTTTTTGCGTTGAAGGACGATAGCGTTGAGGCCAGCGATCGCGAAATTTTGGTCGGCTCAATGGATCGCACCGAGATGAAAGAGGTTTTGGCCGGCCTTGCCGTAACCGAATACGCTTTGGTTATCAAGAATGGCCGCATTATGGTTGCAGGCTGGAATGATACTACTTTGGCTAGTGCTTATATGTTGTTTGAGGCCATGATCAACGAGTCTGCCGTTGAGGATGAGGAAGGGAACATCACCCTGCTGATTCCTGCTAACTGCACCATCAAGGGTGCTATCGCAGGTACCTGGGTGACCGATTTCCCCAGACCTGAGCTTGAAGGCGTTGCACTCAGTGGCACCGTTGACGTTGGCAACAACTCCCTGGAGTATGTTTACACCGGAGATGGTATCACCCGTGAGAATTACGTTGCGTATTGCCAGCAGCTTGAGGCGGCAGGTTATGAGCTTTACAGCCCCGAAACTCAGCTTGAGGGCAGTAGCTTCCGTACTTACGTTGATCGCAACAGCACCACCACTCTGCGCGTATCTCATTATGCGTACGCTCACGCTGAAGCGCAGAAGATCGATATGTTTGAAAAGTGCTTCCGAATTGTGGCCTCCACCACGGACAGCGTCACACTCCCCAACAAGCTGGTTTTGGATGATAAGCAGTCCTACACTTATCTGACTGCGCCTATGATCACTTCTTTGGAGCTGAACCATGCTGCTGCAGCCTTTGGTCTGTCCTACGCGATTACTCTGGAGGATGGTAGCTTTATCCTCTTTGACGGCGGCGGCATTAATTTCGAGTCAGATAATGCTCAATCCGAGAGCTACGATTATCAGGCAATGTACAACGTACTGCTCAACCTGTATCGCAAGGTTCGTAACGATCCTACCGCCATTCCTACCGAAAATGACCCTATTCATATCCGCGCTTGGATTTTGACGCACGAGCATCAGGACCATTACAGAACGATGGAGCTGTTCCTCAAGAACTTTGGCAAGAACAAGAACCTGCGCTTTGATCAATTGTTTGCAAACTTTGCCTCTGACACCGAGCTTGTTAACGTATACAACCCCAACACCTCTGTGGGCAAGGGTATTAAAACGTTGCAGGGCTATGTAAACGGCGGTTTTGATTACGTCAAGGTACACACCGGCGACACCTTCTATCTGGCAAATGCAAAGCTTGAGGTGCTTTATACTCACGAGGATATTTATCCCCAGAGATTGGAGTATTTCAACAACACCTCCACCATCTTCCGCATTACTCTCGATAGCACCAACGGTCAGTTTGTGACCGAAGCGCGCTCCTCCTGCATCTGGTTGGGCGACTTGGAGAGAATTGGCGGTTACTGCATGACCGCCATGTACGGTGAATCCCTTGCTGGTGTTAATTTTGCTAAGACCTTTAAGGATAATGTACCGCTCACCTCTATGGTGCAGGTGGCGCATCATGGTTACAACGGCGTTGCCGCACAGCTCTATGAGTTGATCAACGCAGAGGTCGTATGGGTTCCTGCTCCCAAGAACACCTACAAGAACTACACCAACGCCACCTCTACCAACTGGTCTGTGCAGGCAAACTATGCCGCCGCCAATGCTCCCAATGTGAAATTGGTGGTAATGGCTGACGACTATCACACTACGTTGATCATCAACGAAAATGGCCCGCAGTACGACAAGCTGTTTGATGCTTGCCATAACGAGGGCACCCAACACCAGGGCAATACCGGTTACGGTAATCCGGTTCCTTTCTCCAGCGATTGCGTTGTGAACAAGGGCGCCGTTCCTGCTGCATAAACCCCAAGCGCCGCACCCTCGGGTGCGGCGCTTTTCTTATGATATATGAACAAAATTTAAAACATCTTAGCTTTTGGGTTGTTTATCATTGACAAGCGGATGAGAAAATGGTAAAATAAGTTGGATGATATTTTTAAAAGGAGTACAGCATGAAAAGAATTATCGGTTTATGTTTGTGCTTGGCGATGGTGTTTTCCGCCGTGTGCCTTTTGGCTTCTTGCCAAAAAGAAAGCGGAACCGGCACTGTTGTTAGCAAAAAGACGGTTGAGGTTGACCTTGCCAATTATTCGGTGGTGTATGGAACGGAGCTGACAAGCGGAGGTAAACAACACGCCAACAGCTTTGTTACAACGCTGAAGGAATTGACCACCGTGACCTTCCGCCCTCAAATGGATGATGCTGACGAGGTGCTGGAAACGGATGATTGCGAGATCCTGATCGGCCAAACAGCTCGCGCTGAAACGCAAAAGGCTTTAAAGGATGTCGGCTCCTTTGGTTGGACGATCCGTGTGTTCGACACCAAAATCGTAATTGTGGGTACGACGCCTTTTTTGACCAGAGTAGCACTTTCTTGGTTCATCGATGCGTATTTGAATGCGAATTGCGTGAGCGGAACAACTATTACAGTCAACCAAAAGGTGGTTTCTGCCAATATGGAGGAAGTTTCCTTGGTGGATGCTGACGGAGCAGGGCAATATGCCATTGTTTATGACGATTCCGTAGACACCGTAACCAATGAAAAAAATTACGCCGTTGATTCTAAGCCTACCGGAGGTCAGGCTACCGATTACATTTATGATTTGAGTGTTAAGATTCGCGAATTGATGTGCGCCAAAACCGGAGGCGCCAACGCGCGTACATTTCCGTTTAAATTGGCTTCTTCTGAGGGTGTAGACCAAGAGCTTCTTGTGGGAACTATGAATCGCACCGAAATGAAGGAGGAAATGCAAAAGCTGCAGGCAAACGAATATGCGGTCAGCGTGCGAAACGGCAAGATTATGCTGGTTGCTTGGAACGATGTAACGCTGGAGTGTACGTATGCTTTGCTGGAGGATGTGCTTGCCGGTAGTAGCGTGGAAGATAGCGAGGGCAACAGTATTCTGCGAATCCCTGCGAATTGCACATTAAAAGAAGTCCTGGTCAATGATTGGGTGCTTGATTTCCCGAAGCCGGAGAGCGAAAATATTGTGCTGGATGGCACGGTAGATGTCAATAACAACTCCATTGAATATATTTATAGCGGTAGCGGTGTGAACCGCGAGGCCTTTGTTTCCTATTATGAAAAACTGGAATCCGAAGGGTTTGCAGCAATTGCCGCCGAAACTCAATGGGAGGGCAGCAGCTTCCGCACGTATCTCAATCAAGAGACCGGCGTGACCTTGCACGTATACCACGCTGCATATACCCATGCCGAAGAACAGGGCGTAAAGGATGCATTGAACAGCTTGCGCATTGTGGCCTCGACTACCGATCACGTGACGATTCCCGATGCTACCATTCTTTCTCCTCAAGCGTATACAACCATTACGGATACGATGATCACCGCCATTGATCTGGACTATCAGTATGGAGACAAATCCAATTTTGGTCTTGGTCAAATCATTACGCTGGCCGATGGAACCTTTATTATCATCGACGGCGGTCAGGGCGGTCTGTCCGATAACGAGGATAATTTGTGGAACTTACTCAAAAAACTATACCAAAAAGTTCACAACAAAGCGCCCGACTCTGACAATCAGATCCATGTCAGAGGTTGGATCGTGACCCACGATCACGGTGATCATTACGGTGTGTTTTCAAAATTCATCAAGAAATACGGTAAGTATAAGGAATTCAAATTCGATTACCTGTTCTTCAATTCTCCCTCGAAAACGGAATGCTATAATTCCACGAACCCCGGTTGGGTTGTAAATAACAATATGGAAACGCTTCAAAAGAGCGTCACCGGCGGATTTAAATACATCAAGGTACATACCGGTCAGGTGTTTTATCTGGCAAATGCAAGGCTTGAGGTGTTGTATACTCACGAGGATATTTATCCGAGAAAAACGGAATACTTCAACAATACCACATCGGTTATCCGCACAATGTTGACACAAAAGGATGAAGCGGGGAACAGCTTTGAGACCGGTTGTGTCTGGCTTGGCGATGTAGAGCGCATCGGTAGTAGCCGTATGCGTGCTATGTACGGTGATTTTATGAAAACCGATATGGTGCAGGTTTCTCATCACGCATCCAACGGTGTGGAAAAAGAGCTTTACAATTTGATCGCTCCCAAGATCGTGTGGCTTCCCACCGATAAAGGCCGCTATAAGAACTGGTGCGCGACCGCTCCTACCGCAAAAAGCGACTGGCGCAAGCACGTTGATTACAATTTGTGTGTAGAAATGGAAAGCGTAGAAATGATCTTTGTGGCCGATGGTTATGATGCCACGCTACCCATTAGCGCTACCGGATTTGCATTTGATAAACTCTTTAATGCAGATAATTTGGAGGATATTTCCCCCAATGCCACCACCATTATCGACAAGAGATGATCTCTTGATCATAAATTCAACTATAAAAGGAGTTAGATTATGAAAAGAATCGTTAGTCTTTTACTTTGCCTTGTCATGATCGTTTCTGCTGTAGGCATTCTTTCTTCCTGCTCCAAGGGAGGGGGGACTGAGCCCAAGGTTGATAAGAAGATTGCTGAGGTAGATCTGACTGGGTATTCGATTGTGACCTCCAGTGAGCTTACTAACGTAGCGTTGGGGCAGGTGAACAATATGTCTGCCACCCTACGTACGTTGACCGGTGCCAATGTGCGCGTTCAGCGCGACGTCGAAAGTGAAGAGGTTGAGACCGAGGATCTGGAAATTCTGGTTGGTCAGACCATGCGTACTGAGACCACTAAGACCCTTTCCGGTATCAAGGATCACGGTTGGGCCATTCGTGTGTTTGACAATAAGATCGTCATTGTCGGTACCACACCCTTTTTGACTGCTGTGGCACTGTCCTATTTTGTGGAGCATTACGTACAGGATGCCGCCATCGAAAAAACGGTGATGTCGGTAAATCAAAAGGTTGTTCTTTCCAAGATGGAAATGATCACCACCCTGGCCGACGAAGAGGGCAATTCCTTGTATTCCGTTGTTTACGATGACTCGGTGGATGACACGGTCGAGACACAGGAATATGCTACCAACTCCAATCCTACCGGTGGCATGTCTACCGATGAGATCTATAATATCGCCGCAAGCGTACAAGGCGATTTAAGAAAAGCAATTGGTGCCAAGGTACTTTACAAGAAGGCATCTGTGGAAAAATCCGACTACGAAGTACTTGTCGGCAATATGGAGCGCGAGGAGTACCGCGCAGAACTTGAGACCTTAAATGTAAAAGAGTATGCTGTTGCCGTTCGCAATGGTAAGATTATGCTTTTGGCATGGAACGAGGCCACTCTCCCCGCCGCATACGCATTGTTCCAGGATATGTTCAAAGGTTCTGTAATTACAGATGACGAGGGAAATGATAGCTATGCCATTCCCGCTAATTGCTTTGTAAAGGAATCTGTAAGCAATAATTGGTTTATCGATTTCCCCAAGCCTGAGGGTGCAGATATCCGACTGGAAGGAACGGTGGATGTAAACGACAACTCCATCGAATACATTTACTCCGGCGAAGGTGTAAACGATGCTTCTTTCGAGGCATATTGTGATACGTTGGAGGATGCAGGCTATACTCTTTACGGCACTGAGACCGTTTGGGGCGAGAGCAGCTTCCGTCAATATGTAGATGCGGACGACAACATTTCCTTGTATGTGTATCATTCTGCCTATCAGTATGCAGCCGAGCAGAAGATCACCGATGTACTGCCCAGCATTCGTATCATTTCTACCAATTTGGAAAACAACGAATCCTCGTTGCCCGGCAAGGAGATCCTGACGGAAGGCGCATGGACCAAAATTACCGATTCTATGATCACCTCCTTGAAGCATGATTACAAAAACACGCCCGACCCCGAAAATCTTTATAGCTGGGGTCTGTCTTATGTCATCACGCTTGAAGACGGTAGCTTTGTGATCTTTGACGGTGGTATTGGCCGTGGTTATACCGACGACTGCAGCTATTTGTGGAGCGTTTTGAATAATCTATACAAAAAGACCCGTGCAGCGGCTAATCTGCCTACCGTTCCCAGCTCCTCCGATCCCATTCGTGTGCGCGCTTGGGTGTTGACGCACGAGCATTCCGACCACTTTACGGTCTTTAAGAAGTTCTTGCAGACCTATGGCAAGCAGAATTTCAAAATGGACTATCTGGTCTTTAATGCAATTTCTGCAAGCGAACGCATTAACTCCAACAACCCCGAAACTGCTGTACAAACCAACTTTTCTACAATGAAGGGGTGGGTCAACGGTGGCTTTAACTACATCAAGGCTCACACCGGTCAAGTATTCTACTTTGCCAACTTGAAAATGGAAGTGCTTTATACTCATGAGGATCTGTATCCCAAGCATGTAGAGTACTTCAATAACAGCGGTACCGTGGTACGCACCACCATCACCTCCGGCTCTCGCGAGTCTACCTGCATCTGGCTTGGCGATATGGAGCGTAATGGTAGCCGTAGACTGCGCGCTATGTATGGTCCTACCTTGGATAGCGAAATGGTACAGGTCGCTCACCACGGTGGCAACGGCTGCGAAGCTGCTTTGTATGAGCTGATTCAGGCAGAGGTCGTTTGGTTCCCCAGCGATTCCGGCAGATTTAATTCGCAGGGCGCTCCCGCACAGGCTCCCGGCGGCGCTTGGTACAACAAGGCCAGCTGGACTGCCTGCAACAGTGCTTCTGCCGAAATCGTGATTATGTCCGATAAGGCGACCCAGACGATGTATATCACCGAAGCCGGCCGTGAAGCCGATTATAAGAATATGTTTGATGCCAAGACCGGTCTCCCCATTCCGGAGGAGACCTTCCAGAATAATCTCAACGGCATCATTGATCAGCGCGACTGATCTTTCTTCAAGAACTCCCGTGAAAGCACGGGAGTTCTTTTTATGTGCTGTAAAAATGAACAAATTTCAAATTTTCATTTCGTTTGTTTTGGTTTACATTGACAAAGAGGCGGAATGGTGATAAAATGAGATTAACTTTTTAAAAGTTAATCCTTTGAAGGAGATTTGTTATGAAACGGATTCTTGCATTAGCTCTGTGTGCAGTTATGCTGCTTTCTGTGGTAGCGCTTCTTTCTTCTTGCAAAAAAAGCGACGATCCGAATACGCCCGTAGTCAGCGAGAAAACAGCAACCATTGATCTTGCAGAGTATAAGATCGTTTACGATGCAAACCTTTCCGCTCTGGCAAAACAACACGTGATCGATTTTTCCAAAGAACTGAAGACCGCCACGACCGTTGGCCTGCGCTCGGAGGAGGATCTCGAAACCGAACCTGTGAAAACCGAGGATCTTGAAATCCTGGTTGGACAGACCAATCGAAAGGAAACTGTCCAAACACTAAGAGATATTGACGGACACGGTTGGGCCGTGCGCGTGTTTGATAATAAGCTGGTTATTGTGGGGACCAACAGCTTTTTGACTCGTGTCGCTCTTTGTTGGTTTGCAGATATGTATCTGACCTCCAAAGCAACTACGCCTACCCCTTTGACCGTTAACAAAAAGGTTGTGCTTTCCAATATGCCTATGACGGCCTTGGTGGACGGGGAGGGAGCGGGTACCTATTCGATCGTTATCGACGAGGATCTGGATACCACTCCGGGCCAGGTCAGCTCCGGTGCTTCAACGGATTATGCTTATGACCTGAGCTGCGAGGTTCGTACGCTGATGTCTAAGGTAACAGGTGCGCGCGAAAACACTTTTAAGGGCAAGGTTGATTCTGCCGATGGCGTTGCTGAAGAGGTGTTGGTTGGCAATATGAGTCGCCCTGAAATGAAGGAGGAGCTGTATAAGCTCAACGGTGATCAGTATGCTGTCAGCGTGCGTGACGGCAAAATTATGCTGGCTGCGTGGAGCGATGCGACTCTCCCCTTGACCTATCCCATTTTTGAAGATATGATGAATTCCTGTGTCGAGGAAGACGAGAATGGCAATTCGGTTTGCCTGATTCCCATGAACTGCACGGTGAAGGGTACTATGGCCGTGGAGTGGGTAGTGGATTTTCCGAAGCCTGAAGGGGAGGGCATTGCTCTGGACGGCATGGTGGATGTAGGCGATAACTCTATCGAATACATTTATGCCGGCGACGGTGTCAACCGCGATTCTTTTGTGGCTTATTGCACCAAGCTTGAAAATGCCGGATATCGCGCATTGGCTGCCGAGACGCAATGGGAAGGAAGCAGTTTCCGCACTTATATCAACGAGGAAACGGATGTTGTACTTCACGTATACCACGCAGCCTATAAGTATGCGAAAAAGCAGGGGGTAAAGGATGTTTTGAACAGTCTGCGGATTGTTGCAGCTTCTACCAAAAACGTTACCGTCCCCGACGCTTCCATTCTTTCGCCCCAAAACGATTATCAGGTGATTACGCAATCCAAGGTGACTCAGCTGGATATCGAGCACACAAAGGACAACTGGGGCCTTGCTTGTATCGTCACCCTGGTGGATGGCACCTTTATCGTCATTGACGGCGGTGTTGGTAATTTGAGTGACGACCAGACCAATCTGTGGAACGTGCTGTGCAAGCTTTATGAGGATGCACACGGCCCCGGCGCTACGCCCAGCGATAACAAGCCCTTGCACATCAGAGGTTGGATCATGACTCACGAGCATTATGACCATTACAATGTGTTCAAGAAGTTTATCAACACCTATGGTCATCGCACTGATTTTCAGTTTGACTATCTGCTGATGAATACCACCTCCGAAAGTGAACGCTATAACACCAATAATCCTTCTGTGGCAGTATGGAAGGATGTTAAGAGTCTGCAATCCAAGGTTAAAAATGGCTTTAAATATCTCAAGGTGCACACCGGTCAGGTGCTCTATATGGCCAATTGTCGGCTGGAGGTTCTCTACACCCATGAGGATACCTATCCCACCAAGATCGGAACCTTTAACAACAGCACCTCCGTGATTCGCACCGTTTTGGTTGAGACCGATAAAGAGAGCGGTGAGACTTATGAAAGCGGATGCGTATGGCTTGGTGACGTAGAGCGCGTAGGCAGCCGCAGAATGCGCGCTATGTACGGCGATTTTATGAAATCCGATATGGTACAGGTTGCGCATCACGGCTACAACGGCGCAGAAGCGCGGCTTTATAACCTGATTGACGCTCGTGTTGTATGGGTGCCCACCAAAAAAGAAGATTTTGCCTCAGATGCCTTTAATAAACCCAACGGCAGCTGGATCCAGCAGGCCAACTATGCAGCAACACACAATCCCAATGTGGATCTGGTGATTATGTCTGACTCGTATAATACCACGTTGGTGATCACCGCGAAGGGATTGGATTATAGTGGGCAAAACCTCTACGATGCAAAGAGCGGAAACGCTATCGTTCCGGATAATATTGCTGTGATTGATATGAGGGAGGAATAAACGCAATGAAAAGAATCATTTGTATCGTCTTAACTTTGGTCATGGTGCTATCCACCGTTACGCTTTTGGCTTCATGCTCAAAGAGCGAGGATGGCGAGATCGTGGTCAGCAAGAAAACGGTAGAAGTAGATTTGGCCGATTATACCATTGTTTACAGCGCTGAGCTGACGAACAGTGGCAAGCAGCAAGCAATTGAACTGGCCAATCAGCTCAAGGCTCTTACTAATGTGACCTTCCGCCCTCAAGGAGACGATGCGGACGAGGTAATGGAGACCGAGGACCTGGAGATCCTTATTGGCCAAACTGCCAGAAAAGAGACCGAAAAAGCATTGAAGGAAACCGGCGCTTTGGGTTGGACCGTTCGCGCCTTTGACAATAAGATTGTAATCGTAGGAACAACGCCGTTCCTTACCCGTGTGGCGTTGGCCTACTTTGTACAGAATTATGTCAAGAGTGAAGCGGTAAAAGGCTCGGTTATGACCTTAAACCAAAAGGTCGTTGTTTCGGATATGGAAACCATTGCGCTGGCCGCTGATTCGGTTGGACAGTACCACGTTGTGTATAGCCATTTGGTGGATGACACCGTCAACACCGTGCATTACGCCAGCGACGCCAATCCCACCAAGGGCGGCAATGCAACCGACTATATTTACGATCTATGCGTGCAGACCCGCGATATGCTGGCCGAAAAGTCTGGCGCGAAGGCCTCTACCTTCCCCTATGTGGAAGATACCACCGAAGCCACCGGAAAAGAGGTCATGATCGGCAATATGGATCGTGAGCTGATGAAGCAAGAGCTGGCGCAGATGAATGTCAACGACTATGCAGTTGCCATTCGTGACGGCAATATTTTGGTTGCCGCATGGAATGATGAAATGCTGAAAAGTGCATATGCTGCCTTTGAGGATATGTTTGCCGGTTCGGTTATTACAGATGAGGCAGGGAACGAAACCCTGCTGATCCCGGCCAACTGCTGCTTGAAGGAGACCTTGAACAACGGTTGGAGTGTGGATTTTCCCAAGCCCGAGGGGGCGGATATCTCTTTGAATGGCACGGTGGATGTCAGCGATCATTCCGTGGAGTATGTTTATACCGGCGACGGCGTGACGATGGGGGCTTATACCTCTTATTGCGATGCGTTGGAAGCTGCCGGATTTAAGACCATTGCAGCCGAAACCCAGTGGGAGGGAAGTGCTTTCCGCACCTATTTCAATGAAGAAACCGGTGTGACCTTGCACGTGTATTATGCCGCATACACCCACGCCAAAGAGCAGGAGGTCAAGGATTCGCTGAAAAGCATTCGTGTGATTGCTTCCTCTACGGAATATGTGACATTGCCCGATGCCGAAATGCTGAATCCCAATCAGGAATATACGTGGAGAACCTCTCCCATGATCACGCAGAGCAGCCTTGATGGCGCCAGCGACGGCGGTATGTCATATATCGTCACTCTGGCTGACGGCAGCTTTGTGCTGTTTGATGGTGGTTACAAATTCGCCAATAGCGCCAAGGAGCTTTGGCAGATGTTGACCGAGCTGTATCGCAAGACGCACAACAATGCAGATCCCAGCAGCGGCGATCCCATTCATATTCGCGCCTGGGTCATGACCCACGAACATCAGGATCATTTTGGCACCTTCCGAGAGTTTGTTAAAGGCTATGGTCAAGATAAAGCGTTAAAGTTTGAAAGATTGTTGTTCAATACGACCTCTGCCAGCCAGCAGTATAACTGCCACAACCCCGAGAGCACGGTGCGTGACAATTTTGATACGCTGAAAAGCCAGGTGAAGGATGGACTGGACATCATTAAGATCCACACGGGTCAGGTCTTCTATTTTGCCAACATGAAGATGGAGGTTCTCTATACGCACGAGGATGCCTATCCCAAGGGCCTGGAATATTTCAATAACAGCACCTCTGTTGTGCGTACCACGATGACAGCTTTGGCCGGTGCAGAGGACGAGGCCGTCTCTACCTGCATTTGGCTGGGCGATGCTGAGCGTATTGTCAGCCGCCGTCTTCGTTCTATGTATGGAAATACCGCTTTGTTGCAGGCCGAGCATGTGCAGGTGGCACATCACGGTCACGCAGGTGTTGAGATTGAGCTGTATCGCATCATTTCGCCTTCTGTACTGTGGTGGCCCACGCGCTTTAGTGCTTATGCCGATCGTATTTCTAACGCAAATCATAAGGTCTGGTACTATCGCGTGAACTACGAGCTTGCCTATAATGTAGCATCCGTAAAGACAATTCTTGTGGCGGATACCTATAATACGACAATGATCATTAAGGGTAGCGAAAACGATTATACCGCGCTCTTTGACCTTGTTGGAAACAAAGAAATTGAAGCTGTTTTCGCCACCAACGGTGGTGTGGTTATTCACAAACAGCCTACAGAATAAGCGAAAAGAGGGTGCTTTGCACCCTCTTTTTTTACGAATCGTGAACAAATTTTTAAACTTAAACGTATCGCAATTGTTAATCGTTGACAAAGCAGCGGTGGCGTGTTACAATATAATCGGTGAAAAATTCACAACGAAAGGAGCATATTATGAAAAAGATCATTAGCTTGCTTTTGTGCTTTGCGATGCTGTTGTCTGCGGCTACGCTACTCTCTTCCTGTGCCAAGGATATTGGAAATGGTGATGGAGTAAATCCGGCCATTAGCGAGAAAACCGTAGAGGTGGACTTGACCGATTATACCATCGTTTATTCGGATGAACTGACCGATGGGGGCAGGGCACAGGTCTCTACCTTTGCTAAAATGCTGAAAAAGATTACAACGCTTTCTTTGCGCGCCTCCAGCGACGAATATAGTGAGGTTGTGGAAACCGAGGATCTGGAGATTCTGATCGGAAACACCAACCGTGAAGAAACTGTCAAGCTCAACAACGCCATCGAAGGCTACGGTTGGGGTATTCAGGTTTTCGAATTTAAGATCGTGATCCTTGGTACGACGCCCTTTTTGACCCGCGTGGCATTGGATTATTTTGTAGAAAACTGTCTCAAAGCAGATAATGTAAGGGGTACGGTTGTTACCATGCCTGAGGAGATTCGTCTTGCCAAGCTGGAAACGGTTCAGCTGAAGGATGAGGCCGGCGAAGGGCAGTACACTTTGGTATACAGCGATCGCGTGGACGATACGGTGAACGCGCTGGGATATCACGCTGATCCCAATCCCACGCAGGGCGGTCCCGATGTGGATTTCCCTTATACATTCAGCCAGAACATACAAAAACTGTTGATTGAAAAGACTGCGGCGAGAGCCTCTACTTTCCCTTTTATGACAGATAAAGTTGACCCAGTGGAAGGGGAACGCGAGGTGCAGATCGGCAACACCACTCGTGAGGAATCCAGACAGATCTTGAACACTCTTGAAGCCAATGAGTATGCTGTTAGCACTATCAATGGCAATATCGTTCTGGCTGCATGGAACGATGTGACCCTGGATCCCACCTACGCCTTGTTTGAGGATGTGCTGAAAGGTTGTGCCGAGGAGAGCGCCGACGGCACCACCGTGTATAATATTCCTGTAAACTGTACCGTTAAGGGTAGTACCGCCGCCGAATGGGAGGTGGATTTCCCCAAGCCCACGGGCGAGGGTATTCAGCTGGACGGTACGGCTGAAGTTGGCGATTATTCCGTAGAATATATTTATACCGGTGACGGCATCAGCCGTGACTCCTATGTGGCATATTGTCAGCAGCTGGAGGCCGCCGGTTTTGCTACTCTGGCCGCCGAAAATCAGGTGGAGGGAAGCAGTTTCCGCACCTACTATAATAAAGACACCGGTACGGCGCTTCACGTTTATCATGCCGCCTACAAGCATGCAGAAAACAAGAATATTACGGATGCTCTCAAAAGTATTCGCATTATTGCTACCAATGCCAAATACAGCACGCTGCCCGATGCGGAAATGCTGAATCCCAAGCAGACCTATGAATGGCGAACCGATCCCAAGATCACCCAAATTCAGTTGCTAGATAGTACGACCTATGATAGTGAAGGCAAGAAACTGGGCAATTTCGGCATGTCCTTTGTTATTACGTTGGCAGATGGCAGTTTCATCATTTATGACGGCGGCTCCGGTCGCGCCAGCGATGATGTTGCAAACCTGTGGAATACGCTCAATGAGCTGCATAAGATCGCTTACAACGGTGTTGCGCCCAGCAAGCAGCATCCCATTCGCATCCGGGCGTGGATCCTGACGCACGAGCATACTGACCATTTCCAGGTGTTCCGCAAATTCCTGCAGACATACGGTAAGTATGAGGAGCTGCAGTTCGATCGCTTGCTGACCAATCTTTGCTCGGCATCGGAGCGTGTAAACTCCAACAACCCTCAAAGCACTGTACAGACGGATATGAAAAATCTGCAGAGCTATGTCAAGGGCGGTTTTGATGTAGTTACTGTACATACCGGTCAGGTATTCTACTTTGCCAATTTGAAGATGGATGTGCTCTATACCCATGAGGATACTTATCCTCAACGTTTGGAGTACTTCAATAACAGCTCCACCGTGGTTCGCACCACAATGGAAACCAAGCACAAGGATGGCACCAAGGATACCAGCACCTGCATTTGGCTGGGTGACGTTGAGCGCATCGGAGGCCGCAGAATGCTGGCAATGTATGGTGATACGCTGAAATCGGATCATTGTCAAGTTGCCCACCACGGTCATACCGGTGTAACGCTTCAGTTCTATGAAACCGTTGCACCCGACGTGCTTTGGTGGCCCACCAGCTGCGGTGATTTCCGTGGCTATACCAATGAATCGAATCGCACCAAGACCTGGTATTATGAGGTTGACTACCAGATTGCTTATCATTTGGCAAGCGTGAAAATGATCGTTCTTTCCGGTCTGTATAATACCACCATGGAGATTACGGGTGAGGATCAGGATATGATCCGTTTGATCAATGTGGCGGACCCTGATAACAGCACCATCAAATATACAAAGGTCTATGACGGGGAAGCGCTGCGCGCCTCCAGCACGGCCAAACAAAACAGCGTGCTGTTAAAGCAACCGATCACTTAAAGAAAAAATAGGAGTTTCGGTGGGAGAGTGCCATAAAGGAAGCTTTTAGTTCAATGGAATACAAAACCCGCTGATATGAAAAAGACAGAGAGTGTTTTGCTACACTCTCTGTCTTTTTCTTGTTAAGTACTGCGTTTGTGAATACAAACACGGCATTACATGGTCAATATGATATGTGGTTTTTCTTTATGCTTCAAAAAAAGCTTTGAAGAAATCATGCATTCTGCCCTCGTAACAGGCTTCTGCCAAAAATTCTGTACCCTTTTGGTCTCCCCAGCTATAGTAAATAATAGTTCTGCCGAGATATTCGCAAAGCTCCATATCACTGTTGTTGATATCCAGTGCAGCCTTCACGCGTTCACGATCAGCAGGAGTGAGAAAAGGATTGCCAATCTTTTTGTCCTCAAATTCGTCGTACATTAACACGGGATTGATCGGGCTGTATTCCCAGTTTTTGAGATCCTTTGAGCGTGCCACGCAGTTCGCATAACAATGATTCGGGTATGCCTCCAGATAGCCAACATAATAGTAGGGATCTCCATCAAAAGCATATATGGAGGGAGCTCCCGCGTAGCGATCTTTTTGGAAAACGCAATCGGTTGATGTTAAGGTCCAATTTGTCAAGTCGGTGGATTGTAAAAATCGGAAAGTGAAGGGTTGACCGCATTCTTCAATCGGAGCACTGATTTCAATAAGCAATGTGTAGACATCACCCATTTTAGCAATGTTCATGTTAAAGATTTTCCACCCAGGTAGATTGAGTGTAGTATACTGCTCCCAATTAACAAGATCGGTTGAGCGATAAAATACCAATCCATCGCTGCCCCAAGTAGCGGAAGAACCTGTTACAACGTACATCACATCACCTTCGGCATATGCACAGCCGAAACTGTGTCCATCTGCAAAGCACGGTGTGGTTGTATTGGTTCTGACATGTACAAATCGCAAGCAAGGAAGATCATTGATGTTTTTCCAATCTGCACGCGCGTTTTCGGAAGTAAAACTCTTTCTTCTGACTACTTCGAAGCGATAAAGCTCGCCACGATAGACCAACGGCGTTGTTTCCACGATGTTATTACACCCAATCGTGCCTAGCTTGCGAATGAAGGGCCTTTTGGGAAATGCCAAATTGCTCATTTTTCTTTTTCCTTTCGTTAAAGAAATATCATATGATCGTAAAACTGTACTTTAGAGTACTGTTCTAGGATAGCTCCTGTTTGGGTTTAAAGATCTTCGGTAGGGCAGAGCGCTGCACCAATTACGGTACCGTATTGCGCATTTTGAGGAATGATAAAGCGAATACCAAAATTCTTTTCCATGACGTCAAAAACATGGCGGATGGGGGCAATGGCGGTCAGATTGCCGGTAAGTACAACGCGATCCAATTGGAAATTTCGCGCGGCGAAGACGGCCAGCATACCGATGGTTTCTGCCACCATATTGACAATGCCAAGGGCAATGTCATGCTTGTTGGCCAAATCACTCAGCTTGCCGAAATTGGAGGCTGTCAGCTCGGTGTTGACGCCGTGATAGATGTTTTGCGTGGAAATGTCTTTAATGCGCAGGTCGATATTGCTGAGGTCGCCGCCCTCGCACAGCTGCTCAATGTGTTCGATGGTGTCTACGCCCAAAATTTTGCGTGAGAGGCCTACTAAGGTGCCGCCGCCGACACCGGTTCCACCCAAATACCGAATGGAGGTTTTTTCGTCTTTTTGCTTGGCGTGAATCAGTGCCGTGCCGGTTCCCATGCTGACTACAACAGCTTCATCCAAATTCGAGAGATAAAGGCCACCAAGTCCTACACTGTTGAATTCGGGCACGGCACGGCAATCCAATCCTTCGTAAAGAGGTTTATCCAAAAAGGTGGCCCCTGCGCCGGTCATCATTACACGTTCTATATCCGAAAGGGCAAGTCCGTTTTGCATGGTGAATTTGCCAAAGGCGCCGTAAATGGAGGTCAGAGGATCGGTGGCACGGACACATTGGGGCTCGATGAGAACACGTTTTCCGTTCTCTTCGCGAAAGCCCACGATTTTAGTGGTGCTACCGCCCACATCAATACCTAAAATGGCTTTTCCCATAGGTCACACTCCTTGTAGAAATAAATATTAAGATTATTTTATCATAACCTTGCAAAAAAATCAAGTACATGGTATAATATGGGGGAATAATAAAAAAGCGAGGATCTTACTATGGACTTCAAAAACCCCGATTCTAAAATTCTGAAGGATAAAAAGCTTTACATCTTTGATATGGATGGAACTATTTATCTGGGCTATCAGGTTTTCCCCTTTGCCATTCGCTTTATCAACAACCTGCGCGCTGCAGGAAAAAAGGTGCTGTTCTTTACCAACAACGCCTCTCATACCACTGATTTTTACGTACAGAAGCTTTCCAAGCTGGGTTTTTCTCCCACAAAGGATGAAATTATGACATCCGGCGATGTGACTATTGAATTTTTGAAGCGTCATCGCGCCGGCAAATCCGTTTATCTTGTAGGGACCGACGAGCTGGTGGAGAACTTCCGCGAGAACGGCATTCCGATGCTGACCGGCAAAGAGGAAAATGCCGATATCGTGGTTACCAGCTTTGACACCACGCTTACTTATGAGAAAATGGATAACGCTTGCCGCATGGTGCGCAACGGTGCGGAGTATCTTTCCACTCACCCCGATTTCAACTGCCCCACGGAGACCGGATTCATTCCGGATAGTGGCGCCATTGCCGCTTTTGTAACTGCCTCTACCGGCAAAAAGCCCACCTACTTCGGCAAGCCTTACAAAGAAACCATTGAGATGATCTGTGAGGCAACTGGCTTTAGCTGCGATGAAATGTGCATTTTTGGTGACCGTTTGTATACCGATATTGCCGTTGGTAAACGCCACGGCGTTACGGCGGTTCTGGTGCTTTCCGGTGAGACCACTCCTGCAGATGTAGATGCTGCAGAGGTTGCTGATAAACCCGATTTTGTATACGATTCTCTGGATAACGTAGATTTGGAAATGTTTGGCTGATTGGGCCAATGATTTTGCTCCCGCAAAATTTGCGGGAGCAATTTTTCAGGAAGGGGGAACAACATGGCGTTAGATGCAGGCTTTTTGGCAGCTGTTGCCGCCGAATTGAAACAGATTGCCATGGGAGCACGCATTGAAAAGGTTTATCAACCCGAGCGTGACACGGTGGTGCTGCAAATGCGCACCTTTGAGGGCGGAAAAAGACTGCTTATCAATGCGGGATCTGCCAATCCGCGTGTGGGATTTACGGCAGTTAGTCTGGAAAATCCGCAAAATCCTCCCCAGTTCTGCGTGTTGCTGCGTAAGCACCTTTCCGGTGCAAAATTGATTTCGGTGTCGCAACCCGCGTTTGAGCGTGTCCTTGTATTCGAGTGGGAAACACGAGATGAAATGGGCTTTTTGTGTACACGAAAGCTGATTGCCGAGATCATGGGCAAATACAGCAATTTGATTTTCACCGATGGTGATGAAAAGATTCTGGCTGTTCTGCGTCCGGTTGATTTTACAACCAGCACCAAGCGCCAGGTGTTACCGGGTATGCGCTATGAAATGCCGCCGGCACAGGATAAGATCAACCCTTTAACTTGCGATGCCCATACTTTTTTGACACTTGTAAAAGCAGGCGGAGAGCGTCCTGTGGATAAATGGATCACCGCCACTTTTTTAGGTATTAGTTCTGGCATAGCGCGAGAGATCACCTATCGAGTTGCCGGCAAGAGCGACGCATTGCTTTCCGAAGTGAATGATAAAAAGCTGTTTGCGGTGTTTGACCAAGTATTTGCGGCGGTGAAAGAAGAGCGCTTCGAGCCTTCTCTTGTATCGGACGAAAATGGGAAATTTGTGGAATATGCATTTATTCCGTTGACCCATTATGGCCGGTATCAAAGCATAAAAAGCCCTTCGGCGGTGTTGGACGAATGGTTTGGAAAACGCGATAAAGAAGCACGCGTCAAGCAGCGCGCGGCAGATGTGCTTCATATCGTGAACAATGCCTTAACCCGTGTGTTGCACAAGCTGGAGCTGCAACGCGGCGAGCTTGCCCAATGCGAAGAGGGGGAGCGATATCGCAAAATGGGTGATTTGATCGTAGCGAACTGCTATCGCTTGGAGCGCGGGATGACCAAAGTCTCTTTGACGGATTATGAAGATATGCATGAAGATGGCAGCTTCGGAGAGGTCGAGATTGAACTGGATCCACGCCTGACTCCTACTGCCAATGCCCAGCGATTTTACAAAAAGTACAACAAAAGCAAAAACGCCCGTGTGGAGTTGACCAAGCAGATTGCCATTGGAGAAGGGGAGTTGGCTTACCTGGAATCGGTACAAGCGGCGCTTAACACAGCAGAGACACCAACGGATCTTGTGGAGATTCGTGAGGAGCTGGCTCGCAGCGGATATGCTTCCAAAAGCAAGATGATACCCAACGGCCAAAAGAAAAATGCCGCGCCCGGATATGCAGAATACCGTACCACCGGTGGCTATCGGGTGCTTTGCGGTAAAAATAATCTACAAAACGAGTATATAACCCATAAAATTGCCACCAAAACCGATTATTGGTTCCATGTCAAAAACATGCCCGGCTCTCATGTAGTGATGCTGCTGGAGGGAAAGGGTGAACCGGAGGCTACTGATTTTACCGAGGCGGCGTCGATCGCCGCACTTTTTTCGGCGGCCGAGGGCGCTCCTATGACCGAGGTGGACTATACACTGGTTCGCCAGTTGAAAAAGGCCCCGGGTGGCAAGCCCGGCTTTGTGATCTATCACACCAATTGGAGTGCTATCGTTAGTCCTAATAAAGAGAAGATTGCACAGCTTCGTGTCAAATAATGCAAAAGAGAGTCTTGTACTTTGCACAAGGCTCTTTTTTTGTCAAATTTACTTGACCTATGGGTGGTGATATGATACAATGGTGGAAAATGATCTCAAAGGAGACAATATGAGAAGATATCGGATTGTTTTGATGCTACTTTTAGCGTTTCTATGCTTTTTCGGATGTCAGAAGGAAGAAGAAACACCTCTGACTTCTGGCGATAATGCGCCACCCGCCACAGAAAACACACCCATTACGCCCATTATATCGGTGGAAAAGGAAGTTGGAGATACCTTTGCGATGCAGGCCGTTCAAATGGACGAAACTCCGATGCTTCAAGTGTCGTATCAATACTTAAGCTTTGATTTTGATGCGTACAAAAATCCGACTGTTGAATTCTATCACAACGGCCGGCTGTTAGGACAAAGAGCATTGGATGACCATTCCTCCTTTTTGGCACAAAGTGTCTGTTATGGCTGCATTAATGTAAGGATAACTGCCACTGCAGAGCAGGGAGTTGTCCTGATCCGTGAATGCGCCGTGCCGGTGACCGCTTCTGCGTATCATTTTGCTGTTTTGTCCGATCCTATGGCTGTTATGAAATTTTCAATGGCCGCTTTCAGTAGAGGAAACGATAGAGCGCAAGGGGCTTCCGTATTCGATGAAAACAGTGCGTTACCTGTTATGCAGGAGGCACCGGCTTTTATGGTGCTGGAACATGCCGACGCTTACACATGGGGACTTTTGCCTCAAAATACATATACGCTGCCTTTTCCTACCGAAGGAGTATCTTTTGAAGATCAAATCACTTTAACTCAGAGCTATATACGTGAATTGTATGAGATTGCGCCGGATACTGTTTTTCATCTGTATTGTGATGATGTCAAAGCAGATCTGATCTTGCGAATGTTTGAAATGCAGGGGATTACCCGCTATCGTGTGACTCTGATCGCTGACGGCAACCGCTCTTTGTTGCGCTATGCTCGCATTGCAACGCCAGCTTCGTCTGTTGGAGAAAGTTCTTATGCCGTTTATCGTCAAATGGCCAAGGAATGGATTCGTGTTAAAACAACTTGCGCCAACGGATTCGGGGCAAACTATACGGATCTGTATATGCACGGCGGAAATGACGGTGTTTTTGCGAATTATCCCTTTGTCATTGCCACGTTAGAGGAAAATGTAACGTGGTGGAGCGCCGATATCAGCCATTTTATAACGCTTGCAGAGAATAATGTCTTTATTCAAGACCTCCTGAATGGGACAAACGCCTCTGGCCTGAACGAAAAAGGCGATCGATTGAAACTGATTTCTCCGTCGCTAAAGGAGCTTTACAAAGGTCTTACATCCGTTGACCGCATTTCTTTTGACCAATTGTATTGTCTGGAAACAGATCTGTTTAGACAAGCTTCTTTGCTTGAAAAACAGGTTTTAGTCATTATGGGCGGAAACGTCATCCAAGAACAAGCTTTAGAGGCTTATCTTTCCTATTTGCACACTTATTTTGGCAATGCGTACCAAATTTACTACAAGGATCATGCCGATGCCCCAATGGCCTTCAATGCCGAAAAACAGGCGCTTTTCGAGCGCCTTGGCATAGCTGTTTTAGAGGCGGAAATCCCCGACACGATGATCCTGGAGCATTGCCCAACGGTGGCATATGGAGGCTTTATCAATCTGATTCCGGATGGCGCAAGCGTGTTAAAGGTGATATTTGGAACGAAACAGGATGCAGAAAATTTTGCAGGCTTGCATGCTCAACTGTATATTAGCCCGCTTTCCTATCACGGAGATAAATATGCAACGTATTACGGTGATCTGATCATCGAATATCCCGACAGCAATCGTGTGGATATGTATACGCTTGCCACCGATACCGTGACCAATATTATTCCGTGAGCGGAATAGAATAAGCCTGTGCATTGCAGTGCACAGGCTTATTCTATTCATTTTTGCTACGGGGTTTGATATGGGCCAAGGGGTTTTTTGTCATAGCCTCCTCCATATTGGAGTCGCTGACATGGGTGTAGATCTGTGTGGTATTCAGCTGCTCGTGTCCCAGAATTTCTTTGAGGACGCGAACATCAACGCCGCCTTGCTGATACATGAGAGTGGCTGCTGTGTGCCGGAGCTTGTGCACCGAAAGATGTCGTTCGCCAAGACCGGCCATATCCAGATATTTGTAGACCATCCATTGCACGGTCTTTACGCTGATGCGTTTTCGTTGCCCGCTTAAAAACAGTGCTTTTTCTTTTGATGAATATCCCTTTTCATCCGCCATACGGATGGGGAGGTATTCTGTTAGTGCTTCGCGGCAAGCATCATTGAGGTAAATGATGCGCTCCTTGGCACCCTTACCGGTTACGCGCAGGGATTTCATGTCGCGGTTGATGTCGGACAGGTTGATGCCAACCAGCTCAGACACACGCATTCCGCAATTCAAAAACAACGTTACAATGGCAAAATCACGGGGAACGGTGCGCGATGAGCGATCATTTTTAATGGTTTCCAGCAAGGTAAGTGATTCTTGTAAAGAGAGAAATTTTGGCAGACTTTTGCGGGGCTTGGGGGATTCAATTTCGGCTGCCGGATTGATTTCAAGCTGCTTGGTTTTGTTGACCAAATACCGGTAAAACATGCGGATGGTAACCAGTTTTCTGGCTTTAGCTGCCCATAGATTCTTGCGAACTGAACCGGAGTACTGCAAAAACGCATAGATCTCGGAGGTGCGGATGGAGCCCATAAAGCTCAGATCCAGTTGACGGATGTCGATCGCGGTAAATTCGTCGGATTCCGGGTCGATTCCGTCTCTTGTAGCAACGATGTATCGAAAAAATGTTCGCAGATCCAAAAGATATTCGGATACCGTTTTGGGCGAGCAGTTTTGAATGCCGGATTTATAGGCAGCAAAGTCTTGCACAAGGGTGGGCATTTCGGTTAGAGAAACAGCATAGATCTTGCTCATTCTTCCTCCTTTTCGACGATTGTCGTGATATTTTAGTAGATAAAATGTAAATATTTCGCTTATTTCTTGCAATACAGATAGATGTCAGTTATAATGAAAGTGAACATTTATTCCGAAAGGATCATGCAATGAAAGATTTTTTCTCTCGCTATTCCTATACAGCGGTCAAACTGTTTTTAAATCAGTTTGCCATTGCCTTGTTTGGCGTTGGCCTCTCCTTTGCTTGCGCACGCGCTCAAAAGGAAACGTTGCTTTACGTTACCAGCATTTTTGCCGTGGTGTTTTACCTCTTTTTGCAATATGCCGTTATGTGGGAGGTTGGGGCCAAGGATGGTATCAGTGCCGTTGCTAAAAAGCAATCCCGCGGCTTGTGGAAGGGCTTTGTGATTGCCGCTTTGGCCAATTCGGTCAATCTGTTACTTGCATTATTATCGCTGTTCCGCGATTTTGCATCTGCCGGTTCCGGACTTTCTAAAATGGGTGCGATTTGCCGCAGCATTGCTTTGATGCTGGAGGGCATGTATCAAGGTATTCTCGCAGCACCCTTCCGTGGTCTGCAGCTGCACGATTTTGCTTGGGTTTATTTTGCGATTGTTGTCCCTGCCATTTTGATCAGCGGTCTCGCCTATGTGCTTGGCAGCTATAATTTGCACGCTACTAATATTTTAATCCCAAAAAACAAAGATGTCAAGAACAACGGACGTCCTGAATGAAAAAATATACAATGTGCGTTGACAGACTATTGAGAAGGTGGAACAATGATCGAGAATTTGATTTATGATTTTGATGGTACGTTGTCGGATACATATCCTGTGGTAACAAAGGTGTTTTTGGGTATTTTAAAGGAGCAGGGGATCTCGGCTACCTATCAGGAAGTCTACGATCTTTTGAAGGTGTCCTATGGCCATGCACTGAAGCATTACGGCTTGTATACTCCCGAGTTTCGCGCGCTTCTGGATCAACGGTGCGCAGCCGCAGCCATGGTGGACCAAAAGCCGTTTGCTGAGGCCTTGGAGCTGTTAAGAAGTGCCGCTTTGACCGGTAAACGCAATTTTATCTACACCCATTCCGGCAAATTTGTACATGATGTGATCGAAAAATGGGGATTTACCCCTTATGTCACCTACACCTTGGATTTCTCTCACGGTTTTCCACGCAAGCCCGACCCTACGGCGTTGCATTTTCTTTGTGAAAAGTTTGATATCGATGCTTCCACCGCCCTAATGGTTGGTGACCGCGACATAGATATTGAAGTTGGACATAATGCAGGTATGAAGGGTTGCTTGTTTGACCCAGAAGGCTATTATTCCGATTGCAAAGCTGAATTTCGCGTGAATTGTTTGTCAGACATTATAAAACTTTTGGATGAGGTGGAATTATGAAACTGTCCTTTGAGCAGATCAAACGCTCGACCTTTGGCGCTCTTTCGGTAAAAGAGGAGAGCGACGGCATTCATTTTGCAAAATGCACCGAAAAGCAGGTGGCAGCATGGTATGCGCTATCGCAGACACTTGGTGTCCGATCAGAAACCACTACCGGCATCCGTTTGGATTTCCATACCAATTCAAAAACCCTGTCCTTTACGGCCGTTGACGGCGATAAATTCGAGGTTTTGATCAATGGCTTACAACGCTATCGTATTCACGCGGAGGCCTATCGCGCCAAGTGCGAAAAACCGACCTTTGATTTAGAAGAAGGAGAGAAGCGCGTTACGCTGATTTTTCCCAGCCACAGTCGTGGCGTTCTGGGTGATGTAGAATTGGACGATGGCTCGTATATCACCCCTCATAAGCATGCTACCAAGATGCTATTTATTGGTGACTCAATTACGCAAGGTTGGAACAGCCGATATGACTCCTTGTCTTGGGCGTGGCGTGTAACGCAGTATTATGACGCAGACAGTATCATTCAGGGCATTGGCGGTGCTTATTTCCATGAGGGCACTTGGGACTGTGTTGATTTTGATGCCGACACGGTTTTGGTGGCTTATGGCACCAACGATTTCGGCCATTATTCCACTCTGGAGGAAATGCGTGGCCATGCGGCTAAATTTCTGGATAGCATATTCGCACAGTTTGGCGATAAAAGGGTGTATGTAATCTCTCCCATTTATCGTTCTGACTGGCAAAAGCAAAAGAAAATGGGTAGCTTTCTTGAGGCTTGTGCGGTGGTAAAGGAGGAGGCTGCTTCTCATGGCTTTACCTTGATCGATGGCATGGAATTGGTGCCGTATCATGGTGATTTTATGGCGGATGCCGTGCATCCGAATGATTTGGGCTTTGGCGTGTATGCAGAGAACGTCATTGCTAAGCTCGAAAAATAATTTGTTTTGTTGAGAAAAAAGGCGCTGTAGCGAGTTCGCTTCAGTGCCTTTTCCTATTTACAATATATTCACAATCACGACATATGGCATACACAAACTCATGATAACATTCAAATACCGCAAGATGTGGTTTCAAAAACCGCAAAAACTGGAATCGGAAAATGAATCATGAAACGGAGATCGGTTATGAACTGCGTTTGCCCGTTGGAACAAAAAGAGAAGGGGAGCCTTCTTCATAAAATTGCAAAAGTGATTCGTGGGGTTACCGTGCCGCCGGTTATGGTGGCATCCTTACTGATCGTGCTTTGGTTCGGCACCAATGTGTTTTCTTCTGTTTGGGAATTTGCTTGGATGCTGTTGCTGCTGGCAGTTGTGCCGGTTTTGGCGTATATAGCGCAGAAATTGTTGTCTGGATTTCGCGAGGGCGGGCAGAAGGCGCAACGTAAGCTCGCCTTTGTGTTCAGCTTTTTGGGCTATGGTGCTGCCGTTGTGGTTTGCGCTCTTTGCGATGCGGTTCCTAATCAGCTGTATATCGCAGTTGTGTATTTGGTTTCTGTTGTGATCTTAACAGCTATCAACTGTCTTACCCCTTGGCACGCCAGCGGTCACGCCTGTAGTCTAATGGGCCCTCTGGTGCTGGCCAGTTTGTTTGTAGGATGGTACGCAATTCCGATCTCGCTGGTGGTGTATGTTGCATCCTTCTGGGCTTCGATTTATATGAAACGCCACACCGTGCGCGAATTCCTGCTGGGCAGCCTTTCTTCCACGCTGTCTGCTGTGCTTTGCTATTTTTTCATTCATCCTATTTTTTAAAAATAAAACGCAACAAAGGCGAACTGTGTAAAACAGTTCGCCTTTGTTGCGCATAATCACAATTTTGCAGTTACATTCCAGGCTTCCAACTTCCAAACGCCGTTGGTATAAGAGAATTTTGTAATACTGCAGTTATCCGGCTGCGCCATATTCTGACAGTCACCCAAAACGTATTGAACGGCACTTTGAATAGCGCCTCCGTGACAAACAACGGCCACGGTGGGGCCTTGATCGTTTTGGGCCAATCGGTTCAAAAATCCGTGCACGCGCCCGTTAAACTGTTCTCGGCTCTCGCCGCCAAAAGGGGAGTAATCCCGTTTTTTGCGGCATTGCCAATATAGGTCGCCGTATTTCTTTTCGCAATCCGCCGTGGGTTGATACGCAAGCGCTCCGACATCTACCTCGCGGATCTCCTTCGTGTATTCGCACGTATAATGCGGCAGAGCCAAAGCAGCCGTGTTGCGTGCGCGCTGCAGATCGCTGCAATAGACCTTATCAAAGACGATGTGCGCCAAAATGGGGGCTGTGTCCTTGGCTTGCTGTATACCCAGCTCGGTCAGCGGCACATCTGAATGTCCTGCAAAAAAATGCCGCGCGTTGCTTTCGGCCTGCCCGTGACGCAAAAAATAAACGATTTTATCCATGTGTGAATGCTCCTTTTCGGCAATGAAACCATTTTAACATCTTGTAGGGATTGTGTCAATCCAAAAGCGGAAATTTTCTATTCCAACTTTACTTTTTCTCTATAATGTGATATACTATTTTAGGCTTGTTTTGACAAGTGTTTTCGGATTTTGGAAAAAAGGAGGATGTGCAATGCTAAAGGGTGAATTTCACTTGAAAAGTCCATTTCAACCTACGGGCGATCAGCCCCAGGCCATTGATGCTATTTGTGAAGGGCTGAACGCCGGCATGCGTTATCAGACATTACTGGGCGTTACCGGTTCCGGCAAAACCTTTACCATGGCAAACGTGATCGAGCGCATGAACCGTCCTACCTTGATCTTGGAGCCCAATAAGACGCTTGCCGCCCAACTTTGTTCGGAAATGAGAGAGTTTTTTCCGGATGCGGCAGTAGAATTCTTTGTATCGTACTACGACTACTATCAGCCGGAGGCCTATATTCCGGGCAAGGATATGTATATCGAGAAGGATGCTTCCATCAACGACGAGATCGACCGCCTTCGCCATTCGGCAACCGCTGCTTTGTTGGAGCGGCGCGATGTGATTATCGTGGCAAGTGTCTCCTGCATTTATTCCTTGGGTGATCCTGTCGATTACAGAAATATGATGCTCTCACTGCGCCCGGGCATGGAGATCAGCAGGGACGAGCTTTTACGGCGCTTGGTGCATATTCAGTACGAGCGCAATGATCTGAATTTTGTGCGCACCAAATTTCGTGTGCGAGGGGATACCGTGGATATTTATCCCACCGGCGGCCCTGCCGATACGGCTGTTCGTGTGGAGTTTTTTGGTGATGAGATCGATCGCGTGTGTGAATTTCGCGTGGTAACGGGGCAAATTTTGCGAGAATTGCATCATTTCAGCTTATTTCCTGCCACCCATTATGCGGTGTCAGACGAAAAACGCGAAGCGGCATTGACACAGATTCATAACGAGATGCAGGAGCGTGTCCTCTTTTTTGAAAGCCAAGGGAAACTGATCGAAGCACAGCGGATTCAAGAGCGTGTCAAATACGATCTGGAAATGCTGCGCGAGGTAGGGTATTGCTCCGGCGTGGAAAACTATTCCCGGGTTCTGGCAGGACGACCTGCGGGCTCTACTCCCTATACGTTGTTGGATTTTTTTCCGGACGATTATCTGATGATCGTAGACGAATCGCACGTGATGATTCCGCAGGTACGGGGTATGAGCGGCGGAGATACCGCCAGAAAGCAGAATTTGGTGGATTTCGGTTTTCGTTTGCCTTCGGCTTATGACAACCGCCCCTTGTATTTTAACGAGTTTGAAGCACGCGTAGGACAGGCAGTTTTGGTCAGCGCTACGCCTGCCGATTTTGAAAAAGAGCATTCCGAACAAGTGGTAGAGCAGATCATTCGTCCCACGGGTCTTTTGGACCCCGAGGTGGAGGTTCGACCCATTGAGGGGCAGGTGGATGATCTTCTTGGTGAGATTCGCCTGCGTGCAACCAAAAAGGAGCGTGTGTTGGTTACAACGCTAACCAAGCAAATGGCCGAGGATCTGACCTCTTATTTGGAGGAAAACGGCGTGCGCGTGCGGTATATCCATCATAACGTGGAGACCATTGAACGTATGGAGATCATTCGCGATCTACGCCTTGGAGAATTTGACGTACTGGTTGGTATCAATTTGTTGCGGGAAGGTCTGGATTTGCCGGAGGTCTCTTTGGTAGCCATACTGGATGCCGACAAAGAGGGCTTTTTGCGCACCGAAACCTCACTGATCCAAACCATTGGTCGTGCGGCGCGCAATGCCGAGGGCAAAGTGATCATGTACGCTGATACCGTGACCAAATCCATGGCCAAAGCCATTGGCGAAACCAACCGCCGCCGTGGTATTCAAGATGCTTACAACAAAGAGCACGGTATTGTGCCCAAAACCATTGTGAAGGGCGTACACGATATCATTGAGATCGGCAAGGCCGCTGATGATGCTGCCAAGAAGAAGGGCAAGGAAAAGTTAACACCGACCCAGCGCCAAAAGCTGATCGATACCCTGACCGCCGAAATGAAGGAGGCCGCCAAAAAGCTGGAGTTCGAGCAGGCGGCATTTCTGCGTGATAAGATCAAGCAATTGCGAGAAGAGAAGTAAATATGGCAAACGAATTGATTTTAAAGGGCGTTCGCGTCCATAATATGAAAAATATCGACATCACCATTCCGCGCGATAAGCTGGTGGTGTTTACCGGCCTTTCTGGCTCTGGCAAGTCGTCGCTGGCCTTTGATACCATTTATGCCGAGGGCCATCGCCGTTTTGTGGAGTCGCTTTCCTCCTATGCCCGCATGTTTTTGGGACAGCTGGATAAGCCCGATCTGGATAGCATTGAGGGGTTGTCTCCCGCCATTTCGATTGATCAGAAGACCACCTCTAAAAATCCTCGCTCTACCGTGGGTACTGTAACCGAGATCTATGATTATCTGCGTTTGCTGTACGCTCGTATCGGTGTACCGCATTGCCCGATTTGCGGCAAGGAAATCCGTCAGCAAAGCAAGGATCAGATCGTAGATCGCATTCTTTCTTTGCCAGAAGGTGCGCGATTTATGGTGCTTGCTCCCGTTGTGCGTGCGCAAAAGGGTATGCACGAAAAGGTATTTGCCGATGCGCGCAAAAGCGGCTATTCCCGTGTGCGTGTGGACGGCAATATGTACGAGCTTTCTGAGGAGATCAAGCTGGATAAGAACAAAAAACACACCATTGAGGTGGTGGTAGACCGTTTGATCAATCGCGGAGACATTCGCGCGCGTTTGGGTGACTCCGTGGAAACGGCGCTGAACCTGGCAGACGGCAATCTGCTGATCTCGCCCGTGGCAAGAGGAGAGGAGGAAACGGTCGAAGAATTGGCCTTTTCCCAAAACTATGCCTGCGAGGAGCACAATATTTCCTTCGGCGAGTTAGAGCCCCGTATGTTCTCCTTCAATAATCCTCAAGGCGCTTGCCCTCATTGTGCCGGTCTTGGCGAAATGAGACGCATTGCGGTATATAAGCTGATACCGGATGATAGCTTGACCTTGGCAAAGGGAGCGATTGCGGTCAATGGCTTTAAAACCTTGGAAACGATGAGCTGGAACGGCCCTTTGTTTGCGGCTGTTGGTGAAAAATATGGCTTTACGTTGGATACGCCCGTTAAGGAGTTTACCAAAGAACAGTTGAACGTGCTATACTACGGCTCCGGAGATGAGCGTTATCACGTTGTGCGTTATTTTGGCGGTGAACGTCATGAACAGATCGTACCCTTTGATGGCTTGGTCAATATGATTGAAAAACGCATGCGGATGTATTCCAACGAATATTACGACGAATTTTTGGAGGATGCACCGTGCCCCGAATGTCACGGTAAACGATTGGCCCCTAACATTTTGGCAGTGACCGTTGGAGGCAAGAACATTCACGAGTTCTGTAGCATGTCTGTGAAGGATGCCTTGGATTTTGTCAATGGCCTGGAGCTGAACGAAACCGAATTGACCATTGCCAAGGAGATCCTTAAGGAGGTACGCTCACGACTGGGCTTTTTGATCAGCGTAGGTTTGGATTATCTGACCCTTTCCCGTAAAGCGGGAACACTCTCGGGTGGTGAGGCTCAGCGTATTCGCTTGGCGACCCAGATCGGCTCTGCTTTGATGGGCGTACTGTATATTTTGGACGAGCCTAGTATCGGTTTACATCAACGCGATAATATCAAGCTGATCCGCACCCTGCAGCGCTTGCGCGACCTGGGGAACAGTGTTATTGTTGTTGAACACGACGAGGAGACAATGGAGGCCGCCGATTATATTGTAGACGTGGGTCCCGGCGCGGGCATTCATGGTGGATATATTGTGGCACAGGGAACGCCTGCGGAGATTATGGCCTGCAAGGAATCCTTGACCGGCGCGTATCTGTCGGGCAGGGAAAAGATTGCTGTTCCTAAGGAGCGCAGAGTTGGAAACGGTTTCGTGCTGTCGGTAAAGGGGGCGCGGCAAAATAATCTGAAGAGCCTGAATGTTGATGTGCCGCTGGGGTGTTTTGTGTGCGTGACCGGTGTTTCGGGCTCGGGAAAATCCTCCTTGGTCAACGGTATTCTTTACCCTTACTTGGCGCACAAGCTGAATCGTGCCGTGATGTATCCCGGCCCTCACGATTCCATTGAAGGGGCAGAGCATCTGGATAAGGTCATTTCCATTGATCAAAGCCCCATTGGTAGAACACCGCGCTCCAATCCGGCCACCTATACGGGGTTGTTTAATGAGATCCGCGATCTCTTTGCCAAAACCTCCGATGCGAAGGCGCACGGCTACACAGCAGGGCGATTTTCCTTTAACGTAAAGGGTGGTCGCTGCGAATCCTGTGAGGGTGACGGTGTTAAAAAGATCGAAATGCATTTCTTGCCCGATGTATACGTAAAATGTGATGTTTGCAAGGGCAAGCGCTACAATCGGGATACTCTTGATGTGCATTATAAGGGCAAAAATATTTCCGATGTGCTGGATATGACGGTAGAAGAAGGCTTGTCCTTCTTTGATGGGATTCCTTCTATCAAGCGCAAGCTGCAGGCCCTATATGATGTGGGACTGGGATATATTTCCATCGGTCAATCCTCCACGACGCTATCCGGCGGCGAAGCACAACGCATTAAGCTGGCAGAGCAATTGTCGAGACGTTCCACTGGTAAAACCATTTATATTTTGGACGAGCCCACGACCGGTCTGCACAGCGCCGATGTGGCAAAACTGATCCAGATGCTGAACCGATTGGTCGAGGCAGGGAATACCGTGCTGGTCATCGAGCACAATCTGGATGTGATCAAGACCGCCGACTATATCATCGATCTTGGCCCCGAGGGCGGCGAGGGCGGCGGAACGCTGGTTGCGACCGGCACCCCCGAGCAGGTGGCTGAAAATCCTGTGTCTTATACGGGTGAATATCTGAAGAAATGGTTGGTGAGAAATCAATGATCGAGTTTGTTGCAACCTGTCTGTTCGGCTTGGAAAAGCAGCTTGGCGAGGAGATCGATGCTCTCGGCTGCAAGCGCTTGGAGACGATGGACGGTCGTGTGACCTTTCAAGGAGAGATGGCGGATGTTGCCAGAGCCAACATCCGGTTACGATGTGCAGAGCGCGTTTTTGTGCGTGTGGGGCAATTTCCTGCCCGTACCTTTACAGAGCTGTTTGATGGGGTAAGGGCGTTGCCCTTTGAGCAGTTCATTGGCAAGGAAGATGCCTTTCCTGTCAAGGGTCACGCGATTAAAAGTACCTTGTTTTCTGTTCCGGACTGCCAGAGCATCGTGAAAAAGGCCGTGGTCGAACGGCTTTCCTCTGCGTATGGCATCAAATGGTTTGCCGAAACCGGTGTGAAATATCAGATCGAGTTTTTCATTTTTAAAGATGTCGCAACACTGATGATCGATACCAGCGGTGTGGCGCTGCACAAACGCGGCTACAGACCTGCGGCAGGCGCTGCCCCTTTGCGTGAAACATTGGGGGCCGCCCTGGCATTGAATGCCCGTCCGCGAGAGGATATTTTGTTTTGGGATCCCTTTTGTGGCTCCGGTACCATTGTGATCGAGGCTGCTATGATTCTGAAAAACATAGCGCCGGGCCTTGATCGCCGTTTTTCTGCAATGGATTTCCCCTGGGTCGAACGTTCGGCATGGTTGAATGCTGCCGAGGAGGCCTGCGATTTGGTGCGGCAGGATGTGCATTTGGATATTTACGGCTCGGATGTGGATGAAAAGGTGCTGCAATATGCCAAGGAAAATGCCGAGCGCGCCGGCGTGGCTGACTGCATCCGATTTTTCAAGGCTGATGCCAGAAACATCAAAAAGCCAGGACCTGATCGCCGGGGAACCGTTGTTTGCAATCCGCCTTACGGCGAGCGTATGATGGAACTACAGGAGGTGGAGGACCTATATCGCGATCTTGGACGCGCCTTTGCGGCGCTGGAGCCTTGGCAGATCTATGTATTGACCTCTCACGAGAAATTCGAAATGCTGTACGGTCGCCGCGCTGATAAGATACGTAAGCTGTATAACGGCATGATCCCTTGCAATTTATATCAGTATTTTCGCCCTCGTGTGATGGAGGATAAGCGCACCGGATTTAAAAGAAAATAAAAGCAGGGCCGGCCAAGGGGTGATGTCCTTATCCGATCATTTATTGCTTGCCAAAAGCGCAAGCGTCTCATTTGACCAGTCGAATGAAAAATGGGTTAAGCTCAAACCCCTATCAAAAGCAAAAAGAGGGAACAAAACGGCTCAAATCCGGAATGTTCTCTCTTTTCTATGTTAGGAATGTTTAATATTGCAGAAGTGATGTTGTTTTTGAATCAGTCACCGTATTCAATCTCTTTTACAAGCTCGATTAAAGGTTTGCCATCAATTTTATGGTTAAGAAGTAAATCATCAAAGCTCTCGTAATCTCCCAAATCCTCACCATAGGCATAAACATGCACAGCTTCGCCGCTTGGCTCCAAAACAAACGATTTTCCTTGGTATGCCAATATAATTTCGTTCTGGTTTTCAATATCTTCCTTCATATCTTTTACAAACTCAATGTCATCATCATCGAGGTTGTATTTTGTTAAATCAAGCATTACATAAATCTCCTTTTCTTTTTAGCTTTTTCAAATTCTTTACGTTCTTGCCTGTTTGGCTTACGGTCTTTTGCTCTCTTCCCGTTTTTAATGTCGTGCACATGATCATATGGCTTGTGATTATCGGGCGTATCCAAATCTTTATACGCCCAACCGTCCGAACCGAATTTTCTTCTTGAACGAAACCTTCCAGTATAGGCATTGTAAGTGTCTATATAACTGAACGGAATCCATTTGAACGGTTTGCTTTTGTACTGCGTCTTTGGAAATTCTTTGCCGTGATGAAACTGCTTATAAGGTTTTCTGCTCATAGTATATCACCTCCTTGAAATAAAGTCAAGATTTTTACCCTGCAACAATAGTCTATCATAAATTCTTTTGTTTGTCTGTCCTCTGTATTTTGAATTTGGTGGTTTACAAAATGGGTATATTTTCTAATAATATGTTGATTTTTAGGTTTACATAGTGTAAAATAGTTATGAGGTGATGAAATGATTTCTTCTATTATAAAGCTATCCGTATCGGATTTTGTGTTTCAAATTCTTCAAAACGATGCAGAAAGGTTTGGATTTCTGAAAAAAGAAAAAGAGCCAAATTTGAATGGACTGCTTAATAAGCTTATACCGAATTTGTTATATTTCCGAAAAACAAGGCGTGATGAAATTCACAGAATATTGAACACAGATTTTGCAAGAAATGACACGGAAGCCATTTACGAGTGTGTAAACACCGTTATAGATCAAGTGTATTTTTCGGATGCGGAATTGGAAATTTTAGATGAGGTAATATGGTTTAGACCATCAACAAAGCAAAATGCAGTGTTTGATGAAATTGAGCAATCTGAAACGAAAATAACAGGACAAACAACCACTGAGTACATACGCGGACTGTTAAACGAGTATTCAAGATTGCCTCAATACAAGCGTGAAATGATAGCATTTGATGACGAACTTTGCAATTTTGCAAAGGCGTGTGAAACAGGCAGAATTTTTCACGAAACAGTAAACAGTAAGTCAATCAGAGTGTTTGCTTTTCACTATGTTTACGGCTTTACATATGACCAAAGCAATTACTTGATTGGATATGATTTAACAAACAAAGTAATTGGTGCAATTCCTCTATGCAAGATGCGCGATTCGTATCTTGTTGAAAGAAAATATAAGCCATCTGAAAAGTTGATAGGATTGTTGCAAAAATACTATGAAAACGAAGAATACGACACGGTCATTTCTTATGAGGAGGAAATACAATGAAAAAGAAACCTCTTGGAAAAGGAAAATATGTGAAAGCAAAAACGCCGGAGGCAAAGCAAAAGCAAAGGGCTGCTATCATAGGATATTATACGAAGAAGCGGGCTGAAGAAAAGAAAAAGAACAAGCCATGGTAATAAAAAGACTTAAAAGAAAAAGTCATTACGAACAGTTTCGTAATGACTTTTTCTTTATTATGATTGGTGCAAATTTCCCGCTAAGGATATCACGCAATAGCCGGTCTTTTTTTGTTATTTTTGCTCGGTGGTATACGAGAGCGGAATGCCGTAGGTGGTTTCGTAAATGTCCTTCCAGATCTCTGCGTTTTTCTCCATCATCATGGCGGTATTTTCCTTGACTGTTTTTTCGGGATCGGGATAAATGGGAGTGCAGACGTGAATGGTGTATTCCTGAATGGGGAATCCGTCTTCGCCGATCAGATCGCTATCCTCCATTGTGATAAAGCAGGGGAGAACGGGCACGTTGTTTCTGGCGGCAATATAATAACCACCCTTTTGCAGGGGCTTAGGCTTACGATAGTTCCACCACATACTTTGCTCGGGATAGATCAGGATAAAATGCCCCTTTTGCAAAAGCAGGCTGGTGGCACGCATAAATTCCTGCATGACCTTGGCGTTGGAAGAAAGGGGCAGGGTGTTGTAATTGCGCATAAGGTAGCCGTAAAAGCCGGGGAAAGAGGTATAATTGCCCTCGCGAATGATCCGGAAAAGGGCACGCCCTTTGACATCGGCCTTTTCATAAGCCATTTGCATAGCAAAGCTGTCAAAAGCGTTAAAATGGTTGCAGGTGATCATCGCGCCGCTTTCCAGCTCTGCGAAATGCTCGGCGCCAATGATGTCTTTTACAATCATCTTTTTCTCTTTTAAAATCTTGTCCAAAAAGTGCTTTGCCATATTGTAGGCAATGCGACGATTGACGCGGCTGATGGGCTTTTTGCGCAGATAATCCACCTCACCGGGGCGAATCTGGCGTCCGGGCGGGTCATCCTCCACATCCTCATCAAAGCGACCTTCGCGCTCATACTGTTCGATCTTTTCCAACACGCGCATACGTTCTTCACGGACCTTTTCCTTAACACGGGCCACATAGGTATCGGGGCGATTGGTTTCTTCAATAGCAAGCTGTGCAAGGCGGTCGCAAGAGGCCATATCCTCGGCTCTTTGCTCGTCTGTATAGGTGTCAAGGATTTCCTTCAGATCGCCATACACCTCGGTTTGTTCGGCGTATTTCCAAAAGATATCACCCCAATGGCAATCGTGGAAGTGCCAGGGCTTGGCGACCATGATGTAATGGATCACGCAGGCCTCCTCCAGGGGGACAAAAATATCACCAAAGACCTCGGTGTTCCATTTTTGATGTAGGAACAAGACCTTGTCACGGCAAATAACATTGAGATAGTCCTCATCCTGCGTGACGCGGAAATTGTAAAAGCCAAGCAGCTCCATAAACTGCCCCAGCACCTTGTTCTCGCGGAAATACTCACAGTTGATCAGCAAAACGCCCGCATTGAAGAAGGAGTTGCGGTCAATACCGATGCATTTTTCTACATAGGTACCGTATACGTTCTCTTGAACCATAGCCTGCTCGTGGCAAGCGCCAACAGCATAATCGCTGATGTTGTGGTCATAGAGCTCGGCAATGTTACCTTGAACAATGGTGTCACTGTCAATGTAGATTGTCTTTTTGATTTCGGGAAACATATCGGCAATGAACAGTCGGTAATAAGTGGTTTTGGAGTAGTAATCGCGGATGGGCATTTTATCCTTGATGGAATGCAGATACTCGGTCACATCATCAAAGGTCACAGTAAATTGCTTAGTTTCCAAACGCTTGGCAATGGCCTGATTTTCGGGGGTGATATCGGTGTGCAGGATATGCACCTCGTACTGATGACGCGGAGAGGCATTGGCAATCATAGAAGCCAAGGATACCACGGTATATTTAAAAAAGTTATTGTCGCAAGCGTAAAAAATCGGAATGGTCTTGCTCATTGAAACTCTCCTCTGTACTGTTGGATTAGGGATTGATATTCATCAAAAATATCGTCAAAGCAATGATAGCCAAATACTTGATGCACGCGGTCAACATGCCATTGCTTGATGTTTTCAGTGTGGGGGTAGGGAAGATAGAAAAGACGCTTTGAAAAATGTCTCACGACCGTGCTTTTGTGTAAAAACTTTTGGTCGTTGAATTTCTGCGGGAGCATTTTCTTTTTTGTGGTGGAGCGGATCAGAGCGCTTTGGTCGGCAAAGGTGAGCTTCTTTTTGCGCAACAAAACTCGGGCTCGGGCCAAAATACCGGTTTCGCGCATCTTTTTCAGATTCCACAAAAGAACGCCTGCGTTGATGTAATTGGGGTAGATCAGATATTTGCCATAGTGATCGCGAGCGGCGGCGTATTCCACGCCGGAAACATCGATATCCCAAAGCAGGTGAATGTCGCGGTTGAACATTACATCCACATCCAGATAAAGCAGCTTGTCGGGCAGGGCATCGATGCGGTCTGCCAGCAAGCGGATCAGCGTATAGGGAGAGCAGTAAGCACCTTCATTGGGGCAACCTGCAAACTCCTGCTGATAAAGATCGCTGACATCATAGCACGCGACAGTATTATCGGGGTGATACGATTGGATCACGCGTTCAAAGAACGCGATCTGCTCTGGCTGAATGGGCACAAAATTGGGATTCAGATGGCTGACATCCATCGTCATCAGATGAAAAGTGATTCCTTCGGTTAATTGTGAGCGGCGGAAAATGGATAAGGCGCAGGTCAGCATGCCGTCGAACACGCCTTGGTTTCCGCAGAACAGAATATGGATCATAAAGTCTCCTTTGAAGCCTTACGGTATTCTATGACCACGCAATCCGAGAGTTGACTGCGCTCGGTCATTTGGGCATAAACCGCATCGCGCAGAGCGCGGCGGCGTTCCCGTAGAGGGAGTGAAGCATCCGGATAAAAAGGGCCGTCAATATAGGTCACCATACGCGGCTTTTTGGAAAAACGGCGTTTTTGATAGGTGTTAGTAAAGGAATATACAGGGGCGTTGTACTTAATGGGGTATTGAAAGGATTCATCACCAAAGGGACGAATGCCCGTGTAATATGGCCAAATGTGTGCTTCGGGATAAATAAAGATCGCACGATTCTTTTCTACCTTGGCTTTAATCGTGGCCACAAAACCTTTGGCGGCTGTCAGATCATCGGGCAGCGGAATCGCACCCATATATGGCGTAACACGCCCAAGATAAGGCATCGAAACGTTATTGGGGTGAACGATGACATAGGCCGGGTAACGAATAAAAGAAGGAATTACCGCATCGCCAATGGGCTGAGTGTGATTTCCGAAAAGAAAAATAGCATCCTTTTTGTGGGCCTTCAGCTTTTCGCGCCCTACGATCTTGTGATGAAATTTAAACTTTCTGTACAAGAATGCAGGGAGGGGGGCGACGATGCCATACCAGAAGAAGCGTAGCAATCGGTGAATGCCGTGGCTGCGGTCGTATCGATACGAGGCATCAATGCGACGGGGTTCGATCACGGCGGTGGAAAATTCATCCGTCAGCTCATTTTGGTAATAGATCACGGGGGGATCGGGGTGCTTGTTTTTGGTCATGGAGCCTCCGTTTATTGTAAAGAACTACAATATGTGGTTTTCGATACTATATTACCACGATAAAGAAGCATTGTCAATACTTTTTTCTATATTTTTAAACTGGATAATAATATTATATCATATAATGAACATTCTGTAAAGCGGAAATGAAGGATTTTCTTTTCTGTAAAGCTCTGTCTTTGATATTTCAGTCAAACAAAAACAAAAACACATTTTTTCGCACTCTGCGGCAAAAAAAGTTAAAAAAGTTTGCAAATGTCAAGAGGTTGAGTGAATTTTAGGCAAAAATTTTTATATTGAGTTTTTCTAACTCATTTTTGAAACGTTTTATGCTGCTTTCACCGTCAAAAAGGCGCCGAGGATAGCCGTTGATAAAATCCTGGATACTTTGTATCTGTTGGTTCGTGTAATTGCTTATTCTGGTGCCTTTGGGGATAAAACGACGAATAAAACCGTTTTGGTTCTCATTAGAGCCACGTTCCGAGGAACAATACGGGTGGCAGTAATACACGGCGGTTCGCTTTTTGCCGGTGTACGGGGAGTATTCCATTCCCGTAGTATTGGAAAATTCCGTTCCATTATCACAAGTAATGCTTTTGAAAATTTGACGAAAGTTACGGCTTCCGAATTTGCACTCCAGGCGGTTCAACATTGTAACCGTACTTGCGGCAGACTTATCCGGGGATTTAAATATGATCTCCATACGGGTGAGCCTTTCTGTCATACACAGAAGGGTCTCACCCTTTTTCTGTGTTCCTACAACCGAATCAAGCTCCCAATGCCCGAAGGTGATCCGTTTTGCGATCTCCTGCGGGCGTTTTTCTATACTATGCTCTATTTTGGGTAATTGCTTGGCTGCCTTTACCTTTTTGTGTTTTCTTTTACGCTTACCTTTACGAAGCAGGTTTTTATTTGTAATGCGCAAAAAAAGCCCTTTATCGATATACGAATAGAGGGTACCACGGCACACTTTCGTATTGAACTTTAGGCCGTTATCTTTGATGAAATCAAGGATGGCAGCGGGAGAATATCCATTCAACACCATATCCTCCACGAATTTTGCAAACTGTTGATCATTTCCAATTTTAAGAGGAGCTCCTTTTGCGGTGGCATTCAAGTCTGCGAAATATTGAGCTTTATCTGCGCTGTATTTCCGCGTTTCTGTCCAATCAGAATTGAGGTGCATATAGTAACCGCGCTTGAGTTCACGGTAGATGCTTTGAAATGTATAGCCGAGTTCTTCCGAAATTTGCTTAACGGGTACGCCTGCATTATACAGCGCTTCAAGCTTATCCCGGATGGGTTTGGTGATGTTCTTGTAGTGTTTGGTGGTTCTCGGCATTTTGGATAGACTCCTTTCTTTGCATATGCTGCGTTTAGACTTTTCACGGGGCGGCGCGCTGAGGGGGTGGGGTCGCTACCCGCTTGACCCTCACCCCCTCGGACGCGTCGCCTTGTCCTTGGTTGGGTGGGAGTCCTTTGTTTTCTTGAAAAGTTGTTTTGGCCTGGCTGTGGTTTCGCCATCTGCGGATGGCGGGACGCGGATTTTGCTCTTTTGCGTTGGATATTTCAACCTCCGGCATCCTTCACACTCCTTTCTGTTTTCCAGTTCCGCTCCGAATCGTAGCACAGTATCCCCGCAGGGTCAAGGGGTCGAAAAATTTTTCCTTTGAACGAATTTGAAAGGAAAGAAAATTTTTTCGAGCTGATCCCTTGACCCTGCGAGTCTACAGTGCTGCTTCATCTCCGGGAACAGGGCAACCGAAAGGAGCATGAAGGAATCACACCTGAGGTCTAAATATCCACCGCGAGCAAAAGGATGCGGGGAACGAGGGACCGAAGGAGCATGAAGTTCCACCGCCACCGGCGGTGGGGATGCGGAGCCCGAAGGGCTCTGGGGTTCCGGGAAAGGGGGTGAGAATATGCAGTTATTTGTCAATGACAAGGAGATTGTAACCCTTGTCACGGCTCTTGCGGAGTACACAACGCGTCCGACCGGGCACAACGTGGAGTGCGCCAACGTGTTGCTCTCGCGCATCGAGCGTTGCCTTGAATTGCAAGGCAAGAAAAAAGCCGTCAACTTGAAACAAGCTGACGGCTAACGGCTAACGGCCGAAAGTGGGAAAGCCCCACCGAGGGGAACGGCTCGCACCCGTTCCTCTCGGTGACTATCTTACCATACGGCACGACCTTTTGCAAGGGTCATCCGTGATTTTCGGAATCTTGCACAAAATGGCTGTGGTACTAACTACACCTTGATTTTATGGAGGATGCACAAATGAAACAAATGACCGAATACAACCGCGTTTCCGGTTACCTAAACAAAATTTTTGCGTTGCTGAATGCAAGCTATTTTGAAAATGCACTTTCAAAACCGGTTATCACCATTCAAAGCACACCCAAAGCCTATGGGCACGTGACCGTGACAAAGGTATGGACCAGCGAGGAAGAGGAAAGGCACGAGTTGAACATCGGGGCGGGCACGCTGACACGCCCCATCGAAAACGTGGTGGCAACGATGTTGCACGAGATGGTACACCTTTATAACCTTGCCCACGGTATCAAGGACACCTCGCGCGGTTACACCTACCACAATACCAAGTTTCGTGACGAAGCCGTCAAGCGTGATCTGGTGATCACCCATGATGACCGGATCGGATGGTCACACACCGAGCCCTCGGAGCGATTGATTGAATGGTGTATCGAAAACGGCCTGGAGGAAATCCGGATCACCCGCCACGATGGCGTGCGTACGATTTTACCCCCTCCGGGCGGTAAGGCTGGAACCGGCGCCACCGGGACGGATGACCCGAACGGAGTCAACACTAAAAAGCCCTCCAGCACTCGGAAATACACTTGCCCCGAATGTGGACAAGGGATCAGAGCGACAAAGGATGTCAATCTGATCTGCGGCTGCTGCTATGCCAGCAGCGGCAAAATCGTACACCTTTTGAAAGTTTAAAAAATACCGAGCGGGGGCGGTTTTCCCCCGCAGAAAGGAAATTGATATGGATATGTATGTAAAGAACGGATGCACCTACTCTTTGAGAAAAGAAATCCGCGAGCGCACCTTCAACGTGGTATGCAAGATCACACCAGAACAAATTGAGGACATCGTTGTAGATGCCCTCGAATGCGAAAGCAATTATTGGGTTGGAGTCAACAACACAACGCCTGAATGGGTCCAAAAGCCCCATGGACTACCGGTCAGCCAATACGCTTGCCAACTCCTTTTGGAAGGAAAGGCGGTCACGCTGTTTGACATAGAGGACGAAGACGAGGAATGGGAGCTGACCCTGCTAAAGCTTTTGGACGGAATCGGCATGGCGCTTATGGACGATGATGACAGCGCCGATGCTTGCTTGCAATACGCATTGTTTGGCAAAATCGTATACGGATAATCTACACGCACCAAGGGCGGCAGCGCCGCCCTTGAAAGTGCACTTTCAAAATCAAAGGAGGTAACAATGACCAAAGAAGAATGCATCGCCCAAAGATATTGGGATGAACAGTATTTCACCTATGCCGCGGACGAAAATGGATATCTGGCGATCTTTGATCGTGAAACCGGCGACAAAGTCGCTACGACAAAATTCAAGAGGAGGGGCACATGATCTACCGTGTCACGTACTACTCCGAGCTGGAGAGCTGCCACAATGATCACGTGGCAATGACCAAGGACTTTACCGATCCCATCCGGGCGGCCATTGATGGCGAGGAATGGTGCAAGGACTGCGCCGGGTATCCTTGTGCCGGATGGTTTACCATTACTGAAATTCAGGAGGACGAGCAATGAAAAAGATCGTTCTGCGCACGCTGACCGTTATTGCCATTTTAGCCGGGGCTTTGTTCCTCGGCTATCTGGCATTTCTGCTTCGTTACGTTGTATGAGGTGTCTATGCTGAAAAAGATCAAAAGCATTAACTGGCGGCACTGGCTGTGCCTTGGTATCATCCTGGGATCCGTGGCCCTGGGAGTATTCGTTTATCAATATCCGTTCTACAGACTCCTGGAGGGCATCAGCGACTTTGGCCGCATCATCGCCTACACCTTTGCCGATCTGATCGAGCTGGGAGACCGTCTCCCCTTCCGGCAGACGGTCAACGACTTCTCGGCGGTGAATTTGCAAAGCGAGATCGGTATTGATCTGGCCGAGATCGTCCGCAAGCTCACCGAGCTGAAAGACCACATTTGGGTAGGACAAAACTTTCTGCAATACTTGATTTTTCTGCTCTACCATCTGACCCGATTTCTATATTATCTATCCATTGCCTTGATCGTGATACTGATCCTTGCAATCCCGGTGGCCATCACCTGGGATGATATCAATAACGACTATGGCCAGGACACAAAGTCCTTGCGAGGGTGGAAACGGTGGATCGTGCGGCCCTGGCGCCACGTGGTGGACTGGCTCTGGGATTTCTGGGACTTTTTCCGCAGCTCCCGGTGGTGGACCGCGTTCCTTGCCATATGGCTGCTATACCTGGGCGTATACACCCTGGTACTGGAATTTCTGGCCTACTATTTTTACATTCTCAATTTTCTGGATTTCTCCACCCTTGGGCGGCAATGCCTAAAGCTGGTGGTGGATATGCTCCTGACCTGGCACGTACTGCCGGGGATCTGCTGGGCGGCGCTTTTCATTTGGCTATTTGATAAGTGGCGGCAGCACAAGGGTATGGACCGCTTGCAGCATATGGAGGCGCGCAACAAGGGAATGCTGGAGGAGGCTCCACAAGCCACCTTCTTTGCGGCTCCCATGCGTGCCGGCAAGGATATGGCACAGACCGATATGACCATCACCCGGGCGGCCATGGACCGCAAGGAGTACCTGACGATCCTGAACGAAAACCAAGAAAAATTCCCACGCTTTCCGTGGATCACATTCGAGCTGACCATCAAAGACCGCATACACGACGGCACCATCAAGCATTGGGTGTCAGCTCGCAACTGGGTCCGTGTGCAGCGGCTCACCTATGCTTTTACCCAAAAGCCAGAGCTGATCTGGCATTACGATGTGGAGCAATATGCCACCGAGTTTGATGACAACCTCAAAATTATATCCATCTGGGATGCCCTGGAGGAATACGTGCAGGCCTATTTCAGCTACACCATGACCACCTCCTACATCCTGGCCAATCTGCCGATCCGCGACGATTTTATCATCGAGGATGAGGGGAACTTTCCCTTAGTGGACGTGGATTTTTTTCACCGAGACCCGGCACGGATCCACATCGAGGGCAAATATTGCCACATTCTGGACTATGATATGCTACGCCCGGGGCGCAAGATCCTGAAGGACAACCCCAACGTTGGTGCCTTTGAATTTGGCGTACTATCGGTCACAGAGATCGACAAGGAGCGCAAGAACATGGACCAGCTGAAGGAGGTCAAGGCCAGGGAGGACGAATGCAACCAAAAAAACGATATGTTTAACACTTGGTTCAAGATGTCCGGCCAACCGGCCATGCTTGCCAATCGGTGTTTTATGCACGTATTCTGCAATGCACAGCGCGTATCCTCTTGGGGAGCGGACGGCCACGAGCTCTGCCAGATCATGCACATAGAAAAGCACAAGGAGACCAACACGGCCCTGCCGCTATTCTGGATCGAGGAATGTATCCTCGGTGCATATGTAAAATGGTGGCGAGGAGTCTGGAACGAAAGTCGATTACGCTGGGGTAATAACCATCTGATCACCTGGCTGGGTCAAGGTATACAAGCGGTACTTACACGCTACCTTCTGCGGCGGAGAAACCTATACGGCTACTACCAACAAAATATCCTCTGTGAGACCACCACTGTGGCAAACGTACAAGCCGGCAAGGAGAGCAAGGATGTGGAGGAGAAAAAATACTTTATCATGTTCAAAAAGGCCTATGCAGAGCGCTATGCCACCGACTATTTCAAGGCCTTTGCTGAGCTGCAGACCGCCCGGTGCAAGGTGGGGCTGAACGACATACCCACATACCGCGACAAATACGCCTCGGTGCCCGAAATGAAAAAGGCGCATTCCTTCCTAAATCGGGATCTGTTCACCTACTACAACGTGGACGCGGACAAGCCGGAGCCCATTGATCCGCTGATGCAGACCGACGAGAACCTGGACCCGGATGATTTTAAATACTACACTGAAATACGCCCCGCGCAACAAAAGCTCGCTCGCGCTTTGCGTGAGTACCTGGAAAGGAAAAAGAAACGATGAATGACATCACAATATTTTTTGCAATGATCGCTATAGGCGCAATTTTATTTGGTTTATATATTGGTCTCACGAGTTGAAAGTGCACTTTCAAAAGATAAGGCCCCACGGGAGTCCCCGCGGGGCTTGACTTTTTGCTGTGAGGGGGTGTATAATGGGGGTGGCCATCACAGGAGGGATATATATGGATGCAAAAAGACACGGTATGAATATATTGATATTGGCACTCACACTGCTTATTTGTATTGGTATTTTGGCAGTAATTCTACTTGGAAACCACATTGCAACAACTGCCAAAAATCTAAAAAAACAGCCTATGGTTTGGGGTGAAGAAACCACATTATGGACAGCAATAATAAAACACCCACCCAAAATAGAAACAAACGTATCTTATCAAAATGTTTTGGAGCTTGGTGAAATACAAGTAAATGCTAAAACATACGCCAAATACAAAGAATTGTCGTTTAAAATATGCATATACAACAGCAATAACGAAATTATCAGCCAGCAGATCTATACAGAAAAAGATCTTGCTTCAAACCAAGAATATCAATTCACGTATAACATATTAGACTCCCTATCTCCTTCCCAACTTATAAACGTTTATAATGTAACATTTACAGTCTATCAATACAAATAAGAAAAGAGCCCATATGGGCTCTTTTCTTATTTTCGTTTTCGTTTGTCGGGAGGGTATTCGATCGTTATTTTGTTTGACTTAAATAGTCCGGCTACCTTTATAACTGCAAAAACCACAACGGCCACAATTGCCACACCCATAAACATTTTCAAAGCCATAGACAATGCTTCTCCGCTTTCCGTGAGCCCTTTCCACCAGTTAGAAATAGCCCCGGGAATCATCGTAAGCGAGCCCACTGGTCGAGGATCATTTTTAACACCTACGCCACCGTTGATATTGATCGGGTCAGCAATTACCTTATAAGTGGTCAATTTGCCATCCTTTTCAAAGGTGACCTCGGTCACGTCCACTTCGCGATAGAAATTCATTTCCACAAGCCATGCCTGTCCATCATCAATGGCAGGAGACACATTCAGCTCGTGACACTCATATTCTACTGCATCCAGGCGAAGCAGGACCACAACGCCATCCGCATTCTGCAGATAACTTAAAAAGCTTGCGGCATCATCCTTGCCGATCTTGTACTTGTCGCACAAGCCGTCAAGGTTATTGGCATATTCAGAAGCAACGGCTGCAGGGGATGTGATCTCACAAATCTTATCCACGGTCTCTGCACCGGCTACACCTCCAAACAACCCCAGGATATCCCACCATTTCAAATTTCCCGTAAAATTATAATCAGTCAACTTGTATGTGGTTTCATCGTCATCCTTGCCAGTTTCGGGATTGTTATACGAATACACTTCCTCGTGGCGATAGCTGGATTCATACAGATCCGGCGCAATGCCGCCAAGCAAAGGGCCTACAAAATCCGAATAATACGCATCGGTATACCCCTGCAGATAACTTTCAAATTCTGCATCACTTACCGCCAAATGAAAATGATTGGATTCATCGTCGATTGCAATGGATTGACGGTAAAAATATAAATTCAGGTGATTCCCATACTCGACGAATTTATTATAAGACGAACCGCCGCGCTCTTTAACATAATTGCACAAACTTTGGGTGTATGTATTAGGATTATATACCCATTCAGGTGTAACAAAAGTTTGATTAAAAAGATACTTTAGTTTGCCATATGATAACATCGGTAGACTATCTGTAAATCCCGCATAATCAACACCGGCTTTTAAATAATCCGCGTATTTAGCATCAAATGATGAAGAGTTAGTCAACACAATTGGCTTAGAATGAAACATCCAGAAATTGGCCGCAATCTGCGCCACGCGATCGTAATTGTTATAGATTTCGCTGGGGATGGTGAAATACACTGAGGGGATCTCAGTATAAATATTGGGGGTAAGCTCAGACTTGGGGTTCTCAGCTCTCCACGCTGTACCTCGAAGCTCCAGCTCCATAGTGCGAGTCTGGCCATCGGAATACGACATAGTACCGTCACTCTCAAAGCCGTAAACCGTATACACACATTCCGTATCGTTGATTACAGCCTCCAAGGTTGTATCGGTTCCCGTACCAATCACGTGATTGAACCGCAACTCATAAAAATGGAAAATGCGTTTGTCACCAGTAGGAATAGGTCGCGCCGAGGTAAAAGGAACGGTCACACGAACAAAACGGTAATCCACGGAATAGTACGTGGCGTTGCTTGCAAACGTGTGTTCGCCCCACTCCCACTCTGGATCCACTTCCTCGCTGTATGTCCACAACAACGTACCGGTGCCGTCCTCGATGGGAATGCCGGAAGGATTATACAGATACAAATCCAATTTGTAATTTTTCCATTCAGAAGGCTCCTGGCCGCGCACGGATCCACGTTCCCGAAGAGCAAGCAAATAAATACCTTTATCCGATGTATTCAAGGGGTAATCGTTGGGGTCAAAGGGTTTGCCATCAATGGTGTAATTTTGAAGCTGACCAACCACATCTACCGTGGTCTCTGCGCTGGGCCACAAGGCAAACAAGGGCACCAGGGTCAACACACAGAGAATAAAGCAAAAAATTCTTTTCATACGTTTTTCTCCTATACAAAAGGCCTGCGGCCCACATGGCCGCAGGCCTTTGATTATACAACCGATTCGGCAGGTACACCTACAATCCAAATTGTGAACTCGCCGCCATAAACGATGGTATCATGATTGACACCGCTACCGTAATACAATTCATATTCAAGATTCCCCTCGGGATTAAAACCGTTAGTAAAATCATACGAATTGCCTTCTTCATCGTACAATGCAAAGGGATAATAAACCTGCTGATCTCCCATTTCGTTAGGATCGTACCAATTATCCGATCGCAACCTACCAAACTCCCCTGAACGAAGCCAATAATACACATAATATGTATATCCTTCGGTAGCACAAAAACTACCAAGAGCAAAATTTGTGCACACAGCTGTTGCAGGAGCATCTGTAGGATATATCCGATCATCCACATAAATGACATTACCGTTTATTTCGGCAAAAATTTGGCTGGAATGCTCCTCGCAAACCTTTTGCCAATCATAAGAATAATCGGGATCATCAGTTACATTCCAAATACTTGCATTACTTCCATAAAAAGTCAACGAAGTGCCCGTCTCAAGCTGATTGCTATAATTTGAAATCGTATCTAACGTAACCGCATCGGGGTCAAACAAAACGACTTCCGGCACTTCTGTATCCGAATCGTTTACCCCATCCCCGGTGCTGCCGGAATCCCCGGCAGCACCAGTGTTGGCGTCTGCTTTAGAATTGGATTGAAGCAGGTCCTGCACATTGCTAAGACCCACCGTTAAGCTCAATGCTACAAGCACGGCAACAATGAAAATCAAAAGCTTCATAGGATCAGCTCCAGAAGTTGATCAGATCCTCAGCTTCAGCACCCTGGCAAATGACAGGACGAAGGGTAACATTGGTCACACAATCCTTTGCAATATGCAGACGGACGGTGCAGGTTGCGGCTACACCTTCAAAGACAACGGGAGCGCTGTAGCAAGCCGCTACGGTGCTATCACCATTGACGATTTCCAGGTACATGGTACCCTTGGAACCATCGTTCAAGCCGGAATCGAATACGTAAGATACACCGGAGGTCAGAGGAAGGGAGGCAATATCCACGGTCATATCGCTTTCGGCGGTGCCGCTGATCTTGATCTCATTGTCATCCGAAAGAGTGACGGTCACACCGTTCTCGCCGGAAGCAATCTTGCCATCCTCGCCGCCTGCAAAGGTGGCATGCTGAAACATATTGTCCTCATTGGGCTTACGGAGTTCCCATTCGTCGGGATGGAAAAGGTTTTCAAACGAGCCGGTTGCCTTGCCCAGCACGGCGACCAGCATTACAACTGCCAGCACGCCGGCAACAATGATTGCAATTCTTTTGGTTTTTCTGCTCATGGTTTATACCTCACTTTACTTTTTTGCCCATCTGGCTTTGGGAGCTCTTTGGGATCCTGCTTTTGCTTTACGGTAGCCGTTCTGGAAAGAACGCTCATTCTTTTTCTTCACGCGCATTTCCTTGCCGAACTTACCATAACGATAGCCCATACCGGCATAGTAGGCGCGTTTTTCCTCTTTGGAATATCTGGCCATTGTTTTCTCCTTTGTTTTTAATTTTTGGAATATGGATATGCTTTGAGAATGGGCTATGTGCTAAGTCATACGATCACCGCCTTAATATATTCCACCACCCTTCTGGGCAGCTTTTTTACACATTTCTTCAAGGTATTCCGGCATAGCGTCTTCGCATATCTTGCCAAAGACCCGGCCGAAATCAGTTTTTTTATCCTGCGCTTTATCACGCTTTTTGAGCTCATTTTTAAAAATGCTTGCGGGGCCAGTAGGACGCCCCATATTATCGAGAGCGTCATACACGTTGATGTATGAGTCTGTCACGACCACATAGCAGGATATACGCCTATACAACTGTTGGATGGTATCAAACTGGCTGCTCTTGTATTGATAATACCAATAAGAAAGCGGGACTGTGGATGTGATCACAATCATTTCACCATTGAACACCTTATTTGCAAAACGGCTCCTCACGCTGGAGGCCGTGTTATTGTCAAGAATTTTCAAAAGATCCGCAAATTCAAAAGTTTGATCACGAAGGTCATCCAGGATAATAGCCTTTTGACCCATATAGTCCTGGAAAGGATCATTGGAAGACGAAGATACGCAATAGTCATAGTCTAACGACGTCAAGAGTTTTTTGGCATAATACGTCTTACCGGTACCCCCTTTGCCGCAAACAAAAACAACCTCCACGTTGCGGTCCGGCTTAAGCATCAAACATTGACAATGCAATTTCCAAAGAGTCTGCAACTTATTGAAGGCCGTGGACTTTTCGGATACGGGCAGGGAATTTACATAAGCCAACTGTTGGGCATAGGAATACTTTTCAAAGTCTCCAAGGATCTTGGAGTTCATAATCTCGGTCTGGAAATCGAAATTTGCCACGACCTCAGATGCGGAATACTGGTGCTTATTCTGTTGTGAATCGTTGCCGTGCGTCAGGTAAAGAAGCATATCCGTATAACGGCCCTTGACCTTTTCAATAAAGTTTTCCGGCACGCCGAACCACTCGGCAACATCTGCGGAATTGATCCCACTATTGCCAAAATTGATGTAGATATGATAATGCGGACGAGTGTCATCCTTATCGTGGAGTATATAAGCCCACTTTTTTATGGTCTTGCGCTCCATACACGTTTTTTGTATGTCAACAGATATTTTGTCAGCATCTGTGACAATCTCATATTGCTTACAATACACATTTAACCCCCGGTATTGAAAGTTTTTCACCATTTTGCACCTTTTGCCCAAGCCGCTTGGACAAGCCCCAAGCGGCGGGGGCGTAGGTGTCGTGATTTTTAGATGCTATCGGGCATTCGCGGTTTATATCATGTGGCTTATACATTGCCACTTTTGCACGTTTTGCACCTTTTGCCAAGTTTTTTAGTTTTTCTCACTCAAAAGTGTGAAGTAAAGGTTTCACCATCTTTACTCCATTCCACCGTATTTGTGGTGCCGTCAGCTACGGCATCGATATGGCAGGTGTCGCAAACATACCAATAGGTAGCCTCACGGTCATAGGTGTGGGTGTCTTTATCATCCAGGCGCATTGGCTTGCCGCACTTCGGGCAAGTTAACCCATTTTTTACCGATGGCCTGGTTACCGAAAATTTGCGTTGCCTTGTGTCGGTGCAGGGGTGGAAACAGAGGGAGCTTCGGGGAAAGATTCAGCAAACGCTTCCATGACGGCCTTTCGTGCAGAAAATTGAGGGTCACGGCCTTCGCACTTGTCGTTTGGAAAATACTTGGGCTCCACAGGGATCAGCTGATCACCGCACGCAACGTAGAAATTGGTAAAGCGCTTTTCTTTGCCATCCTTCTTGTCGATGTACGTGCCATTCTTTTTGTACAATTTTACTTCCATGTTGTTCTCCTTCGCCTATGCGGCATTTTATATATTTACAAGCCTATACACGGCATTGTATCAAGGGGGATCGACTATTTTTCCCGCCGCCGATCAAGGCTGGTCGCCGCCCACCTCGCGAGGTGGGCGGCATTGTCGACAATGAAGGGTATGTCAACAAAAAAGGAGTGAATATTCCAGGCAACCACGTCTGAATTATTCACTCAACATTATAAACTTGAAAAAAGTTAAAAAAGTTGTGTAAAATCCTTGACAAAAGGGAATAATCGTGCTATATTTTTAATGTGAAATTAGCACTTCAAATATCAGAGTGCTAATTTTAGTCCAAAAGGAGGAGAGTAGATGGATCTTTACGGTGACGGATTAAGCGACCGAAAAAAACAGATTTTAAAGGCCATTGTTGAGGCTCACATTCAAGGCGGCGAGCCTGTGGGGTCAAAATATATTATGGAAAGCAAGCAGCTCTCCTGCTCCTCCGCTACCATCCGTAACGAGATGGCAGAGCTGGAAAATATGGGTCTGTTAGAGCAGCCTCACACCTCAGCAGGGCGAGTGCCCAGTAAACAAGGATATCGGTTTTATGTAGATTCCTTGCTTGAGGAATACGCAATGACTGCCAAGGAGATTGCCCAAATCAACCAACTGATGAAGGTGAAAATGTCAGAGTTGGATCGCATTTTGGACAATGCTTCAAAGGTGGCTTCTTCGTTGACCAATTATACCGGATTTGCCATTAAACCGCGTTCCCGTTCCATTACGGTAAAGCGCTTTGAAACGGCTTTGATCGATTCTCATAGCTTCATTTTAATATTGGTCGCCTCTGACGGCTCGGTAAAAACGCGCAACATTTTTACGGATACAGAGTTGGATACGCACGTGATCAGCGCGCTCTCTGAAGCGTTGAACGAGCTTGTGGCTGACCATGAGGTCGGAGAGATCACGCTGCCCATTATTATGAGTCTTGAGGCGCGTATGGCAGGGGATTCCGCCTTGGTCAACACCGTAATGAAGAGTATTTACGAGGTGATCGGAGAGCTGGACGGCGGCGAGCTGAAGGTCAGCGGTCTTGACCGATTGCTTCAATACCCTGAATTTTCGGATAGTGACGAGTTGGGCCAACTGCTGGGAGCCTTTGAACAAAAGGATGCCATTCTGGATCTTGTGACGGATACCGATGAGGACCGTGTCAACGTGGTGATCGGCTCTGAGAGCTCGGTAAAGGTGATCAATAATTCGACGCTTGTATTTAAGCCGATTAAAAGTAAAGGAAAGACTGTGGGTGCCATTGGGGTGATTGGTCCGTTGCGCATGGACTATGCTCGTGTGCTTGCTACCTTGGATAATCTGGGTGGAAATATTACGCAGCTGTTAAGTGAACCCAAGCACCAAGCGAAAGGAGATAACCATGATGGATGATATGATGAAAGAAGAAACCGTCGCCGAGGAGGCCGCTACGGAAATGGACGATATCCTGGCGGAGGCCGAGGAGATCAGTCGTGGTGGAAAGGATCCAAAAAAGAAACTGAAAAAGGTAGAAGGCGAATTGCTGGAGGCCACTAATAAGTTAGCAGACAAAGAGACCGAGTGCGCAGAGCTGAATGACAAATATTTGCGCCTTGCTGCTGAATATGATAATTTCCGCCGGCGTAGCAAGGAGGAGCAGGAACGCATTTACAGCGAAGCCTATGCTGCCGCGCTTGCTGCCTTGTTTCCTGTTATTGATAACTTGGAGCGCGCGGCACTTTACAGCGACGGTGAAAGCGTTGCCAAGGGCGTTGCCATGGTTTTGAAAAGCGTTGAGGAAACGCTGGCCAAAATCGGCGTGACAGAAATTGAGGCTTTGGGCAAGACCTTTGACCCTGTTTACCACAATGCTGTTTTCCACGTAGAGGATGAAGCATACGGTGAAGGGGAGATTGTAGAGGTTCTGCAAAAGGGCTATATGAAGGGCGACCGCGTATTGCGTTATGCAATGGTAAAGGTTGCAAATTGATTAAAAATAATTTATAGAAGATAGATTCTTCAGGAGGAATTTGAATTATGGGAAAAATTATTGGCATTGACTTGGGTACGACCAACTCTTGCGTAGCAGTTTATGAGGGCGGCGAGCCCAAGGTTATTCCGAACCCCGAAGGCGCGCGCACTACTCCCTCTGTGGTGGCATTTTCCAAGACCGGCGAGCGTATGATCGGTCAGGTAGCAAAGCGCCAGAGCATCACGAACCCCGACCGTACGGTGATTTCCATCAAGCGTCATATGGGCACCGGCTTTAAGGTAGGAATTGACGGCAAGGATTACACCCCCCAGGAAATCTCCGCTATGATCCTGCAGAAGCTGAAGGCAGACGCCGAGGCATTTCTTGGCACTACCGTCAGCGAGGCTGTGATTACTGTGCCTGCATACTTCTCCGATGCACAGCGTCAAGCAACCAAGGATGCCGGCAAGATCGCAGGCCTTGATGTAAAGCGTATTATCAATGAGCCCACCGCTGCTGCCTTGGCTTACGGTATGGACAAGGAAACCGAAAAGGATCAGACCATTATGGTATTTGACCTTGGTGGTGGTACCTTTGATGTTTCTATTCTTGAAATTTCTGACGGAGTGTTTGAGGTTTTGGCCACCAACGGCGATACCCGTCTTGGCGGTGATGACTTTGATCAGCGCGTGATCGATTGGATGGCCGATAAGTTCCAGAAGGAAAATGGCGTAGACCTTCGTAATGATAAGATGGTTCTGCAAAGATTGAAGGATGCTGCAGAGAAGGCAAAGATCGAGCTTTCCGGCATGACTTCTTCTAATATCAATCTGCCTTTCATTACTGCAACCGCTGCAGGTCCTCTGCACTTCGAAGCAACCCTTACCCGTGCAGAGTTTGATCGCATCACTGCCGATCTGGTGGATCGTTGCATGGAGCCCACTCGCAAGGCTCTTTCCGATGCCGGCAAGAACGTAAACGAGATCGACAAGGTTTTGTTGGTGGGTGGCTCTACCCGCATCCCTGCCGTGCAGGAGGCGGTTAAGAAGTTTATCGGCAAGGATCCCTTCAAGGGTATCAATCCCGACGAGTGCGTGGCGCTTGGTGCGGCCATTCAAGGCGGCGTTTTGGGCGGCGATAAGACCGACCTGCTTCTGCTGGATGTAACCCCTCTGTCGCTCGGTATTGAGACGTTGGGTGGCGTGTTTAACCGTATTATTGATCGCAACACCACTATCCCTGTAAAGAAGAGCCAGGTGTATTCCACCGCTGCTGACAACCAGACCTCTGTCGAGATTCATGTGCTGCAGGGCGAGCGCGAAATGGCTGCAGGAAACACCACATTGGGTCGCTTTAATCTGGACGGCATTCCTCCCGCTCCTCGCGGTGTTCCTCAGATCGAGGTTACCTTTGACATTGACGCAAACGGCATTGTAAACGTTTCGGCTATGGATAAGGGCACCGGCAAGGAGACCCATATTACCATCACCTCCTCTACCAATATGTCTCAAGAGGACATTGACCGTGCTATGCGTGAGGCAGAGCAGTTCGCCGAGGAAGACAAGAAGCAGAAGGAAGCTGTGGATACCAAGAACCACGCCGAAACGCTGATCTTCCAGAGTGAAAAGACCCTTGGTGAGATTGGCGACAAGGTTTCTGAAGAAGAAAAAGCACCTGTAAAGGAGGCCATCGAAAAGCTTCGCAATACCGTCAACGGCGGTGATACCGATGCCATTAAGGCCGATACCGAGGCGCTGGAAAAGGCCTTCTATGCGCTGTCTGAAAAGCTGTATGCACAGCAGGGCGGTGCACAGGGAGCAGGTCCCGAGGCTGGCAATGCCGGCAATGCCGGTGGTGAGGGCTTCTACAACGCCGATTTCGAGGACAAGAGCAATCAGTAATCAATAAGGGTTTGGGCTGATGTCGAATTTTGGCATCAGCCTGATTCCCGTAGAGGAGAAATATGGCAGATAAACGCGATTATTATGAGGTGTTGGGAGTAGCCAAGGATGCCGATGAGGCTACGTTAAAAAAGGCTTACCGATCCCTTGCGAAAAAGTATCATCCCGACCTTCACCCGGGGGACCAAGAGGCGGAAAAGAATTTTAAAGAGGTCAACGAAGCGTATGATGTGCTGTCGGATAGCGACAAGCGCGCCAAATACGACCAATATGGTCACGCCGCTTTTGATCCGGCCGCAGGAGCCGGAGGATATGGTGGCGGTTTTGGCGGCTTTGGCGATTTTGGCGATATCTTCAGCAGCTTCTTTGGCGGCGGCTTTGGTGGCGGCGGTCAGCGCCGCAACGGCCCTATGCGAGGGGATGACATTGGCGCTCGGGTTTCCATTTCCTTTGAAGAAGCCGCATTTGGCGTAAAAAAAGAAATCAATTATAATAGAATTTGCCGTTGCCCCGACTGCGCTGGCAGTGGTGCTGCCAAGGGTAGCGCGGCCGAAACCTGCGGCAAATGCCGTGGCACCGGCGAAATGACCGTTATCCAGCGCCTTGGCGGTATGCAATTTAACAGTACCACGACTTGTGACAATTGCCGAGGCAAGGGTAAGATTATTAAAAACCCCTGTAACAACTGCCGGGGGACAGGCTTTATCCGCATTTCCAAAAAGCTGGAGGTGTCGATCCCCGCAGGCATTGATGATGGTGAACGTATTGCCTTGCGCGGCCAAGGTAACGATGGCCGAAACGGCGGTCCTGCCGGCGATCTGATCCTTCAGGTAATGGTTAAGCCCCATGCAATCTTCGAGCGCGACGGTTATCACATTTACTGTGAGGTGCCGATCCCTGTGACCGATGCGATCCTGGGTGCTGAGATCGATATTCCGACACTGGAGGGAACTGAAAAATACACGATTCCCGAAGGAACGCAGCCCGGTACACGCTTTACAATGCGCGGAAAAGGTATTCCCTATGTGAACAGTGCACGTCGCGGTGATCTGATTTTTGTTGTAAACGTAGAGATACCAAAGGGGCTCTCCGAAAAGCAAAAGGAGCAGGTTCGCGCTTTTGCCACCGATTGCAAGGAGTCCAATTACGGTAAGAAATCCGGCTTTTTTAAGCGTATTTTTGAAAAGCTGAATAACAATAAGTGAGGATAACAATGGACGCTTGTAAGGATTGGACGCAGCTCAAGGTCACCGTACCGCTGGCACAGCTGGATCAGCTGGTGGCTGTGATGAGCATGCTCAATAACAATTTGATGATAGAGGATTACAGCGATATTGACCTGAAGACCTGCTATGGCGACCTGATCGATGAAAGTATTTTGAATGCGGATAAGACCATTGGCTCGGTTTCGGTCTTTTTGTCGGCCGACAGACCCTATTCCGATGCTGTTGCATTTGTGAATGAGCGGATGGCTGCCGAAGGCATTGACGGCAAGATCGATCTGATCGGCGTCAATGAAGAGGACTGGGCGAATTCCTGGAAGGCGTATTATAAGCCCTTGCACATTGGCAAGCGGATGGTGATCGTCCCTGCATGGGAAAGCTACGAGAAAAAAGAGGGCGAGATCATTGTTCGTATGGATCCCGGCATGGCCTTTGGCACCGGTAGCCATGAAACAACACGTTTGGTGATTGAGCTTTTGGAGGAGTTGGTTACACCCGGTATTCGCGTTGCTGACGTAGGATGCGGAAGCGGTATTTTGGCCATTTGCGCCGCCAAGCTGGGGGCAGGGGAGTGTAAGGCCTATGACATCGATCCCGTTGCTGTGCGCGTGGCAAGAGAAAATATTGCAGATAGCGGCCAGGAAAACGTAACCTGCGATGTTTCGGATCTTTTAAAGGGCGTGGATCTTTCGGGCGGCCCTTACGATCTGATCTGCGCCAATATCGTGGCGGATATCATCATTCGTATGGCTCCCGACGTTAGCCGGTACATGAAAGACGATGCCATTTTGTTGGCATCCGGTATTATTACCGAACGCGCCGAGGAAGTGATCGAACAGCTGGAAAGCAATCAACTGAAGGTTGTGCGCCGTTTGGATGACAACGGTTGGTGCGCTTTGGTTGTGCAAAAGGCATAAAAAATTGCCGTGGCGAAAGCCACGGCAATTTTTTATTGTTTTGGCGAAAGAAATGGCGATTTTTTTGACATTTCTGTACACAAAACAGTTAAAAATCACAAAAAAGGCATTGACAAATTGGGCAAGTTGCGATATACTATTAAATGGTTTATTGAAAGGGGGCGATCGGTTGCCGCGTTTCTTTGTGACAAGTACCCAAATCACCGATAACACGGTGACCATCATCGGTGAGGATGCACATCACCTTTCCCGTGCGTTGCGTTGCGCGGTGGGGGATCACATTACAGTCTGCGATATGAGCAGTACCGAATATGATTGCGAGTTGACCGATTTTTTGCCTGATCGTGTGCTGGCTAAAATTTGCTCCTCTCGCGCATCTGACACAGAGGCACCTTTTCGCATCACATTGTTTCAAGCTTTGCCCAAGGGAGATAAGCTGGAGACTGTTATCCAAAAGGCGGTGGAATGTGGTGTCCATGCAATCGTGCCTTTTGAAAGCGAGCGTTGCGTTGTACGCGTTAAACGTGAGAACGAGCAAAAGAAGACCGAGCGTCGACAAAGGATTGCGGATGAAGCCGCCAAGCAATGCGGCCGAGGGGTGCTGCCTCGGGTCAGCGAAACGGTTTCTTTTGCTGATATGCTACAGCAAGCCGGCGAGGCCGATGTCGTTCTTTTTTGCTATGAAGGAGACGGTACAGCGCCCATCGGTACGCTTTTAAAACAGTTGAGGCCTTCTGCGGTGCAAAGCATTGCTTTGGTCATTGGAAGTGAAGGGGGCTTTTCTCAAAAAGAGGCACAAGCTGCTAACGAAAAGGGCTTTTGGATGACGGGCCTTGGACCGCGCATCTTGCGCACCGAAACCGCTCCGCTGTTTGCTTTGGCTTGCATTTCCTGCTATTCGGAATTATCATAACGGCAATGTTGCCCAAAAGCGCTCAAAAAAATTGTGAAAAAAAGCAAAAGCCTATTGCAAAATGCCAAAAAATCGTGTAAAATATAAGTAATTCTATACAATCAACACAAAATGAAGGATGGAAAACGATATGTCTAACAGATTGTTTCAAGGCGTCATACACCAAATGAAGGATGCGATCGATCGCGAGATCGGCGTTATCGATGAAAACGGCGTGATCATTTCCTGCTCCGAGCTGGTTAAGATCGGCGAGATCAGACAGGGCGTCCGCGATGAGCTTACCTATGCCTCTGAGGGCGTTGTCAATGGCGGCTATACGTATCGTCCCGTATTTGGTGGCGCCAAAACCGAGTATATCGTTTTCGTTGAAGGCGAGGACAAAATGGCAGAGAAGATGTGCAAGCTTCTTTCCATTTCCCTTGGTAACATCAAGAATCTCTACGACGAAAAATACGACAAGGGCTCTTTTATCAAGAATATTATTTTGGATAACATTCTGCCCAGCGACATTTACATCAAGAGCAAGGAACTGCATTTCAATACTGAGGAGATCCGCATTGTTTTCTTGATCAAGTTCTTTGGCAAGACCGACATGCTGCCCTTTGAGATGCTGCAGAACATGTTCCCGGATAAATCCAAGGATTACGTCATCAGCGTTGGCGAGCATGATATCGTTTTGGTTAAGGATATTAAGCCCGGCACGGATAGCAAAGAGATCGAAAAGATGGCAACCAACATTGCCGACACACTCTGTACCGAATTTTATACCAAGGTCGCCATCGGCATTTCTACCGCTGTTGACAATATCAAGGATCTGGCAAGAGCATATAAAGAAGCCCAGGTCGCCCTTGAGGTTGGAAAGGTCTTTGAAACCGAAAAGAATATCATCAGCTATGAAAATCTGGGCATTGGCCGTTTGATCTATCAGTTGCCCACCACGCTTTGTGAGATGTTCTTGCAGGAGGTGTTCAAAAAGGGAAGTCTGGAGTCTCTTGACCGTGAGACCCTGATGACGATTCAGTGCTTCTTTGAGAATAACTTGAACGTTTCCGAAACCTCCAGAAAGCTGTTTGTACATCGTAATACGTTGGTTTATCGTTTGGAAAAGATTCGCAAGCTGACCGGCTTGGATCTGCGCGAATTTGAGCACGCTATCACCTTTAAAGTGGCTTTGATGGTAAAGAAATACCTCAATTCCAAGCCCATCAAGTTTTAAAATACCCTCGGGGGCGTAACGGCGCCCCCGTGGTTTGTGTAACAACCGACATTTTTGTTTTTTCTTTCAGTATTTTTGATAGAAAGGCCATATATGAAGCTTCGTTTTTCAATTTTTCCCGAGGATCTTCGTCAACGCGAAGCGGAGATCGTTACTGCCATTACAACGGCCGTGCCGGGATCCTCGCTTTCTATGGATCAGCCCCACGGGCTTTTGTACGTTTCGATCCCCCGTGATGTAGAGCCCGCTTTGGCAGGGGATAAGATATGCCGTGCCCTGTCGGCTATCGGCATTGGCGCGCGTCTCATGGTAGAAGGACCCGCATGGCGCAGCAAACGCTCCAAAACCGTATCAATGCCAATTTTTGTCACGTCGTTGATTGCGGTGGCTTTGGCGGTGGCGCTTCTTACCTTTTTTCTGACGGGTGCTTTTTCGGTTAGCTTTAGCAGCATGGGTCTTGGCTTTAACGAGACCACGTTGGGTACCGGAAAACAAGAGGGCGAGAACTATGCCGGAAAAATCGCCCTAGTCGACCGCATATTTGAGCAATATTCGCTCTATGATACGGATGGAGAGCTGTTGCTGGATGAAATGTTGCGCGCCTATGCGCAGGCCACCGGCGACACTTATGCCGCTTATTATACCGAAGAAGAATTTAAACAGATGATGGATGAAAACAATGCCTCTCTGGTTGGCATTGGTATCACTGCTATCGAGGATTCGGTGTATCACGATATTCTGATCATCAGCGTTCTTCCGAATTCTCCTGCTCTTGCAGCAGGGCTACAGGCGGGGGATCGTATTACCCATATTGGCATTGGAGAGCAAAAGCAAAGTGTCTCTGCTATGGGCTACGAGGCTGCGCTGGGCTATTTAAAGGGTGCAGAAGGCACCAAGGCAGAGTTTGTGGTTGCGCGTGGCGACAGTCAAATGGAATTTTCCATTGCGCGCGCAGTTGTTGAGTTAATCTCGGTGACCGGTACGGTCAGCGCCACCAACAACAAGGTTGGTATTGTTCGCATCTCCCAGTTCGATCTCAAGACCCCTGTGCAGTTTAAAACGGTTATGAACGACCTGATTTCCAAAGGCTGCGAAAGCTTTGTGTTTGACGTTCGCAACAATCCCGGCGGAGATCTGAAATCCATTAGTGCTGTTCTTTCGTATTTTCTTAAAGCAGACGATCTGATTACCAGCACCGTCTCCAAGGATGGCACCACCACCGAATACAAGGTGCGTAAGGTGACTTATAAGGATGATTATGCGCCTTGCAGCGTGGCTGCAGATGAGATCGGTATGTACCGCCAATATAAAATGGCAGTGCTGACCAATCAAAATACTGCCAGTGCCGCTGAGCTTTTTACAGCAGCATTGAAGGATTATGATCTGGCTACCGTTGTGGGTAAGACCACGTATGGTAAAGGTGTTTTGCAAAACATTATCAGCTTGGAGTCCTTTGGTTACAAGGGGGCTGTCAAGTTGACTACCGGTTATTATAGCCCTCCCTCCGGCGTAAATTATGACGGTAAGGGAATTGCTCCCGATCTGGAGATTGCGCTCAGCGAGGCGGCTGCAGGCAAAAATTTGTATCTCTTAAGTGAAACAGAGGATGATCAGCTGCTGGCAGCGATCCAATCCTTAATATCTTAATAAATTATAATTTTCTATAGACAGAGGAGAACCATTATGGCAATCGAAAAGAAAAAAACAATGACACAAGAAGGTTATGACGAGCTTGTCAAGGAGCTTCGTTGGCGTGAGGGCGAGGAGCGCGAGCGCATAAAAAATGATATCGTTGTTGCACGCGGCTTCGGTGACCTTTCCGAGAACGCCGAGTACGATGCGGCGCGTAATGCACAGGCCGAAAACGAGGCTCGCATCCTGCAGCTGAAGTCTGATATTGAAAATGCTGAGATCCATGACTCCTCCAAGGTTGCACAGGGCGTGATCGATATTGGCTCTACCGTTAAGGCCGTGGATGAGACCGACGGTAGTGAGGTGACCTTCCGCATTGTGGGCTCTAACGAGGCCGATGTTACCTGTGGTAAGATCTCTGATCTGTCTCCCGTTGGCCGCGCACTGATCGGTCACCGTAAGGGCGAAACTATTACCGGTTCCGTTGAGGCCTCCGGCTTTACCTTCTCTTACCGTATTCTGGACGTCACCAGAGACTAAAAGGAGTTTATCATGGCTGAAGAAGTTAGAAATCAAGCGGCTGAGGCCGCAGAAGAGGTGAATCTTGCGGATGTTTTTCGCGTGCGCCGCGAAAAGCTCGCCGCCCTGCGTGAAGCAGGAAACGATCCCTTCCAAATTACAAAATATCCTCAGGATACTTATTCTGCCGATATCAAAGAGCGCTTCGCCCATCTGGAGGCTGAAGCTGAAACCGAGGTAGAGGTCTGCCTTGCCGGCCGTATGATGACGCGTCGCATTATGGGAAAGGCCAGCTTTGCTCACTTGCGTGATGACAAGGGTGATATTCAGATTTATGTTCGTCGCGATGTCATCGGTGAAGAAGCCTATGCCGGTTTTAAGAAAATGGATATTGGCGATATCATTGGTGTAAAGGGCATTGTGTTCCGCACCAAAATGGGTGAGCTTAGCGTGCGTTGCACCGAACTGGTGCTGCTGGCGAAGAGTTTGCTCCCTCTGCCCGAGAAATTCCATGGCCTGAAGGATCAGGAAATGCGCTACCGTCAGCGGTACGTCGATTTAATCATGAACCCCGAGGTCAAGGACACCTTTGTTAAGCGCAGCTTGATTATGCGTGAGCTTCGTGCATTCTTGGATTCCAAGGGCTTTTTGGAGGTTGACACGCCCATTCTGACCCCCTTTGAGATTGGTGCATCCGCACGTCCCTTTATGACGCACCACAACACCTTGGATATGGATATGGTTTTGCGCATTGAGACCGAGTTGTATCTAAAGAGACTGATTGTTGGCGGTATGGATCGTGTATACGAGGTGGGACGCATCTTCCGCAATGAGGGAATGGATCCCAAGCACAATCCTGAGTTTACCAGCATCGAGCTGTATCAGGCTTATACCGATTATCACGCGCTGATGGATTTGGTAGAGGAAATGATGCGCACCGTTGCCGAGAAGGTCTGCGGCAGCCTGGTAATCCCGTATTGTGGTCATCAGATCGATTTGGGCCATTGGGAGCGCATGACCATGCTGGAGGCTGTGAAGAAATACAGCGGCGTAGATTTTAACGAGATCCACAGTGATGAAGAAGCCATTGCGATCGCCAAGGAAAAGCACGTGGAGTTGCCCGAGGTGCCCACTAAGGGTGCGATCCTGGCAGAGTTCTTTGATGCTTTTGTTGAGGAGAATCTCATTCAACCCACCTTTATTTACGACTATCCCGTGGAGATCAGCCCCCTGGCCAAGCGCAAGCCTGAGGACCCTGCTTATACCGAACGCTTTGAGTATTTCATCAACGCTACTGAATTCGGCAACGCCTTCTCTGAGCTTAACGATCCTATTGATCAGAAAGAGCGTTTTGAGCGCCAGGTTGCAGAGCGTAAGGCCTTGGATCCCGCCTGCAAGGCGCAAGTGGATTACGATTACGTTACCGCTCTGGAATACGGTCTGCCTCCCACAGGCGGTCTTGGCTTTGGCGTAGATCGCTTGGTGATGCTGCTGACCGACAGCGCATCCATCCGCGATGTTTTGCTGTTCCCGACAATGAAGCCTGTTGACTGATTTTCAATAGCCTCCCGATTTCGGGGGGCTATTGCATCATTTGGTGTATGTAGGAGAAAAGATACATGAACAACAGAGATGACGAAAGGCTGCAAGGGCACGACGTGCACCTGAATAGCGCATCGATGGCTACCAAGGAGCGCGAACGCGGCAAGCTATATCGGTGGTTTGATAATTTTTGGTATCATCACAAGTGGAAAACGCTGATCATCGGATTTTGCTTGATTGTGGTGCTGATTTGTACGCTGCAGATGTGCAATAAAGAATCCGAGGGAGATATCAGCATATTAACAGCAGGTCCCTATGGCTTTATGACGGCAGACTCAGGGCTCGGCGACTTGCGCAATTGCCTGGCTAACTATTTGCCGGACGATTATGACGAGGATGGTGTCAGAAAGGTGGATGTCCGCCATTATACGATTTATTCCGAGGATCAGATCAAGACCTATGCCGCGCAAAATATCACCATCAATACCGCAGATAATTCTTCGGAATACAAAAGCTTTTATGGCTATATTGCTACCGGTGAAACCTCGGTTTTGTTTTTGGATCCCTGGTTGTATGAAGAAATGCAGGGCAAATTGATGGATATCGTGGATCTTGCGGGCGTTGTTCCGGTTGGAGGCATCACAATCACCGATGATAATGGGAAAACCCATTGTTATGGCGTGCGACTTGGCGACACGGCTTTGTATGCCAATACGGCTATGCAGGTTTTACCCGAGGATACGGTGATTTGCTTGGCCGCGCCTCTTTATGTGGGCGGAAAAAGCAGTGACGAAGCGGAATTTGCAAAGGCAGTGGCGTATTTAAAAGCTTTGGTAGGCATCAAGGAATAAAATGAAGGGCGAAGAAATCATTTTCTTCGCCCTTTTGGCTTATTTATTAAGATTGTCGTATAGCGTTTCCACGATCAGACGAGCCATCAAGGCGTGACCGCGCATATCGGGGTGGAGGCCCGTGGTGTCGTATGCATAGATATGGCAGTTGGACTGGTTGACATAACCCTTTTGCTGATCAATGATTCCAACGCCGAAATATTCGGCCAGGGCGCGAAGGATCGTATTCGCACGGTCCAGCTTGCCGTTGCTTGCATGGCCGGCATTGGTTTCGATCAATGTCATAATGTAGACCTCGGGATTGTCATAGGAGGCAAGAATGTTTTGAAGAGACAGCGCATACGCAGCCTCCCAACAGGTATAGGTGGTGCCGGCAATGATGTTGTTGGCACTGCCTTGGACATATCCGGAGGTGGCAGCTTGCTGCTGTACCTCTGCAAACCACTCGTCTACAATCTCATGCTGCGTTTTCGTGGTGTTGGCGGTCAATCGCTGATATAGATCTCCGCCTTCCTTTCCAATGGAAGAAAGATTGCCCGAAGCGTGAATGCTGGAGGGAGAATTGCCGATGTCGTTGATACCAAAATAGAGAACGATCAGGTCGGGATTAACCCCCTGGTTGTTGGCCAACTGATAGGAGCGGGTCAGCATATTGTCTACCATTGTAGCGCGCTTGCCACCATAAACACGACCGCCGCTCCAGCCGTTCATTACGCAAAGGTTCATTTCGGTGTCTACGGCAAGCTTGCCCCAATAGACCTTGGAATAGTTATAGCCGTTGGCGATCTTATATTGATTGGCGTAAACGTCATTATCCCAAAGATTGGTGTTGTATTCGGTGTTGTTGGTAACATCCTCGCAGGTGGAAATGCTGTCACCAATCATCGAAATGTATTTTCCGCTATAGGCTGCTTTAACCGCTGCCAGCTTTTGCTGATATTCCGCTTCGGCGGCGGCCTTAGCGGCCATTAGAGCATCGTAGGCATCCTTGCTTTCATAGGTGCGCTCCAGCTCAAAGTCAAACAGGAGAGAGTTTTGAGATATTGAGAATGCAGAATCATCCGCATTGATGTAATAGTGACAGGTTACACCCCATTCGTCCAGCAGTAGCTTGGCGGCGGGGTTCTTTTCGTTTTGGTTGTTCAAACCATAGGTATTGACCTGTGCAGGATATATGCTGTCGGTGGCGGCTCCAAAGGCAAGGGATTCGTTCTTGCCAAGCTTAATCTTGTAGTTTTCCAAATCAACCTTGATGAAACGATAGACAACATCATTATCTTTCAAGTTATATTTGGAAGCACTGATCTCGATTTCAATAGTCTGCAAAGGGTCACTTAAGGTGCGTTTGAGACCTGCATAGTCAGAAGACACGACATGGAGGGTGAAAATGTAATAACCGCCCTCTGCTTCTCCCGTACCGAGAACAGGAATGGTAATGGATTTTAATGTGCAATCTGAAAGGGTAATGAAATCAGGAATGGCAAGAGGGGCGTTATTTCTTTGCTCATAGGTGGCAAAGGAGGGGTCGGCGCTTTCAAAAAGCGTTTTCATTTGATTGGCATAGGAGGAGGGGAGATAGCTCTCGGTCACAGTGTAGGAAGAATCGGTTTCAGTAGAGGGCGGTTGTTCGGGGGGATCCGCCGGATCTACCGGTTCTTCTGGGCCACAACCAATCAGAATCATCGAAAGAGATAACAGCAATGCCAGCAAAGTAAGGCCTAATCTTTTCATAATAGTTTCCTTTCTGTAAGAGATTGTATTTTCATTGTATCATTCTAATGTCAAAAAATCAATATTTTAAATCAATTAGAGTAAAAATATTAAAAACTTTTTTGTGTTTCTAACGACGCCTATTAACAGGCCGTGGATTTGTATTGCTTTTTGTATCAAAATGCAGTATAATAAAAGAAAACATCAGGGAGGAAGATCATGGAGCACAGCAAGAAACAAGTATTATTTCGCCGTGGCGATTGGGTGGCAATCTTGATTGTGGTTGCTTTGATCGGTGCTCTTTGGGGTTTTTATTTTCGTGCCGAAAAAGGGAACACTATAGAAATTTCCGTTAATGGAACGGTGGTTCATACGCTGTCGCTAAAGCAGAATGGTGTCTATCCTGTTGAGGCCAACGGACACCGTTTGATTGTGCACGTAGAAGGCGGAGAAGCCTTTGTAACGGATGCAGATTGCCCGGACAAGGTGTGTGAGCACACCGGCAAAATTTCACGGGCGGGAGCCTCTATTGTTTGTTCTGCAGCTCATGTTTCTGTGCGAATCAAGGGGGAAGGGGATGCGGATGTCGACTTTGTCGCGGGCTGATCGCCGTGTGTACCGACTGTGTCAAAACGCGGCCCTATTGGCGCTGGCAATGATCTGTTCCTTTGTGGAGCATCTTGTTCCTTTGTCTGCGTTATTGCCCTTGCCGGGGGTTAAGCTGGGGCTTGCCAATGTTGTGATCGCCGTGTTATTTTATAAGGTATCGCCCGTGGATGCGGGCATCGTTTCGGTACTGCGGATTGGGCTTTCTGCGTTGCTTTTCGGAACGCCGGTTTCACTGCTTTTTTCACTTTTCGGAGGTGTGATGTCTTATTTGACACTATGGATCTGCCGTCCGTTTTTCGGTCGCTTTTTTAGCTTCGTCGGGGTGTCTGTTTTGTCTGCAACAGGGCATCATTTGGGTCAAATGACGGCAGCGGTGATTCTGTTTGACACGGGTGTTTTACTGACGTACTTGCCCATTCTTTTGTTGGCTGGACTCTTTACGGGTGGCACAACGGGACTGCTGTTAAACGCTTGCTCTACAAGGCTGCAAAAACTGATAAAAAGGGGTGAAAACAATTAAAAAGTTAATTTCTGTCCTTTTAGTTATTTCTTTTTGTTTTCTTTTGGCATCTTGCTTTCGCTCCTCGCCTTCTTATCAAGAAGAGACGTTTTACGTAATGGATACGGTTTTCACGTTACGCATTTACGGCAAAAAGCAGGAGAGTCAACCGCATTTTGCTGCTGTTCACGCACTGCTCAAGGAGGTGGAGGGCGCGCTTTCAAAAACCATAGAAAGCAGCGATGTCAGCCGCATCAATCAAGAGCGCTCGGCCGGTGATCTTTCTTTCCATACGCAAACGGTTTTACACATTGCGATCGAGATGAGCGATGCCACACAAGGTGCATATTTGCCGACGATGGGAGCAGTGAGTTTGCTTTGGGCTTTGGCCGAAGAAAACAATGCATTGCCCAACGACACCGACCTGCTTTTGGCTTTGGAAAATGCGCGCTTGGGACTAACATTGAAGGATGGCGTTTGTACGATCTTGGGTGAGGGAGCCTTACTTGATCTTGGTGGCATCGGGAAGGGATATGCAGCCGATTGCGTATTACAGTATCTCCAAGAGAATCAGGTGTCCTGTGCGTTGCTTTCCTTTGGTAGTAGTGTGGCGACCTTGGGCAATAAGCCGGATGGAACTCCTTTTGAAATCGGGTTGAAGCATCCGCGCAACCCATTGGCAATGGTCGGCACATTACAGAATCCCCAAGGAATTTTGTCCGTTTCCGGCGATTATGAGCGCTATGTAACGGTCAACGGGGAACAATATCACCACGTAATTGATCCTGCAGATGGTTACCCAAGCGACTCCGATGTGGCCTCGGTTGCCGTGCTTTGCGAAAGCGGTGCGCGATCTGATGCGCTTTCCACGGCGTTTATGGTCATGGGGTGCGAAAAGGCTATGGAATGGATTCGGCAATCGCATACAGCAATCGAAGCTGTTTTTGTGGATGCGGATGGTACTTGTATGGCCACGGATGGGATTGCATTTCAAACAAAATAAAGCATCTGATGAGTCTTGAAGAAGGCATTGGGCAGATGCTTTATTATTTTGTGAATTTCTTGCTACATATATTGACATTTTCATACACGTGCGTTATAATAAATTATTAAAATCAATATTATATTAAGGAGGTGCGGTTTTGTGGGTGAAGTGAAACGAATTTCGCTGACTGAGGAGATGTCTTTGGCAGCAATTTCGCGTGTTTGTGCGCACAGTGCCGCATTCAAGGCCGAGTATGGGTATAGTCCCCGGGCCTTTGTGCTGACCTTTGGCTGTCAGCAAAACGTGGCGGATAGCGAGAAGTTATCGGGGATGGCTCTGCAGATGGGGTATGAGATCACAAACACTCCGGAGCAGGCAGATCTGATACTGGTGAACACTTGTGCCATTCGGGAGCATGCAGAAAAGCGCGCCCTTTCCATTGTGGGGCAGTATAAGCATCTCAAAGAGAAAAAGCGTGATTTGATCATTGGTGTGTGTGGTTGTATGGTGGTGCAGGAGCATCGCCGCGAACAACTGAAAAAAAGTTATCCATATGTGGATTTCGTGTTGGGGACCTCAGTGCTGCATCGTTTGCCTGAGTTGCTTTGTCGCAAGCTTGCGGAAAAGCGCCGTATTTTCGGCAGCGAAGAAGAATATGCCATCGCAGAGGAAGTGCCGATCCTGCGCGAAAGTCATTATCGTGCTTGGGTCAGTATTATGTACGGCTGTAACAACTTTTGCTCTTACTGCATCGTGCCCTACGTGCGCGGCCGCGAACGGTCGCGTGCGCCGCAGGATGTTATCAACGAGGTGCGCGATTTGGTAGCGCGTGGCTATAAGGATATTACCTTGCTGGGGCAAAACGTCAATTCCTACGGCAAGGGTGAGAATCACGGTGTTGATTTCGCAGAGCTGCTGGAACGGTTGGATCAGATCGAGGGTGACTTTGTGCTGCGTTTTATGACCAGCCATCCTAAGGATGCCAATCGTCGCTTGGTGGATGTGATGGCATCCGGAAAGCATATTGCGCATCATTTCCATTTGCCTTTGCAATCGGGCAGCGATGCGATACTTGCCGCTATGAACCGCCATTATGACCGTGCTGCATATTTGTCGATCTTGGATTATATGCGCGAGAAAATGCCCGATATTGCGGTGACCTCGGATATCATCGTGGCTTTTCCCGGCGAGACAGAGGCAGATTTTGAAGATACGCTTTCCATGCTGCGCCGCGCGCGCTTTGATATGATCTATTCGTTCATTTATTCGCCACGAAAGGGAACACCTGCTGCCGAAATGGAGAATCAGATCCCCAAAGAGGTTGCATCAAAACGCTTTGATCGCTTGCTTGCTTTGCAAGAGGAGCTGTCGCTGGAGTCCAACGCACCTTTGCTGCATACCGAGCAGCGTATTCTGTGTGACGGGCCCAGCAAAACCGATGCCGGTATGCTTTCCGGCAGAAATGGGCAAAACAAGATCGTATTTTTTGAAGACGACGGCACCCCCGCCGGGGAGTGGGTCAACGTAAAGATCGACCGTGTGGCCCCCTTTGCACTTTACGGTAAAAAAATATAAAACAAAAGAAAGTGAGATAAAATTATGGGAATTTTTGAACTGGCCGCCGAACTTGGCAAGGCTCTGAAAAACGACAAAAGATTGATTGCTTTGGAGGAGGCTCGTAAGGCATATGAGGCTGATGAACGCGTCGGAAAGCTGATGATGGAGTATGAGGTTCAGCAAAAGGCTATTCAGAATGAGGCTGCCAAAGCCGAGCGCGACGAGACTCTGCTGAAAATGATTCAGGATCGCATTGATGCGATCTATGATCAGATCGTGGGTACCGAGACCTATAAGGCTCTGGAAGCGGCACAGGAGGAGGTCAACAAGCTGATGGAGCTTGTCAATACCACTATTACCTTCAATATTACCGGCGAGCAACCCTCCAGTTGCACGCACGATTGCTCTACCTGCGGTGGTTGCCACTGATCCTAAAAGGTTATAGACAAGGAGTGCCTTTATGACACCGATGATGCAACAGTACTTTGAGATCAAAAATCAATATAAGGACTATGTGCTATTTTATCGTCTCGGTGATTTTTACGAGATGTTTTTTGACGATGCCATTAACGTTTCGCGCGAGCTGGAGCTGACCTTAACGGGTAGAGACTGCGGTGAAGCGGAGCGCGCGCCCATGTGCGGTATTCCGTTCCACAGCTCAGAGGGGTATATTGCCAAACTGATCGAAAAGGGCTACAAGGTGGCCATTTGCGAGCAGTTGGAGGATCCTTCAAAGGCAAAGGGGCTGGTGAAGCGCGATATTGTGCGAGTGGTAACGCCCGGTACGCTGCTGGAACCCGGTATGCTGGCCGAAAAGAAGAATAATTTTGTCTGTGCCGTTTGCTTGGAGGAAAGCGCTGTTGGCCTTTGCTTTGCCGATGTTTCAACGGCAGAGGTCTATGCCACAATGCTATCTGGCGATAACGTGCAGGCAAGATTGCAAAGCGAGATCGGCACCTATATGCCAAGTGAGGTCATCACCGACCAATATCGGGCGGATTTTAAGGAGCTTGCCGAATTTATTACCGTTCGAGTCGGGAGCATGCTGACCGACGGTCAGCGCGATCGTTTTGACTTTGACGATGCGTTGACCCGCGTGCAAAATCAGTTTGGCGACAAGCTGCCCTCGGGTTGTGAAGGGGATCGCCCCTTGATTTCGGCGATTGGTGCGCTGCTGGACTATATCTGTGATATGCAGCGCAGCGATGTAAATTATATCAAAGAGTTGACGGTATATTCTGACGGTCAATATTTGGATATGGACATCAATACGCGCCGCAACTTGGAGCTGACCGAAACGATGCGCTCCAAAGAAAAGCGCGGTACGCTGCTTTGGGTGTTGGATAAGACCCGTACCGCTCCGGGTGCCAGATTGTTGCGCTCCTATGTAGAGCATCCCTTGTTGTCTACCCGTGAGATCGTGGCGCGCCAAGGTGCCGTGGACGAGCTGTTCGGGCAATTCATGCTTCGCAGTGAGCTGGGTGAGGCTCTTTCCAGTGTGTTGGATCTGGAGCGTCTGATCACTCGCATTGTATACGGTACAGCAAACGCCAAGGATCTGCGCGCCGTTGCAGCGACCATCTCGGTCCTTCCGGAAGTGCGCCGCTTGCTGGCTTCCTGCCAAGATAAGGAGTTGCGTCGGATCTACGAGGATCTGGACGATTTGACCGAGCTGTATGATCTGATCGACCGCGCTATTGCAGAGGATCCGCCCTTTGTCTTGCGCGAGGGTAAATTGATCCGGGAGGGGTACAACGCTGACGTGGATTATCTGCGCTCTGTTATGAGTGACGGAAAATCTTGGATCGAGCGTGTGGCCGCCGAGGAAAAGGAAAAGACCGGTATCCGTACGCTGAAGATCGGATACAACAAGGTGTTTGGCTATTATATCGAGGTGTCCAATTCCTTTAAGGATCAAGTGCCCGATACTTATATTCGCAAGCAAACCTTGACCGGCGGTGAACGATACATCACGCAGGAGCTGAAGGATATGGAAGCCACCATTCTGGGGGCAGCCGATAAAGTCTGCTCTTTGGAATATGAGCTGTTTCAAGAGGTTCGCGCCGCAGTAGCTGCGGAAGGAGAGCGCATTCAGCGTGTTGCTAATCGTTTGGCAGAGTTGGATGTTTATCTTTCTTTGGCGGATGTGGCCGCCAAAAACCAATACGTGCGCCCCGAGGTTGATAACGGCGATGTGGTGGACATCAAGGATGGCAGACATCCTGTGGTAGAGCAGTTTGTAAAGGATAGCTATTTCGTGCCCAACGATGCGCTGCTGGATACCTCGCACAATCGTGTTATGCTGATCACCGGCCCCAATATGGCGGGTAAATCCACCTATATGAGGCAAGTGGCATTGATCGTGCTGATGGCGCAGATCGGTTCCTTTGTGCCTGCATCCTCTGCACGCATTGGCGTTGTAGATAAGCTCTTTACTCGTGTGGGCGCATCTGACGATCTGGCATCAGGACAATCCACGTTTATGTTGGAAATGAACGAGGTTGCCTATATTTTGCGCAACGCTACACGCCGTAGCTTGATTATCTATGACGAGGTTGGCCGCGGTACCAGTACCTTTGACGGAATGAGCATTGCGCGCGCCATTGTGGAATACACCAACAGTCGCAAAATTGGTGCTAAAACGCTATTTGCCACCCACTATCACGAGCTGACGACCTTGGAGTCGGAGCTTGTAGGCGTGGTGAATTACAATATCGCTGCCAAAAAACGCGGGGATAATATTACGTTTTTGCGCAAAATTGTGCGCGGCTCTACCGACGATAGCTATGGTATTGAGGTTGCCAAACTTGCCGGATTGCCCAGCGAGGTCATCCGTCGGGCAAAAGAGGTGTTGGCGCAGGTAGAAAGCACGGCAAGGGCTTTGCAAACCCCCAACGCACAAGCGGCGCCGGCTAAGGATGACGGCGCTATTACGATGGAGGATCTTGCAAACGAGCAGGTGATTGAGGAACTGAAGAATATGGATCTGAACACCCTGTCGCCCTACGAGGCAATGAGCTTTTTGTTTGACTTGAAAAAGAAACTTCTATAACAAATCCATTAAATTATGTATTTATGATGCAAGAAAGGAGGAAAGCGATGGGAAGTATCAATGTTCTTTCCTTTGCCGTGGCCAATCTGATTGCTGCAGGTGAGGTGGTAGATCGCCCCGCATCGGTAATCAAAGAGCTAATGGAAAATGCCATTGACGCCCGTGCCAGGCATATTACGGTAGAGATCCGCAATGGTGGTGTTACTTTTATGCGCGTGGCAGACGACGGTTGTGGCATCAGTGCAGAAGATCTGCCCGTGGCTATCCGACGTCATGCTACCAGCAAAATCCACGATGCTGAGGATCTGGATGGCATTATGACGCTGGGCTTTCGCGGAGAAGCCTTGGCAGCAATTGCTGCTGTTTCCGATCTGCGCATTATTACACGCACGGTAACTGCAGAGTATGGCTCACTTTTGGTATCCAGCGGTGGAGAAATTAAGGAAGTGTCGGAGCAGGGCGCTCCCGTTGGAACGACTGTCATCGTAGAAAATCTGTTTGGCAATGTTCCTGCGCGCCGCAAATTCTTAAAAAAGGATGTTTCCGAGGCCATAGCTGTCAGTACATACGTGGAAAAGATCGCCCTTTCTCGCCCCGATATCGCCATCCGATTGATCATTGATGGTAATATGAAATTGGATACCGCCGGAGATAGCAGATTGGAAAGCGTGATGTATGCCGTTTTCGGCAAGGAGTTTGTCTCCAAAATGCTACCCGTAGAGGGCGGCGTGGAGGGTGTTCGCGTTTCGGGCTTTATTGGTCGACCGGATAATGTGCGTCCCAAGAGAAATTACGAAAATTTCTTTATCAACGGGCGTTATATCAACTGTCGCACTGCTGCTGCCGCCTTGGAGCAGGCCTATACATCCTTTATTCCTCCCGAAAAATTTCCCACTTGCGTCCTCTATATTGATATCAATCCTTCTGCTGTGGATGTAAATGTGCATCCCGCCAAGCTGGAGGTCAAGTTCTCCAACGAAAAGCCGGTATTTGAAGCCGTCTATTACGCAACCAGAACCGCGTTGGAGGAGAACAATCAGCGCCCGGCTTTGGGCTTTAAGCCCACTGCCAACCGCGCTTTTGTTCCGATTGAGGAAGGGAAGCGCGAGAGCGTCGGCTCGCGACAGATTTCCATTGCTGAAAAATATCCTGTGGATTTGGGCAACCGGCCCCCGGAGCCCTTTCATCGCATTGGAGCCAATGAATATGTGCGCCGGTATGAAGAGATTCACAATCTTTCCTCTCCGGAGGGGGGATTGAATGGGAAACCGGCAGTGCAGCCCGGTATTCCTTTGCCCATTCCAAAGGAGATCAGAAAAGAGCCCGTCGTGCGCAAGCGCACAACCGAGTCTCCCGCAGTGCCGTCTCGTTCCTCCTTGCGTCCGGTGGCGCCCACGCAGGCATACCCTGTGACTGCACCCAAGGCTGAAGCGGTGCAGACCCCCTCACAAATGGCCGTGGAGTCTGTAGTTCAGCAACCTTGGCGCATTGTGGGAGAAGTGTTTCACGCATATGTAGTTGTGGAGTGCGGCGATACGATGCTTTTGATCGACAAGCACGCCGCGCACGAGCGTGTGTTGTTTGAACAGCTACGCGCACATATGAAAGAGAGAACTGAGGCCAATCAAATTCTGATGATCCCCTTGGAGATCTCGCTTGCCGGATCGGATGTGGAGACTCTATCGTCATTTCGCGCAGAGATCGAGGCCATCGGATTTGTATTTGTGTCCAATTCGCATGGTGTTTCGGTACACGAAATTCCCGAGGGGCTTGCCCCTGCGGCGGCTGCGGAGCTGCTGCAGACCCTGGCGGACCAATTGCATGAAGGAACGGGAAATGCTGCTCTTTCCCGGGATATTTTGTTTGAAAAAGCTTTGTATCAAGGCGCTTGCAAGGCTGCTATCAAGGCAGGTAGGGAATATCCGCCAGAATACATTGAGTGGCTGTGTCAGCAGCTGCAAAAATTACCGGACATTACGGTTTGCCCCCATGGCAGACCTGTTGCAATGGAGTTAAAACACTCCTATATCGACCGTCAGTTCAAGCGGTCATAAACGGGGCGTATGCCCACTATGATGGGCCGTGCTGTATTCACGGCTCCGAAAGGAAATGAAATGTCTAAATTTACAGTTTTGATGAAGGATGGCCGCGCCCGTCGCGGTGTTCTGCACACTGTTCACGGCAACATCCAAACTCCCGTTTTTATGAACGTGGGTACTTGTGCTGCCATCAAGGGTGGCGTTTCCACCGTTGAGCTTGAGGAAATTGATTGCCAGGTTGAGCTTTCCAATACCTATCACCTTCATATTCGCCCGGGTGACGAGCTGATCCGTGATATGGGAGGCTTGCACAAGTTTATGAATTGGAAGCGACCGATTCTGACCGATAGTGGTGGATTTCAGGTATTTTCGCTTTCTTCTTTGCGCAAGATCACCGAAGAGGGCGTAAAATTTGCTTCTCATGTGGATGGTAAGCGTATCTTCATGGGCCCCGAGGAGAGTATGCAGATCCAATCCAATCTGGCCTCTACCATTGCGATGGCCTTTGATGAATGTATCGAAAATCCCGCTCCTTATGATTATGTAAAAGCCTCTTGCGACCGAACCTACCGTTGGCTTGTTCGTTGCAAAAATGAAATGGCCAGATTGAACAGTCTTCCCGAAACCATCAACCCCCACCAGATGCTGTTTGGTATTAACCAAGGCAGCATTTATGACGATCTGCGTATCGAGCATATGCAAAAAATCGCCGAGCTGGATCTGGACGGTTATGCTTTGGGCGGATTGGCGGTTGGTGAGGAGACTGAGGATATGTATCACGTGATCGACGTGGTAGAACCGCATATGCCTGCCGATAAGCCCCGTTATTTGATGGGGGTTGGTACGCCTTGCAATATACTGGAGGCGGTACACATGGGCGTGGACTTTTTTGACTGCGTCATGCCTAGCCGCAACGCAAGACACGGTAATCTCTTTACCTGGCACGGCAAGATCAATCTGCTAAACGAAAAATATGCCAGAGATCCAAGACCGCTGGATTCCTCTTGCGATTGCCCCACCTGCCGGAACTATTCGCGCTCCTATATCCGACACTTGATCAAAGCCAAGGAATCTCTTGGCATGCGTCTTGCTGTTACCCATAATCTGTATTTCTATAACAACCTGACCCGAAAGATCCGCGAAGCGCTGGAGGGTGGCTATTTTGAAAGCTTCTATCAGAAATACAGAAATATTCTTGGCGAGCGCCATCCGGATTAAGGTGTTTGCTGACATTGCTTGAAGGCGACGAAATGTAATTTTGAGGAGTTTTTATGATTGAAAAGAATGTAATCGAAGAATTGCTTGGCATTGCCGTGTCGACCGGCGCGGATTTTGCTGAACTGTTCGCACAAAAAGAGCGCTCGGGTCAGCTTCGTTTCATTTCGGGAAAAATCGAATCCGTGCGTGATCATCAGCTATCCGGCGTGGGTATTCGTGCTTTTGTAGGCGCAAAAACCTTTTATGCCTCCACCTCTGATACTTCTCGACAAGGGCTTTTGCGTTGCGCAGCTGCCGTTGCGGGGGCGGTTGGTGACGGTGTTGGGGCTTCTCGCTGCATGAACTTGAATCCTGAAGCTGTTACAGAGGATAAAATTCTCAACTATCCCAATGATGTAGAGGCAAAGCGCAAGGCGGATATCCTGCGCGAGGCGGCTGATGCCGCTATTCATCTGGACGAAAAGATTGTACAGGTACAGGGAACATTTTTGGATGTGGACCGCCGTTTTCTGGTGGCCAATACCGAGGGACTTTGTCGCGAGGATAGAAAGATCCGCACCCGTATTTCCATCAGTGCCGTCGCCTCTGACGGGCACGAAAACCAGTCCGGCTTCTTTGGCCCCGGTGCGGGACAGGGCATTGAATTTTTTGAAAAGCGTTCTCCGCGTTCCGTTGGCGAGCGTGCTGCTCGTCAAGCACTGACCAATCTTTCTGCCGTATATTGTCCCGCAGGTACGATGACTGTGGCCATCGAAAACGGCTTTGGTGGCGTTATCTTCCACGAGGCGTGCGGCCACTCTCTGGAGGCAACTGCCGTTGGTATCGGCGCCTCTCAAATGGCCGGTAAGCTGGGCCAGCAAATCGCCAATCCCAAGGTGACTGCCATTGATGACGGTACGATCGCGGGCGGTTGGGGATCCTTCTCCATTGATGATGAGGGCAATCCCGCGCAGCGCAACGTGCTGATTGAAAACGGTATTCTGAAAAGCTATATGGTGGATCGCCTCGGTTCTCGCCGCATGGGTGTTCCCATGACCGGCAATAGCCGTAGAGAGAATTATACCTATGAGCCCACCTCCCGTATGACCAATACCTTTATTGCTAACGGCCCGGATAAAAATGAGGACATCATCGCTTCGATGGAATACGGCCTTTATGCCAAAGCTATGGGCGGCGGATCGGTTAATCCCTTGACGGGCGAGTTCAACTTTGCCGTGACCGAGGGCTATTTGGTGAGAAACGGTAAGATCTGCGAGCCTGTGAGAGGTGCATCTTTGATTGGTACCGGATCTCAAATTCTGCAAGACATTGATATGGTTGGCCAGAATATGGCCACAGGGCAGGGCATGTGCGGCTCCTCCAGCGGCAGTGTGCCCACCGACGTTGGTCAGCCCTTGATCCGCGTTGCGAAAATCACGGTAGGAGGTCGCTCATGAATTTTTCTGAAATGAAAGAGATCCTGTTTGGCGAAGCCAAAAAAGCAGGATTGACGGATTATGATGTTTATTTCCGTATGGCAAGCGATGCTTCTGCCGAGGCACTGAATCGCGAGCTTTCCTCCTGCACCTCCGGCACCACGGGGGGCATTTCCTTCCGATGTGCTGTGAACGGTTGCATTGGTTCTGCTTCTACACAATGTCTGGAGAAGCAGGAGTTGATCGAGTTGGTTCCTCGCGCTATTGCCAATACCGGTGTGATCGATGCAGACGAAACTCCCATTTTCTTTGAAGGCTCCGGTAAGGATGCCTATCGCAAAGTAACGGTGACGGCTTCGGAATTGCCCCAGGCATCAACCTTGCGGCATGCCGCTTTGCAGCTACAGGAGCAGCTTTACGCCGCAAGCGAGATGATGACTGACGGTACCTCCTCCGGGGCGGGAGCTGCCAACATCAGCGTATCGTTGGCCAACTCTAAGGGCTTGGACCTGTCTCACAGTGCCGGCATGAGCTACACTTACGCAGAGGCCATTGTAAACGATGGCAAAGAGCCCTCCTTTGGCTTTGCCTTTGCGCCCGGCGTGGATACCGATGGCGATCTGGCACAAAAGGCAACCGCCGAGGCATTGGCACGCCTTGGAGCCGGATCGGTTAAGACCGGCAGCTATGATGTGATCTTTTCTGCCAAGCAGGTAAGAACGTTGCTTAGCGCTTTTTCCGGCATCTTTAGCGGAAAAAACGCCATGCTCGGCCTTTCGCTTCTGGCAGGCAAAGAAGGGCAAAAGGTTGCCAGCGATCTGCTGACCGTAGTGGATGATCCTTTTTATGCCGAAAACACCATGCAAATGCCTTTTGATGCAGAGGGCGTTGCTACCAAGGAGAAAAATCTGATTGAAAACGGCGTTCTTCAAACGCTGCTTTATGATTTGACCTACGCCAAAAAAGCAGGTAAAGAGTCCACCGGAAATGCGGCACGCGGCTCGATCGCCGATCCGGTTTCCATCAGTCCTTACTGCTTGCGCATTGCTCCCGGTAGCGATAGCCCCGACACCTTGCGTGAAAAAATGGGGAACGGCCTGTATATTACCGAGCTGAAGGGTCTTCATGCGGGCTCGAATGCCGTTACTGGAGATTTTTCTATTGAAAGCGCCGGCTTTTGGGTGGAAAACGGTAAGCTGACCACTCCGGTGCACAGCTTTACTGTCGCAGGTAACTTTTTTGATCTGCTTAAGGCTATTGATGGCGTTGCTAATAATGTGGAAATGGGGATGCCTTCGGTTTCCGGTACGGCCGCTCCCGATGTGCTGATCCGCGGAATTTCCGTGGCAGGTGCATAAAAATCACAGGGGTACTTGATTCTTGTCAAGCTTTGTTATATAATAAACTGTCAAAGATATTAAAATTAAGAGGACTATTATGCTGACGATGAAGAAAATGATTGCCGCAAGACTTGCCGAGGGCATTGCTGCTCTTGGTGCACCTGCGGCACCCGGCGTAGAGGAACTGATCGCTATGCTGGAATATCCGCCCGATGAGGGAATGGGAGACTTGGCGCTGCCGTGCTTCAAGCTTTCCCGCACGCTGCGTCGCGCTCCCGTGCAGATCGCGGCTACCCTTTGCGACTCGTTGCAGGGATTGGAATGCGTGGGCAAGGCAGAGGCTGTAAATGGCTATCTGAACATCACGCTGTCCGGCCAGTATCTGTTGGAGCATGTGCTTGCCGACATCAAAGAAAGAGGGAATCGCTATGGTGGCAGCGATGAGGGTAAGGGAAAAACCGTAGTTTTGGATTACTCCTCACCCAATGTCGCTAAGCCCTTTCATATCGGTCATCTGGGCACCACAGTGATCGGACACTCTCTGAAAAAACTGCACGAGTTTGTCGGCTATAGCTGTGTCGGCATCAACTATCTGGGTGACTGGGGAACGCAGTTCGGCAAGTTGATCGTTGCCTATAAGAAGTGGGGCAATAAAGAGATGATCGAGCAGGGGGGCATCGACAAGCTGGTCGAGCTTTATGTGAAGATCAACAACGCCATTTCGGGCAACGAAGAAAAGGGCATTCCTGCCGATCCTGCTCTTGGCGACGAAGCGCGGGCTGAATTCCACAAGCTGGAGCTTGGCGATGAAGAAAATTTGGCTCTATGGCGCTGGTTTATTGAGATCAGCCTGGCAGAATATGAAAAGACCTACCGGCAGCTGGGCATCGAATTTGATAGCTATAAGGGCGAAAGCTTTTATACCGATAAAATGCCCGCGCAAGTGCAAAAGCTTCGCGATATGGGCCTTTTGAAGATTGATGACGGTGCCTCTATCGTGGATCTGGAGGCTTACAATATGCCTCCCTGTCTGATTTTGAAGCGCGACGGATCTACGCTTTATCCCACTCGTGATATTGCTGCTGCCGTTTACCGCAAAAACGAATATCACTTTGATAAGGCCATTTATGTGACCTCCAACGGTCAAAGCTTGCATTTTGCCCAATGGTTTAAGGTGCTGGAGTTGATGGGCTATGAATGGTTTGATCAATTGGTGCACGTGCCCTACGGCACGGTCAGCATCAACGGCGCCAAGCTTGCTACCCGTACCGGTAACGTGGTGCTGCTCAAGGATCTGTTCAAGGCCGCTATTGAGGAAGTCAGCGCTATTATGGAGGAGAAGAATCCCGACCTTGAAAACAAGGCTGAGGTAGCAGAGGCCGTTGGCGTTGGCGCGATCGTGTTCTATTATCTGTCCAACAGCCGCATCAAGGATATCAATTTTGTCATGGAGGATGCGCTGAATTTTGACGGCAACACGGGCCCCTATGCGCAGTATACCTATGCACGTACTTGTGCTGTTTTGCGCAAGGCGGGTGAGCTGACTTGCGAAAAGCCCGTCTTTACCGCTCCTGAGGAGATTTCGCTGATCAAGGTGCTGGCACGCTTCCCTGAAAAGGTGGCTAATGCCATTGCTGACTATGAGCCTTCGGTGATCACACGTTACATTTTGGATGTGGCCGCCGCCTTTAACCGTTACTATCACAACTGCAAGATCCTCTCCGCAGAGGACGAAACTGTTCGCGCCACGCGCGTAGAGATCACCCGTGCGGTCAACCAAGTGCTTGGAAACGCCTTCCCGTTGATTTGCATGAGAAAAATGGAAAAGATTTAAGGAGAATAAGAAGATGTCCGGACATAGCAAATGGGCTAATATCAAGCACAAGAAAGAAAAGACCGATGCACAAAAGGCAAAAGTATTTACCAAGATCGGCAAGGAGATCGCCGTTGCCGTAAAGGCTGGTGGCGGAGATCCCAACTCCAACTCCAAGCTGCGTGACCTGATTCAAAAGGCAAAATCCAACAATGTGCCCAACGATAATATCGAGCGTATTATCAAAAAGGCAATGGGCTCTACCGGTGAGGATTATGAGGAGGTCACCTACGAAGGCTACGGCCCCGGCGGCGTTGCCGTTATTGTAGAGGCCACCACCGACAACCGTAATCGCACTGCAGGTAACATTCGTTCCTATTTTAACAAGTATCACGGCAATATGGGCACCTCCGGCTGCGTTTCCTTCCTGTTTGAGGACAAGGGCGTTATCATCATTAACAACGAGGATGGCGACATTGACGAGGATAAACTGATGGAGACCGCATTGGAGAGCGGAGCAGAGGATTTTGCTGCTGCTGACGGTGTGTTTGAGATCTATACCGTTGTAGATGACCTCTATGCTGTAAAAGAAGCTCTGGAGGCTGCAGGATACGCCATTATGTCTGCCGAAAAGGATAAGATCCCTTCGACCTCTGTTGAACTGACCGCAGATGACGATCTGAAGTTTATGGGCTTGCTGGTTGAAATGCTGGAAGAGGATGATGACGTCATGAACGTTTATCACAACTGGGAGAACTGCGACTGATCATGACAAAGCTGATTATCGTACGTCACGGCGAAAGCGAGGCCAACGAGCTGGGTGTGATCGCCGGCTGGACCGATTATAAGCTGACCGCGTTGGGTCTTGAGCAGGCCATGCAGACCGCAGATTATTTGGCAAACGAAAAGATCGATGTGGTTTGCTCCAGCGATCTGTGTCGCGCCTTTGAAACTGCCAAGCCCCACGCCGAAAAGCGCGGACTGACGGTTAACGCTTATCCCGAGCTGCGAGAGACCTATTGTGGCGAATGGGAGGGCATCACCTTTGCCGAGCTGAACGGCAGAGACCCTGCTGAGTATGAGCATTTCAAAAAAACCCAATTGGTCTATACCATCCCCGGCGGTGAAAACATTTGGGAAAGCGGCGAGCGCTTTTATCAAAAGGTTTTTGAGATCGCTCGCGAAAATGACGGCAAAACCGTTCTGATTGCAGCCCACGGCGCCGTAATCCGTACTTTCTGGGCCATCATTTCCGGCACACCCAAGGAAGAGGCAACTGCCAAGCACGATTACGCCTCCAACGCATCCTATTCCATCGTGCATTTTGATGGTGAAAAGCTGATCCCTGTGGAGTATTCCCACGATTCTCATCTGACCATTGCAACGCATTTGCATCTATAAGCGAAAAGGCCCTCGGCACAGCCGAGGGCCTTTTGCGTGCTTACATATCCTCAACCCGATCGGGGTAAAGGGTATAGCAGCGCTTTTTTGAAAAGTCAAGGTTGAGATTGTCCTCACAATCAGAAAAATCATAATCGCTTTTTCTGATCAGCATAATGGTGACGTGACCGACAACATCAGCAGTTTCAATCCAATTCTGCTCGCTGTTTTCAGGGAGATCGGCACGTGTAAAGGAATAAACGGCGGTCAATTCGCCGGTATTTACCAGCTCGGTGACGATATCCTCGCCCCATCCGGCACGGGTGGTATTGGTAACGTGCTTGATGCCAAGAATCTGATATAGCTCATAATCCTTTTGCAACAGCGCGTTTTGCAGTTCTTTCTTTTGGATGATGCCTTTCTCTATGGCTTCTTCTACCTCCTCCTTGCTACGCAGTACAAAGGCCAAATGAGAGGCGCGGTTGTCTTCAACGATTGCTACACGCTTAAAAGGAATTCGCGTGCCTTCAACAATAGGGTGTAATGCTTCCATCTCCGTGGGAAAGTTGGTCTCCTCAACCGGTTTTTTGCTGCAGGAGTAAAGGCTTGCTAAGAGACAAAGTATTAGTAACAAACATAGTAAACGCTTCATTGTTGTTCTCTTTTCAACTCGGATCATTTTATGAATTTCAACGGGGAGACCTTTCTCTTATACTGTCAATTCCAGCAATCCGCCGCGACCGCCGGGAAGCAGGATGCGCTCTTCTACGAAAATCGCCTTGGAGGGAGAAGCGTTGGTGGTGAGCGTGGCAACGATCCGTGGTTTGGTCAGTTCGGTCACATTAAGGACTGTTATCACACCTGCGGCACGGTTGGCGGCGATCATCAAGTCGTTGCCAAGGGTCAACAGCCCACGGAATTTCTTTTCCGCATTGTAATGGGGCACGTCCTCAAGGAATTCCGGCACGCTTTCGATGGGTAAAAAGACATAGCCGCCACCGTCAGTGTAAATAATGTGTTCGCCGTCAGTCTCAATGCCGTGACCGGCGCAATAGCTGCAGCCTCCCTTTCGTTTGGGATAATAAATATTGTGGAATTCCATATCACCCTTATCGGGGTTGGTATAAAACAGACCGTCGCGGTGCCAAAACATCAGCATTGTGCCATCCTTTAATTGATTGGTGGCAAAATTGTTGCCGTAAAGACAGCCGACGTGTTCTTTTCGGGAATACAGCTCCTTAACATTGGCTTGATCGCTGACGTCAAACATTCTGAGCTGATTGCCCGAGCAGCAACAGGAGAGATAGTGTCCGCTGTCGCTTAACTGGAGCTGATAAATGGCTTTATCAATCGCAAATTGTCCGATTTTGGTGGCATACGCGCCCTCCAGCAAGAAGATCTCAACGCCTGCCGAAGCCTCGGCTACAAATAGCTTGTTGCCGTGTATTTTTACGTCGTGGGCCACGCCGGCCGTTTTAATGCGAAAAAGGGGCGCAAAAGTTTGCTTGTCAAGCAAATGCACGCCACCTTCGCAGCAGGCAAGGACCAGACAATCGGGGGCTTCTGCCATTTCCAAAACGGGAAACGTGCCGCTGTATCGAACCGCAAGCGTAGCGTTACCTTCGCCAGCAAAGGTAAATGGCTGTGGTTTTATCGCCATTTGAAAATCGGTTAGATTAGGTGCTTGATCGCCAAGGCCCATTTTGCGGTGTGCATAAAGGTCACCAAAGGCAGTGGCGACAAATAGGTCACCATTCAAGCTGGTCACACCTGTAACGGCATCCTCTTTGTCAGACAAAGACGGGGGAATGAAATAAAACTGTTCTTCAAAGGTGGCGGGGCATAAGCCAAAAACGCCAAGAATAGAGTTGTTGACTACCAAAGTGTCGCCATAAATCGCAGGCTCCCACATATCCACTGACATACAGTAGCCCTTTCCTAAGAATTTGCTGTTCAATCGCTTGGGGTGCGAGGGGTCATGCACATCAAAGGTCTCTATACCGTTTCCCATACCAAAGGCTGGGTCGTTTCTATCCGTTACATTCAAAAGCCCTCTGGCGTGTTGACCCGTTGCGGCGTAAAGAATACCGTCTTTAACGTGTACGCCGTCGCCGCGGCCCATCAAAGGAATTTCGGAAAGCGGTATAGGGTTTGACACATCGTGAACATCAACCACGATTACCTTCATCTCGCCCCATGCGCCACCATACAAAATGCCATCAGCAACTGTGGCAGATTGGATCTCGCCGTTGCGGATGATGCCGATGTGTATGGGATGGATAGGATCCGAAATATCCAAAATTTGCACGCCGAATTGGCGGCAGCTGATAAAAGCAAAATTTGCCCAAAGTGCCACGCCTGTGGCGAATTCAACGGTTTGATAATGGCAAAGCAGCTTGGGGGTGGGGAGGGAAACGTCAAAAAGCCAAAGACCGTCCTCGCGCGCCGTAATGACCGCTACGTCGCCTGCCATTTCGATCTGTCTCGCGTTTCCAATGCCCTCATAGGTATGCAGTAAAGTGAAATCAGGTGAAAGCACGCAAAGTCTACCGTCGGGGCATTGGGTGCTGTTTTGAATGGCATAAAGCAAGCCCTTGTGAGCTTTGACATCCATGCATGGGCCAATATTGGCTTTTTCTTTCAAAATGGAATGAGACATAGTGCACTTCCTCCTTGTTTTTTTATTATAGCATGTTTCTTTTTTGCTGACAAGAGTTTATTGGCGAATTTTCTCTGGGTTGTAAAGCAACAAGCTCGCACACATTATAATAAAATATGTAAAGTAGGATGTGGATTATGGCGCAAAAGGGGCGTTTGCTTTCTAACATTGTTATTTTGGGCATTAGTACAGCAATCTCAAAGCTTGCCGTGTTTTTAATGATGCCTCTGTATACCGCTAATCTTGCACCGGCAGCTTTTGGCACGGTGGAAATTTTAATCAATACAGCGGTATTGTTGATGCCGCTTGCCTCCCTTGGCGTGCCGGAGGCGGTGTTCCGCTTTGTGGCAGGGGGCGAAAATGAATATAATGTGCGCGCTGTTGGCCGCAAGCTTCTATGGCTTGGTTTGGGATTGTTTTTCATTATTTTGCCGTTTTTATGGCTGTTTGAAGTTTTAAGACCATATCTTTTGTATTTGGGGGTTTACGTTTTTTTGTCTGTGCTTCACAGCTATTATGCGCATGTGCTACGGGCCGAGGGAGAATATTTGGTATATGCGATCCGACAACTGTTTTGTACCTTAGTTATGGTGGCGTTGGCCAGTATGTTCCTGACAGTTTGGAATCTTGGTGTGATCGGATATCTGATGGCTGTTTTTATTGCTGACGGCGTCACGGCACTGCTGATCGCTTTATACCTGTTTTTACGCAGAGAAAAAACAGTTGAAAAAGTAGAAGAACATCCCAACTTGTTTCCGGCAATCTTGCGATACGCCTTGCCATTGGTTCCAACGGCTATGCTGTGGTGGTCGCTGGGGTATTTTGATCGTTATATCTTATTGACCTTTCACGGCGATGTTACGGTTGGCTTATATGCCGCGGCAGGAAAGCTCCCGGCTTTATTAACCTTTGCCGCCGGTATCTTTTTGGAGGCGTGGCATTTTTCTGCCATCAAAGAGCGAGAAGAAAAAAGAGGGGAACGCTTTGATCAAATGTATGGCGTGCTTTTGCCCTTGCTGTGCTTTACGGTGGCTTTGATGATGCTTTTTTCACGCCCGATCGTACAACGCATCTTTGCACCAGAATACGCCGGGGCTGCTCGGTTTGTGCCGTTTTGGGCGTTGGCAACCTTATTTTCAGCGCTGTCATCTTTTTTGGGTAGCGTATACGTGGTTAAGCTGCGATCGGGAGCCTCTTTTTTGACCGCGCTTTTTGGCGCAGTTGTCAATATAGTGTTGGTGTTACTGTTGGTGCCGCCGTTGGGGGCGGACGGTGCAGTATTGGCCACTTTGGTGTCTTATGTAACGCTGTTTCTGTGGCGGATATGGCATTGCCGAACCATTCTTTATTTTCACGGCAGGATGCATCAATTGGTGTTGTCTGTAATATGCCTTTTGGTGATAGGAGGAGGCGTCTTATCGGGTCATATGCTTCTTGCGGTCATTTGTACACCATTAACCTTGCTGCCGTTTGGCCACGACATCAAGGCGGGTATTCGATTTTTGCGTCAGACTGTCGAGGTTTTTCTTCAAAAAGCAACAAAAAAGAAAAAACGCTATTGACAAAAGTGGGCGGTTTCGGTATAATAACATGGAATATTTGATAGAGGCGCAAAACCGATCAGTAACACGTAAGAGATGCGGAAACATCGCGTGTGAAAGGCGTTTTTGCCGAAATCTGCAAAGGCTTTCCGGCCTTTGTTGGTTGGGACGGAGTAAAATATGCTTCGTACTGTCACGCAAGTGGAGAGCTATCGACAAAAGTGCCTATAGGATATTTTTGCCGTAGCGATTTCGCTGCGGCTTTTTATTGTCAAGGAGCGGAAAATGAAGAAAAAGACAATCCGAAATCTGTCCATTACAGCACTGGCGCTGATTGCTGTTGTGATTTTGTCGATTACATTACGCAACGGTGACTGTCTCGAAGGACCGTATTATGCAACCTTTATGTCCTTGGTGCCGCCTGTCATTGCCATTGGGCTTGCTTTGATGACCAAGGAGGTCTACAGCTCGCTATTTGTGGGTGTTGTAACAGGAGCGTTGTTTGCTGCCGATTTTAATCCCGTAAAGGCAATGGATCATATTGTGAGTGACGGCTTGATTGCTGCGGTATCCGGTACAGCCGGTATCTTTGCTTTTTTGGTCATTTTGGGGGCTATTGTTGTACTATTGAACCGGGCTGGCGGCTCCAGGGCCTTTGGGGAATGGGCGCAATCGCATGTCAAGACTCGTATTGGGGCAATTTTAGCGACCTTTGCCCTTGGCGTTTTGATATTTGTGGATGACTATTTTAACTGTCTCACGGTGGGCAGCGTCATGCGTCCGGTGACCGATACGCACAAAATCTCTCGTTCTAAGCTGGCTTATGTTATTGACGCTACTGCAGCACCGATCTGTATGATTGCTCCTGTTTCCTCGTGGGCAGCTGCTGTTACCAAGTATGTGGGAGAAGAAAACGGTATTTTTGCTTTTATCCGCGCCATTCCGTACAATTTTTATTCGCTTTTAACCATTACGTTCGTGATCGCAATCACCTTGATGGGCTTTGATTACGGTAAAATGGCCGGTGTGGAATTTAAGGCGTTGAATGGAGATCTGGGAGCCGCAGAAGGGAAGGAAGAGGAGAGTGAACAAAAACATCATGCACGTGCGCGGGTGATGGATCTGATTCTCCCGATTGGCGTTTTGATTGTTTCTTGTATCGCGGCGCTATTGTATGTGGGAGGATTTTTCACACCCGGGAAATACCAATGGAGCTTGACGGGTGCTTTCGGCGCGACCGATGCTACCGTGGCATTGCCTTGGGGTTCTTTGATCGCCTTGATTGTGATCATGTCCTATCTGATAGCGCGTAAGCTTATCACGTTTAAAGCTTCTATGGAGGCCATTCCAAAGGGCTTTGTGGCGATGGTGCCTGCAATTTTGATCTTGACCTTTGCAACGGCCTTGAAAAATACCACAAGCCTTTTGGGCTCTGATGTGTTTGTCAAGAATTTGCTGGAGAACGCAGGCGCTCTCAAAATGTTTTTACCTGCTATCGTTTTCATGATTGCGTGCTTCCTCGCCTTTGCAACCGGCACCTCTTGGGGTACCTTTGGTATTTTGATTCCCATTGTCCAGGCCGGTATTGGCCTGGATAGCGAGCTTGGTATCATCGCAATGTCGGCGTGCCTTGCCGGCGCCGTTTGCGGCGACCATTGCTCGCCCATTTCTGACACCACCATTATGGCATCTGCAGGTGCGCAATGCAATCACGTAGAGCACGTGGCAACCCAGCTCCCTTATGCTATGACAGTGGCTACCGTATCCTTTGTTTCTTATGTGATCGCGGGTGTTTTGCAAAGCGTTGGCATTTATTGGTGGGTGTCTCTCCCTGTGGCCATCGTCTTGATGATCGGCACACTGTTTGTAATGCGATGGATGCAAAACGGCAAAAAAGGTGATTTTACCGATAAGGGCGGTCATACCGGTGCAGAAAACCTGCCAAAAGAAGCATAAAACTCAAAAAAATATCAAAAAGGGTATTGCATTTTATCAAAAGTTATGCTATAATACACGTTGTGTGTTCACACGAATATAAGGGTGGTCCGCTGCGCAGCTCTGCATGAACATCCGGATTTTAAGGAGGCCATAAAATGAACTTGATTCAGGCTTTTACAAACGAGCAGCTTAAAGAAGAGGTACCGGTTATTCGCATTGGTGACACTGTGCGCATCCACAACAAGATCGTTGAGGGTACCAAGGAGAGAATTCAGCTTTTCGAGGGCACCGTTATTGCTAAGCATGGCGGCGGTATCTCCGAGACCTTTACCGTTAGACGCGTTTCCTACGGTGTTGGCGTGGAGAAGACCTTCCCCATCCATTCGCCCAACGTGGCAAAAGTTGATGTCATCCGTGTGGCAAAGGTTCGCCGCGCTAAGCTTTACTACCTGCGTGATCGCGTTGGTAAGGCTTCCAAGGTTAAGGAAAAGATTCTGTAATCCTTCCTTGCCAATACAAAAGGCAGTCGCAAAGCGACTGCCTTTTGTATTTTTGCTTCTTTTCACTTTACAAACCTTTTGAAAAAAGGTATAATGAATTAAAGTCCTTAAAGGAGAGCATTTATGATTGGCTTTGATATTGGTGGAACAAAATGTGCCGTATGTGTAGGATGTGAAAAAAACGGTATATTGCAAATCGAGGGCAAAAAGGTCATTCCCACTGATCTTTCGGTATCTCCCTATGAGATGATCGATCGGATGTGCACGCTTGCCGAGGAATTAACAGACGATTTTTCTGTTATCGGTATTTCTTGCGGTGGCCCGCTGAATTCTCGCACGGGTGTGATCCTGTCACCGCCAAACTTGCGTGGTTGGGATCAGGTTAAGATCGTGGAATATCTTAAAAATAAATATCATGGATGTGTCAGACTTCAAAACGATGCTAACGCTTGCGCCTTAGCCGAATGGAAATGGGGTGCCGGACGCGGAACCGAAAATATGGTCTTTTTGACTTTTGGTACCGGCATGGGTGCCGGTATTATCGCCGGTGGCCAAATGCTGGATGGCGCTTGTGGCTTTGGCGGTGAGGTTGGCCATATGCGCTTGGACGAAAACGGCCCTGTAGGCTTTGGCAAGCGTGGCTCCTTTGAGGGATTTTGCAGCGGCAGCGGTTTGGCACAGATCGGTAGAACGCTTGCCATGGAAAAGCTGCAATGCGGTATAAAAACCGCGTATTGTCAATCCTACGATCAACTTTCCGAGGTAACAGCCAAAAGCATTGCCGAGGCGGCGTATGCCGGCGATGAGACGGCCAAGGAGGCTTATCGCCTTTGTGGTCATTATTTGGGAAAGGGGCTAGCTTTGCTGATCGATATTCTGAACCCCGAGGCGATCGTGATCGGCAGTATTTTTGCAAGATCAGAAGATCTGTTGCGCCCCGCGATGGAGGAGGTGCTGTCCAGAGAATGCATCCCGTATTCTTTGGAGGTATGCCAAATCCTTCCCGCTGCACTGGATGAAAGCATCGGTGATATGGCAGCTTTGGCCGTTGCGGCGGATGCTATAAAGAGTTGAGAGGAGAGAAATATGGAGAAGAGAATCGAGATTAAAGATTGGAAACTGCTGTTAGCTCCGCACGCTGATGTAGTCAAAAACGGCTTTGTACCCAATAAAATTGCCGATTTGGAAAAGGCGCCGTATTTGAAAATTTCGGCTTCTGTTCCTGGATGTATGGAGCTGGATCTTTACGCTGCCGGACTTGCCCCCGACCCATATTTCGGCGAAAATCCATTGGCTTACCGCCAGTATGAAAATCGTCACCTGTGGTATTATACCACGTTCGATTGTGAGGAGATCACACCCAACACGGTGCTGTTGTTTGAAGGTGTTGATACCGTGGCAGAGGTCTATTTGAATGGGACTCCTGTTATGTGGCCCGAAAATATGCTGATTTCTCACGAATGTGACCACCTTCAGTACCATTTGAAAAAGAAAAAGAATGAGCTGATCGTACATATTACACCTGTTATGATTGCCGCTCGCGATGTTGAGTTGACTCCTTTGAATCGTACCCAATATTACAACCAGGCATCACTGGCTTATCGCAAGGCTGCCTATATGTTTGGATGGGATATTATGCCTCGGTTTGTTTCCGGTGGCTTGTGGAAACCGGTCTATTTGGTGCAAAAATCCGATGAAAGATTGGAGCAGTGCTATTTGTATACCACCCGGGTAAAGCCAACGGATGGCTATGCAGAGCTGACCGCTTTTGTGCAGTTTACAACCAACGTTGATCTGTTACAGGATCTGCGTATCACCGTGGATGGTATTTGCGGCGATAGTCGTTTTCACAAAGAGAAAAAGCCTTATCACACCTATGAAAACCTGTCGATTCGAGCGAACGACGTAAAGCTTTGGTATCCTAAGAATTACGGTGAGCAACCCCTTTATGATGTGACCTTCCGTTTGTGGCGAGGAGATCAATTGCTGGATGAAAAGTCCTTCCGCTTCGGCGTTCGCACGGTGGAGTTGGAACGCAGCTCTGTTTTGAACGAGAAGGGAGAAGGTAAGTTCGGTTTTATCGTAAACGGGAAAAAGATCTTCTGTCTTGGCACAAACTGGGTCCCCCTGGATGCATTTCCTTGCCGTCACAAGGAGAGATTGCCGGCAGCGCTTGCTTTGCTGGAAGATAGCGGATGTAATGCCGTTCGCTGTTGGGGCGGCAATGTCTATGAGGATGATGCCTTCTATGATTTCTGCGATGAAAAGGGCATTCTTGTGTGGCAGGATTTCGGTATGGGGTGCGCCATCTATCCCGAAAGCGATCCGTTTCTTTCTGCCTTGCGCGAGGAGGCAATTGCTGTTGTTAAGCGTTTGCGCAATCACGCATCTCTGGCTCTTTGGGCGGGGGATAACGAGGTGGATGTTTTTGTCAAGAGCTGGATGAAAAACAAGGCAAATCCCAACGACAATCCCGCCACGCGCCGCATTTTGCCGGAGGTGGTGCGCAATTACGATCCTGTACGCCCCTATATTCCGTCCTCACCCTATGTGGATAACATTGCTTTCGAGCAACGCGCCGCTACCCCTGAGGATCATTTGTGGGGACCTCGTGACTATTTTAAGGGCAAGTATTATAAAGGGGCAAAGTCCTGCTTTGCATCGGAAATTGGTTATCACGGATGTCCTTCGCCCAAGTCTCTTGAAAGGTTTATTTCGTCCGAAAGCCTTTATCCCATGCTGGATGAACAGGATAACGGTACGCCCGAGTATCTGATTCACGCAGCCTCTATGGATACCGCCCCCGCTTCTCCCTATGCTTATCGCATTCCGCTGATGGTCAAGCAGGTGCGTACACTTTTTGGCGCCGAAGCGGACAATTTGATAGATTTCGCCAAGCAAAGCCAGATTTCACAGGCTGAAGCCAAAAAGTATTTCATTGAAAAATTCCGCGTGGGCAAGCCTCACCGCACCGGTATTATTTGGTGGAATTTGTTGGATGGATGGCCCCAGGTTTCGGATGCTGTGGTAGACTGGTATCACTGCAAAAAACTGGCATATCAATACATTAAAAGATCGCAAGCACCGCTGTGCTTGATGTTTGACGAGCCGGAAAATGGTGAGCAAAGATTGTTTGCCGTACAGGACGGTGGTACGCAGCAGTCGGTTTCTTACACAGTTCGCGATGCGTTGATCGATCAGGTATTGGTATCTGGCGAGTGCGCGGTGACTCCCGATTGTGCTATGCCTATTGCAACCATCCCGGCTATGGAGGATTTCCATTTCTTGGTGATCGAATGGCAAACGGCCTTGGGTGACAAGGGGCGCAATCACTTTGCCACAAAGACTTTGGATATTTCCTATACTGATTATCTGAATTCGTTGAAAAAATCCGACATGGATGAGTTTGAAGGATTTTAAAAAAACAGACGGAAAAACTTATGTTTTTCCGTCTGTTTTTTCTTGTTTTAATGTCAGAAGGTAATTTTCGGGCGAAAGTCCAAAATATTTTTTAAACGCCTTGCTAAACGAATAAAGAGAGGCGTATTGCATTTCTTCGGCAACGTCCCCCACTTTATATCCTTTCAGCAGTTTTTCTAATGCTTTGTTCATTTGGTATAAGCGAAAGTATTGTTTTGGGGTTGTGCCATAGGCTGTTATAAAGCTGCGAGTGATATGCTCTCTGCTATACCCTAATGCTTTGCACAGGGATTGCATATCGGGCGTAGAATCGTGTTGATCTAAATATCTTTTGGTTTGTTGCGCGATTGTATTTTCTTGTATAGATATCTTTTCAAGGCAGGATAGCAGAAAAGATAGAATATTTGTCAACAATTCCGTATCTTTTGTAGGAATATATTTTCGCCATAGAGCAATGGCGTCGGCCAAAGGCGAATCGTCTTTCACTTCAATCTCGGTAAATTGCTTGACGGTAGGGAGAGTGGTGATGTGCGCATAAGTGTGAAGCAATTTATTTTGCGGATTTTCAGATAACGTGAATGGCTTTTTGACGGGTGTGAGGTATATGTGTCCTTTTTTTAATAAATTTTTGCGCCCATTCTCCTCGTAGTAGGCATCGCCGTCCAGAATATAATACAATCTGGAAAATCCGACACAAACATCCTTGTAAAACCAGTTGTTATGCGTGTAGCTTTCGTTTGTCATAATTAAATTTTGGATAATCATAATATTTATTATAGTGGATGTGTGGTATTTTTGTCAATGCAGATATCAAAAAAAGATCACATTTGGATATTAAAATAAAAAAGCGGATATTGACAAACAACATAACAATATGTCATAATGATGCCAAGAGGTGATGATATGAAACATCGTGATTTCGGCAAAGCCGTATACATCAAAGCGCAGGAAAAACCTTCTACCTTTTCACTCTATGATCCGATTCCTATGTTTCGAAAGGAATTTGAGATCGCAGGAGAAGTAAAAACGGCTCAAATTGTGGTGCAAAGCCCCGGTTTTGCGTGCTATTACATCAACGGAAAGCCGGTTACACAAGATTTGTTTATCTCTCCGTTAAGCAATTACAATAAATTGCTCTGGTACAATACTTATGATGTGAAATCGCTCTTGCAGTCCGGTACAAACACTCTTGCAGTTATGGCCGGAAACGGCTTTTTTAACGAAACCTTTGACACGGTTTGGCATCACAAGGATGCTTCTTGGCGAGATGCGCCCCAGTTTTTGCTTTCTTTAACGGTAAACGGCAAGATAGTGGTGGAAAGTGACGCGTCTTGGAAGACGAGCAGAGAACGATCCCCCATCATATATAGCCATTTGCGTAGCGGTGAATATTATGATGCTCGCAAGGCGGATGATAGTTGGATGTTGAACGGATACGATGACCAAGATTGGCAGACGGTATATTGCCGTGAGATTCCCCAAAGTGCCGAGCTGCGGCTGACGCCTTGCCAGCCCGTGCGCGAGATGGAGTGCATCAAACCTGTATTCATTACAAAAACAGATGAAGGCTATTTGGTTGATTTTGGCGTCACCATGTCTGGATACATTCAGATCACGGTGCAGGAATCGCGCGACGCCGAGATTTTGCTTCGCTATTGCGAGGATCTGGATGCGGACATGCACCTCAAATATAACGGTATGAACAAGCCGTATTTTTATCCCGAATCGCCCTTCCATTTGGATAAAATCATTGCTTCCGGCGGCGTGGATACCTTTAAGCCCAAGTTTTGCTATCACGGCTTTCGCTATGTGCTGATCGAGGGACTTTCCAAAGCACCCGATCCTGCGCTGATCCGTGCATATTTTACTCATCAGGACGTGGCGCGAACGGCAGATTTTCAATCCGGCAACCCGATTTTAAACTATATTTATCAAGCAGGTATTCGTTCTACTTATTCCAACCTGTTCTGGAGTCTGACGGATTGTCCTACTCGCGAAAAGCTGGGATGGACCAACGATGCAGCCGCTACGGCAGAGCAGATCCTGATCAATTTTGATATCAAGCCACTGTTTGAAAAATGGTATGAGGATATCAAGCTTGATACCTGCGAGGACGGTTCCTTGCCCGGCGTAATCCCATCTCACGGTTGGGGAGATAACTGGGGGCCTGTATGCGATAATCTGCTATACGAGCTGCCGTACCGCACCTATTTATACACGGGCGATAGTTCTATGTTGATAGGCGCCATTCCATATTTTGAACATTACGTGGCATTCCTTTGGCAGAAAAAGGAGGAAAATCACGAATTTATTTTGGGAGACTGGCTTGGGAGCGGAAGCAGTAAGCTGACCCCTAAGGAATTCGTTCGCGACTTCTATCTGATCAAAGCCTTGCGTATCACAACCTTGGCACATCGCCTGAAGGGTGATGACGATCGGACATGGCAGGCCAAAACCAAGCAGATCGAGGATGAATTTATTGCAACGTACGTGGATGATGAAGGGAAGGCGACTGTCACCTCCCAAACGGCTCTTGCTATGCTATTGCAATTTGGCCTTTATCGCGAACGTGACATCATCTCAAAACAGTTGGCTGAAGCGGTGGTCAGGGACGAATTTAAGTTGACCAGTGGTATGGTCGGCATTCAGTATCTTTATGATGCGCTCACCGCTTGCGGTCACCCCGAATATGCCTATAAAATCATTACCGAAAGCGAACCCGGATACAAAACTTGGTATCTGGATGGCGCCACAACGCTTTGGGAGATCTGGAACGGCAAGGATAAGGGATCGCACAACCATCATATGTTCTCTAATGTGTTGGCGTGGTTTTACAAATCCTTGTTGGGTATTGTTCCAAAGGAGAATGCTCCTGCTTTTGCAGAAATTGATTTGCAACCGGCATTTCTGAAGGAAATTGGTTTTGTAAAAGGCTATGAAGATACTGTTCGAGGACGCATCGAGGTGGAATGGAGCTATCAAAACGGCGAGTTCACGTACAAGGTAACCGTTCCTGTTGGTATAAAGGCTAATTTCCGGGGGCGTGAGCTGACAACAGGTGTGAATCGATTTGTGATTAAGGATGAAACACAAATTCATAAAGGAGAAGAATGAAATGAAAACCATTAAGGATAAATATTTGGTTGTGGGTGCAGATTTTGCCGGCTATCCCTTGAAAGAAGCCGTGGTGGCACACCTGAAGGAAAAGGGCTGGAAAATCACGGATCTTGGCGTTACGGCCGAGAGTGACCCCAATGATACTGAAAATATGTTCCATCGCGTGGGACTGCGTGTCGGTGCGCAAATTTCCGAAGGAAACTTTGAACGCGCATTGCTGTTTTGCGGCACCGGCATGGGCATTCACATTGCCGCTTCCAAATGTCCTCACGTTCACGCAGGCGTAGTCGAAAGCGTTCCTGCTGCATTGCGTGCTATTACGGGTAACGGTGTAAACGTGCTGGCAATGGGTGCGTTTTATGTTGCACCTGCTATGGGCTGTGATATTGCCGATGCCTATCTTGGAGCTGAGCTTGGAAGCGGATACGAATGGTGGAAGAATTTTTATGAATTCCACAAGTTGGCCATTGACGAATTGGAGGCTTTTGATTATGAAACCTACAAGTCCAATGGCTTTAAGGTAGAACACCTTGGCGACTACCCCTTGAAATTGGAAAAGAAACCGGAAGATTAAATAAAAAAAGAACCGCCCGTGGGCGGTTCTTTTTTTATTTTGATTAGCCGAGTCTCTTTTCGAGAGCAGCCAACTCCTCGTACATCGTGGCGGGAACGTGATCGCCAACCTGTGCATAGAATTCCTTGATGTTAGCAAGGTCTTCCTTCCAAGAAGCGGTGTCAACAGAGAGCAGACCCTTGATGGTGTCCAAAGAAATGTCAAGGCCCTCGATGTTGATATCCTCAGCCTTGGGAACGTAACCGATAGCGGTCTCAACGGCGTCAACCTTGCCCTCGCAACGAGCAAGGATCCAAAGCAGAACGCGCATATTGTCGCCAAATCCGGGCCAAATGAAATGACCTTCGTCATCGGTGCGGAACCAGTTTACGTGGAAGATCATGGGAGGATTGGGGATCTTCTTGCCCATATCCAACCAGTGCTGCCAATAGTCACCCATGTTGTAACCAACGAAGGGACGCATGGCCATAGGATCGCGGCGAACGACGCCAACGGCACCGGCTGCAGCTGCAGTGGTCTCAGAAGCCATGATGGAGCCAACGAACGCACCGTGCTGCCAGTTGAAGGACTGGTAAACCAGGGGAGCGGTCTTAGCGCGACGGCCACCGAATACGATAGCAGAAACGGGAACACCCTTCAGACTATTGAACTCGGGAGAGATGCAGGGGCAGTTTGCTGCCAGAGCGGTGAAACGAGAGTTGGGATGAGCGCCGCAGGTGGACTTGTCCTTCTTGTCGTACTTGGTGCAGTCCCAAGGATTGCCCTTCCAGTCAATGGCATTGCCGGGCTGGGGAGGATTATCGTTGAGACCCTCCCACCAAACAGTGTTGTTCTTGGTGTCATGAACAACGTTGGTGAAGATGGTATCACGCATAGTGGTAGCCAAAGCGTTGGGGTTGGACTTTTCGTTGGTGCCGGGGGCAACGCCAAAGAAGCCGTTCTCGGGGTTCACGGCCCACAGGCGGCCATCCTCGCCAACACGCAGCCAAGCGATGTCGTCGCCAACACACTCAACCTCATAGCCTTCCTTCTTGAGGGCTGCGGGAGGAATGAGCATTGCAAGGTTGGTCTTACCGCAGGCAGAGGGGAATGCAGCGGTTACATACTTCTTTTCGCCATTGGGATACTTGACACCGAGAATGAGCATATGCTCGGCCATCCAACCCTCTTTGCGGCCCAGGTAAGATGCGATACGCAGAGCGAAGCACTTCTTGCCCAGCAGAACGTTTCCGCCGTAACCGGAGTTCACAGACATAATCTCGTTGGTCTCGGGGAAGTGAGTGATATAGCGGTTCTCCTCGTCGATATCAGCGCGAGCGTGCAGACCCTTGATATAGTCGGCGCTGTCGCCCAAAGCCTCAAGTACGTTGGTGCCAACGCGGGTCATGATGAGCATGTTCAGAACCACGTAGATGGAGTCGGTCAGCTCAATGCCGTATTTTGCAAAGTCAGAGCCGACAACACCCATAGAGTAGGGAATAACGTACATGGTACGACCCTTCATAGAGCCCTTGTAGAGCTTGTGCAGCTTGGCGTACATCTCGGCGGGATCCATCCAGTTGTTGATGTTACCGGCCTCCTCCTTGGTGGGGGTGCAGATGTAGGTGCGGCCCTCCACACGGGCAACGTCGTTGACGGCGGTGCGGTGGAGATAGCAGTTGGGCAGCTTCTCGGGGTTCAGCTTGATCATCTCACCGGTGGAGCAAGCCTCTGCACGCAGAGCCTCTGCCTGTTCCTCAGTACCGTCGATCCAAACGATCTGATCGGGCTGAGTCATGGCGGCCATCTCGTTGATCCAATCCAGGACGAACTTGTTGTTGGTAGGGGTCATGTTCATGTCTCCTTTATATCTTATTTTTTATTTTTACAAACAGGGCGGGGTGGAATCCACCCTTTATACCCACATTATATTTTACACTATTTCCCGTCAAATTGCAAGAGGAAATCTGAAAGATTACAAAATGTTCACAAGTTTTATATATGCTTGCCGTTTATGAAGTAACGTTTCCCTACGAAACAGCGACATGTATGGTGGGGAACGAATGATCCGAAATCTCCGTATCTGTAACATGGCCCCCCTGGCCATTTGTCCAAAAAGAGTTCTGTTATTTTGTCGAATCTGCCATTTCACCCATACACAAAATAGTCACACATCTGTGCTATAATATTCCATATACAATTTGATTGTATCGGATATACCCTATTGAAAGGATGGTCCCACCATGCCAACGAAATCCCGCACGAAACGATTCTGCGAGTGGCTTACGACCCTGTTCCGCTCCATCGGCTCGGTCCTCTACCCACCCAACGTCAAAAACTCCTTCCGCAGTGTCACGACGAACTGGAAGGAATACATCTGCTTCTATTTGGCCGCGCTGGTTATGACTACCGGATTCTGGACCGTGGCTCTCTGTACCGAAGCCAACATGCATAAGGCCAAAAAAACCGTTGCCGATGAGTACGACTACCACATAGAGGTCGCCCTTCTGGATAACGAGCAGTACGCCAATTTGGACCAACAGCTCTTATACCAGATCAAGCGGGAGAATGAGTACATCGAAAGCTACTACTGGGTCAACAACGGCGAACCGCTCCTGGATGGTACCTACTCCTGTCGAATCGTGTTGGATCCCACCTACGGGTTGGAAACCGCATTCATCGAAGTGCGGAGCGACGTTCTAAACCGCGTATCCGTCGGCCATCGGGAGCTCCGCGTCTCCCCCCTCTACACCTTCGATGAGGATTTCGGAACCCCCTACACAGTCCAGCTTTGGGTCGTCTCCCTTGTGTGGATGGCCTTCTCCATCTTTATGATGCTGGTCCTGTTCCTGGTCCGTCTGGATCACTTCAAATTCATCTACGGCGTTTATATGGCCTGCGGAGCGGATTTTCCCAAGCTCATGGGTGCGGCCGGCGGCGAGCTTTTGGTGATCACACTGCTGACCTGGGTTCCTTCCGCCTTGCTGGGCATCGGCATCGCCGCCATTCTCTATATACCCGTCGGCGTAGGCCTGTGGTTTTCGGTTCCCACGGTGCTCATCCCGCTGTTGGGCGGTATTATCTCGGTGTTTGCCTCGGTATGGTTTCCCATGCGGAGAATGTCGAAAAAGCCCCCCGTCCTTCATCTCCAGGCAGGAGACAACACCAATCTGGTCTCCTCCCCTCGCCGCTCCTTCTACCTGTTCGGAGAGGATTTTCCCGGCAAATACGAGCTGTACGGCTTTTGGCGGATGCGGAAATACTACCTGCGCTTGATCCTGTCCGCCATCCTGTTCGCCGCCTTTTTCATCTCAGGCTTGTATATCGCCGATATGGAGAGCTACCACAACAACCTGGATCCCTATGAATACCAGATCGCCTACCGCCCCGCCAACTATTACGAAGAGGTCGTCCCCGAGGTCGATGAAAACGGGAACGAGGAGATCATCGGCGACGAGCCCTGGGCTCCCACGTTCGGCCAGGCCGAAACCATCCGCTACGACGTGGACCTGTTCCTGAAAGAGCTTGAAGCCGTCCCGGGGGTCAGTCATGCCGAATGGGACGTCAGCCTGTCCGGCGGCTATGCCCTCTCCCACCTGCTCCTCAAGCCCGGCCAGCTCTACGATGCCAGTGACTACAAGGTTTCCAGCAGCGAACGTGCTTCCGAGGGCTTCAAATGGGCCGTAAACAATTACGCTTATACCGCCGTGGATCAGCTGTGGATCGACAATCTCATCCAGCATGATCTTGCTACCTTCGAAGGTGACCCCTACGCGGTGCTGTCCACCGAAAACGGCGTCATCATCAGCGAAGACGTTTACAACGACCGGGTCTATAAGTTCAAGCCCGGGGATCAGATCATCGTAGCGATCTGCGAGGAGGGCGGTCCTACACCCATGGTGATGAACCCCCAACAACTCCTCCGCGAGCAGATCAAGCTCTTTAAGTTCCGTTACGAGACCTACACCATCTGCGCCGTGGTCCATGGCTTGAATTCCGCATCCAACATCACCTTCGGCGTGGGATACGCCAATTACACCGAGCTTACCGAGCGTCCCCCCGTCCGCACCGAGCTCAAGATCTACATGAATAAGGGAACCGATATGGACACCGTCCGCGCCGCCGAAGGAGAACTCCGCCGCGTGGTCAACTCCTTCTCGGACTGGTTGGTCACCCCAACGGGAAACTACTTTGAGACCAGCATCAAGAGCCAAAAAAATGACCGCGCCGTCATCCTCACGCTGGCTATTTGCCTGCTGACGATCTCCCCCATGGTTTGGTATTTCTCTCAAATCATGTTCTACCGCAAGCGACGCAACGAGTTCGCCGTCCTGCATGCCCTGGGAGCCCCCGACAACGCCTTTGCCAAAATGCATCGCCTGGCAGGCGGCGTACTATCCGGCATCGCGTTCTTGGTCACCATCCCCATCGCCCTGCTCTGTAACTACCTGGTCTATTTTACGGTCAACACCCTGCTCCCTTGGCTCCATCTGACTGAAAGCATCCGTTATGAATTCAGACTCTCCCTCCCTGCGCTGATCGCTTGCGTTCTGGTATCGGTCCTCTGCGGCTTCCTGTCCTGCGAGCTCCCGTACCGCCTCTTTACCAAGCCCGACATCGGCGTGCGCCGAGTCGATTGATTCCCAAGAAAGGAATGAAAATATGGAAACCGTTACTGCAACCGCCACCCATATCAATCCCGACCGCGTGATCCTTGAGGCCACCGACGTAGTGCGCCAATATACCCAATCCGACGAGATCATCACCGCCGTCAACCGCGCCAACATGAAGGTCTTCGAGGGCGAGTTCATCGCCATTGTGGGAGCCTCCGGCTCGGGTAAATCCACCCTTCTCCACCTGCTGGCAGGCCTGGACCGTCCCCAAGCGGGAACCATCACGGTCCGCGGACAGAATATCACCGCCATGAGTGCCGACGAGTTGGGCCGTTTCCGCGGGAACTATCTGGGTATGGTCTTCCAAAATCACAATCTCATCCCCCAGTTTACCGCCCTGGAAAACATCCTCATCCCCACCTTGATGTGCAATAAGGAAAACGCCTCTTATGAGGAGATGTTCAAAAAGCTGGTGTCCTCTTTGGGAATCGCCGACCGTCTGCACCACCTGCCGAGCGAGCTGTCCGGCGGTCAGCAACAGCGCGTCGCCATAGCCCGCGCCCTGATCAATATGCCCCACATCCTCTTTGCCGACGAGCCTACCGGCAACCTGGACCGCACCAACGCCGACGAGGTTTTGGAGCTCCTGTTGGAGACAAAAAACATGATCGGCCAAACCCTCATCATGGTCACCCACGATATGTCCATCGCCAACCGCGCAGATCGGATCTACCATATGGAGGACGGAAAGCTGGAGCTTTGCAATAAGCGATCCGCAAGAGATTAACGAAAGAACAGAACAACACGGCACACCGTCAAAAGTATGCCGTGTTGTTTTATGTTGTAAAAGGGAATTACTCAGCTTCCGTTTCCGTCTTCTCTGTCTCCACAGTCGCCTCAATCACCTCGGCTACCTTCTTGGTGCGCGGCTTCCGTGTGCGGGGCTTGGGTTCCTTGGCAGGAGCAACAACATCAGCCTCGGCAACAGGCTCGGAGGGAATCTCGGCTACAGCGTTGTCCTCCACAGGCTTGTCCTCGACAGAGGGAGCCTTCTTTTTCGCGGGAGCGCGCTTAGGCTTTGCCGATTTCACATCACCCGAATCATCGGAGGACTCCGCCTTCTTCTTTCGCGTATTCTTGGCGGGTTTGATGTCCTCGACGGGGGCCTCATCCATGTTGAGCACCATCGTCTGCTGAACGAATTCTTCAATTTGAACAGGCTCGATCGCCTCGTCCTCCCGTACCGTCTCCACCGCGGTAATCGGTTCTTCTGCCGTCTGTACAGTCTCGGTTACGACTTCGGGGATAGCTTCCTCCTTCGGCTCGACCGGGGAATCCTCTGCCAAAACCGCTTCTTCGACGGATACATTTTCTTCCGCCGGCGCAATAGCAACCGTATCGGCCGGGATGGGTTCTGCCACCTCAACAGTTTCCGCCTCGGGCGTGCTCACCGCAACGGGCTCGGCCACTGATTCAACAACTTCTTCTGCAGTCGTTTCCGTCGATTCAGGCGCCCGTACCTCCGGCATGGGCTGTGCAACCGGCTCGGATTCTTCGGCAACAGGCTCGGGCAGGGAAGTCTCTGCAAGCTCGTCCTCAGCCTTGTTCGCTTTGGCCGCAGTCTCTGCAGTCTGCCTTTCCAGCCTCTTGAGCATCTTAGCCGCGGCCTTCTCGGTGGCCTCCGCCAAGGTACGGCCGGAATCATTCAAACTAATCTTGACAACCTTACCCTTAGCGTCCTTATATTTCATCGTGCAAGCCGCCACAGGACGGGCATTGGGGGCGTTGGGAGGCGTCTCGCCGTAGGTTGGCTGATCGTATCCCCACTGACGGCAGAAGGCCGCCAGGGCTTCCTGCTTGGTTTGAATGACGGCAACAGCCGTCACCGATTCTGTGGGAACGGGAACAGGCAGAGCGACGATGTTTTCTGCGGCAGGGATTCCCTCTTCTGTGCGTTCTTCTTCTGCCACCGACTCTGCTACAGGAACAGCCTCGGACGGGATCTCTTCTACAACAGGCACCTCCAAAGCAGGCACTTCCTTATCGGGCACCGCTTCGGCGACGGGCTCAACCTCCGCCAAATCCACAATGGTTTCGGGCTCCTCCAAAGCAATCGGTGCCTCCTCCGCGGGGATCGACACAGTCAGCGAATCGTAATCAAAGGCCTCAATATCCGCAGGCAACCGCTTGGGCTCAATCCCGAGCTGACGCAGAATGAATGCACGGATGAGGGTATCGTTTTGGTAGGAATCCAAGTAAATCGCACCGACCAGGCTCTCGAAAATATCGGCGTACGCCTTCTCCCCATCACGGCGAAGCTCGGAGTCCCGATTCTGTGCCCGCAGGTAGCGCGCCAGTCCCATCGCCTTGATGCGGTCGGTCAGATAGCGATTGCAAACGTAGTGAGACCGCATATCCGTGAACTGCTCCACCGTCCGCATGAAAAACAGACCGTCATCCAGCATGTGAGCATATTTGGACATAAAATAATTGGTCACGTGGTAATTCATCAAGGTATCACCGTAGAATTCCAGCACCTCGTTGTCGGGAGCCTCGGGATCAATTTTGAGGTAGGTTTTACGGGTCAGAACTTGAATCAGCAAGCGTTTGTCGTTGAAGGTATAGCCGATGGCCTCCTCAATGCGGCGGATGGCCTCGGTGTTCTGCAGGGTCAACATAGGGAATGTTCCTCCGTTTCTTAGCGGGCAGAGGGATGCGTGCCTCCATATATGATATATGATGTGTGGCCGGCCAAGCAGTGTATCCTAGACCGCCGAGCCGCGCGTTCCCGACCGAGCAGACCACAGTCGGACGAGAGGCGCGAGAAACGGCGCGGGAAGGACCACCGCAAGGATTCTCAGTACAAATCGTAGCCAAGGCCGCCGCAGGCCATGCGGCGAAGACATTCGTCCATACACGCCCGATTGCATCCATTGGGCTTGCACAGAGAAAAGCGGCCAAGTTCTATCTAATTGTACCACATAAAGCTCATTCTGTCAAGGGCGTTCCCCTCGCGCAGTGTATTTTTGACACTTTTGTCCCGAAAAATTTACAAGTAGATATTGCATCTTCCATAGAAATATGGTATAATGAATTGTTTTCTAATGCGTCTCTATGCTCCATTCCAATATTCCAATATCCAATATACAGAAAGGATTCATCATCATGACCGCAATCAAAGTAACAAACAAGCCCCTCGTCCAAGTTTCTGCCCTTCTTGCCGCCCTGAAAGCAGGCGAACTGGACGCAACCCTCAACGCACTCGGCTCTGCCGGCGGTGCCATCGCCCAGCGTGCCCGCATTCAGGCATTGGTCGAAAATTTCGCATCCCTCTATGGCGCAGACCGCGAAGTCGCTCTGCTGACCGTTTCGGGCAGAAGCGAGCTCTCGGGTAACCACACTGACCATAACTACGGCTGTGTCATCGCCGCCTCCATCAGCCTGGACGTACTGGCCGTAGCCTCCCCCCGTAACGATGGTATCATCCGCCTCAAGAGCGAGGGATTCGACGAGGACGTCGTGGATTTGGCCAACTCCAAAACGCCCGATCCCGCTAAGTTCGGCAACTCCTCCGCACTCATCGCAGGTGTCTGCGTTGGCTTGGAGAACGCCGGCTATACCGTAGGCGGCTTCGATGCTTTCACCGTCTCCAACGTCTTCAAGGGCTCGGGACTTTCTTCCTCCGCCGCATTTGAGGATATGGTGGGTACCATCGAATCCCATCTTTACAACGACGGCAAGGTGGATGAGGTCACCATCGCCAAGATCGCCCAGTTCTCCGAGAACCAGTTCTTCGGCAAGCCCTGCGGTCTGATGGACCAGGTTGCTTGTGCCGTAGGCGGCATCGTAGCCATCGACTTCGCCGATCCCTCCGCGCCCGTCATTGATGCTCTGCCCTTTGACATGACCGCCGCCGGCTACCATCTCTGCATCGTCAATACCGGCGGAAACCATGCTGACCTCACCGATGATTACGCCGCTGTTCCCGCCGAGATGAAGGCCGTTGCCGCACACCTGGGTCAGCCTGTTCTCCGCAAGACCGATAAGCAGGCCGTCATGGACGCGATTCCCGCTCTTCGTGAGACGGTAGGCGACCGCGCCATTCTCCGTGCTCTCCACTTCTTCACCGAGAACGACCGCGTAACCGCTCAAAAGGCCGCTCTCCAGGCCGCCATCGCGGCTACCGACGTAGCCGCGCGCGACGCCGCTGTGGATCAGTACTTTGCCGGCGTCATGGCCTCCGGTAGATCTTCTTTCTGCTACCTGCAGAACGTCTATACCACCAAGAACGTCGCCGAGCAGGGTCTGTCCCTGGCTCTCTGCCTCTGCGAGCAGGTACTGGGCGGTAAACGTGCCGCATACCGTGTCCACGGCGGCGGCTTTGCCGGTACGGTCCAGGCATACGTCCCCGAGGAGCTGGTCGAAACCTTTACCGCCACAATGGATGCCGCCTTTGGTGCAGGCGCAACCTACGACCTCAAGATCCGTCCCGTAGGTGCCGCTCGAATTTTCTAATCCCCATATCCCACATACACAAGGAGAATTCATGTTTTCCCCTAATAGAAACCGCCCCCATCTCCCCCCTGAAACCAAAGACCCTAAGCCCCTGTCTCCCCAGGTCAAAAAGCGCATGTGGACGGTCGTGTGGCTGACCTTTGCCCGTCTGTTCATCTACTACGGCTGTATTGCCCTGGGATGGGCCAAGGCCATCATGATCATTTATTTCGTAGCCTTCGCCGTCCTCATCATTTCCTACTTGGCCTACAACCGTGCGTTTATCAATAAGGACGTGACCGTCGATATGCTCCCCCTCGAATGGAGTGAAGAAAAGAAGCAAGCCTTCGTAGAAGGGAACCGCCGCCGCGCCGAGAAATCCCGTTGGATGGTGTCCCTCATCATTCCTTTCGTGGTAGTCTTCATGTGCGAAGCACTGTATCTGTTCGTATGGGACGGCTATTTGGCGAAATTGTTCCTGGGTTAAGAGGTGCACCATGTCCTACCGTCTCTGTACCCTCTATTCGGGCTCCGCGGGGAACGCCTCCTACCTGGAAACCCCCGGTGCCCGCATCCTCATCGACGCGGGGAAGTGTACCCGTACACTGATCCAGTCTCTGAAATCCATCGGCGTCGATGTGGATACCCTGGACGCCATCTTCATTACCCACGAGCACCAGGACCACATCGCCGCCCTGGAGGTGCTGACCAAGAAGCACCCCATCCCCATCCATATCCTGCTCAAATCCGCCCAGCGGTACGCAGGAAATCCCCCCGAAGCCCTTTGCAAATGCCTGGTGCTCTACCAATCCGCCCCCTTCACGGTCCAAGTGGAAGACGTGACCATCACCTCCTTTGCCACTCCCCACGATAGCCGCGCCTCGGTGGGATACCGCTTTTCCTTTCCCGACGGCGACCACATCGTGAACGTGGGCCTGGCCACCGACATCGGATACGTGACCGAGGACATCCGCCAAGGTCTTACGGGGTGTGAATCGGTGATCCTGGAATCCAACCACGATGTGGAAATGCTCATGTACGGCCCCTATCCGTACGACCTCAAGCTCCGCATTCGCGGAAAACGCGGGCACTTGTCTAACCGAGATTGCGCCGACTTCGCCGCCGAGCTGGCCGGGCAGGGAACCCACAATTTTCTCCTGGCTCATTTGAGCGAGGAAAATAATTACCCCGATCTGGCCCACGACGAGACCTTTTCCACACTCGCAGGCTACGAGACCACCATCCGCGTTGCCGCTCCCCACGAGGTAACCATGCTGGTGGGTGAAGCCGATCACCCCCTGCCCATACCCGCACGGTATGACCTGGATACCGAGGAGGTGCCACTATGATGCCTCAAACCGTCCGCTTCATCACGGTAGGAAACCTAAAGGAATCCTACCTCCGAGAAGCCGCCGCCGAGTACAAGAAACGCCTGTCCGGGCTTTGCCGTGTCGAGGAAGTCGAGCTGAAGGAAGTCCGCCTCCCCGATGACCCTTCGGAGTCCGAGATCAAGAAAGCCTTGGCCGAGGAAGCCAAAGCCATCCTTGCTGCCATACCGCCCCGTGCCTATCCCGTCGCGCTGTGTGTGGAAGGGAAGCAAATGTCCTCTCCCGACCTGTCCCGTAAGCTGGAATCCGTCACCGCCGAGTGTGGAACGCTCTGCTTCATCATCGGCTCATCCCATGGCCTGGCCCCCGAGGTCAAGTCCGCCGCCAAAATGCGGCTGTCGGTGTCCGAGCTGACGTTTCCCCACCAGCTCATGCGGGTTATCCTGTATGAAGCGGTGTATCGGTGCTACCAGATCTCCAAAGGGTCGAAGTATCACAAGTAACCAAAAAGATCATCCCGGGATCCGCCTGGAAAGGCCGCCTAAGGATGATCTTTTTTCTTTGTTTTTCATGATCCTTTTTGCCTCACTCCGCATACCCTGTAATGTGACAGGTATCGACATTCCCCGTCACCAAAGCCCCCGAAAGGAGTGATCACTCATGCCCCCT
>JAFTSB010000023.1 GCA_017461945.1 Clostridia bacterium | reverse complement strand
TGTCCTTAACACAATTTGCGCGTGAATGCGCCTGAAACCTTTATGCCATACGGCTCTGATAAACTGTTCCTGCTCAATGGCAAGATAGAAACTTTCTTTGCAGGGGAGAAGAAACACTTACCCCGTAATTTGATTCATTCTTAAAACATAGTTATTATAGTTGCATCATAACCGCATACAAAAATAACAACGTGTGCATTGCGAGCTAAAAAGCCCACAGTGTCCTACAAACACATAGATACAATCCTAACCAGATGTGCTACACGGCATGGCCGCGAAAATGTGTCCTATTGGACGGTGCACAAAAATCAATTCAGGGGTTCTCGCCCTCTGCACTATCATTATACCACACGGGTACCTCTTTGTCAACGGCAGTTTGGGCACTTTTCTCTGTATGCTTCCTCGGGGAAGCAAAGGAGCTTTATGATACACGGATCAACTATTCTTGCTCAAAGGCAAGCACGGAAGGTTGTGTGGAGGTTGCCCTCCGTGCTTATTATATCATACCGATAACCCCCAAGTCAATGGGCGAAAATGAAATGGCACAAACTTGGCAAAAAGCGGTGAGCCGAAGCCCACCGCAAACAGATTATTTAAATTGTGTTAAGAATGCAGAAATTTTGTCACTATCAGATCCTATCATATTCACTCTATGATCTATATCTGCTTTTTCTTTTTTGTCACAAGAAATAAGATAATCAATTTTATTCCTATACCGATCCAAATGTGAATCCATAACGGAGAGTGCTTGAGAATCTACCACTTCCGCGCATTCTATAATTTTGTTTTTCACGATATCGTATAATTGATCGTATTGTTCGGTTATTTGGGGATATGACTCATTCCATACTTGAGATTTTACAGTGTTTAAATCCGGACCAAGCAAAGACCCGAAAAATCCACCAACAAGTCCACCAATAACGGTTCCTATGCCGGGCATTATTGCGGTGCCGATTGCAGCTCCAGCAACAACGCCTCCACCGATTTTTGCATCAGAATCTAATGCTGGCAAACTGATTGTTATATCCGGCAGAGCATCAAACGAAATATTGTCTATCTTAGGCTCTTTTTTCCAATTACTCGGTAAAAGTGCGTTCAAACCACTATATTCTCGATTCAATGCCATTACGAATTTTTCAACCATTCTATTGGAATTTTTGACAAAATCAGAAATAATACCGTGCATAACTTTTGAACAATCATCTTTCCTAAATGTCAGCATTTGGCCAACGTATTGAGGATAATTTTTGATTTGTGCTTGGCTGGTACAATTGAATAGGTTATCGTGGATCGTTATGATATCCTTTTTAAACGCTTCAAACAAGCTGTTTAAATAACCTCCAATAACGGCTTGGTTTTCATTAATATGGGATTGAAAAAGGTCTGTACAAAATTCTTCGCTGAATTTATCTAAATCCTTTTTTGTATTGGCTTTAAGCACATTACTTCGCTGTTGATATTCCTGTCTCCTTCTTGTCAGATCTTGGTTTACTTCCGATAAAAGTTCATTCAACAAGTGAGCAAGTTTTTCTTTGATGATCATACTTCTATGCTCTTTAATATAAGCATATAACAATTCTTCTGTCTCGTATGAAAGATTAAGTATATCATTTCTGTCATTTTTAGGATAGGTGGATTCAGCGTTCGTTTTATCCTCAAGGACAAGTAGTGGAGAATACGGTAAAACTATAGGATCCGTTATACCCAACTTTTGTTGTATGGTATATTTGATATAATCAATTTGTTCGTCACGTTCTCGCTGCCGAATCGTATCTATTTTAGTAACAAGGAAAATACAATGATCAATCACGCCATTAAGGTTTTCTTTAATAAAACCAACGAGGGAGTCAGGAACAGGTTGATTTGCGGCAGTCAGAATAATAGAGGTATCGGAGAGTCCCCTAAGTGCATTTTGAGTCACCTTCTCGTGCCAAAGGTCTGGAGTGTTAGTTCCGGGCGTATCGATAATTACTATACCTTGTTCTAAAAAATCAGATGGGTGACGAATAACAACCTTGGAAATCGATTGAGATGTATCACCACTATGGATGCTCTTGATGCTCGCCCTGATTGTTTCTTCAGAGTAACCAGCAACGTTTAGATTTTCGGTTTCAAATGCATCTTGCCTATGTATAATCATATTTAGTTTAGCGCCATGTTCAATCACGGTGTTAATTGTAGTGGTGCCTTGTAAAATATGAGATTCCAAAAGGTTTTCTCTAAGAAGTGCATTGATAAAGGTGCTTTTACCCGTTGAGAACTCTCCAATAACAGACATATATAGATTTGTGTCTGCATTTTTATCTTTGATACGCTTTAATTTTGTCTCGTACTTTTTTGTTGTGAGCTCATCTTTGTATTTTTGCAACAAGGATTCTGTGAAAGCAATAGCTTCATCTATCGTATTCATATGTCACCTACTAAAGCTTGAAGTTTGCGGAGAAGACTATTTGTGCGGGATGTAATATCTTCTAATTGTACTTTTTGATTCTCTATGCTAACCCTATCTCTTTTTAAAGTATCCACTACGCTATCAATTTCTTTTTTTGCTTGATTGAATTTTTTATTTAAGGCCTTAGTTAGCTGTTCTCTATAGTTTTCAAAAATTTTTCGGGTTTCCTTTTTTAGCTTTTTAGAAGAATCACTTTCGTTAGCCTTTAATTTTTCTTCAAGGCTTTTTTTGATACCTTCTTTAATTTCAGGAACTATTTTTTGAGAACTTTTCAGTACGCCTACGGCTATTGCTCCTATTGCAGTTAAAATACCCAAAATAGGATTCATTAAGCCCGTAAGAATCTCTATAGCAACACCGGCACCAAGAGCTACTCCGAGTGATTTACCTATATTTTTAGTAAGTTCGGAATTGACAATTGAATCAACTGATAGCGCGGTGCTTACAAGTGATTGGGTATCTGCCGTATACTCGGTATTATCGCCAAAAAATGCAGCGTGAGAATTCTGTAATTCTTTAAGAAATTCGGCCAAATCATTTTGTATGGATTCATCAAGCAGCTGTATTTTTTTCATCACAGCGGTTTTATATGTTTCTTGATACCAAGTGTTAGCAGTTTCCTTTATTTGCTCAGATACATATTCCAATATTTCACGCTGAATAGTTTCTGCTTTTTTCTTTGGATTTAAATCATCCGCCGATTTAGGTTGGTAACTATCAACCCAAATATACATTTGACTAACGAGATCGTTGTAAAAGTTATCTACCATCTGTGATAGATCTTCGGTATAAATCTCGCTATTTTTGATTATTGTCTCATTAATTTTCTCTTTTCTTTCCTCAGCCCTATGTAAATTGTCTTGAGCGTTATCCTGACGAATGATTGCATCCTGCAAGCTTAATTTCAATCCAGCTTTCTTCTTGGGAATAACATTAGCCAAAACATCCTCAGATAATTTCGTTGAAATGAGTTCAGCGGAAGGAAGCAACTTATCGCGTCCGCGTTCTTGAATTAAATATGTTGCGAGTGCACGCTCGAAAATTGGAAAGTTTGAGAGTTCAAGCGCGGCTTCATCAGAATCCAAAATAGCATCCAAAGCATCCAGCGCTGAAATAAAGAAGATGCAGCCTTCACCTTTTTGAGTAAGCGGTGATAACTTTGATTTCGCCAACATCTTTATATCTTCTTTTTCACTGTCGATTCTAAGTGTATCCATTCTATTGATTACAAAGAAAGGCGACAAAAAACCATTTGCTTTGAGGTCTTTCTCAACAAAATCCATCTCCACACGCGAACAAAGCTTGTCCGCTGAAAAAACCATAATAATGGCATCAGCCTTGTTTAAATGACTTGTCGTTATTCTGGTTCGAGTTTCGATTTCATTTAGTCCGGGAGTATCTGTAATTATAACGTGGTTTTTTAACAACTCCAGCGGTGTGTATAAAATCATTTTGCAATAAGGCGTTTCAAAACCATCTTGAGGTTCACCCATAGGAATTGTTAAAACATCCTTAAGTTTTTTCATTGGAACCGATATTCCGGTTTCCGGATCATAATTCTGTAACTCTTTTTTTACCCAGTCTGGCAGTGAGTTAATTTGAGTATCCGTTAAGTTATCTTTCAAAAAAATGATTGCAGATTCTTTTTTTGCATAACGGACTTCGTTGATAATAGCGGTACACGGTCTTGCGTATGCAGGCAATATTTCTTTCCTGAGCAAAGCATTTATAAATGTACTTTTGCCGTTTTTGAAAGAGCCTACTACTGCAATCTCAAAATTTTCTGATCTAATTTTTTCGCTTATCGTACGCGCGTATTCCGATTCCGATAAATCATCCAATTTAAGCATAATATCGGCATATTCCGAAACAAGGTCTGATAAGTATTGTTGCTTTGCGGCAAACGCCTCATAATCTCTAATCTGATTCATATCTATTGCCTAAATCCTATTTAAAAATCTGAAATTGCTTATATTACTATAAAAATTACGTTCTAATGATATACTCTATAAATTCATTAATCGTATTTTTATTATTTGTCAATTCAGCAGCTTCCATCGCTTTGAGTACACCTGTTTCGTCAAGACAATCTGCATCTCGCAGCTTGAGACAAATCCTGATGCCTTTAGCGATATTATTGTTAGATTGATCAACAAACTGTTTGTAAAAAATCAAGTCGTCACTATTTGCATTTTGTATTTCAAGCAAACGTTCGGCAACTGTTTTAGGTGTGGTTACAATATACTTTTTGATGGCACCTAAAACTATTTGGAATTTTTCTGTTTGATCACTTAGTCTATGAATAATCGAAGCAATTTGTAATGCAGATATTAATGTATCTGAGTAATATCCTATTTGAAGAGCCAAATTAAACGTATTATAATCGTCTATTGCATTGACCGCAGAACCTGTAACTTGTACTAACCGAGTAAATTGATTATATAATTCATTGACTTTGCCTTCGAGAACATTTACCTTCTCTTGTGTGATCAGTCCGCGATTAACAAATTCTTTTATAACCTGAACACAATATGCCGAAATAATCGCATGGTCAGCAGCAATTTCTTTTTGAGCTCTTTTGGTTTTACCAGATATTGTTGATAGAGCTCTCTTATACCAAGGGGCGTTTTGAAGAAAAGAATTGTTTTCTACGATACGCTGTCCCACCTTAAGCATTTGCTCCATTGTTTCTTGCAGCTCGCCCTCGCTCATTTGCTTGTAATATTCAATATCTTGTTCGGAATAAAGGACTGTTCCTAATTCATTCATCAAAACTTTCCTCCCAACATTTTCTCAATAGCACTAATACTGTCATCGAAATTTTTGCGAGCTACAACAAAATCTTTGTTAGATTGTTCACTTTTTGCTACGAAACGGCTGAAACTTGTCGTTGTTTCGTAAGCTAAAATTCCAAAATCACTCATCATAGCAGAAGTGTTGTCATATATTTTTGCTTCCTGCAAAATTGATTTATATTCGCCTTTGCCAAAAGCTGCCGAAACAGGCGCTGCTATTGTATGATGAACCAAAAACGCAATAGGAATAGTTATCAAAGATGTAATACCCACACCGGTCAACATTACGTTGATAGGTATCATAACACCAGTAGTTGCTCCGGCGGTAATTCCTCTTTCAGCACCGCTTTTGAGAACTCGACTTAAATACTCACGTGAATTAATATCTCCGCTTTTATACTCTCGGTATGACATTAACGCCTCAGTGCCTAATCCAACAGCAGTTCCTAAAAATGCACCTTTAGCAATTGTTTCTGTTATATCACCAAATTCATAATTTGGGGTGGCATCACCATCTCGAACCAATTCTTCAAGTTCTTGCCGACTTTCGTTTATAGAATTTTCATTCATGAAAGCTTCCGCATTGTAACCTTGTTTTTGTACTCCGATTACATTTTCTGAGTTCGTAACAACTGTCGCTGAATGAGGTGTAGTGTCAGCTATGTCGGGAGTTCCGCTTGTATAAGATTTGAGCTGATATTCATAAGTGCCACCAAGAAGAGTACGCTCTGTCACGTCAATGCCCGGCGCACTTGGATCATCCGGAAGTTCAAATCGGCTAAATAAGTTAGACAATTGACCTCTTTCCGCATTAACCCACTCCCATTCATATAATTTTCCTGCAATTTGCGTTTGAAAACCCTCTTTTTCTAGAAATTCAGCAGCGATAGCTTCAGATGAACTAAGATCCATTCCTTCAAAATTCCTCTGGATCCACTGCCAAAATTCAACATTTTCTGCATAAGCCGCAGCAATATTGTTACTTCCGATAGCAACAGCAGCTTTCGATAGCAATTGTGACGTATCGGATAAAAACTCAAATATTTCCTTTTTGTCGATGTTTTTCATATCAACCCTCACAAGAAGATTTTAATTAAAAAGTGCGCCGACCTGAGCCGACGCACAAAAAACGCAAACCCCAAAGTCGCTAAACCAACTTGAATACAACAGAGCTAATCTGCTTTCTACAAGTGGGATTTGCATTTTTATCAAATCCAAATGTAGAAAGCCGAAAAAAGGGTATAATACCCCCTTGGAAACAAAAAAGCTCGTTTTTTAAAGTATTAAGTTGGTTTAGCAAATCTATTATATCACAATTATGTAAACAAATCAAGTGATTTAAGGTGTTTGTATAAGAAAAAAGGATACGCAAAGCAGATTTTGCTTGCATATCCATGGCGATTACTCAAATCAATGAAATGGCGTAAATTTTGGCGTAAAAAACAAAAAATCCAAAAGTGAACCTTCTTCGTGATAACTTACTGCCGAAAGTGGCTAAACGGGTGGAGTTTTGCCGTATAAAATAGCGTAGCAGTGGTCTTTTTCGCATCTGCAATCCGATTATTTCTCTACGCCATTTTTACTCCATTTTCGTATGGATTTGCATAGAGATATGTGGACTTATAATTTGGTTGGTTGTGCGAAAAAACACGCAGCATCAAGCTTTATCGGCATTTTGTGGAGAAATAAGGAGATACGAAACCGGGAGGTTTGCCCTCGATACCCAGCTTCATTTAAAATCTCCTCTTTGGTCATCTTTTCCATGGGGCATTTGCCCCAAAGACATTAATCAATTTATTATACCGCAAAACATCCTTTTTTTCAAGTGGATACCGCAATTTACTAAAAAAATTTCCCATATGCGCGTTATTTATATTAAAAAGCACTTTTTTTAAAAAAGGGGTTTTCAAATTTAAAAATATATGATATAATACAATATGCGTGTTTGAGTTTGATTGTGCAATTTGTCGAAATTTCTTGACCTTCACGCAACATTCACAAAATATTCGCTTTGATTTGAGATAATATACCAATACAAGCTTGAAAGGAGGATCTAACATGGTTGGAACAAAGCTGCTGGTTGTGGACGACGATCCCAACATCTGCGACATACTGAAAACGCATTTTGAAAAAGAGGGGTGTGAGGTCCGAACAGCCATGGATGGTGTAGAGGGTCTTGCGGCCTTCAAATCCGGTTCTCCCGATATCGTGCTGCTGGATATTATGATGCCCAAGCTGGATGGGCAGCAGGTACTGGCCGAGATCCGCAAGGAATCCGCCAAGCCTGTGATCATGGTCACCGCTAAGGGTGAGGTCTTTGATAAGGTCCTCAATCTGGAAATGGGCGCGGACGACTATGTAGAAAAGCCCTTTGACCTCAAAGAGCTTTCTGCCCGTGTAAAGGCAGTATTGCGCCGCTATCGCTCCCACGCTCCGCAGGACGAGGGCGATGTGATCAAGTTTGAGAATTTTGAGATCAGTCAAGATAAATTTGAGCTGAAGCTGCGTGGCAAAAAGGTGGACATCCCCCCCAAGGAGCTGCAGCTGCTCTACTGTCTCGCCTCCAATCCCAACCGCGTGTTCAGCCGCGAACAGCTGCTGGAGCACGTATGGGATTTCGCCTTCCTTGGTGACTCCCGTACGGTTGACGTACATATCAAGCGCCTTCGTGAAAAGCTGGAGGGCGTTTCTGACAAATGGGCACTCAAGACTGTTTGGGGCATCGGATACAAGTTTGAGCTTTATAATTAAGATCATCCCGATGCCGCCGCAATGCATTGCGGCGGCATTTGGATTTTTGTGACAATTTCAGGGGAGAGGAGACGCCGATCATGTTTAAAAGCGTGTTTGCCAAATACATTTCGGCGTTCATGCTCATCATTTTCATCAGCTTTCTGATTCTGGTGCTGATCATCACGGGCATGGTCAACAACTATGCCGTCAATGCCAAGGAAAAGCAGCTGGCCAATGCCGCCAAGGGCGCGGCCGAATTTTTGGAGGCGCGCACCGATACGCTTTCCAAAACCAACTTTACGCAGATTATTGAAGGAGCCGTAGACGATGTGGACCGTATGCTCCGCGCGCTGTCTGCCGCCGATCAGGATGTGAGCATCCTGCTGGTAGATAACAACGGTAAGGTGGTTCGCATGATCTCGGATGCAGGAGAGACCGGCCCCAGCGGCGCCGTGGTGCCTCGCAACATTATGGACGAGGTCAACAACGGTGTGGCACTCTCGGAGTTTGAGGCGCTGGACGGTGTATTCAACACTCCCCATTTTTTCTATACAGCCCCCGTATTCACCGGTGACGGTTATGTGTGTGGCACGGTGTTTGCCTGTGCCTCCTCTGCTACGCAGGATGAGCTGCTCAGCGTCATGATCAAAACCATCATCATTGCCTCCCTTTGGGTCATGCTGGCTGCCTTGATCGCCGTTTATGTGATCACCGAGCGTGTTATCGGTCCCTTGAAGAACATGAGCCGCATGGCCAAGGATTTCGCCGCAGGCGACTTCAATGCGCGTGTGCCTGTGCGCGGTAACGACGAGGTTGCCGAGCTGGCCGTGGCTTTTAACAATATGGCCGACTCGCTTTCTCGCCTGGAAATCATGCGCAACACCTTCGTGGCCAACGTGTCGCACGATCTGCGCACGCCTATGACCACCATTTCGGGTTTTATTGACAACATCCTGTCGGGTGCGATCCCTCCCGAAAAGCACACCTACTATCTGGAGTTGATCCGTACTGAGGTGCAACGCCTTGCCCGTTTGGTCTCCTCGCTTTTGGATATTTCCCGTATTCAGGCAGGCGACCGCAAATTTGATAACCGTCCCTTCGACATTTGCGAAATGGCACGACGTATTCTCATTTCCTTTGAGAATAAGATCGAGGCGAAACGGCTGGAGATCTCCTTTAACTGCGATGAGGAGCGTATGATCGCTTTTGCCGATCACGATGCCATTTATCAGATCTTGTATAACCTTTGTGACAATGCCGTGAAATTTTCCCGAGAGGGCGGAAAGCTTTGCGTTTCGCTCTCCTATAGTGAAGGAAACCACGTTACGGTCAGCGTATATAATGAGGGAGAGGGCATTGCCGCCGCCGACCTCCCCTTTGTATTTGAGCGATTCTATAAGGGCGACAAAAGCCGCGGTCTGGATAAAAGCGGCGTAGGTCTGGGCTTGTTCATTGCCAAGACTATTATGGATGCACATCATGAACGGATCTGGGTGGAAAGTGAGGCCGGCAGCTATTGCCGTTTCTCCTTTACTTTGCCTTTGGTAGGCGATCCTGGGAATCACGTTTAAAAAGGAGTCATAATGGAAGAAGAAAAGATCCCACTGGAGGGCGAGCCCTCTGCACAAGAAATAAACGGGCAAGCGACACCGCCGATTCCTGATGAGGAGAAGGACGGTAGCAAGGCTTCTGCCGGGACAGCGTCTGAGGAAGAGCCCTTGCAAGAGGGAGATGCATCAGAGAAAGCTCCCGTGGCCGAGGAGCCGTCAACGCCTGCTGTGGACTGGCAGTTCGGTGCAGAACCCTCCGATGCAAAAAAGCGGCCGGGGAAAGGCGCATTTTTCGCTATATTCGGCGCAGTGTTCGGCGTTTGCCTCCTGCTGCTGGCTGTTACGCTTTGGCTGGGAGACGAGGGCTTTCAGATCATTCGCAACATTTATAACGAGCGTGTGATCTACGTTCGTCAGGATGACGGTACAAGCGGACTTCTCACCCCGAACGAGGCAGCTGATAAGGTTAAAAAATCTACCGTGACCATTGTGGTCACTACCGCGAACAGTACCGGGCACGGCTCCGGCTTTGTCTATACTGCCGATGGATATATTATCACCAATCATCACGTGATCGAAAGCGCCGTCTCGGTGCAGGTCGTTCTGCCCGACGGCCGTACCGTGGATGCTACCGTTCGTGGCAGCAACGCCGCTGCCGATGTAGCGGTGCTGAAGGTCGAGGCTGACGGTCTTGTTCCGGCTGAGCTTGGCAAGTCCATGGATCTGCTGGTGGGCGATGATGTGGTAGCCGTTGGTACTCCTGCTAAATTGGATTATGCCGGCACCTCTACCTTTGGCAAGGTTTCGGCCACCAACCGATTGATTCCTTTGACCGACACCACGGGAACCGTGGCGAAAAAAATGACCCTGATCCAGACCGACACCAGCGTGAACCCCGGTAACTCCGGCGGCCCCTTGGCCGATATGTACGGCCGCGTTGTCGGTGTAGTGGTGATGAAGGTCACTTCCTATGACGATATCGGCTTTGCGCTCCCCATCGATGGGGTCAAGATCATTGCCGATGCGATCATTCAAAAGGGCAGCTTTGACGGTGTCAATCCCATTGCCGAAGGGCGCTCTCTGCTGGGTCTGACCGGCCACGGCGGCGAGGCAGGCAAATGGTATTCCGATATCCCCGATCCCATTACGGGGGCGATGATTTCCTCCGATACGGCGCTGGAGGGCTATCACCATATGGCGTGCGCCGGCATTTATGTGACCGAGGTCAATGGCGGTAACGCCGTGGGCAAGATGCAGGCAGGGGATATCATCTGCAAGGCAAACGGCCTTAACATGCGTGACGTGACCGATCTGATCGAGGAGGTCAATCGCCACCATGTGGGCGAGAGCGTGATCCTGACCGTTTGGAGAAACGGCGAGACGATCGAGGTTTCGATCGTTCTGTATGAGCAAAGCGCACCGTGATCGGGGCGCACCAGTACAAACAATGAAAGGGAAAAAACAATGCTACCGTTTTTGGACCATTTGCGCATTATGACCACCGATAACATTGTGTGGATCACATTGCTGCGCCTGGGCGTTGCCGCATTTTGCGGTGGCGTAATTGGCTTGGAGCGCGGACGTAAAAGACGCCCCGCCGGCTTCCGTACGCATATGATGGTTTGCATCGGTGCCGCACTGGCTATGCTGATCAGCCAGTATCTGACGATGATGACCGACACCTATTGGGGGCAGATCCTGCGCGGTGTAGGTGTGAATGCCGGCACCACCGATGTGGCTCGTCTTGGCGCGCAGGTGATCAACGGCATCGGCTTTTTGGGCGCAGGTACTATCATCGTTACCGGTCGCCAGGAGGTCAAGGGAATGACCACCGCTGCCGGTCTTTGGGCGTCGGCCTGTATGGGGCTTTGCATTGGCGCCGGATTTGTAGAGGGCGCCTTTATCGGTTGCGTGCTGATCAGCGCGACCATTGTTGTTTTCGGCCATTTCGAACGCTTCATTCTTAATCGCGTGCGCGACATCAATCTGTTGGTGGAATATGAGCATGTGGACGATGTGGGCAAGATCATTGCCACCATCAAGGACCAGGGCATTCGTATTTTCGATGTGGAAATGAACAAGGGCAAGGGCCCCGGTACATATCCCAACGCGCTGTTTTCGGTGCGACTGCCCAAGAAAATGTCTCACACCGAGGTTATGACCATCATTGCGAGCGTGGAAAACGTCCGCGCCATTCAAGATCTGTAAGGGGGTGACTTGTGATGCAGGAACTTTTGAATTATCTCCGCTTTACCGAAGGGTTTCATATTTGGGGCGCTATCGTACGCATGGTACTGGCCGTAATTTGCGGTGGCATCATTGGCATCGAGCGTGAATACAAGCGTCGCCCTGCGGGCTTTCGCACCCATATTCTGATCTGTCTTGGTGCTTCGCTCACCATGCTGACCAGCCAGTACATCTATTTGGAACTGGGGCTCTTTACCGATCTTGCCCGTCTTGGCGCACAGGTCATTGCCGGTATCGGCTTTATCGGCGCAGGTACCATCATCGTCACCAAACGCCGTCAGGTCAAGGGCCTGACCACTGCCGCGGGCCTTTGGGCTTCTGCAATCGTGGGTCTGGCTGTGGGTGCCGGATATTTCGAGGCGGCCTTGATCGCCACCTTGATGATCCTGGTGGCAGAGCTGCTGCTCTCTCGTTTTGAGTATTTCATTATGTCCACCGCGCGCGGCATCAATTTGTATATTGAATACCGCGATAACGATGTGTTAGCTACGATGACCGATTATATGCGCACCCGCAATGTCAGCGTCACCGATTTGCAGATCACCAAATCCGGTGCAGCCACACAAAACCCCTGTGCGATCTTTTCGTTGGAGCTGCCGCGTAAAATGACCCATGACAAGCTGATGACCGCGCTCGCCGGTATCGAGGGCGTAGTTTCTGTTGAGGAACTGTAAAACGTTAAAAACAACCGCCCTGCACTACGGTGCAGGGCGGTTGTTTTTTTGTTATTTTCGTGCGGTCCCAGTCCCTGTGGGGGCTTGCTCGATAGCAGCTTCGGTGCCCTCGGTCGTCGCTTCGGCATTGGGAGCTTTTCCCGTTACCTCGCCGGGATTCGGCTGACCGGCCTTGGCGGCCTCGGCACGTTTAACGGCTTCCTCCTCCATGTCCTTAGGGAGCAACCCAACATATCGCAGTACAATGGGTACCCATGTGTAGGCGAAGAAACCAACGGCAAACAGCACGATGGCCCAAACCATCTGGGGGCCGGTGAAGTGCACCCAGAAATTGCTGTTGTCCACCACACACTTTTTCAGAACAATCAGGGGGGCGACACAGACCATTGCGTAATTGACACAATGGATCTGACGGGGATAACGCTTGCTCAAATAGCGCAAGCCCTTGGAAAGCAAGAAGGAACCAATGCCATAGCCGATCACATAGGCCAGGAATAAGAACAGACGGGAAGGATATTGGATCAGGGCGCCGATATTGCCCATCAGGTCGATGATAGCGTAATAGTAGCCCATTGCCATCAGCGTTACGGCAAAATCCACACCAGGGACAACCAAGGTGGTGGAGGTGACAATACCTACTACGGCCATCAGAATATAATCCTTGGGGAACTCGATCTGATTAGCCACAAAGACCAGCTCCTGCTTGCTGGAGACCAGGAAGGTATACAGCAAGAAGATGCCCGCCACCAGGATCATGACCACGATATTCACGGGCTTTTTAAAGTCCTTGCGGGTCTCCACCGTCATACGCGGAATGGTACCGATCAAAAAGCCCAGCACCGCCGCCACCATGGGGACGGGGAAGTTGATATACACGGTGTTGACCGCCACGGCACCTACAAGGGCGCCGGCGCCATAGCCCGATATCAGCGTAATCAAAAACAGAATGCTCTGCTTGGGCTTGCTGAATATATGGCTGATGGCATAGATCATGTCATAATAGACAAGAAATATGATCGCAATGGTGCTGGAGCTGAGCCCGGGGATCGCCAAGCCGCAAAAGCCCATCAGCATACCCTTTAAAAACAGGGCGATTTTGTTGGTTGAATGATTCATGATGCCTTTCCCATATCTATATATAGATAATGTTTTGACGATTTTTTACAATATACAGATAAATCATACTATATAATTATGGCTAAACTATGAATAATTCAACGCTATTTGAAATTATTTTTGGGAATAAAGTATTTTTAATCTTTTTCGACACGGGGCAGGACCGTCATGCGCAAATTGGTGCAGCCATAAGGGATCAAACGGAGTCGCTGAGGCGCCCCGATGGCGCGGCGCGAGCGGGGCGATGCCAAACAATGCCCGTCCACCTCTCCCCAGTCAATGGGGGCAAGTTCGGTTTCCAGGGCGGTCATGGCGCCCTTGGGCGCAAATAGGAAATCTCCCTCGCCCTCGCACTCCACGTAATCAAATTGACTGTCGGTAAATCCAAAGGCAAAAGGCGTGGTGGGCAGGATCTCATAATCGCAGTAGGGGAATTTGCGCATCACGCCATGTTTTTCATACTCCAGGGGGTGCCATTCGTCGCCAATGGGCAAGGCGTAAAGCAGCGGGCCGCGGCGCACACTGTACATCTCATCGTACCCCTTGCACATTTCCACGGTAAAGTCCAGCTCTACCACAACGGTTGTGATTTCACTCCACGTGCGACAAATGTTAAAAAACTGGCCTACGGGTGCGGTTTTTCCGTCAACCGTGGCGTTTTTTGCAAAGCCGGGAATGCGGATCGAAAGGGTGAATTCCACGGGGGAAGCGGCTGCAACGGTATAGGTCAGAGTCTGGCGGAAGGGGTACTGTGTGTCCAAGGTGATCTGCACGTTGGTACCATTCACATCGGTGTTCAATACCGAGGGAACCAGCACGGTGGAGGCCACGCCCTTTTCGGTTCTCATAAAGGCAGAAAGTGCCAGCTTGGGAAAGCCCTGTCCCATGTTAGCGGTGCAGCAACCAAAGTGGGGCTCCAGGCCATAGAGATGCGCCTCGCCATTGTTGGTGGTGTACTGTACCTTCTCACGGGGCATAATGGTGCAGGCCTTTTGATTGGCCAGCTGCAGATATTGGTGGGTCCACATATCGGGCGAGCAGGTGGCGGGCAGGGCGTTAAAGCCAAGGAACTCGGCACGGTCTGCCCAATGGGTGTTGCCGGTAATGGAAAGCAGCGTTTCATAAGAGAACATGGCCTCTACCACGGCGCACAGCTCGGTGCCTTGAATGGGAGAGGTACCGGCCAGGCATTCGTCGCCCGAGAAAATACCATAGGGCTGGCCGTGGTATTGCTCCAGCATTTCCAACGCCTTGTTGACAAAGGTCTCGGGATCCTCGCCCGTGCGGCGACTGTAAAGGGCACGGCTCTTCAGCATCATGGCCTGATTGACCACGTGGTGCAAAAGCCCCCAGGTCGGGCCGCCGAAGCGCGGCTTTTGATATTGCCAATATTCAAATACGTTGCGCCAATCGGTGCCGGCAGTGGCCATCTTGTCACAAAGGCCGATGATCCACTCCTCAGGATACCACTCATACAAACGGTACAGGGCAAACAGGATCTCAAACCAACGGGCCGAGCCCCAATCCAAGACCAGGTGGCGATCGGTGTGATGGTCAAAATTTTTCATGGCACGATACAGCACATCAGGGATGCGTGCATCCTCGGTGCAGTCGTACCATAGCACCAGCACCTTGGAGATCAGTTCTAAGGCCCAGGTGTCATAACGCGCTCGCTTTTTTTCGTCACAGGGGCACAGCCATCCGTCGGGCTGTTGACGCTCCAGAATGGCATTGATATATTTTCGGGCACGGGCAATCAGATTCTCATCCTCCAGCAAAAAGGCAAGGGGAATAAAGCCATCCAACCAATAGGGAACGCGCTCCCAGGCCTCATGTGCGCCACCGATCCAGCTGCTATCTGCCACATCGGGCCAGATCTTGTCCAGATTGCCTGCAAGACCTGCTGCTTGAATTTCCAGCTGGCGGCGCATCCAGCCGTGGGGTTTCAGCTCTGTTGTGGTAAAGGGGGTGAGTGCCAAGGGCTTTATTGTTGTCATATCAAAGCTGCTCCTTTGCTTCTATTTTATTTCATTGTAACCTTTTTGAGGAGAGAAAGCAATGAGAAAAGTGCAGAATAGGTGGCAAAATCCGATATTTTAAAGAACTCGTGTGCTTCAGCGCGATTTGGGGATCGCGACAAGATCAATATCCCATGCAGGTACACTTCGTTCGCGAGTCAGATACAGGTCGTACTCCGGGCAAATGCTTTGCAAAAGCAAGGGCAACGCAAACAGATCTTCTGCCTTATGGTATAGTGCAATACGTAGGGCGGGATGATGCGCACAAATGGCTTGCGCCGTACCTTGCAGCGCCGCAGCCTCGGCGCCTTCAATGTCATATTTGATATAGTCCACCGGGCGACCGGCCAGCAGACCGTCGGGGGTGTCGGTGGCTACCGTGGCACGGGCACGCCCCGTGCAAAGCCCAGCATTGCGATTGCCAGAGTCGTCAAAGCAGGCCTCCCCCTTGCTGTTGCAAACAGCCACCGGATGGCACTCAATCGTCACGCCCTCAACCCCTTGACTCCATTCCGACAGCTTGCGGAAGTTGCGGCGGTCGGGCTCGGCGGCAAGAATAAAGGAAAGGGGAAAGCGCTCCAACGCCTCGCGTGCGCTGTCGCCCGTGTAAGCGCCGAAATCGGCAATGCGCGTCACAGAAAGACGGGAATCCTGCAGCAGTTCCCAAGCGCTCTTTTGACTGATTGCACCAAGCAATGTGTCGAGACAGCCCGTGAGACGAAATTCGATAATGCGATCATACAACAGCTTCGAGGGCTCGTCCGCAAGCAGCGTGCGCGCCGCGGCGATCTCGCTCTTGTGCGTCTCATGAAACGAAAGATCAAACAGAGGTCCGCCGCAGACCGGCATATCGGGCACCAGCAGCTCATAGACCGATGCCACGTTTTGAATGGCGGCTAACACCTCGGACCGTGCTGATCCAAAGGCGAGCAGTACAACGGCCTCGTCGGGAGCATAGCGCTCCCTCACCTCGGAGAAGGAAAGCACGCGCTTGCCGTGAAAGCTCTGGCCGCGCACAAAGCCGTCACTGGCAAAAAAGTCAGCAACGGGTATGCTTTTTTGTGACAATTCGGCCACGATCTTGTCCGCACCGTTGCCCATGCCATAAAGCAGAATGGCGCGTTTTTCCTTTGCCAATCTGCCAAACAGATCTGTTTTCATTTCTTTTTTCTCCTGCAAAAAGGGGTACCGTCAAGCAAAGCGGCACCCCTTTGGTATTTTGGCTCAGCCCATTTTCTCGGGCAGCTTTTTGCCGCCAAGCACGTGGAAGTGCAGATGCTTGACAGACTGGCAACCATCCTCGCCGCAGTTGGTGATCACACGGTAACCGTTGACCAGACCTTCTACCTTGGCAATCTCGGGGATGGCCTCAAAAATGTGTGCCACCGCGGCGCTGTTCTCGGCGTTGATGCCGTCGGCGGAGGCAATATGGGTCTTGGGTATCACCAGCACGTGCACGGGTGCTTGGGGATTGATGTCGCGAAAGGCGTAGACCCACTGATTTTCATAGACCTTGGCAGAGGGGATCTCTCCTGCCAGGATTTTACAGAAAAGGCAATCCATTTTTGATCTCCTTATTTTACAAATTCATTGAAAATGGCGGCAAGAGTGCTTTCATAAGCGTCCTCGTCTACACCCAGAATGATGTTCAGCTCGCTGGAGCCCTGATCGATCATACGAATATTGACACCGGCAGCAGAAACGGCATTAAACACGCGGGCGGCGGTACCCTTTGCCTTGACCATACCACGACCTACCACGGCGATGACGCAAAGGCCGTCCAAAATTTCCACGTGATCGGCACGTACCAGACGGCTGATGGAATTGATGATGCGCTCACGGCGGCCCTCCAAAGCCTGAGTGGCCACAACGATACTCATGGTGTCAATGCCAGAGGGGAGATGCTCAAAGGAGATCTCGTAATCCTCCAGAATTTCCAATACACGGCGGCCAAAGCCTACCTCGGCGTTCATCATATCTTTTTCGATATGGATAACCGAAAAGCCTTTTTTGCCTGCCACGCCGGTGATGATGCGCTTGGCATCGTAGCCTGTGGCATTGGAAACGATCATAGTGCCTGCATCGGCAGGGGCATTGGTGTTACGGATGTTGATGGGAATGTTGGCATATCGCACGGGGAAGATCGCCTCATCGTGCAGCACGGTAGCGCCCATATAAGAAAGCTCACGAAGCTCGCGATAGGTGATGGTTTCAATGGTGGGGGGATTGCTGACCACGCGGGGGTCTGCCATCAAAAAGCCGGAGACGTCTGTCCAGTTTTCGTACAGATCGGCCTCGGCAGCGCGTGCCACGATCGAGCCCGTGATATCCGATCCGCCGCGAGAAAAGGTCTTGATGGTGCCATTGGGCATCGAGCCATAAAAGCCGGGGATCACGGCGTACTCGTGCTTTTTCAGCTCCTCGCAAAGCACAGCGTTGGTGCGATCCTCGTCAAAGGTGCCGTTTTCGCGGAAGAAGATCACATTCTCGGCATCAATAAAGGCAAAGCCCAGATATTTGGCAAGGATCAGGCTGTTCAGATATTCACCGCGAGAAGCGGCATAGTCGCGGCCGGAGGAGTGCGACATGGCGTTTTTGACATAAGTCAGCTCGCCCGAAATGTCAAAATTCATCCCCAGATCGGCAATGATGCCGTTGTAACGGTTGCGGATGTTGTCATAGTAGGCATCAATGGCGTCAGCCGGCTCGTGGGCTTTGATCATTTCATAGCAATGATACAGCATATCGGTGACCTTGATGTCATCCTTAAAGCGCTTGCCGGGGGCAGAGGCTACCACGTAACGGCGAGAGGGATCGGACTTGATGATCTCGGCGACCTTTTTGAACTGCTCCGCATCTGCAAGGGAGCTGCCGCCGAACTTAACGACCTTGGTTAGCATATGAGGTTCTCCTTATCGGGATTGCTGCTTCATAAAAAGCAACTCAAAAGAATATATTATTATTATATGTATTTGCGCGCGACCTGTCAAGGGGAAACGCTGTGTTTTTTGCTTTTTACCCTGTAAACGTGGCCGCTTATAACGAAATATCAGCGGTGTAATAGGGACTGGAAAAGGCCTTTCTTCCGGTGGCATCCCTTACCTCAATGCGGAAAAAGCTGCCAAAGCTTTGAGGATTGTAGGCAAAGCGAGCCTCGGTTACAAGATTCTTTTCGTCCGCCTTTACATAGCAGCAGCGACCTTCCGAAAACAGGCAGATCGACACGGCAGGTGAGGCTTTGATGACGATCTGGCCGTCCTCTATATACAGTTCCAGGATTTCCGGCCCCTCGGAGGCATAGCAGTCCCCCTTTTTATAGGCCTCGATCAGTGCCTGATAGCTGAGCTCCGGCGCCTTGATCATGGTCCAGCCGTGGCCGCAGCCACCGGTGTTGTGATTATCGTCGCCGCCGTTGGCTACCACACGCATACCGCTGCGCAGCATCTGTTCATAGGGCAGGGAGGTGTTGTCATTGAGAAAACGGCAGCCGCCGTTGATGATCTCCACCGCGTGCAGATGCTCCAGACCGACATAATCGGACCAATTTTGCAAGGACCATTGGGGGTGATTGTAGGTCACCAAAAAGCCCTTTTCGCTGACTCCCTTCAGATAATCGTTGATCCATTCCTTGTCGTATTTGGTGGTCTCAATGGTGTCGTTGGGGTCATAGGTGCCGTGCTCCTGGGCCCAGCGACGGCTGTCACCGGGCATGGAGGGATTGTTCACAAAATAGCGAGGCGGTATCCGATTTTTTTGATCCTCGGCTACAAAATTGAAGTGATAGACCGGCATAAAGGTGGCCGTGGGGTGGGAAAGATCCTGTTTGATGGCGACTTCATAGCCGTGCAGGGCAATAAAGGTGTCGTCACACAGATCCTCGTGGCCGATCAGCACCTCGTGATCGGTATAGCAAACGGCACTGTAGCCGTGTGCCTTGTACCATTCCTTGACTTCCTCGGGGGATTGCTTTCCGTCCGAAATGTTGGTGTGGCAATGCATATTGACCTTGTAAAAGTGGCCTGCGGCAGGAATCAGATCGTATTTCATGTTATGTTGTACCTCTCTGTTCTTTTTCCAGATAGCGTTCTGCTTGCGTGCGGAACAACAGTGCATATTTTCCGTTTTTCTCCATCAGCTCGCGATGAGTACCCTCTTCGATCAGCCGTCCGTTTTCCAACACAATAATTTTGCTGGCCACGGTGGCAGAGGAAAGGCGGTGTGAAACAAATATAGTGGTTTTGTCGCCTCGCAGGTGGTCGAATTGACGGAACACCTCTTGTTCGGCCAAGGGGTCAAGGGAAGCGGTGGGCTCATCCAATATCAAAATATCAGCATCACTGTAAAAGGCTCGGGCGATGGAGACCTTTTGCCATTGACCGCCCGATAGCTCAATGCCTTCCCGGTCAAAAATGCGCATCAGTTGGGTGTCGTAGCCGTGGGGGAGCGATTCCGCCACGTGGTCGGCACCCGATTGCCGAGCGGCGGCTTCCACGGCGGCAGGGTCGGCAGGCTTTGCAAGATCGCCAAAGCGAATGTTGTCTGCCAGACTAACCGCGTATTTCCCAAAATCCTGAAAGATCAAACCAAATAAGTGATAGAGCTCCTTTACGTCATAATCGCGCAGATCCTTACCGTCCAGCAGGATCTCGCCCTCGGTGGGGTCATAGAGCCTTGTGATCAGCTTGATCAACGTGGTCTTACCGGCACCGTTCAGGCCTACCAGAGCCGCCGTTTCGCCGGGGCGCAGAGTCAGATTGATGTCGGAAAGAACCGGGCGATCCGTACCTGGATAGGCAAAAGAAACGTGGCGCAGCTCCAGGGTGTGCGCGCAACCCCGCTTTGGGGTCTTTGGTTGCGAAATGCGCGGTACGATGGTGGGTTTTTCTTTCAAAAACGACAGCAGATTGTCAATAAACAGCGTACCCTCATAAATGGTGGCCGAGGTGGTGATTAGGGTAGAAACGCCGGTGGCAATGGAGGTCAGTGCACCGGTATAAAGCGAATAGTCGCCAATACGGTATTGCCCCAAAAATACGCCATAGGCAATGTAGGCAAAGAAAAAGCAATTGACCACGGCAGACAATACGGCAAAGACCACCTGCCAGATGTTTTCCTTGATGATCAACCCCTTCAGCCCCTTATAATAGCGGCGGAAGACCGTGTCATAGCGATCGGTAAATTCGTCGCCAAGGCCGAAGATGCGAATCTCCTTGGCCAGATCCTTGTTGACGGCCAAGCCGGCAAAATAATTCATTTGCCTACGGTCAGAGGAGCGCAGACGCATATAAGAAAAGGTGCGTTTGCGATAAACAAAATTGACAACGGTAGAAGGGATGGCCATCAAAATAATAATAACGGTGGCCAAGGGGAGCGGACGGGCCAAAATAACGATGTAGCCCACCAGCGATATCAGGGCACTGATGACCTCAAAGGTGGAGTTCAGAATATTGATGGGGCGATTTCCGGCCTCGCGGTTGGCGTTTTCCAGCTTTTCATAAAAAGCGGGCAGATCAAAGGAGGCCAGATCCAGTCCCTGCGCCTTTTTCATAATGCGTATGCGCACGTGGCGCACCACGCGCTCGCCCGCAATGCGGTTGACGGCGTGGGAAAGACGGTGCACGACCTTGTTCAAGATCTTATATGCAAAAAACCAGATCAGCAGGATCAGGACCATGGACCCCATAAAGGCCGCAAGGTCATAGGTTTTACCGCCGGAGCGTGCCGTGATCACATCCTGCAGCTCATTGAGAATGTTTTGCGATAGCAAAGCGCCTACCAAGGGCATCAATCCGTTGAAAAGAGCCACAAAGGACATCAGAAAGAGGAACAGCGGTCCACTTTCCCATACCAGTGAGAAAATATAAAGCAATCGCCCGAAAAAGCCGCCAAGCAGCTCCTTTAAATAGCGAAGCAGATCCTTGGGGGATTTGGGGGGCTTGATCTTTTCGTATTGATATTGCCCACCGGGGGGAGGCCCCATCATAGCGTTCGCCCTCCTTTTCAGTCGTTTGCGGCAATCAGCCAGTTGATCAGATCATATTCTGCATTGAGATAAACAAGGGAGGGGAGATCGAAATGCTTGCCTCCCTCCAAAGAGGTCAGAGTGACGGCTTCATTTTTTTGCCTCAAGGCTTCGGCAAAGCTGCAAGTGTCATCGGGGGACATCACGGTATCCGCCGTTCCGATAAAGGCGCGGACCGGCATAGCCGATAGAGCATCGATCTTGGCTGAGGTTTTTTTGACCGTGCCCGAGAGGGGCGCAATGCGCGAGAAGCGGTTGGGATAAGCGATGGCCAGACTCCATGTGCCCGATCCGCCCATTCCGTGGCCGGTCAAGCCGACACGAGTGGTGTCAATGGCATAGTCGTTGCAGACCTTGTCCACCAGCGCCATGACCGCATCCTTGACGCTATCCCAACCGGTCTGGCTTTGCGCCAGCTGGGGGATCAGCACAAAGGCGGGAATATCGCCAAGCTCGCCTTGCTCCAGATATTGGGGGAAGCCGTCCCCCTGCAGCAGAAGCGTGGGCTCGTTACCGCGCCCACCCCCTTCGTGCAAATATACGATCAGGGGCATTTGCTCGGTGGGGTTTTTTGGCGTGTAAAGCAGATAGCCCAGCTGTGTACCATTTTCGGATTTGAAGCTGTGCCCAGCTAACCCCGCTTCGGGGAAAGAAATGGGCTCTTTATCATCGGCGCAGCCTGCCGCGCAGGCAAGAAACAAGGTAAAAAGCAATAAAATGGCGGTCAGCCGCATGAAAATGGATCGTGTCATATGCGACTCCTTTCTGATAATATTTACATTATATCATATTTTATGGAGGGATGCAAGAAAATTTCTGCCTGTACTTGATTTATCCGTTCGTTAATGATAAAATAAATACAAAGACCTGAAAGAGAGGAACCCATATGTCTGCATATTTTTTGCCGGCAGATATTCTGCTGCCCAATTTGGATAAGGTAAACGGCACCGCCTGGGCGGTGGTTGCTTGCGACCAGCACACCAGCGAGCCCGAGTATTGGCAGGCCACGCGCGATGTGGTTGGCGATAGGCCCTCTACGCTCCATATGATCCTGCCCGAGCTGGAGATTGGCCAAGCAGAGGAGCGCATTCCTGCGATCCATGAAACCATGGAGACCTACTTAAAAGAGGTTTTGGTTCGTCATCAAAGTAAAATGCTGTATCTGGAGCGCACCCAGTCCGACGGCAAGATCCGTCGTGGTCTGATCGGTGTTGTGGATCTGGAGCATTACGATTACAATAAAGGCTCTCGCTCTCTGATCCGGGCTACCGAGGGGACGGTTATGGATCGCCTTCCACCTCGTCTTGCGGTGCGCCGCGACGCTATGCTGGAGCTGCCCCACGCCATTTTGCTTATCGACGACCCGGGCAAGACCGTGATCGAGCCCATCGGCTCCAGAGCCGAGACCCTCCCCCTTGCCTATTCCTTCCAGTTGATGCACAGAAGCGGCAAGGTCGAGGCGCGATTTGTGGATAGCGTCGGTTTGGGGCGAATCGAGGCCGCTTTGCAGCGTTTGATCTCGCCCGAGCAGATCCGCGCCAAATATGGCGAGGGTGTGGACCCACTGCTGTTTGCTGTGGGTGACGGCAATCATTCGTTGGCCTGTGCCAAAATTGTCTATGAGGAAATCAAAAAGCAACACGGCGACAAAAACGCCTTGTACCATCCTGCTCGCTATGCCTTGGTGGAGATCGTGAACTTACACGATCCTGTCCTGCAATTCGAGCCGATCTATCGCGTTCTGCAAAACGTAGATCCCGATGATGTGTTGTCTGCTATGGAGAAATATTCCTTTGGCCTGCACGGCGGCGCCGAGCCTCAGCAGGCACGTTTCCTTTCGCGCGAGAGAAGGGGAACTATCCACTTTGGCGCCCCCTGCGAGCAACTGGTGGCCGGAACCCTGCAGACCTTTATTGACGGGTATCTCGCCTCCCATCCTGAGGCAAGCGTTGACTACATTCACGGCTCCAAGCGCGTAGAGGTGCTTTCTGCCAAGGATAATACTGTGGGCTTTTTGTATGGCGGCCTGGATAAATCCAAGCTCTTTACCACGGTGATCAAAGATGGTGCCTTACCGCGCAAGACCTTCTCTATGGGTACTGCCGCCGACAAACGCTTTTATGTGGAATGCCGTCGCATCAAATAATCAAATAAAAAAGCTCCCGTGGATTTTCACGGGAGCTTTTTTGCGTCAAAACAAGAACACGTATGGCCTTTTTTGAACGTTTATCCATTAAAGCAGAAAAAAACCAAGCACGGCCACAATGGCGCAAAGAATGATGGGTGGATCGCGCAGAGCGTCCAGAATGGTATAAAACTGCACGTTCCACGGCACGTCGCGACGGGGCTCCTCCAGGCCGCTTTGCTCACGGGCGCGATAGATGCGCGCCGCCGCACGGAACAGGATCACACCCGACAGCAGTAGGGTGATGATCAGAATAAACAGAAAGATTTCCATGCTACCCGTAATGTCGTAAAGGGCATTGAGATAGCGTTGGCCAAGCAAAGAGACCAGGTTATAGCTGGCGTGCAATATGATCGTGGCGAACAGCGAATCGGTTGCCAACAGCACCAACGCGAACAGTACACCCGAAAACAGATATACCGGCAGATTGCGCCAGTCAAAGTGGCAAAAGGAAAAGAGCAGAGCGCTCATCAGCACAGCACGGATGGCACCGCGGCGCTCGTACTCGGCGACCACAAGGCCACGGAAAAAGAATTCCTCCAGCACGGCCGGCAGCACCGCCAGAACGACGGACATAGCAATGCCATAAAACCAGTTGGGGGCGGGTGCCGTTTCATAAATGGTGGCGCTATTGCCAAGAGAGCCGATGCCACCGCACAGAATGGAGAGCAGAATGCTGCCGGTGATCAAAGCAAAAAAAGCAGCGATCATCAGCGGTATATGCGTGGGGGCAGGCATCCGCAGGCGCAGAATACGGGAGTAGCCTGCGCCGCGCATCATCAAAAAGATCACCGTTGGCAACAGAAATACGGCCAACTCGGCCACAAGCTTGATCCAAAGGATGTCAAAGGGCAGGTGGATCCAGCGATCCAGCAAACGTGTAGCAAACAGCAGCGCAAACAACGCCAACACAGGAAAGCCGATCAGCAATCGCTCTCTCTTATAAATCGGGCGCTCGGGGATCAGATTGGGCATGAAATGGGGATCTCTCCTTTCTCGGTGACAACGCAGGTCACACGGTGATCGGTGCCCTCGGTGGGTAGGGTGGAAAATACGAAGGAATCGTAGATGGGGAAAATTGTTTTTCCTGCATACGTATCCAGAAATCTGTCATAAAAACCGCCACCGTATCCAAGGCGCGATCCGTCTTTCCCGGCGGCCAAGCCGGGCAGCAAGCACAGCGTTTTATCGGTAATGGTGGCAAGTGGGGCGTCGGGCGAAGGCGCCGGAATTCCAAAACGACCCGGCAGCAGATCGTCCAAGCTGCTCACGACGTGAAATTGCATTTGCGTGCCGACACAACGCGGAAACGCTACGGTCTTGCCTTGGCGCAGGGCTTGCTCCAGCAAGGGGAGCAGCAAGGGCTCGCCACGAACCGGAACGTAGCCAAGGATCTGATCGGCCCCACAAAAAAGTGGATGGGCGGCAAGCTGCCGGCACAGCGCTTCGCCGGCGGCCTTGCGCCGCTCAGCGGGCATGCCGGCTCTTTGCTGCAGCAGATGTTGGCGCAAGGCCGCCTTTTGGGCACAAATGTCAGGCATTTCAGTCGGCCAGAACGGCGGTGCGAAGTGCCTTGGCGGCCTCCTCACCCTTCAGTGCCTTGACCAGCTCCAAGCCAAATTCTAAGGCAACACCCATACCGGCGGCCGTAATGATCTTGCCATCGCGTACCACCTTTTTGTCAGAAATTGTTGCACCGGTCAGCTCTTTTTCAAAGCCGGGATAGCAAATAGCGGTCTTGCCCTCCAGCAATCCCCGGTGACCTAACACCATGGGTGCGGCGCAAATGGCAGCGATATAGGCATCGTGTCGAAGGGCTGCCTTCAACGCCATATCCACCGTGCGACTCTCGTCCAGATGCTTCGAGCCGGGCATACCACCGGGCAGAATGATCATATCGGGGGTGCTGTCCGCATACATCCCTTCCGGAATATCGGCATGGACCGTAATGCCGTGTGCACCGCAAACGGCATCGCCGCCGATACCGACAGTGGTGACCTCAAGGCCGGCACGGCGCAACAGATCCAAGGGGCAGAGTGCCTCGATCTCCTCAAAGCCGTTGGCCAAAAACAAATAGATCATAGCTTCTCCTTTTCAAAAGGGAAATTGCGTGTCAGGCAAAAAAGGCTGCCAGCTGATCGGTTGCAACCTCGGTTTCCTCACGGGTGGCCAGATTCTTGACCTTGACAATACCGCCGGCCAGCTCGTTGCCGCCCATGATGACTACATGGCTATAGTTGCCCTTTACGGCGTAATCGATCTGCTTACCAAATTTCTTTTGGCCAAGGTACAGGGCAGAGCGCACGCCTGCCTCCTGCAGAGAGGAAACCAGCTTGGTATAAGCCTCGTAGGGAACATCGTCAAAACGTGTGATCAGCACCTTGGTGCCCTCGTTATCCAGATCGGGAATGAGATTGTGAGTGACAAGGAAGTTTTCCAGCGTAACGTCGCCCATGCCATAGCCCACGCCCGAGATCTTGGCGTTCTTAACGAACAGACCCACCAGATTGTCATAGCGGCCACCGCCGAACATGGCGCGGTTGTTTTCGGGTGCCAGATCAAATACCTCAAATACGGTACCCGTGTAGTAATCCAGGCCGCGGATAATGCCAAAGTCAAACATACAGTATTTGGCAAGGCCTGCCTTGCTCAACGCATCAAACAGGGCCGTCAGCTCCTGTGCGCCCTGCGAATCGGGGCAAAGAGCAGTAGCCTCCTGCACACTCATGGTATAAAGGGAATCGATCTTTTCAATCTGCGCAGCATCCAGACCCAGCTCCTTCATGGCGGCTTCATAGGCCTCGCGGGTGATCTTGTTCTTGCGGTCTACCACCTTGGAAATGCGCTTGCTGCCTTCGGCATCGGTGCCGGCAATGGCTGCAATGGCATCGTTAAAGAAACGGCGGTTGTTAATGTGCACACGGAACATGGTTTCGTCAGCACCGTAAGCGCGCAGCACAGAAATGGCACTTTGCAGCACATCCAGATCGGCCTCAAAGGTGTCGCAGCCGAAAATATCCACGTTCAACTGCCAGAATTCGCGCAAACGGCCGCGCTGGGGGCGCTCATAGCGATACATGTTGGCAATCGAAAACCATTTGAGAGGATAGTTCAATTCCCCCATCTTACCGGCTACCATACGGGCAACGGTGGGGGTCATTTCGGGGCGGATAGCCAGATCGCGACCGCCGCGGTCGGTGAAGTTATAGGTCTGCTCCTTGGCAAGCTCCTCGCCGCTTTTGGCGGCATAAAGCTCCAAAGACTCCAGCATCGGTCCCTCGTATTCCTCAAAGCAGGCATTCTCCAGAGCAGAGCGCACCTTGCCAAAGAACCAGTTGCGCAGCTTCATATCGCGAGGGTAAAAATCACGGGTGCCCTTGTAGGGGGTGACAGAAAGTTTAACGTCCATTTCGCATAATCCTTTACTTTGCTAAAATATAGATAACATATTATAACATAAAGTTTTTCGTTTGTCTATAGCTCACGTGAGATTTTCTTGTTTTATCCCCACCTCTTTACAAGCGGCGTAAAACGTGATAGAATATAAGAAATCCTATAACGCAAACGGAAGGGAATTATGATGCTCAACGATATGACGAACGAAGAACGGTTTATCTCCATTTTCAAAAGCAAGATCCGCCGCGAGGGATCGGAAAAGCTGCTTGATTTTCTTTGCTCTGACAATTCTGATTTCTTTACCGCCCCTGCCAGCACTCGCTATCACGGCGCCTATCCGGGTGGCCTCCTGGAGCATAGTCTGAACGTTTACGATTGCCTTTGCGACTACCTTTCCCGCCCTCGCGTGCGCGAGGTCTACGGTTTGGATTATTCCGAGGAATCCATTGCCATCGTGTCGCTTTTGCACGATTTGTGCAAGGTCAATTTCTACGTGGAAAGCACGCGCAATGTCAAGGAAAACGGTGTGTGGAAATCGGTACCCTTTTACACCATTGACGATCAGCTTCCCTATGGGCACGGTGAAAAATCGGTCTACATCGCCTCCGGCTATATGAAGCTTACCCGTGACGAGGCCTTTGCCATCCGTTACCACATGGGCTTTTCGGGCAATGAGGATGCCAACAGTGTCAGCGCCGCTTTTAGCAAATTCCCCTTGGCAATGGCTCTTGCTACTGCCGATATGGAGGCTTCCTTCTTTGTAGAGGGACAGCCCGATAAGAAGTGAGGATGCGATGAAGGAACGTGAAGGGGATCTGCCTTTGGCAGAAAACGATACCGCATCCAACCTTGCAGCAGATGAAAAAATGTGCGAAAAAGAGAATACCGTGTGCGAAAATTTCGCACAAAAGTCGCCCAAAAGCTTCAAAGAACGCTTTTGGGCGACTCTCCCCGTGGTGGCCATCTATGCGCGCTATTTACTCCCTGCAATCATGGGCCTTGTGTCTTTGGTGTTAGGGTGTCTGTACCTGGTGCGCGTGGCACAAAGCGGCGCCCGTGCTGAGGTCTCGTTGGTGCGGCTATATCTCAATACTTTCGTTGGTGCGCACAATTATCTGGGCGGCACCACCAATGAAACAGCAAACTGGTTTTACGGCCTTCTGGTCACCGGTGCCATTGTGGGTATCGTTCTCTATCTGCTGGCGATGGGGCTGGCGATATTTGTGGCCGTTGCCGCTGTCCGTGCCTTTCGCGCCGGGCACGAAAGTGAAGAAAGCAACCGGATGAAGCTACTGTTCAAGATCGTGTTTCCCAATCGCATTTGTCTGTTCCTGTCGCATTTGCTGTTGTTGGTACCATTGCTCTTTCCCGAATATTTTTCCTGTATCGGCAAGCACTTTTTACTGATCGGCGGCGAAAGTGTGATCTATGTCATGCTCAACCGTCCTTTGATCGTGGCGGCTGTGATGCTGGTGCTGATACTGGCGTTGGCCGTGGGGATCAACCCCTATGAGCGCCGTAAAAAAATGAATATGTTCTTGCTGTGGCATCCCGATGAAATTGGGGATGGCGATGCCGCAGAGGAGGATGAGCCTTAACAAAAAATCCCCGGGCGTCGCCCGGGGATTTTTTTGTTAGTTGTCAGCAACGATCAAACCGTAATCGCCATCCTTGCGGCGATAGACCACGCAGGGCTCGTTGGTTTCAGCATCGCGGAACATAAAGAACTGATGCTCCAGCAGATTCATCTGCAAAATGGCCTCCTCCACGCTCATAGGCTTGATGGGGAAGGACTTGGTGCGAATGCGAAATTCGCCCTCTTCCTCCTCATAGGGCTCATCGGCTGTGACCTCAAAGGCACCTGTGCGCAAGCGCTTTTCCAAGCGCGTTTTGTTTTTGCGGATCTGGCGCTCCAACGCCTCAATGGCTTGATCAATGGCGGTCTGGAAGGTGTCGGCGCCTTCCTCACTGCGGAAGAAGGTACCGCCGTACTGAATCGTGATCTCTATATATTGCAGGTCGTGTCTGCAGCTGTATACCACGATGGCCTCGGCGTCATCGCCAAAAAATCGGTCAAACTTGGCCAACTTTTTCTCGGTCAGGTCTTTGAGCGACTGACGAACGGTCATTTGCTTTCCGCTAACTGTAATCTTCATACAAACTCCGCCTTTCTGTAACCGTAGGGATCCCGCGGGGGGAGTGCGGCGACCTCCTCGAGTTTACATCTTCATTATACCACATCTTTTATGAAAAATAAATAGGTTTTTCAAAAAAAAGAAGAAAAAATTGTGAAGATTTATATATTATCGTTAAAAAAGGCTCCGTGGGTTTCCACGGAGCCTTTTGCGATTATCAGGAGTTTGATTCGGCATTCAGTTCTTTTGCCCACTTGATGGCCAGGTCCACCCAGCATTCGCAATGGGGGTTGATCATACGGGTCTGCTCGTTGCAAAGGGCAAGACCGTGTGGCCCTTCGGGAAAGATGTGTAGCTCAAAGGGAATCTTGGCGGCGGTCATGGCCTCGGCCAGTAGCAGAGAATTCTGCACGGGAACACAGGTATCGTTGAAGGTGTGCCAGATAAAGGCGGGCGGCGTCGTGCTGTCCACGTGAAGCTCCAACGAATAGCGATCGCCCTCTTCCTTGGAAAAGTCCTCCTTGCCGCAAAGCTTGCGGATCGACCCCTTATGAGCCCATTCGCCGGCGGTGATCACAGGATAGCAGAGAATCATGCCGTCGGGGCGATGGATCCCCTCGGGCGCATCTCCCAGGTACGCCAGCAGGGCGGGGTCGTTCCACAACACACCGGCAGAGCCAGCCAGATGGCCACCTGCCGAAAAGCCGCAGGTGAGAATGCAATGGGGATTTACGTTAAATTCCTCAGCGTGCTCGCGTACGTATTTGACAGCAAGGGCGACCTGCCGCAAGGGGGTGTCGCCGGCGGCATCTGCCTTGACCGAATAGCGCAGAACAAAGGTGGCAAAGCCGGCGGCCAAAAATTGGGTGGCAATGGGCTCGGCCTCTCTGTCAGAAAGGCCGCCATAACCGCCGCCCGGGCAAACCACTACCGCACGGCGGGGGGATTGTCTCAGCTCAGGGGTGTTGCTGACGCAAATGGGGGTCAGAGTTGCACCCTTCAGTCCCAGATCAATGGTTTCGTAAATCATAATATGTCTCCTCATTTATGTGTTTTTACAGTTTTACGCTCAATCAATTTGGTGGGCAATATGATGTGGCCCTCCTCAACAGTGCGCCCTTCGATTCGCTCCCATAAAAGCTCAGCCGAGGCAGCAGCCATCGTCTTTTTGGATACGCTGACAGAGGAAAGTGCCGTCGGGAATGAGAAATCGGAGCAGATGTTATCAAAGCCCACAACGGAGAGATCAGCAGGCACGCGCTTGCCCATGTCCTCCAATACGCAAATGGCCTCATAGGCCAGCAGATCGCTAAAGGTGATCAGGGCGCTGACCTTCGGGTGCTGCTCAAAAAACAGTCGCATCTGTTGCTTGTTTCCACCGGCCTTTACCGATAGCGAAAGCGTGTGCTCCGGGCGTAGCTCCGTGCCATATTCGGCCAAAGCCCGTTCAATGCCGGCCAAACGCTCCTTGGCAGCAGAAATGCGCAGGTCACCGTTGAAAAAGGCGATCTGCCGGTGACCGTTTTCCCAAAGATGAGTGGCAGCCAGATAGCCGCCCAGCTCGTCATCGCAAATGACATAGTCGGTGTCGATCTCCTGCATACGGCGACCGATCAGACAAAAGGGAACACCGGTCGATGCCAGATACGAAAGGTTTGCGTGGTCGTCTGCCGTGGGGCAAAGGATGATGCCGTCCACGTTCTGAGCCAATGCGGCGTGGATGGCGTCGCGTTCGATCTCCGGGCTCTCATCGGTGTTTAACACGAAAACGGTATAGGATTTTTGCCGAAAGAAGGCCTCAATGCCACGAAACATAATAATAAAGTTGGGGTTTGCCACGTCGGGCAGAATCAAGGCAATGGTACCACTTTTCCCTGACCGCAGACTGCTGGCTGCCGAGTTGCGGATGTATCCCATTTCCGCAGCGACCTTGGCAATCTCCTCCCGTGTGGAAACGGCAATGTCGGTCTTGCCTGCCAGCGCGTGAGAAACGGTATTAACAGAATAGCCGGTACGGGTGGCAATATCCTTCAGCGTGACCTTCATAGTTGCGCTCCTTTCTCTCACGGTATCCCATCGAAATGATCTGTTTCTATTCTATCACATTGCGCGGCGTTTGGCAAGAATTTTTTCGAACTCTATTGACATTCCGGCTACGGCGATTTATAATGATAACATCTTGAAGAGTAAGAGCTGTGGCGTCAAGTGCCGACGGGACGGGGAGTTGCCGGTCGGACGAAGGGGCAGGGATCACCTTGCACCCGCGGTCATTGCTCTGCATCCCGCTTCATCCCAGAATCGAGTGCGCAAGCCTCCTTTTTTCGATGAATTTCGGGAAAGGAGGATTTTTTTATGAAAGAAAGCATCAACCACCCCACCTGCCCCCATTGCGGAGCGACTGTAGATCCGCAGCAAACCCAATGTCCATCCTGTGGTGCAAGCATTTCGCAAGCAGCCCAAGAAAGTGCCCCAACGGTGCGTGAAACGCCCTTACGAGAGCGTGCCAGCCGCGATGTGGCCGTGTTTGGCAACGTCCGTGCGTTGTGCTTTGCCGCTATGCTGGCCGCGATGAGCTTGATTTTGGGCAAATTCCTGCAAATTCCCAACCCGTTTCAAGAAATCATACGCATCAGTTTTGAAAACCTGCCTGTGATCCTGGCCGGCATGACCATGGGGCCCCTGGTGGGTGCCATGACGGGAATCGTGGCCGACCTTTTAGGCTGTGCCCTCTATGGATATGCCATCAATCCGCTGATCACGTTGGGGGCTGCTGTGGTCGGTCTTACTGCCGGTATTATGAGCGGTTACGTGGTGCGCCGTCCCATGCTGCTGCGTGTGATCGTTGCCACGGTAACGGCCCATTTACTGGGCTCGGTGCTTGTGAAATCCTTGGGTCTTGCCGCTTGGTATCTTGCTTCCTATAACATGGGATTTTGGGAGCTGGTTGCTTGGCGATTGCTGACCTATGCCATCATCGCCGTGGCAGAGTGTGCATTGCTCTATCTGCTACAGCGCCACCGCGCCTTTGGCACTTTTATTGAAAGGATGCGTAAAAGAAAATGACCTACGAAGAAGCACTTGCCTATATTCATTCCGTGGTTTGGAAGGGGAGCCGCCCGGGCTTGGAGCGCATTACCGAACTGTTGGAGCGCTTGGGCAATCCCCAGGACCAACTGAAGTTCATCCATGTGGCCGGCACAAACGGAAAGGGCTCCTTTTGCTCTATGACCGATGCGGTATTGCGTGCAGCCGGGTATAAGACCGGCTTGTTCGTGTCCCCGTATATCAAGGAATTCAATGAACGTATCTGTGTTTCCGGTGCGCCCATTTCCAACGATGCGCTGGCTCGCGCCACCGCCATCGTCAAGCCCCATGCCGATGCAATGCAGGATGCCCCCACCGAATTTGAGCTGATCACCGCGATTGGATTGGTTTATTTTGTAGAGGAGCATTGCGATGTGGTGGTGCTGGAAACCGGTATGGGTGGCCGCTTGGACTCCACCAATGTGATCAAAGATCCTTTGTTGACCGTGATTACGGGGATCGCGCTGGACCATACTGCATTTTTGGGGGATACGGTAGAAAAGATCGCCGCAGAAAAAGCAGGTATTCTCAAAAAAGGCGCTCCCGTTTTGTGGGGTGGACGAGATGCCGCCGCCCGTGCTGTGATTGCAGCACGCGCAGCCGCCTTGGGTGTGCCGATGGTAGCCACCGCGGATAAATCTCTGACGGTTAAAAAAATGACCTTATCCGGCACGGTGGTCGATTACGACTGTTGGCAGGATGTGCAGATACCCTTGCTCGGTACTTACCAGCCCTACAATCTTGCTAACGTGCTGGCCGCGATCCCACTGTTGCGCCGCGCAGGCTTGACCATTCCCGATAATGCGGTGCGCGCCGGTCTTGCGATGGCGCGTTGGCCGGGGCGCTTTGAAAAGCTTTCGGCTGCGCCCTTGATTCTTTCCGACGGCGCTCATAATCCCGAGGGGATTGATGCTGCTGTAGAAAGCATCAAAACCTATTTTGGCAAGGAAAAGGTGCTGATCCTTACCGGTGTGATGGCCGATAAGGACTATCACGGCATGGTGCAGACACTGGCACCTGTCACAGCAGAGGCCTTTACCTTAACCCCCGACAATCCGCGCTCCTTGCCTGCCAAGGATTTTGCCAACGCCTTTGAAGCAGCTGGCATTTCCGCTACTGCTTACGACACGGTACCCGATGCCGTGGCCGCCGCCGTGGTGCGCGCCAAGGAAACCGAGGTCCCCTTGATTTCTCTTGGCTCGCTCTATATGTACTGTGAAGTTACCGCTGCACTGGATGGATTGCGCAAGCGAGGCGAGCTGTGATCGGTCGCCGCGTTACCGTCACCGTGGATCGCCCGATGGGGAGCCGTCATCCCGTTTATCGGGATATGATCTATCCCCTTAACTACGGTTATGTGCAGGGGATTTCCGCCCCCGATGGCGAGGCACAGGATGCTTATATTCTTGGTGTAAGCCGCCCTGTGGCCACCTTTACCGGTGTTGTGATCGCGGTGATCCGCCGCCTTAACGATATTGAGGATAAATGGATTGTTGCCCCCTTGGGCACCGGCTTTTCGCCTGAGGAAATTGCCAAAGCCATACATTTCCAAGAACAATACTTTGATATCGAAATTATTACAAAATAACAAAAACCCCGACACGTGTCGGGGTTTTTGTTATTTTATAGTGTTTTATTCTTATTTCTGTTGCATCGCTCTGCGGATACGCATGGTCTCCTTCATGCGCAGTTCGGTATTCAGGATCTTTTTGCGCAAACGGATCGACTTGGGGGTGACCTCAATCAGCTCATCGTCGGTGATGAACTCAATGGCCTCCTCCAGCGAGAAGATCACAGGGGGGGTGAGCAGCAGCTTTTCATCCGCGCCGGCAGAACGGATAGCGGTCAGCTTCTTCTCAGCGCAGGGATTTACGGCAATGTCGTCGTTCTTGGGGTTGCGTCCCACGATCATACCCTCATAGACCTTGGTCTGGGGGCCGACAAACAGGTCGCCGCGCTCCTGGGTGTGGAACAGACCGTAACGGGTGGTCTCACCGTCCGAAGAAGCGATCAGCGCGCCGGTAAAGCGCATGGGGATCTCACCGCGGTGGGGCTGATAACTGTCAAAAATGGTGTTGATGATGCCCTCACCGTGGGTGGCGGTCAGAAACTCGGAGCGATAGCCGATCAGGCATCTGGAGGGCACCAGATATTCAATACGAGTGCGGTCACCGACAGGGTTCATCTCCAACAGGTCACCCTTGCGCTGGCCCAGCTTTTCCACTACGGGGCCTACGTATTCCATGGGAACATCCAGCACCACGCGCTCCATCGGCTCACACTTCACACCGTCAATTTCCTTGAACAGCACACGGGGGTTGGAGCAGCATAGCTCATAGCCCTCGCGGCGCATATTCTCGATGAGGATGGAAAGATGCATTTCGCCACGGCCGGCGACCAAAAACTCGTCGGTGGTATCGCCGTCGGAAACGCGGAGCGAAACGTCACGCATGGTCTCACGGTAAAGACGCTCGCGGAGTTGACGGGAGGTGACGAACTTGCCCTCTTTGCCGGCCAAGGGACTGGAGTTGACAGCAAAGGTCATTTCCATGGTGGGCTCGCTGACCTTTACAAATTCCAAAGGCTCGGGGCAGGTGGTGGAGGCTATGGTATCGCCGATGGTAATGTCGCTGGCGCCCGAGAAGCAGACGATATCGCCCACCTTGGCGGTTTCAACGGGCACGCGCACCAGACCGTCGATCTGATAGATCGAAACGATTTTTGTCAGCTTGGGTGCCTTGTCGGAGTGATAGTTGCAGATCATGGCGTTTTGATTTTGCTTGATCACACCGCGCTCAATGCGGCCAATGCCAATGCGGCCGACATAGTCGTTATAGTCGATGGAGGAGACCAGCAGCTGCAGTTCGCCCTCCTCGTCGCCCTCGGGACAGGGCATATAGTTCAGAATGGTATCAAACAAGGGGGTCAGATCTACGCCTTCCTCGTCGGCGGAGCGCGTGGCGGTGCCGGCGCGGCCGGAGCAGTACAGCATGGGGCTGTCCAGCTGCTCGTCGGTGGCGTTCAGATCCATCAGCAGCTCCAGGATCTCATCCTCCACCTCGCCAAGACGGGCGTCGGGCTTGTCGATCTTGTTGATCACCACGATCACGCGGTGATTCAGCTCCAATGCGCGCTGTAGCACGAAACGGGTCTGAGGCATGGGGCCCTCTGCGGCATCAACCAGCAGAATAACGCCGTTAACCATCTTGAGGATGCGCTCTACCTCGCCGCCAAAGTCGGCGTGGCCGGGGGTGTCGATGATGTTGATCTTGACGTCCTTATAGTGAACGGCCGTATTCTTGGCCAGAATGGTGATGCCGCGCTCCTTCTCGATATCACCGGAGTCCATCACGCGGGTAACAGTCTCTTGGTTTTCGCGGTAGATGCCACCTTGCTTCAGCATCTGATCTACCAGAGTGGTCTTGCCGTGGTCAACGTGTGCGATAATGGCGACGTTGCGCAGATCCTCTCTCAACATAATTGCATACCTCTCATTTTACAAAATTCTTCAAACAAACATATATTATATCACTTTTCTTAACGTTTGCCAATAGGGAGAGCGCCAATTTTTACAAAAAAAGCGCCATACCCCTTGTGGTATTTGACGGAATCCCCCTTTTTGACAAAAAAGGCAACCGCCACGGCGGTTGCCTTTGTGTGTTACATCATATTATTTTGTCTTTGGGAACACGCGCGCGCCGCCGCTCGGCTTCTTTGGCGCGTAGGATCCGCGAAAGGGTCTTGGTGGATTGCTTCAACTCTTTGGCACGTTGTTCGGTCTTGCTGACCGGAGGCCTGTCAACTGCTTTTTTCATGGGTATTCCTCCTGGGGTATTGCCTAGCCATTATAGCCTATATTTTCGGGCGGGTCAATACTTTTTCCAAATTGTTACAAATCATTTGCAAAAACGAAACGGCTTTGCAATGTTCAGTATTTATTGTTATATTCATAACAATTATTGACAAACCGACTCGTTTGTGGTATAATAACATTAACGATAATGTTGGATGGCGAATTCAAGATTTGCCACCGGAAAAGAGGAGTTATGAATCAGTCTCTTTACAACTTTATTTTGCAAAAAAAACACCACAGCTTTCGTGCGGAAGTGACCACGGACTTTGCGGCAGCCTTTGCAGCGGCCGGCACCCCTTATGCCGAACGGATCACCGCCCGTTTTGAAATGTTGATGGCCGCGCAGGAGCCCCATATTCTGGAGGGGGAGCAGATCGTTTTCCTGCGCACGACGGGTAAGACCCCCGATGTGCTGACCGAGGAGGAGTGGAGTACCTACCGCGCCGAGCATGGTTACGTGCATGAGTTGGGCTACACCTCTAATCTGTGTGGCGATTACGCCCGACTCGTCGCAACGGGCTTGGACACTGTGAGAGAGCAGGTCAACGAGTATGGAAAACGCGAGATCGACGCGATCTTCGACTTGTGTGAGCGTTATCGCCACACCGCGCTGCAGCAGGGGAGAGACGACATCGCCACTGTGCTGGCTCGCGTTCCGCATCAGGGCGCTACCACCTTTCGTGAGGCACTGCAGTTCTTCCGCATTCTGCACTTCTCCCTGTGGCTGGAGGGCTGTTATCACAACACGGTGGGTCGCTTTGATCAGTATATGTATCCCTATCTGGCAGGGGATCTTGCCGCAGGTCGCTTGACCGAGCAGGAGGCGCAGGAGCTGCTGGAGGATTTCTTCCTTTCCTTTAACAAGGATAGTGACCTGTACCCCGGCGTACAGCAGGGTGATAACGGTCAAAGCATGGTGCTGGGTGGCTGTGATGCTGCAGGAAAGGATTGCTTTAATGCACTTTCTGCCATGTGTCTGCGCGCCAGCAAAAGCCTTTTGATGATCGACCCCAAGATCAACCTCCGCGTGTCTAAAAATACGCCTATCGAGGTCTATCGCCTGGGTAGTGAGCTGACCAAGGCCGGCCTTGGCTTTCCCCAGTACAGCAACGATGATGTGGTCATCCCTGCGCTGGAAGCATACGGCTACTCGCACGAGGATGCCTGCGATTACGTAGTGGCCGCTTGCTGGGAGTTCATTATCCCCAAATACGGCTATGAGATCGTCAACATCGGCGCGCTCAATTTCCCCTCGGTGGTGGATCAGACGGTGCGTGAAAAATTGCATACGTGTGCGGATTTTGATGCATTTATGGGCGAAATTGATGCCGCTGTCAAGGCCACAGCAACCGAAATGACCGCCTTAAAGAGTGCGGCACCCTTCCTGCCCTCGCCCTTGATGGATATGCTGATCACCGATCGTCGCTATCGTAATTTTGGCTTCCACGGTACCGGCATTGCCTCTGCCGCCGATGCCTTGGCGGCGATTGGCACCCACGTATTTGAAAAAAAGGATATCGCGCCGGCTCGCTTGATTGCCGGGTTGGATGATGATTTTGCAAGCGACCCCGAGCTGTTGCGCCTGCTCCGTTACGAATCCCCCAAGATGGGGTGCGATCACGACCTGCCCGACCTGCTGGCCACCCGATTGCTGGATGATTTTGCCGACGGCCTGGCAGGACACAAGAATGCCTATGGTGGCATTTATCGCGCCGGCACCGGCACGGCAATGTACTACCTGTGGCACGCCGCAGAGGTGGGTGCGACCGCCGACGGTCGCCGCCGCGGCGAGCCCTTCGGCACGAACTTCTCCCCCAATCTGTTTGCTAAAATTGACGGTCCCACCTCGGTGATCCGTTCCTTTACCAAGCAACATGTCGCCCGTGCCTGCAACGGCGGCCCCCTGACATTGGAGTTTGCCGCTTCGATGTTCCAGGCTCCGGATAGTATTGATAAGCTGGCAGAGCTGGTGCGCTTCTTTGTGATGAAGGGTGGCCACCAGATGCAGCTTAATGCTGTGAATGCTGACAAGATGAAGGCCGCCCAACAGCATCCCGAGCAATACGCCCAGCTTGTGGTGCGTATCTGGGGCTGGAGCGCCTATTTCGTGGAGCTGGATAAGGAATACCAGGATCACGTGATCGCTCGCCAAGAATATACCGTTTGATCAAAAATATGAAAACGGGTCACATTTTTGATATCAAAGAGTTCTCGGTCAACGATGGCCCCGGCATCCGAACCACCGTGTTTTTGCGCGGTTGCCCTTTGCGGTGTGTGTGGTGTCACAACCCGGAGGGGCTGGAACCGGGCAGGGGGGTTCTGATCAGACAAAGGGGGTGCCTGCAGTGCGGCCGTTGCCGCATCCCCTGCAACCATTCCGACTGTCAAGGGCTGGAGCGTTGTTTACACGCTTGCCCAATGGGGCTGGTAGAGGAGCTGGGGCGCGTGTGGGATGCTGAAAGTCTTGCCAAGCGCCTTTTGCGGGATGCCGATCTTTTTGAAAGCTCCGGGGGCGGTGTCACGCTGTCGGGCGGTGAACCCCTTTTGCAGCATGAGTTCGTTTTTGAGCTGTTGGGGCTTTTGCCGGTGCACAAAGCCGTCGAGACCTGCGGCTATACATCGGCAGATGTTTTTTTAAAAATGATGGAGATGGTCGATCTGGTCATGCTGGATATCAAGCTGGCCGATCCCGGCGCTCATCGCCGCTATACCGGCGTGGACAATACCCCCATTTTGGAAAATCTGCGGCGATTGAAGGCAAGCGGCAAGCCCCACCTTATTCGCGTGCCGTTGATCCCCGATATCACCGATACCCCTGAAAATCTATCTGCCATTGCCGCCTTGGTGGGGGATTCCCCGGTGGAGCTGCTGCCGTATAACCGTATGGCAGGGGCAAAATATCCCTCTGTCGGCAAGCAATTTACCCATTTGATCTCCAAACAAGAAAATAACCCGATCGATACGGCAATGTTTCAAAATGCCACTCTTCGTCGGGACGCTCATTCATAAAAACGGAGGAAAAACCATGAGATCTGTCATTTTCGACTTTAACGGCACCCTGTTTTCCGACTCGGATAAGCATCGCGAGGCGTGGAAACGCTTTCTTGCCAAGTACGGTAGAAGCGTAGACGACGAGGAGCTGCGCGCTTACTATCTCGGCCGCACCAACGATTACATTCTGCGCCGGGTATTCGGTGCCGATACGGCCGACGAGATCATTGCCGAGCGCACCTTGGAAAAGGAGGGCACCTACCGCGACATTTGCCGTGAGGATCCTGCTACCTTCCATCTGATTGCCGGTGCCGTCGAATTCCTGGACTTTTTGAAGGAGCAGGGCGTCGATTTCACCATTGCCACGGGCTCGGAATATTCCAACGTGGATTTCTACTTTGCCGAGTTTGGCCTTTCCAAATGGTTTGATCGTTCCCGTGTGGTGCTGGATGACGGTACCTTTCCGGGCAAGCCTGCCCCCGATGGCTATCTGCGCGCCGCTAAGGTCTTGGGGCGCGATCCCGCAGATTGTGTGGTGTTTGAAGATTCTCTTTCGGGTGTCCGTGCGGCACACGCCGCCGGCATTGGCAAGATCGTGGCGATCACCACTGAGGTCAGTGCCGAGCGCTTGCTTTCCTATCCCGGCGTTGTGGTTGCCGAGCCTGACTTTAAAAACATGAAGCAGATCTGGCGCGAGGTGTTGGATCAATGATCTTTCAAAGCATCAAAATGTCGGTAAAAAACACCGACGGTCAGCGTTTTTCTTTGCATAAAGGGCAGGGTGGACAACACGTTTGCCGCCATGCCGTTGCCAATCTCCGCTATGTGAATTGCGAGGGTGGCTATGTCCTTTACGCTTCTGCTGCCTTGAAAAAGCAGGGGGAACGCTTTGATGCGGAGCAGGGCATCACCTTGCATTTCCGACAAAAGGATGTACCCTATCTGGCCTACTATATGCGCTGTGCCTATTGGTGCCGCCCCGCCTTTGGAAATGTGCTTTCTGCCGTTCCCAAGCGCACACAGGCGCTTTTGTATCGCGAGGGTAATCGCTGGCGCGTGCTGTGGTCGCTGTGCGGTGATGTGTTCAACTGCACACTTCGCGGCGGCGAGCAGGGCTTAGAGGCCGACATTGCTTCCTATTCCGAAGGGGAAAACACCCTGAATGAAACCCCCGTGCTACTCCATTTTTCGGGCAAGGATCCCCACGCGCTTTTGAAAAAGGCTGCCGAGGCTGCCGAAAAGCTGTTGGGGGGCCGGGTGATGACGGTTTATCGCAAACCCTATCCTGAGGTTTTTGAATATCTCGGCTGGTGCTCATGGGATGCGATGCGCTGCCACATCAGTGAGGATCGACTGCTTTCGAAGGTGGCAGAATTCAAGGAAAAGAATATCCCGGTGCGCTGGTGCATTTTGGATGATATGTGGGCGCACGTTAAGGGGATCAAGGGTCTGCCCGAGGAGATGACCACCCATGATATGGTCAAGATCATGCATCAAAGCACGATGTATGCCATGGAGGCCGATCCCGACCGCTTTCCCGGTGGCCTTGGCCGCGCCATCGAAAAGCTCCATGCCGAGGGGCTGACCGTGGGTGTCTGGTACCCTACCACCGGTTATTGGAAGGGTATTGACCCACAGGGGCCGTTGGCAAAAGAGCTGGACGATATCCTGATTTCCTTACCAAACGACAACCTTGTGGTCAAGCCTGAGCCGGCGGCAGCTCGCCGCTTCCATACGGCCATGCAGGATATGCTGAAGAGTGCCGGCGCCGATTTTATCAAGGTGGATAATCAAACGCATTATCGCACCAAATACAGCCCCTATTACCCCGTCGGTGTGGCATCCAAAGCCATTCAAGGTGCCATTGAGGATGTCACCGAGGCGCACTTTGGCGATGCTCTGATCAACTGCATGGGCATGGGAAATGAGTCGATGTGGAATCGCCGCAAAAGCGCCATTTCCCGCTGCTCGGGTGATTTTCAACCCGAAAACCGCGAATGGTTCGCCAAGCACATTCAGCAATGCGCCTACAATTCCTTGTTTCAAGGGCAGTTCCATTACAGCGACTGGGATATGTGGTGGACCGATGACGGCCAGGCACTGAAAAATAGTATTTGCCGCGCGATATCCGGTGGCCCGATCTATGTCAGCGACAAGATTGGCCGCTCCCGCGCCGAGGTGCTTCAGCCCCTCTGCTTTGCGGACGGACGGATATTACGCCCCGATGTGCTGGCTACTCCCATTGAAAAATGCCTTGTGGACGATCCGACCACCGCAGAGCATCCGCTGTTTATTAGTGGTAGAGCCAACGGTTGCGGATTGCTGGCGGCGTTCAACATTCACCACGAAAACCAAGCCCAGCAGGGAACGGTCACCGCTGCCGAAATGGGACTTGCTGTCGGGCGCTATTTTGTGCGCGAGCAGCTGACGGGCGAGACCTTCGTTTTAGAAAAGGGAGAATCCCTTTCCGTAAAGCTCCCGGATAACGATGCTTTCGGGCTGTATGTTTTCTATCCGCTTCGCACCGCTGTAACACCCCTTGGACGCATCGATAAATTCATTTCCCCCAAGGCACTTCTGCGCAAAAACGCCAAGGGCGTCAAGCTGTATGAGGGCGGCACGGTCGCCTTTGTGGGTGTGGATGCCATCGCCACCAATCGCCGCCCGCGTGTGGAGGGCGAGAAGCAGGGCAGCATCACGGTGTTCCACCTGTCGCCGGACGAAACAGAGATCCTGTATCTGTGACAAAAATTACAAACCGTTTATCAATTTTTACACAAAAGGAGTCAAACAATGAAAAAACTGTATGCAATGCTCCCCGAGGAGCTCGGTACCATCAACCCCGATATCTATGGCCATTTTTCCGAGCATATCGGCGGTGTGTTCTATGACGGCCTTTGGGTCGGCGAAGAATCCGACGTGCCCAACATCAAGGGCTTTCGAAAGGATGCTATCGAAAAGCTGCGCGCCATTCGCATTCCCGTGCTGCGCTGGCCGGGCGGCTGCTTTGCTGAGGTCTATAACTGGCGTGACGGCATTGGCCCCCGTGAGCTGCGCCCCAAGCGTCATAGCTGGTGGGATTACGAGGATGGTCGTATGGAGTCCAATCAAGTCGGCACTCACGAGTTTGTGGAGCTGTGCCGCCTGATTGGCGCCGAGCCTTACTTTGCTGCTAATATCACCTCCATGACCCCCATGGATATCCGCGACTGGATGGATTACTGCAACTCTCCTCGCGGCTCCACTACGCTCGCACTGGAACGCGAGAAGAACGGCTCTCCCGAGCCCTTCAACATCAAGTATTGGGGCGTTGGCAACGAGACCTGGGGCGGCGGTGGCGAGATGACCCCCGAGGTCTATGCCCACGAGTATCGCAAGTATGCGGCTGTTCTTTATAATCTGACTCGTTTTATGGGCGGCGAGCTCTTTGTGTCGGGTGCCAATGGCATGGATAGCGATGATTGGACCAAGCGTTGCCTTGGTGAGCTGCGCAAGCTGCACTACAGCAAAATGGCAGGCTACACGCTCCACTATTACTGCGGTGGCTTGGAATGTCGCGGCTACGATAGCGACCTGTGGTACGAGCAGATGCGCCGCGCCGATAAAATGCAGCAGGTCATCGACAAGGCTTGGGGCTTTATCGTGGGATACGGTATGCAGGATCAAGCCAAGCTGGTTATCGACGAATGGGGCGCTTGGCACAAGGGCGGCAGACCCTCCCAGGGCGGTAGCGGCCCCTCTAACGGCATGAATCTTTATGAGCAGCAGTGTACCATGCGCGATGCGTTGGTGGTTGGCTTGAATCTCAATATGTTCAACAACAACTGCGACAAGATCCGCATGACTAACGTGGCACAGCTGATGAACAACATTCAAAGCCTGTTCCTGGCCGGCGGCGAGCATTGTATCACCACCCCTGCCTATCACGTGTTTGATATGTTTAAGGGTCACATGGGCGCAACCGCTATCCGCACTGCTATTGAGAATCCCACCATTACGTATCATTCTCCCAAGGACAAGACCGAACAAACCGTCAAGCAGTTTACCACCTCGGCCAGCGTCAAGGATGGCGTTCTGACCGTTACGCTGACCAATGCCGACCTGAAAAAGGACGAGACTATCCATCTGGAGATCGTGGGCGGCAAGGCCAATGGCATGGCCAAGGTGACCATTCTGCACGCTGACGATCCCGACACCGTCAACACCTTTGAGGAACCCGACAAATTGGTTCCTGCAGCTCCTGTGGAGATGCCCGTGCGCGCTATCAAGATCCCTCGCGCATCGGTTGCCGCCATCGAGGTCAAGCTGGCATGATTTCAAAACAAAGCAGGCCCCTGCCATGGCAGGGGCCTGCTTTGTGTATTCTTTCGGCTCTGTGTGTCGATAGCGTCTTCATTTACGATCTTTCAATCGTTCTCGCAAAATGCGCAGGATGTATGTGGATTTTTGATCAAAATTCAATCACAAGGCCGTCGTGCGTTACGGTCATACCAAGCTCGGTCAGCAGTCCGTAATCGCCCTTCTTCAGCGCATCGTAGGGCGGTACGCCAATGTGATTGGCAATCAATGTTGCCTTGGGGGGCAGCACGCCGCTCTCGCGCATCGCTGCCACCAAAAGTCGCAGCATGGGGATGGTGTTGTGCTCGCCAATGCGGAAGTTGCCGGGGAGCTCGCCTACGGTGCTATCCAGAATCATCGCGGTGAAAACGATGCCGTTTTTGCGCATGTATTGCCATGTGTCGCAGCGCAACCAGCCACCGTCACAGCCATAAAACAGCACTTGATCGTCCTTTTCAAAAATGTAATGCACAGGCTGCTCGTCGGGGCCGGCCACGTGGTTAGCGGGGAGCGCGGTAACGGTCATACCTGCTGTTTGGATCTTTTGCATATTCTTCATCGTACAAAGGTTGATCTGCTCCAAATCCTCCTCGGTGAGATGCAGATAGGGAACAGCGGTCTCGTGGCACCAGAAATTGATCCTTTGCTTGGCTGCCGCTGCATATTGCAGCAGGGTGGAGCGCTGAAAGTGATCGGGATGGGAATGAGACAAAAAGATGTCGGTGACGGCAGAGGGGTCCTCTCCCAGCTTTGTAGCAAAATCAAAGGACTGTAAAGCAACGTCCACCACGACCGTGCGGTCAATGGACATCGAGGCACAGCGGCGCTGGCCGGGCTTGATCTCACTTTCGGGAATCTTTTTTGCGCCGGCGGCACCGGTGCCAAGGAATAAAAGTCTCATAGTTGCCTCCTTATAGGTGATACTTGGATTATAGCACGCCTTACCCGATCAAGTCAATAATTTTGCAAATATTCTTGCTTTTTGCAATATAGCGTGTTACAATAAAGCCATCCCCCGAAAGGAGAATGAAAATGGATATCAAAAAGTATATGAAGCAGGAGGGTGAAAAGCCCCTTGACAACATGGTGCAAAACGGTGGATTTTGCGGCATCTTCCGCAAGATCGCTTGCATTGGTGACAGCCTTTCCTCGGGTGAGTTTCAGTCCTATGAAAACGACAGCCATGGGTTTCATGATTTTTACGACTACTCCTGGGGGCAGTACCTGGCTCGCGATGCAGGCTGTACCGTTTATAACTTTTCCAAGGGCGGTATGACCGCCAAGGAATACGATCGTTTTGCTCGTGACCGCGGTTTTTTTAACGACGAATATAAAAGCCAGGCATACATCATTGCGCTGGGCGTCAACGATGTTTCCCGTGTGCTGGCCGGTGAGCTGGAATTCGGTGACATTTCGGATGTGGATCTGACCGATTATGCAAAAAACAAGCCTACGTTTGTTGGTTTTTACGCCAAGATCCTTGCAAAATATCACGCCATTCAGCCTAAGGCCAAGTTCTTTTTGATGACCGCTCCACGCGAGGATAAGAACGATGAGCGCCAGAAATATTACGATAAGCACGCCGAAATTCTGTATCAGCTGGCTGATGTGTTTCCCAACTGCTATGTGTTGGATCTTCGCCAATACGCACCGGTGTACGATGCCGAATTTAAAAAGAACTTTTTCCTTACCGGCCATATGAACGCTGCCGGTTATCGTCTGACCGCGCTGATGGTTGAGAGCTACATCGATTATCTGATCCGCCACAATCCCGAGGATTTTACCCAGGTCAGCTTTATCGGCACACCATATCACAACGCAAAAGCCAAATGGTAAATGAAAAAATCCGCCCATCGGGCGGATTTTTTTATAACCGTTTATGCGTTTTCGTCACACGTTTCCTTGATGTATTGCAAAAGCACATCGGGAAAGTTGACCGTCATGCCGTTGGCGCCGGCATCATAGACCTGTTTCATAGTATCACGGGTTACACCCCAAGCGCGGATGTCAAAGCCCTCGGCGCGCCACTCACGCACTGCCTCGGATGTGACCAGATCGGCCGGGGGGCAAAGCTGATCACAGCCGGCAGCAGCAAGCTCGGTCAATACGGTCTCGTCCACCTTCTTAACCAGCCATCCCGTGCGGAATTCGGGAGCCGCCTCCTTAAAGCGCTTGAGATAATCCAGGTGGAAAGAGGTTACAACAGTCTTCTTTTGCATATCAAAGCGGCGCAAAACCTCGGCTACCTCTCGCTCTATATTCTTTTGCTTCAGCTCAATCGCAAAGGTGATATCTCTGTGGGCAAAGTGTAACAAGAAATCTTCCAACGAAACGATCTTATCCGAAAGGCCATTTTTGGTGGCGTTCAGCGCCTGCACTTCAGCCCAGGTCATCTCATCAATACGCTTGGTATGCTCCTCGCCACACATACGGGCGGGGGTGGAATCGTGATGCAGCACCAGCACACCGTCCTTGGTTTGACGCACGTCGGTCTCAATGCCGTTTGCACCCATAAAAATGCCGGTGTAAAAGGCAAGCATTGTATTTTCAGGGGCATACTCGCTGGCGCCTCGGTGGGCAAAGGTGACAAACTCCTCCTTGCTCTCGGCCTCAAGACGGGCGGCCAGCTTGCCGGGCAGCTTATTCAAAAAATTCAGCCAGGTGTCACCGCTCTCATCCACAAAGGGATTGACGACAGGGTTTTTGATCAGCAGCTCACGGTTCTCGCGAGTGTGGTTCTGACCGGCGTGGTTGCCAACAAATAGATCCACATGCTCCTGCTTCAATCGCTCGATCGAAGCAAGAAAGTGTTTGCGCATCACATAGGGCACGTTCCACTTATTCATAAACTGCTTGAGGAGCTGGGGGGTGCCCGCGCCACCAAACATACCGCAACGCCAGCGGCGGCCGTTTTCCTCTACATAAAAGAAGAAGGAGTATGTGCCTTCAGTGTGGCCGGGTGTGTGAAGGCAAAGCACCTCGGTTTCTCCAAGACGAACCGTCATACCGTCGGTGTAATACACATCGGGGGTAAAGCCGCAGATGTATTTGACATCCTCCTTGGCCAGATAGGTCTTGGCACCCGTCAGAGCCACCAGCTTGGCCGTGGCATCGGTGTGATCGTAATGGCCGTGGGACTGAATGATGATTTTGAGATCCTTGATGTCAAAACCAAGGAGCGCAACCGAATCCAGAATGGTCTCGTAGTTGTCCTCATATCCCGTGTCCAAAAGCATTAAGCCTTCACTTGTGACAAACAGATGTGAGGATGCCTTTTGCGTGCCTACAAAATATAAATTTCCCGCAATGCGAAAGGGGGCAATGTCAGAAAGTGCCATTTTTGGTCTCCTTTTTGAGAAAAAGTAAAAAATGCAAAAACAAAAATTGGAATATTTTGTTTAATAAATGGAATTTGGCAGGAGTTTTTTGAAAACTCCTGCCAAATTGTCAAATATCGGCGTCTTTTACATATTTGCTGCCGTTCTCGGCGATAAACACCTTGCGCTCGGCCAGGTTGTCGCCCATCAGCACGTCAAACATATATTCGGTGCGCTCCACATCTGCGGGCTCTACCGAGATCAAACGTCTTGTGGCAGGGTTCATGGTGGTCTGCCACATCATATCGGGCTCGTTCTCGCCAAGGCCCTTGGAGCGCTGCAGCGTATACTTTTTGCCCTCTAACCTCTTTAGGATCTCGGCCTTTTCAAATTCGTCATAGGCAAACAGTGTCTCGTCCTTTGTGGTGATCTCAAACAAAGGCGATTCGGCGATAAAGACCTTCTTTTCCTTCAACAGCGTGGGGAGCAATCGGTAGAACAGGGTGAGAAGCAGCGTTCGGATCTGAAAACCGTCCTCGTCGGCATCGGTACAGATAATGATCTTGGACCAACGCAGCTGGTTGATATCGAATTTGTTCAGATCGCCCTTGACCTTGGCCTTGCCGTCGATTTCAACGCCACAACCAATCACGCGCAGCAGGTCGGTGATGATATCGTTTTTGAAGATACGCTCGTAGGTGGCTTTGACACAGTTTAAGGTTTTACCGCGCACGGGGATGATGGCCTGAAATTCGGCCGCTCTGCCAAGCTTACACGAGGAAAGCGCGGAGTCGCCCTCCACGATGTAAAGCTCGCGTACGTCCGGATCCTTTGAGCGGCAGTTCACAAACTTTTCAACACGGTTGGCGATGTCAATGGTGCCGGTCAGCTTCTTTTTCAGGTTCAAACGGGTGGTTTCTGCGTTTTCGCGGCTGCGTTTATTGATCAGCACCTGGGTGGTGAAGCGCTCAGCCTCCTCCCGATGCTCGGTGAAATAGATCTGCAGATTTTCGACAATGAAATCCTTCAGGGCGTCCTTGATAAAGGAGTTGGTGATGGACTTTTTGGTTTGGTTCTCATAAGAGGTCAGGGTAGAGAAACTGTTGATAACCAAAAGCAGGCAGTCCTCAATGTCCTGAAAGGTGATCTCCTTTTCACTCTTGGTGTATTTACCGTTGCTTTTCAGATAATTGTGTACTGCAGAGGTAAAGGCCAATCTGACCGCCTTGTCGGGAGAGCCGCCATGCTCCAAAAAGCTGGAGTTGTGATAATACTCCAGACGGGGGGCGGTGTTGGTCATGCAAAAGGAGATGTCAGCACGCAGCTTGTATTCGTCCTTGTCGGCACGGTCACGGCCCTTGGTTTCCAAATGCCACAGCACGGGCTCGGTCCCCTGGCTACCGTTGGCGCACTCCAACACATAGTCCGAAATGCCGTTTTGATAAAGGAAGGTTTCCTCAACGAATTTGCCCTTAGACTCCTCCAGCCTCAAAAGAAAGGTGATGCCGGGGTTGACCACGGCTTGCCGCTTCATGGTGGCGCGAAAATTATCGTGGGGGATGCGGATGTCGGTAAAGACCTCCAGGTCAGGGCGCCAATGGATCACAGTGCCCGTACGGCGCTCTTTCTTATCAAGCTCTCGGGTCACCAGCTGCGTTTTGGGATTACCCTTGGCAAAGGAAATGGAGTGCATGTTCTTGCCGTCGTAGGAAAAAACGTGCATAAATTCAGAGGAATACTGGGTGGCACAGGCGCCAAGGCCGTTCAGACCCAGAGAATATTCATAAGAGCCACCGGCTTTGTTGTTGTTGTATTTGCCGCCGGCATAGAGCTCACAAAAAATCAGATCCCAGTTCCAGCGTTTTTCTTTTTCATTGTATCCAAGGGGAATACCGCGTCCCCGGTCCTCTACCTGAATGGAAAGGTCCTGGAAAACAGTAACGGTGATGATGTTACCGTGCCCCTCGCGGGCCTCGTCAACCGAGTTGGAAAGGATCTCAAAAAAGGAGTGCTCACAGCCCTCGACATCTTCAGAACCGAAGATAACGCCCGGGCGCTTACGCACACGGTCCGCACCTTTTAGCGCGGTGATGCTGGAATTGCCGTAGGCTTTGGGTTTTGGTGTGGTTTTATCGGTTGTTTTCGCAGCCATCTTTATCCTCTCTATCGTCTATTTTGTGTATTATAATCATCTTATTATACCATATCTTGTGGATTTTGTAAAGTGCGGTAAACATTTTTTTGAACAAAAAACAAAAAAATTGTCAGAACGCTTGCACAAAGGGGTGGGAATAGGTATAATATACTATGGATAATCTTGTTTTATGCAGGAGGATCCAATATGCAGCTTACATATCGTGACATTCCGGTTGCCATACTGGGCTTTGGCCGCTCGGGCCGCGCCGCCACAGACTTTTTGCATCGCCTTGGTGCCCACATTACGGTCTTTGATACAAGGCCGCCCGATGCAAAGACGCTGGCCGCCTATCAGGGGCAGGGAATGGATTTTCGCATTGGTGACTTTCCGTCACGTTTTGATGCAAAAATCCTGATACGTTCCCCCATTATTCGCCCTGATCTGCCTGCGATTGTCGCTTCGGTGGCCGCAGGCGGAACGCTCTCAAGCGAGGTGGAGCTATTTTTGCAGCATTGTCCCGCCACTGTCATTGCTGTGACGGGCAGCGATGGAAAGACTACTACCTCCGCGCTGATTGCCGCATTGCTGCGGCAGACCGGCAGACGTGTGTATTGGGGCGGCAATAACGGCACGCCATTACTCCCCTTGGTGGAGCAAATGACGGCAGAGGATCTTGTGGTGATGGAGCTTTCCAGTTTTCAGTTGATGACGGTGACATATCCCTTCCACGCGGCAGTTGTTACCAACATCACCCCAAATCACTTGAATTGGCATACGGATTTTTCAGAGTACGTGGCAGCAAAATGCCGCATTTTTGAAAACGGTGCGCGATTTTTGGTGCAAAACGTTTTATGCAAGCCTATGATGTCGGCTGTGAAGCGCTCCGGCATTTCTACTGTTTCCTTTTCTGTCGCAGGGGGAGAGCTTTGCCTGTCAGGGGCGAAAAACAAACACATGGCTGTACCAAAGGCATTCCATCTGCCGGGTCAGCACAATCTGGAAAATCTGGCCGCCGCACTGGCGGCTGTTGACGGTATGGTGACGCCGCCGCAGATCGAAGCCGCCTTGGCGGATTTTCACGGTGTTGCCCATCGCTTAGAGCACGTAGCCACCGTTAATGGCATTCGCTTTTATAACAGCTCGATCGACACCTCTCCCACTCGTACCGCCGCCGCACTCTCCGCTATGGAGGGTGATCTTGTAGTAATTGCCGGTGGCCGCGGGAAGGGCATTGATTTGCATCCCCTGGCCGACGCGCTTTCGGCACGGGCAAGAGCGGTGTTCTTGTATGGAGAGACCGCAGCGGAGCTGCAGGTGCACGTGGCCGGTCGTATTCCTGCCCATCGCTTTGGGCGCTTTGAGGCGGCCTTCCACGCCGCTGCTGCAACTGCACGGCCCGGGGACTGCGTTTTGCTCTCTCCCGGATGCACCGCCTTCGACCAATTTCAAAATTTCGAGCAACGTGGTGACGTTTTTCGCACACTGGTGCGAGAATTTGAAGCAGAATATCATAAAATACAAGATAGATAGCAAGAAAGGATGACAAACATTGGAACTTCGCGAACGGATACCCGCTATGGCGGGGCTGATGAGTATCACGGGCTATGAGACCTATGATGCTGCGGCGCTTACTCCTATGATGGAGGGCTTTGATGAGGACTTCACCGATCGGGTAGGAAATCGCGTTTTTGTTCGCCGTTGCGGCAGAGAAAACGCCCCCAAGATCCTGATCGACACGCACTTTGATGAAATCGGTATGTATGTGACCGACATCCGCGACGGCGGCTTTTTAAAGCTTGCCGCCGTGGGCGGTCTGGACGGCCGCACGCTGCCTTCTGCCGACGTGAAAATCTACGGCAAGCAGGTGCTGGATGGCGTACTGGCCTCCACTCCTCCCCATCTGAAGGTGCCCGAGGATGCCGGCAAGGTCAAGCCTGTTGACGAGCTTCTGGTGGATACGGGCTATAGCAAAGAGGAGCTGTCGGAGCTTGTCCGTGTGGGAACGCCTGTGGGGTTTGCACCGCAATACACTTGGTTGCAAAACGACCGCTTGGTGGGCAAGGGCTTGGATAACAAGGCCTGTGCAGCCATTGCGGCGCATGCGTTGTGCAACATTCCTGCCGAGGAGCTGGCCGCTGATGTGTATCTGGTATTTTCTGTACACGAGGAAACCGACCGTTTGGGCGGTACGGTGGTGGGTGGATTTGAGATCAACCCCGATTATGCGATGGTGATCGATGTGAATATCGGTCATGCCCCCGGCAGTAAAAAGCAAGAGACCGTACAGATGGGCGAAGGGCCCTCCCTGTGCCGTAGCGCCATCACCGATCGTAAATTGACAAAAATGACCGAGGCGTTGTGCGAAAAACACAACATTCCTTGGCAGAGATGCGTTGAATCCATGTCTACGGGAACCAACACCGTGGCGCTGCACCTGGTGGGTAACGGCATCCCCGTGGTGGATGTGGGACTCCCCTTGCGCGCCATGCACACCTATGTAGAAATGTTGGATCTGCAGGATGCTGAGGAGCTGGCAAAATTGATTCGCGCATTTGTCTGTGACCGCGAGATCGGGGAGGTGTTTGCATGAAGCAGGGAATTGAATTGATCGAAAAGCTGGCGCTTTGCTTTGGCCCCTCCTCCTGCGAGGGAGAAGTCGAGGCTGCTATCCGTGAGGAGCTGGCCGGCACCCGTGCCGAGTTATTCACCGACCGTATGGGCAACCTGACCGCGCATCTGAAGGGCCCCGAGGGCGCTCCGCGCATTATGATGTCTGCGCATATGGATGAGGTGGGCTTTATGATCACCCATATCGAGGACGATGGTTGTCTCCGCTTTGCCAATGTGGGCGGCTTTGATCCCGCTGTACTCACAGGCAGAGCTGTGATGTTGGGTGACGAGACCAAGCGTTACCCCGGCGTGATCGCCGCCAAGGGCATTCATCAGCAAACCGCTGAAGAACGCCAAAAGCTCCCCAAGCCCGAGGATCTGTATATCGATATGGGCACCAAGAGCCGCGAGGAAACCGAGGCGCTCATTGAGCGCGGCGACTTCGGCACCTTCTACACCCCCTTCATGCGCTTTGGTAAGGACGGGGCTTATATCAAGTGCAAGGCCTTGGACGACCGCATGGGCTGCGCGATTTTGATTGAAGTGTTGCGCATTGTTGAAAAACGCGATCTGCCCCTGGATCTGTGGTTCTGCTTCACCGTGCGTGAGGAGATCGGCAAATCCGGCGCACAGGTTACCGCCAACCGCATCGCCCCCGATTTCAGCATCGTGCTGGAGACCACAGCCATTGCCGATGTTGCCGACATCGAGCCCTCCCGTCGGGTGGCTAATGTTGGGGAGGGCGGCGTGCTCTCTCTCTTGGATCGCTCCACTATTTATGACCGGGAGCTGATCAACTTTGCCCTGGAAACGGGTCGCGAAAACGGCATTCCCGTGCAGGTTAAGCGCTATGTCTCGGGTGGCAACGATGCCGCACACATCCAACGCAGCGGTGTAGGTGTCAGATGCTTGGCGCTGTCTGCCGCTACCCGGTATTTGCACGCCCCTGTTTCGGTGGCTGCTATCAAGGATTATGAAAGCATGAGCGCCCTGCTGCTTGCTATGCTCGATGACTGGAAGAAAGAAGGAAATGATTAAAATGCTGAATACGTTAAAGAAATTATTGGTCAATACCCCTGCTGTTTCGGGTAGAGAAGTCGCCGCACGCGAGGCTATCGCCGAGCTGATGAGACCCTTGGTGGACGAGCTTTCTGTGGATGCTATGGGCAATTTGATCTGCTTGAAAAAGGGAAACGCTCAAAATCCCCGTCGCGTCATGCTGAACGCGCATATGGACGAGATCGGCTTTATTGTGAATTATATTGAAGAAAACGGCTATCTGCGCGTGGCTCCCATCGGCGGCATTCATTATGGCGCTGCTGCTTTTACCGAGGTCGTGTTTGAAAACGGCGTGCGCGGCGTACTGGTTCCCGAGGCCGATGTGCCCGCCAAGGAGTCTCCCAAGGCCGAAAAGTGCGTGGTGGATATCGGTGCCGATTCTGCCAAAGAGGCCGGTCGCCGTGTGAAGATCGGCGATTGCTGTGCGTTGGTGCCTCACGTGACCAAGTTGAACGCAAATCGCATAACGGGTCGTCCTTTTGATGACCGCATCGGCTGTGCTGTACTGGTCGAGATCGCCAAGGAGCTGACGGCTCCTGCCGATGATATCTATTATGTATTCTCGGTGCAGGAGGAGGTTGGCTGCCGCGGCTCCAAGCCTGCTGCCTATGCCGTTGGCGCAGAGCTGGCATTGGTTTATGATGTAACCGGCACGGGCGATCAGCAGGGCAGCAAGCCGATGGCTGTTTCCCTCGGCAAGGGCGCGGCGATCAAGATCAAGGATAGCTCTGTGATCTGCGACGCTTCGCTGGTGGACGAGCTGCTGGAGCTTGCCAAGGCAAAGGGCATTGCCGCTCAATGCGAAATTCTGACCTATGGTGGCACCGACACCTCATCCATTCAAATGGCGGGTATGGGCTGCCGCGCCGGCGCTCTTTCCATTCCTTCCCGTTATATTCATTCCGGTGTGGAAATGATCGACCTGCGCGATGCGAAAGCCGCCGTTGATCTGACGGTGGCATACCTTGGAGGCGCAAGATGATCGAATTTTCCAAGGAACTGTTGGCATTGGCAGACGAGGCAGAAGCCGCCCTCGCAGGGGAGTTTGCCCACATTGCCAAGGTCTCTCATGAAAATACCGCGCGCGTGATGGCCGCCTTTGCCGAGCATCGCGTGGATGCTGCCTGTTTTGCCCCCACCACGGGCTATGGCTACGATGACCGTGGCCGCGACGTGCTGGATCGGATCTTTGCCGATGTGATGGGTGCCGAGGCTGCCTTTGTCCGCCATAGCATCGTCAATGGCACTCACGCCTTGACCATCGGCCTCTTTGGCTTGCTGCGCACCGGCGATGTGATGCTTTCCCTCACGGGCAAGCCTTACGACACGCTGGAGGAGGTCATTGGTATCGCCGGCACTCCCGGCAATGGTTCGCTGGCCGATTATGGCGTGGAGTATCGCGGCGTAGAAATGATCAACGGCCGCGAGCTGGATTATGAAAGAATTGGAGAGATCTTACGCTCCGAGGAGGGCAAGCGGGTCAAGGTCTGCTTCATCCAGCGCTCCAAGGGGTATCTGAATCGCAAGACCCTTACCGTTGACGAGATCGGCGAGGCGGTTCGCTTTGTCAAATCCATCCGCCCCGATGCCTTTGTGGTGGTGGATAACTGTTACGGTGAATTTACCGAGACCAAGGAGCCCCCTGCTGTGGGGGCAGATCTGGCCATCGGTTCTCTGATCAAAAATCCCGGTGGCGGTATGGCCGAGACCGGCGGCTATCTGGCCGGCACGGCCAAGGCCGTGGAGCTCTGCTCCTATCGACTGACCTGCCCGGGCATTGGTCTTGAGGTGGGCGCTACATTGGGGCAAAACAAGCATATGTTCCGCGGTATCTTCTACGCACCGCACACGGTTGCCGAGGCCTTAAAGACTGCCCATTTTGCAGCTTACATCTTCCGCGCGCTTGGCTATGCGGTAGAGCCCGCGCCCGAGGCGCTGCGCTCCGACATTATCCAGACCGTGATCACGGGATCGGCCGAGGGGCTTTGTGCCTTCTGCCGCGGCATTCAGGCCGGCTCGCCGGTGGATGCCTATGTTACCCCCGAGCCTTGGGCAATGCCCGGCTACCGCGATCAGGTGATCATGGCGGCAGGCACCTTTGTGCAGGGCGCTTCGATTGAGCTATCTGCCGATGGCCCCCTGCGCGCCCCCTACACGGCCTTCTTCCAAGGCGGTCTGACCTTTGAGAGTGGTCGCATTGGCGTACTGTCTGCGGCAACCGAGGTCCTGCGTACCTGCAATACATAAAAGAGGAAAAAGCTATGAAAAAGATTTTGATCCGCGTGCTGGTGCTGATGCTGCTGGCCGTGCTGTGCCTTGGGGCTGTCGCTTGCTCCAAGGAGGATGACACCCCCGAGGGTATGCAAAATGTTTCGATCGAAAACGCCACCTTTGATCTGTTTGTGCCGGCCGGTTGGGTGGCACAGACCTCCAGTGGTATTTCGGGCGCACGTGTCTCCAATACCGACACCTCTAACGTGACGGTTACGGTCTATCTGCCTGCCGAGGTCCTGACGGCCGAGAGCTATTGGCAGAATTACTGCCTGCCCGAGTATCAGAACGGCGTGCTGAAGGATTTCTCTGTTGTGGAGGAGAAGTGCGGTGACACCACCTTGGGTGGCCTCAATGCTAAAAAATACGTATTCGTTTATACCCTTGACGGTAAGAGCTATGAGGTGATGCAGATCCTGACCGTGAAGGATGACAACGTATACACCTTGACCTTTACTGCCGAATCTGCCAATTTTGCAGGCCATGAAGAAAACATGGAAAGCATTCGCTCTAACTTCCGCTTCCGTTGATATGAATCGCGAGATCTATTTGGATAACAGCGCCACCACGGCGTTGTTGCCTGCTGTAAAAGAGGCTATGACAGCCGCCATGGAGTGTTATGGCAATCCCTCCTCCTTGCACGAACGAGGGCAGAGAAGCGCCGCGCTATTGCGCGAGAGCCGCATTGCCGTTGCCGAGGCACTTGGTGAGCGATTTTTAAAGGACGGTCAGCTGATTTTCACATCATCGGGCACCGAGGCGACTACCCTGGCGCTCCTTGGCGTTGCACACGCCAAGGAGCGGCGAAGCGCCGACGTGATCCTCACCACCGATTCCGAGCATCCTTCTGTCGAGCAGACTCTGCGTGTGCTGGAGCGTGAGGGCTATCGCGTGGTTCGCGTGTCTACCCATGGCGGTGCTTTGAATATGGATGCCGTGCGTGCTGCTTGCAACAGAGAACTGTTTATGGTGACCATGATGCTGGTCAACAACGAGACCGGCGCACGCTATCCCGTAGAGCAGGTCTTTTCTGCTGCAAAGGCCGCCAACCCCGATTGCATCTGCCATTGCGATGCGGTGCAGGGCTTTCTCAAGGTTCCTATGACGGTCAAAGGCCTTGGCGCCGATCTGATCACAATCAGCGCCCATAAGATCCACGGCCCCAAGGGCGTGGGCGCCTTGTATGTCGCGCCCCACGTGCTGACCAAGCGTGCCATTGTTCCGGTGTTGAACGGCGGCGGACAAGAATTTGGCCTGCGCTCCGGCACAGAAAACATCATCGGCATTGCCGGCTTCGGTGCTGCCGCAAGGGCAGGACGTGCAACCGTATCCCGGGATGTGGCCAAAATGGCAAGTCTGTCACAAAAACTCATTGACGGTTTGCAAAATTCTGATATTTCGGTGAATTTGCCCGGCGTTCGTGCCCCTCATATCGTGCATATAACGCTGCCCCATATCAAAAGCGAGACGATGCTCCATTTCCTATCGGGAAAGGGGATTTCGGTCTCCAGCGGCTCCGCCTGCTCCTCGCACGCGAAAAACCCCAGCGCCACGCTGTTGGCCTTTGGATTGACCGCAGCCGAGGCTGATTGCTCGCTGCGCATCAGCTTTTCTCCCCTGAATACCGAGGAGGATGTGGATGCGCTGCTCTGCGCTTTGCGTGAAGGGCTTGATACCTTGATTCGCATCCGACATTAAAACAAATAAAAAGAAGGCGATGGAAGCCGGCCGTTGTGCAGGGCTCCTTCGCCTTCTTTTGTCATATTTTCTTTGCACCCCTCATACGCTTTAGCAAAAGCCACGAAAGCGGAGGAAAGAATATGGCACAGCGTTCTATTTATCGGGATATTGCCGAGCGGACCGGCGGAGATATCTACATTGGTGTGGTCGGCCCCGTGAGAAGCGGAAAATCTACTTTTATTACACGGTTTATGCAAGAGCTGGTGCTGCCCAATATAGAGGCAGACGCGGCTCGTGAGCGCGCCAAGGACGAAATGCCCCAGAGTGCCGCGGGCAAAACCGTCATGACCACCGAGCCGAAATTTGTCCCCGACGAAGGTGTCGCGCTCACGCTGGAGGGCGGCGTTTCCATGCGCGTAAAAATGATCGATTGCGTGGGATATATGATCCCCGAGGCGATGGGGGGAGAGGAAAACGGCGTCGCCCGTATGGTCAATACCCCCTGGTCCAAGGAGCCCATGCCCTTTGCCGAGGCTGCCGAATACGGTACACATAAGGTCATTGGCGAGCACGCTACCATTGGAATGCTGGTGACCTCTGACGGTACTGTAGGTGAAATTCCGCGCGCCTCTTATGAGGAGGCCGAAGCGCGCATCGTGCGCGAGCTGTCGGAAATGGGAAAGCCCTTTGCGGTGGTACTGAACTCGGCCGATCCCACCCGTGAGGAGTCGATCACCCTTGCTGCCGCGTTGGAGGAAAAATACGGCGTGCCGGTGGCACTGGTCAGTTGCCTGTCTCTTTCGGCAGAGGATATCCGAGGCATCTTGGCTATGATCCTTGGAGAATTTCCTGTGACAGGCGTTGGCATCGACCTACCCTCCTGGGCGAAAGCGTTGGAGGAATCGCATCCCGTTCGCGCCTCGGTCACCGAGGACATCTGCCGCCTTGCCGGTCAGATCGAGCGGATGGGCGAGGTGGAAAAGACCTTCTCCGGCCTTGTGCAAAATCCATATGTGGCGGCCGTCAAGCTGTGCGAAATGGATATGGGTAACGGTCGCGTAAGGTTGTCGGTGGAGCTGGAGTCCTCTTTGTATTACGATGTACTCTCCGAGCTGGCAGGGGAGGAAATTCGCGAGGACGGTGCGCTGTTTTCGCTTGTTCGTGAGCTATCTGCCGTACGCGAAAAGTATCGCCGTGTAGAGGAGGCCTTGGCCATGGCCGACGAAAAAGGGTATGGCATTGTTATGCCCGAGGTTGGCGACCTGCGGCTGGAAAAGCCCAGCATCGTCAAGCAATCCGGTGGCTATGGCGTGCGCTTGTCTGCCGCCGCTCAGTCGATCCATATGATCCGCGCCGATATTCGTACCGAGCTGAATCCCATTGTGGGAACCGAACAGCAGTCCGAGGAATTTGTGCGTAACATTCTGGCCGAATTTGAGGCCGACCCCAAAAAGCTGTGGGAATCCAATATGTTTGGCAAAAGCCTTTACGAAATGGTCAACGAAGGGCTGCATCAAAAGCTGGAGCATATGCCCGACGAGGCACGCAAAAAGCTTGCCGAGACCCTGGAGCGCATCATCAATGAGGGCTCTAATGGTCTGATCTGTATTTTGTTGTAATGCTTTTTATATAACAAAAAGTCCGGAGAACGCTTGTCGTTCTCCGGCCTTCTGCAATTGTATTTATTCCAGCATTTCGGTAATGATGTCCGAAAGCTCTACAAATTGTGCCACATCCAGTCGTTCACCGCGGATGTCAGGGCGGTGTCCTGCCTTGGTGACCGTCTCTACACATTGCTCCTTAGAAAGGGTGGGGAAGCCTGCCGACAAAGCGTTGGGCAGGGTCTTTCGCCGTTGCTCAAAGGCAGCCTTTACCGTGCGGCGGAAGATCTCCACATCCTTTGGCTGATGGGGCTTTTGCTCGTGCAGCTTGATGCGCACCACAGCCGAATTGACCGAGGGGGGCGGCATGAAATTGCCTGCCGAAACGGTGAACAGTCGCTCGGCCGTGCCGTAATAGTTCAGCATGGCCGTAATGGCGCCGTAGGCGGCACTGCCGGCCTTGGCGGTCAGGCGGTCGGCCACCTCGGACTGGATCATAATGGTGATATACCGAAAGGGCAGCTCACTTTCCAGCAGCTTCATCAAAATCGGCGTGGTGATGTAATAAGGCAGGTTGGCGCAAACCGAAACGCTACCGGCATCAAAATAAGGTGCCAAGAGCGTGGGGAGGTCGGCCTTCATCACGTCCTCGTTCACAACGGTTACGTTGTCAAACTCATCCAACGTGTAGGAAAGAGCAGGGATCAACCCCCGGTCGATCTCCAAAGCCAGCACCTTTTGATAGCGTGCGCATAGCTCACGGGTCAAGGTGCCAATGCCGGGGCCGATCTCCAAAATGCTGTCTGTTGCAGTGTCCGATGCGCTATCTGCAATATCCGCAACGATCATGGGGTTGGTCAAAAAGTTCTGACCAAACTCCTTGCGAAAGCGCAAGCCAAAGGCCTCCATAATATTTTTAACGGTTCTGACATCACAAAGATTCATCTGTCTACCTCGTTATTTTGTCGTTGTCCTTAGTATACCACAAATTCAAGAGCTTGTCAATTTAGATCCCAGTGTCCCTTGCGTTACAATCGCACCTGTTTCGTTGGTATGCCAATTGACGGGAACCGATGCTGACAGAATGCCAAATGTTCCATAATGGCTCCCGTTGCCGCCAAAGGGAAAGGCGAATTACGTTAAAAAAAGCCAAGTCGAAATTCGACTTGGCTTTTTTCTTGGTGGAGACAACTGGAATCGAACCAGTGACCCCTTGCATGTCAAGCAAGTACTCTAACCAGCTGAGCTATGCCTCCATGTGTTTCACAACGTTGTTATTATATCACAAGGCAAAGGAAAATGCAAGCCCTTTTTCATATTTTTTGAAAAAAATTTTATGCGCCATGCGCAAGGGTAAGGGTTTACAAATTGTTAACAATTTAATTTTTGAAAAATGCTCCGTAAATATATATTTTGTGGTAAAATTATGTTACATTGGGGGAGAAGGTGTTTTTGTAAAAAACATCTTATTTCCCGGAATACGGAGGTTATCATGAAAGATAAAAATACCATCGGTATCACGCGTCTGAAAAGCTTTTTTGATGCAGGTACCTTTGTGGAAATGGGCGCTTACATCAGCCGCCCCGGCGTCGAGGATGAGACCGAAGGCGTTGTATGCGGCTACGGCTCTCTTGGTGGGCGCTTGGTGTTCGCCTTTGCCCAGGATCCTTCCTTGATGAAGGGCGCCCTGGATGGCCTGCACGCCGAAAAGATCCGCCGCGTTTATGAAAAGGCCCTGTCTGTGGGCGCACCCGTTGTCGGCTTTTTTGACTGTGCCGGTGCTGTGGTGTTTGACGGTGCCGCCGCTCTGGCAGGCTATGGCACATTGCTTTCCACCGTGTCTGCTGCTTCCGGTGTGATTCCGCAGATCGCCGTGATCAGCGGCACCTGTGCCGGAACCATGGCTGCCGTGGCTGCTATGTTTGACTTTACTGTTACCGTGCGCAATGCAAGCCGCCTGTACGTGACCTCTCCCTCTTTGGTAGAGGAGGAGATCGGTACCGCCGATTATGCCGTTTCCAACGGAAACGCCGCGCTGGCGGTGGAAAATGAGGCCGAGGCCTTTGCGGCTGCTGCTAAGCTGCTTTCCTATATGCCCGATCACGCTGAGCACGGTACTCCCTTGCTGGAGCATTACGACGATCCGAACCGTGCTGTTGCCCTGGCAGATCGCACCACTGCCAAAGAGGCTTTGGACGCGGTTGTGGATGCCGGCAGCCTTTATCCGGTGTTTGCCGAGTACGGCAAGGCCGTTACGGCCGGATTTGCCACCATGGGCGGTGTTTCTACCGTGGTACTGGCGCTGGATGGACAGCTTGATGTTGCCTCCATTGCCAAAATGCGCCGTATGTTGGTCTTTGCCGATGCTATGAGCCTGCCCACTGTAACCTTTGTCAATTCCGCAGGCATTGCCCCCTACGGTAGCGAGGAAGCCGCTATGGCTTCGGAGCTGGCCACTCTTGCCATGGTGCAATCGGAGGGGAGCGCTCCCCGCGTGACCGCCATTGTGGGTGAGGCCGTAGGTGCAGGCTTTATTTTTGGTGGCTCCCGTGCGCTGGGTGCCGATTTGGTTCTGGCCCTTCCCGGCACCGAGATCGCCGCACTTTCCGCTGACTCCGCCGTTGCCTTCCTCTGGAATGATCGGATCACCGCAGACCTTTCCCGCGAGACACTGGAGCAGGAATGGCGTGAGACCAAGGCCACTCCCATGGCTGCTGCTGCCACCGGTGAGGTGGACGACATTGTCGATCCCACCGAGCTGCGTGCCCGTCTGATTTCCGCGCTGTTTATGCTGGCAGATAAGGAGTAAGGCTTATGATCAATACTGCACTTGCTATGAGCTTTGGCGAGCGTACTGCATATGCAGGGCAGGTCCTTCTCATCGGTATTAGCGCTGTTTTCGGCGCGCTGATCACACTGATGGTTGTGCTGATGCTGTTCCGCAAGCTGATCTCGGGCTATCTGCCCAATCAGCAGGGAAGCCAGCCGACACCAACGCCCCCTGTTGCCGCTCCCGCTCCTACCGCGCCTGTTGCCCCTGCCACCAATGATGCACTGATCGCCGTGATCACCGCCGCTGTCGCTGCCACGCTTGCTGAAGAAAACAGCGGCGTTGTGCCTGCTTTCCGTGTGGTGGCCTTCCAAAAGGTCAATACCGTCTCAAAACGAAAATAAGAAAGGTCTGGTTAAATATTATGAAAACGTATCGCATTACCGTCAATGGCGTTGCCTATGATGTTACCGTAGAGGAGACCGCTGCCGGTGCTGTAGCCCCTGCTCCCGTGGCTGCTCCTGCTCCCGTGGCTGCTCCCGCTCCCGTGGCTGCTCCCGCTCCCGTGGCTGCTCCCACACCTGCACCTGCCGTCGCTCCCGCAGGCGGTGCTGCCGGCGCCGTTTCTGTAAACGCTCCTATGCCCGGTACCATTGTCCGCATCAATGTTAAGCCCGGCCAGGCCGTGAAAAAAGACGACGTTTTGTTGGTGCTTGAGGCTATGAAAATGGAAAACGATATTGCCTCTCCTGCTGACGGCGTTGTTGCCAGCGTTGAGGTGGCACAGGGCGCTACCGTTGCAACCGACGAGGTTTTGATCACCTTGAATTAAGGACGGTCTACCTATGTTAGAAAGCATTCAAAATTTTCTGAATAGCACGGGCTTTTCTGCTTTGTTCGGCAATGCCGACACGTGGAAAACGCTGGTAATGTTTGCAATTTCAGCCATACTTGTGTATCTGGCCGTGGTTAAAAAGTATGAGCCGCTTTTGCTTTTGCCTATTGCCATCGGTATGCTGTTGACCAACCTGCCGGGGGCAGAGCTGTTCCACCCCGAAATGTTTTTGATCCCCGGTGACATTGATTACAGCAATGTGCTGCACAATGGTGGCATTATCGACTTTCTGTATATCGGTGTCAAGCTGGGCATCTATCCTTGTCTCATCTTTATCGGCATCGGTGCTATGACCGATTTCAGTCCCTTGATCGCCAAGCCCCATTATCTGTTGATCGGTGCAGGCGCACAGCTGGGTGTGTTTGTTGCCTTTGCGTTGGCGCTGATGACCGGGCTCTTTACCCCCGAGGAGGCCGCTTCGATCGGTATCATCGGCGGAGCAGACGGCCCCACGGCGGTGCTGACCGCCAAAACCTTGGCGCCCCAGCTGTTGGGTGCCATTGCCATTGCAGCGTATAGCTATATGGCGCTGATTCCAATGATCCAACCTCCCTTTATGAAGCTTCTGACCACCAAAAAGGAGCGTGCCATTCGCATGGAAACGCCCCGTCAGGTCTCCAAGGTAGAAAAGGTCTGCTTCCCGATCCTTGTCACCGTGGTGGTGTGGTTGATCGTTCCCAGTGCTGTGCCGTTGATTGGCTGCTTGATGTTTGGTAATTTGCTGAACGTCAGCGGCGTGACCGAACGCCTTTCCAAAACGGCCCAGAACGAAATGATCAATCTGGTAACCATTTTGCTTGGTCTTTCCGTGGGTGCAACCGCTACTGCTGAGAATTTTCTGGATGTCAAGACGCTTGCCATCATCGGTTGCGGTCTTGCTGCCTTCTGCGTTTCCACCATCGGCGGTTTGCTGACTGCAAAGGTGATGTGCTATGCCACCAAGGGCAAGATCAACCCCTTGATCGGCTCTGCCGGCGTTTCTGCCGTGCCGATGGCTGCCCGTGTTTCTCAAAAGGTGGGACAGGAGATCGACCCCACCAACTATCTGCTGATGCACGCGATGGGCCCCAATGTGGCCGGCGTGATCGGCTCCGCCGTGGCCGCAGGTGTGTTCCTGTCCTGGGCATGGTGAATGGAATGAGGTGAAATTATGTCAAAAGTCAAAATTACAGAAACCGTATTGCGCGACTCTCACCAGTCGCTGATTGCAACCCGTATGACCACCGAGGAGATGCTGCCCATCCTTGCCAAAATGGATGAGATCGGCTATCACTCTTTGGAAGCATGGGGCGGCGCCACCTTTGATGCCTGTCTCCGCTTTTTGAACGAGGATCCCTGGGACCGTCTGCGCAAGATCCGTGATCAAGTCAAAAATACCAAGCTGCAGATGCTGTTCCGCGGTCAGAATATTCTGGGCTACCGCCATTATTCCGATGATGTTGTTGCCTATTTCGTGCAAAAGTCTATTGCCAACGGTATCGACATTATCCGCATTTTCGACGCCCTCAACGACCCTCGCAATCTGAAAACGGCTATTGATGCCACCAAGAGAGAAGGGGGCCATGTGCAGGCAGCCTTCTCCTATACCACCGGCCCTTGCTATACGTTGGATTACTATGCGCAGTATGCCAAGCAGCTGGAGGAAATGGGCGCCGATTCCATTTGTATTAAAGACATGGCCGGCCTTTTGAAGCCTTACGAGGCCTATGAGCTGGTCAAGACCCTCAAGGCCAGTACCGCACTGCCTATTCAATTGCACACTCACGCTACCGCAGGTCTTGCTTCTATGACATTGCTCAAGGCCATCGAGGCAGGCGTTGATATTGTCGATACGGCCATCTCCCCCTTCTCCATGGGTACCTCTCAACCCCCCACAGAGCCCTTAGTGGCTACTTTGATGGGCACCGAGCGTGACCCTGGCATTTCCTTGGAAAAGCTGGACGAGATCACCCGTTATTTCGCGCCTTTGCGTGAAAAGTATCTGACCAGCGGTCAGCTCAATCCCAAGGCCCTGAAGGTGGATGTCAACGCTCTGTTGTACCAGGTTCCCGGCGGCATGCTTTCCAACCTGATGAGCCAGCTGGCTGAGGCCGGCAAGGCCGATCTTCTGCCTGAGGTGCTGGCTGAGGTGCCGCGCGTTCGCGCTGATGTGGGTTATCCTCCCTTGGTCACTCCTTCCTCCCAGATCGTTGGTACGCAGGCTGTGCTGAATGTTATCGGCGGTCAGCGCTATAAAATGGTCACCAAGGAGTTTAAGGGTATCGTTCGCGGCGAATACGGCAAGACTCCTATGCCCATTGATCCCGAGTTCACCAAGCAGATCATCGGCGACGAGGAGCCCATCACCTGCCGCCCTGCTGACAGACTTTCCCCCGAGCTGGATGCCCTGCGCGAAAAGATCGCAGGCTATATCGAGCAGGATGAGGATGTGCTTTCCTACGCACTCTTTGAGCAGGTCGCTCTTAAGTTCTTCGAGGCGCGCAAGGCCAAGAAATACGGCCTGGATGCCACCTCTGCCGACGCCGCCCTCGGCGTGCACAGCGTTTAAAATAGCAAAAAAGCGGAGACCGTTTCAAACGGTCTCCGCTTTTTTTGTTATTCAGAAAATCACCACCCGGTGATCTCCCGGATCTTATCCCATACAATGTCCGCACACCACCAATGGTTCTTGGGGGTTACGGTCAGACTAAGGTTTTCGGCGCATCCTGCTGCGGTGAAAATATCCGATGCCGTGGCAAAGGCCTCTCGCACGCCGTCAATGGGGAAGATAGCATCCAGCTCGCCTGCCACAACGGCAAGCTTGCGGGGGGCGATCAGGGCGGCAAGGTCGCCCATTTCAAATTGCCGCAGTGCCCCGGGGATGAAATTGCAGGTGCAATGGTGCATGGACATGATCGAGGAGGTGTAGGAGCAGAAGGCGCAGCTGGGCACGCTGACCTTGATGCGCTCGTCGTAGCAGGCGGCATAAAAGCTGGCGGTGCCTCCCCCGGAGTTGCCCGTGATCAGAATTTTATCCATATCGCATTGTGGGAAATGCTGTGCGATCACATCAAGGGCACGGCTCACGTCCCATACGCGCTCACCGATGGTGGTGCGCCCCAACATCAAGGCATTGTGGGATTGAAACTCACAACCGCGCTTGCGCTCGGTCTCACTTTGCACTCTGCGCTCACCCATGGCGCGCTGTTCGATACAAAGTGAGATGTATCCTTGCTCCACGGCCTGCAGGCCAAAGCAGCCGCGGGGCTGATAGCTTGCGTCCCTTTCGTATTTGATCACGCCGATAGAGTTGTGAAAGCCCGTGGAATGCCCCTGTAGGGTAATGGCCAAGGGATATGTCTCCTTGCCCGTGTCAGGGATCAGCAAATAGCAGGGGACAGCCTCGTCCACCTCGCTATAAAACACAAAGCGGATCTGCCGATAGCCCTGCTTTCGCTCGTCACTTTCAATGGTAAGGGAGGGGGCACAGGCGTTCTCGGCAATGACGTTCAGACCGGTCAGCTCCATGAATTTTTCTTTCAGCGCGCCGCGCCAAGCATCAAAGTCGCAGCCTTTTTGAAAGGCCAAAAGCGGCTTTGTGGTTCGGCGCAGCGTTTCGTGACATTTGGTGCCGTTGATTTCCATTGTTCGTGTCCTTCACGCAAAACGATTCTAAGGTGATCAACCCTGTCCGTAATAGGCCCCGGGACCGTGCTTGCGGTCAAAGTGTTTGCGCAAAAGTGCCTCCTGCATCAGGGGGGCGTCCTGCACGGCGGTAACCAGCATTTCGGTGTTCAGCGCCATATGAGAAACGGTCTCCAGCACCACGGCAGCCTCCACGGATGCCATGGCGTTCTTGCCCCAAGTGAAGGGGCCGTGAGAATTGACCAGAACAGCGTGCATACGGTCGGGATCCATGCCGCGCTCGCGGAAGGTCTCGATAATGACCGTGCCGGTCTCCTTTTCGTACTCCCCTTTGATTTCGGCAGCGGTCATTTTGCGGGTGCAGGGGATCTCACCGTCAAAATAGTCGCCGTGGGTGGTGCCATAGGGGCGAACACCGCGACCGGCTTGGGCAAAGGAGGTGGCGTAAAGGGAATGCGTGTGGGTCACGCCGCCAAGGGTGGGGAAGGCTTTGTAAAGCTCCAGGTGCGTGGGGGTGTCCGACGAGGGCTTGTAGCGGCCCTCTACCACATTGCCCTCCAGATCGACCACAACCATGTCGTCGGGGGTCAGCTTGTCATATTCCACGCCTGAGGGTTTGATCACAAACAGACCCTTCTCGCGGTCAATGCCGCTGACGTTGCCCCAGGTGAATACGATCAGATTGTGCTTAACAAGCGCCATATTGGCCTCGTAAACCTCTTTTTTCAGTGCTTCCAGCATGATTATTTTCCTTTCTTTCCAAACAAGCGCTTATAGATGTCGCGCATTTCTTCCTTGTTCAGCACATAAGGGCTGTTGACATAGTTCTTGGCATTTTCGATCAATGCCACACGCTGCTCGATCTCCTCAGCGGTAAAGGTCAGCTCTACATCAGCCAGCGCAGGGAGATAGGTTTTCATGACCTTAGGGGTGGTTCCGATGGCGGCGGCGAACCGTGCGATGCGTTCTTTGCCCACCTCGGTCTTTTCGTTATAGGTGATATAATCCGCTGCAAACACGGCGCAAGCGCGGCCGTGGGGAATGCCGTCCAACAGGGTAATGCTATAGCCCAAGGGGTGGGGGAAGCCGGTGCCGGTCACACTGATGGCAGCGCCGGCTGCGGTAGATGCGGCCGACAGATCATTGCGCATTTCGGGGGTAAAGGTGTCGGGATATTGGGAAAGTACATCCCAGATCTTTTCGGCTGCAAACAGCGCCGCCGCCTCAGAAAACACCGTGCTTTTGGGCGACAGATAGGATTCCATCGCGTGAGCAAATGCATCCAATGCCGTGCTGATGGTGGTGCCATAGGGCAGAGAATCGGTATATTTCGGGTCTACAAAGGCAATTTTCGGCCAGGAATCCTCACAGGTGAAGGTCTTTTTCTGATCGCCGTCGGGGAGGGTCAGCACCGCATAAGGATTGACCTCACTACCGGTGCCTGCCGTGGTTGGGATCGCAATCAGAGGCAGGGAATGAGCGATGCGTCTTTCGGGCTGATAGATCTCCATGGGCGCAATGGTGGGGTTGGCCGCAAAAGCCGCAATGGCCTTGGCGGCATCCAGGGGAGAGCCACCGCCAATACCAATGACAAAATCCGACTTATTTCCAGCCCCAAGCTGACCGCCATCATAGCAGGTCATCAAAGGGGGATTTTCGGTGATCCGGTCAAAAATCGTATAGGAGATGCCAAGGGATTCCAAGGCGGCAGTCACGTCGTCCAATGCACCGCAAAGCTTGGCGCTGTGCTTGCCGGTGACGATCAGGGCGTGCTTGCCCAAGGATAAAAGCTCCCGATGCTCGGCGATCACGCCGCGCCCCGCCAACACTCGTGTCGGCATATAGAAGGATGCGTTCATTTGAGTTCCTCCGTGTCAGATGGATTACTCTTGTATTATAACACATTTCGTTTCCAATTGCAATATTTTGCCAAAAATCGGTGCAGGGGCAAAGTGGGAAAAATTTCCTCAAAAATCATTAAAAAAACCGCAAAAAACACGCAAAAAATATTTGCAATTTCTATTTACGTATGTTATAATATAAAGTATAAGCGGATGATAGCCTTTTTGGGGGTGTTCCGCTGGCGTCTCGGCGCTGTTGACACATACGTTTTTCACGGCTTTGCCGTGTTGTACAGATATAAAGGCGGTACTGAATGAAAGAACTTTTTGATAAGCTGTTTTCGGGCGGCTTCTCTCTCACATATTTTAACGCTCCCTTCCGGGAGTTCGGGTGGCGCGACATCTTGGATATTTGCGCCCTTGCCCTGATCTTTTTTGCGCTCTATTTGTTCGTGCGCGACCGTCGCGCGGGCAAACTGATCGCGGGTCTCGTTATGCTGGTGGCCATTTATGCCGTCAGCGAGCTGTTGGGTATGTACGCCCTGCGATATATCTTCAATACCTTCTTTGGTTACGGCATCATTGTTCTTGCCGTTATCTTTCAGCCCGAGCTTCGCGCAGCTATGGAGCGCGTGGGCTCCATGCCCTTCCGTGGTCTTAAGACCATCGGTGTGGAGCATAAGGATATGACCCTTGCGCCTGCAGGTGTGGATGCCATTGTAGAGGCTGTCAAGGATATGTCCTTTTCCAAAACGGGCGCTCTGATCGTCATCGAGCGTACCACCCGTATCGGTGAATACATCCGCACGGGCACGACCCTGAATGCCGACCTTACCCCCGAGCTGCTGCGCGCCGTGTTTTTTGACAAGGCCCCCTTGCATGATGGTGCCCTGATCGTGCGCGGCGGCCGCATTTACGCCGCAGGTTGCTACTTGCCTTTGTCCGAAAAAACTGATATTTTCAAGGGGCTTGGCACCCGTCACCGCGCGGCCATCGGCTTATCCGAGCAAAGTGACTCCGTGATCATCGTGGTCTCGGAGGAGACCGGAACCATTTCCGTTGCCTATAAGGGTGAGTTGTTCCGTGAATTTACGTCCGTCTCTCTGCGCCGCAAGCTCTTTGAGCTGCTGGGCAAGCAAGAGGGAGCAACACGCTAACGTTTCCAAGGAGTAAATATGAATCGTAAAAATATAGATCTTGTCCAAGAGGGCGAGCAGCAGAAAAGTGGGGAATATGCGGTCCGTCGCAGTCGATGGACCGACGTGATCGCTGCCTTGGTCTGCATCGTGCTTGCCTTTGCCGTGTGGCTCTTGGTCATGAGTAGAACCGATAACGACTATTTCTTGCTGGAGGTCGCCGACCCGGCAGCAGGTTATACCTACAGCTTTTCCACCACACACCTTGAGGTCAAGGGCAGCGTAGCTGATCTGCGCGCCACCGATTTCGTGGCGGTCCGTGTGCCTGCTACAGCCCCCGGCACCTACGAGGTAACCGAGGCCGATCTGATCCTGCCCGATGGGATCAGCCTTGTCAGCCCTCTCAAGTTGACCGTTACGGTCAGCGCAGAATGATGGAGCTGACATCCTTACTCTGCTCTGGGATCAGCGCCCCCTTCGATGCCCCTGAGCAGGAGATCATTCGAATAGCAAAAGCGAAAATGAAGCGCGCGCGTATTCTTACCGCGGGGCTTCATTTTCGCCTTTATAAAAAGTCTTTTGACGCACGCAAAAGGGGAGAGATCAAGCAGGTCTGTTCTGTGCTGGTCACCTCCCCCCAGCCCTTTTCGGTAGACGAGACCGCCCTCGCGCGCGCAGGCGCGCGGCAGTTTGTGGAGGAGCTGCCTGCTGTGGTGCGCGGCGATGCGCCTCTTATCGCCCCTCCCCTTGTAGTGGGAATGGGGCCGGCAGGTCTGTTTGCCGCGTTGTTGCTGGCCGAGGAGGGGTATCGCCCCGTGATTATCGATCGCGGCGACGATGTAACAGCTCGCGCCGCCGCTACCGAGCGGTTTCGTGTGTCGGGGGTTCTGGATACCGAGTCCAACATTCAATTCGGCGCCGGCGGTGCCGGCACCTTTTCCGATGGCAAGCTGGTGACACGGGTCAATGACCCTCTTTGCAGCTACGTGCTGCAGCGCCTTGTGGAATTCGGCGCTCCCCACGAGATCATGACCCGTGCCAAACCCCACGTGGGTACCGATATTCTGCGCGTAGTAGTGGATGGGATTCTGACGCGCATTGCCGATCTTGGCGGTACCGTTCTGTATCGCACCTGCCTCACCGATTACACCGTGGAAAGCAACGGTGTGCGTGTGCAAACAAGCAAGGGTGAGTGGATGGCGGGTGCCTTGATCCTGGCCATCGGCCACAGTGCAAGAGATACCTTTGATATGCTGATGCACCATCGCCTTTCCCTTGAGCCAAAGCCCTTTTCTGTGGGCGTTCGTATCGAGCATTTGCGTGAGGATATTGATAAAGCATTGTACGGCGATGCCGCTGGCCATCCAGCCCTTGGTCCTGCAGAATATGCCCTCTCCGATACGACGGGAGAACGTGGTGTCTACACTTTTTGCATGTGCCCGGGCGGAGAAGTAGTGACTGCCGCCTCCGAGGAGGAGGGGGTTGTGGTCAATGGCATGAGCTATCACGCCAGAGATGGCCGCAACTCCAATGCCGCCGTGGCGGTTTCGGTTTCTCCTGCTGATGTGGGGGGAGACGTTCGTTCCTCCATCGCGTTTCAGCGTCAGCTGGAGTGTGCCGCCTATCGGGCAGGTGGGGGAGAATATTATGCCCCCATTGAGACCGTTGGCGACTTTTTAAACGGCTTTCGGGGCAGTGAGCCCACGCGCATCCAGCCCACCTATGGCAATGGGCGCGTCCGTGTGACCGATCTGCGTGAGGTTTTGCCGCCCTTTGTGGCAGAGAATCTTGCCGCCGGTCTTCGCTCCTTTGACCGCAAGCTGAAGGGCTACGCCGTGCCCGATGCCATATTGACCGGCGTTGAGACCCGCACCTCCTCTCCTGTGCGCATTCTGCGCGGCGAGGCGCGCACCGCCATCGGCGAGGATCTGGTTTATCCCACCGGTGAGGGTGCCGGTTACGCAGGAGGTATCACCAGCGCGGCACTGGATGGGCTGCGTACTGCGCTTGCCATCATCGCTCGCTTTCACCAATAAGCGGCGCATAGCATCGTTGCTCCACGCGGACAAACTCGCCGTATGAAAATACGCCGTCGTCTGTCCGCTTCCGGTGCGCCTCGCTCTGCTTGCTTCTTGGCGAAAGCCAAACAGCATGGGTATAGCATCGTTGCTCCACGCGGACAAACTCGCCGTATGAAAATACGCCGTCGTCTGTCCACTTCCGGTGCGCCTCGCTCTGCTTGCTTCTTGGCGAAAGCGCAATAGCAGGACGCATAGCATCGTTGCTCCACGCAGACAAACTCGCCGTACTAAAGTACGTCGTTGCCTTGCGTGATCCCGCAACCATTGAAATATATTACCAATCAAATCGTTCGTTTTTTAAGGAGCTTTTATGAGAACAAAAGCCACCGTGGTGGAAATTGTGGATAAGGATGTAGCCATCGTTTCGGTTCAGCGTCGCGCCGCCTGCGACGGGTGTCACAAGAATGCCGATGGAAAGGAATGCTCGGTCTGCACGCTGCTTGGTGGAGACCGGGAGAGCCGCTCCCGTGCCGCCAACAAGGTGGGGGCCTTGGCAGGGGATACCGTGATCGTGGAAAGCCACACACGTCGGATTTTGTCTTATGCCGCTCTTGTGTTTATGCTCCCCGTGCTGATGAGCATTCTGGGCTTTGCCTTGGGCAGTCTGTTCTCTATGGGAGAGGGCGGCACCCTGCTTTGCGCCTTGGCTTGCTTTTTGCTTTCCTTTGTGTGTATCTGGCTGTATTCGCGTATCGTGATCTCCAAGCGCTTGGATGTGGAGATCGTAGAGATCGTTTCCGGCGATCTTTAACCGTTGTATATTGGGATGCCTTGGCATCTGTCTATTGCCTCGCCCTTTGCAGATGGCGGCGAGTGCAGAAAGGAATTCTGCAGTCATGGAAGAAAATAAAATCAAACGAGAAAAAATATGGGTGCTGCGTGAGGAGAAAATAGCGTCTCCGCCCGGAGAGGTGACCGCTCTTGCCAATGAAGCAGGTCTCTCTGCCATTTGTGCGCGCCTGCTTTACTGCCGCGGCTATCGAACCAAAGAGGCGGTGGAGCGCTTTTTGCGTTGTGAGGACACGATGTTCCACAGCCCTTTTTTGCTGCGCGATGTTGAAAAAGCCGTTGCACGCATCCGCCGCGCCGTGGAAACGCACGAGCGCATTGTGATCTACGGCGACTATGATGTAGACGGTGTGACCTCGGTCAGCCTGCTATATTTATATCTGACCGGCCTTGGCGCCACGGTCAGCTATTATATTCCCAGCCGCAGCCAGGAGGGCTATGGCCTTTCTGCCGCTGCCATCGACCGCTTGGCCGAGGATGGCGTGACCTGCATCATCACCGTTGACACCGGTATCACCGCCAATGCAGAGGTGGAATATGCCAAGGCCCTGGGTATTGATATGGTCATTACCGACCACCACGAATGTCGCGAGATCCTGCCCGATGCCGTTGCGGTGGTCAACCCCCATCGTCCCGATTGCCCCTATCCTTTCAAGGAGCTTGCCGGTGTGGGCGTAATTTTCAAGGTCGTGACCGCTTATGAATGCACCGTGGGTATGGAGAGGGGAGAGCAGGAAATTGACGGCGTGCGCCGTATGGCAAAGGAGTACGCCGATCTGGTGGCCATTGGCACCATTGCCGATGTAATGCCCATCACCGACGAAAACCGCCTGATCGTGACCCTTGGCCTGCGTTACATTGCTGAGACCAAGCGCGTGGGACTTAAGGCTCTTATTGAGGAGGCCTCTGCCGGCAACCGTGCGGCAGGCGAGAGCCGCCCCGTAAAAAAGAAAAAGATCACCTCCTCCTTCATTGGTTTTGGCCTTGCCCCTCGCATCAATGCCGCAGGACGCATGAGCGAGGCCTCCCATGCGGTGGAGCTTCTGTTGGCGCAAACGCCGGAGCAGGCAAATCATCTTGCCGCCGAGCTTTGTGAAATTAACCGCCAACGCCAAATCGAGGAAAATCGCATTGCCGAACAGGTTTATCGCCGTATTGACGAAGAATTTGATCTGGAGCATACCAAGGTGCTGGTGGTCGAGGACGATTCCTGGCGACAGGGAATCATCGGTATTGTTGCCTCGCGCGTGACCGAGCGCTATGGTCTGCCCTCTATTCTGATTTCCTTTGACCATGCCGAGGAGGGCTTCAGCAGCCCCGATGATCAGGGCAAGGGCTCCGGTCGTTCGATCAAGGGAATGAATTTATTTGAGGCGCTGACCGCTTGTGAGGATCTGTTGGTCAAATTCGGTGGACACGAGCTGGCCGCCGGCCTCACCGTTACCCGCGATAAGCTGGATGCCTTCCGCGCCCGTATCAACACCTATGCCGAGCAGCATCTCCCCTCGGAGGGGCTTTCGGTTCATTTGGAGGCCGATTGCGAGATCAAGCTCTCCGAGGTCAATTTGCCCCTGGCCGAGGAGTTGACCTTATTGGAGCCCTTTGGTGTCTCCAATCCTACGCCCCAGTTTGTGCTGCGGGATCTGCGTGTGGATCGCATTACCGAGCTGGGGGGCGGAAAGCACCTGAAGCTGTTGGTTTCCGGTGGCGATGTTTCGCTGTTCGCCCTGCTGTTTTCCACGCCGCGCTCGCGCTTTGATTTCGCCGAGGGGGATCGGGTAGATCTGCTTTGCACGTTGGATATCAATGAATTCCGCGATGTCAAAAGCGTACAGCTGATCGTGCAGGATTTTAAATCCTCCGCCAGCTTTGATGCCGAATGGGAAAGCCTTGGTCGCCGCTACCGCGAGGTGCGCGCCGGCGCCCCTTTTGATGCGGATGAGAATTTTGTGCCCGAGCGCCCGGATTTTGCCCAGGTCTACACAGTGCTACGCCGCGAATTCCGTGCCGGCAGAGATGTATTTACCGAACGGGAGCTGCTCTCGTTGGTCAACGCCGGCGCTCAGCACCCCATCAATTATGTACAACTGAAATACATTCTGGAGGTCTTTCACGAGCTGCTGATCTGCGGCGTGGAGGAGTGCGCGCCCGGCACGTACCGTTTTGATATTTATTTCAACGCCTCCCGTACCAATATCGAAAAATCTTCCATTCTCAAAAAGCTGAAAAGTCAGTGCCGAAAGGGGTGACACCATGGCAAGAGAGGTACATACCGATATCACCAGATTGCTGGAAATTCTGGATGCGTCGGGCAATAACTATAACCGCGAAAAGATCACCAAGGCATACGAATATGCCGCCGAGCTGCACGAGGGCCAGCTCCGCAAAAGCGGCGAGGCCTACATTTCCCACCCCATTGCCGTGGCCGAGATCGCAGCCACCCTTGGCCTTGACTCCGATTCCATTTGTGCCGCCCTGTTGCACGATACGGTAGAGGATTGTGCCGAAAAAACCGACCTTAAGGAAATCGAAAAGCGCTTTGGTGCCGACGTGGCGCTGATCGTGGACGGCTTGACCAAGATCGTCGTTATGCAGGTGGAGGATAAGGAAGAGGCACACATCGAGACCCTGCGCAAAATGCTGTTGGCCATGTCTCGCGATGTACGTGTCATTTTTATCAAGCTGTGTGACCGTGTGCACAATATGCGCACATTGGGCGCCCGATCCGATGACAAGCAGCGCAGCACCGCGCTGGAGACCATGCACGTGTACGCGCCCCTTGCGCACCGTCTTGGTATGCAGCGCATCAAGCAGGAGCTGGAAAACTTAAGCCTGCTTTATCTTGACCCTTACGGCTATGCCGAGGTTAAGGAGGATATCGAAAAGAAATACGGTCAGCACACCGACTTTGTGGAGCATATCCGCAAAGAGGTAGAGGATAAGATGCGTGAGAATAACATCCCCTTTACCCTGGAGGGCCGTATCAAATCGGTATACAGCATCTATAAAAAGATGTATAATCAGAATAAGAGCTTTGACGAGATCTATGACTTTTACGCGCTGCGTATCATCGTCAATACCGAGCTGGAGTGTTACACCGCGTTGGGCCTTATCCACGAGATGTATCACTCCATGCCCGGTCGTTTCAAGGACTATATCTCCACGCCAAAGCCCAACCTTTACCGTTCTCTCCATACCACCGTTATCGGCCGTTACGGTATTCCTTTCGAGGTGCAGATCCGCACTTGGGATATGCACCACATCGCCGAATACGGTATCGCCGCCCATTGGAAATACAAATCGGGCGCTCAAAGTAAAGAGGAAATGGACAAACGTCTGGAGTGGGTCTCCCAGCTCTTGGAAAACGAGAACGATACCCGCGATCACGACGAATTTATGAAGGCCTTTAAGACCGACATCTTTCAGGATGAGATCTTTGTATTTACTCCCAAGGGCGATGTGATCACCCTACCGCAGGGAGCCACCGTGATCGACTTTGCCTATGCCATTCACTCGGCGGTGGGCAATAAGATGGTGGGTGCCAAGATCAACGGTATGATCGTGCCCATTGATCGCATTCCCCGCAACGGTGAGATCGTGGAGATCATCACCTCTAACTCCAGCAAAGGCCCCAGCCGTGACTGGTTCAACATCGTCAAAACCGGCGAGGCAAGGGGCAAGATCCGTCAATGGTTCCGCAAGGAAAAGCGCCCCGAGAACATTGCCCTTGGCAAGAGCTCGGTAGAACTGGAATTCAAAAAATACGGCCGCCCCACCAATGAAGGGCAGCGACAGGAGATCGTATCGGCACTGGCACAGCGCATTGGCTATGCCTCGGCTGACGATCTGTATAATACCATCGGTTACGGCGGCCTGTCGGTCTCCAAGATCGCCACCAAGCTCCGTGAGGAGTTTGACAAGGTCATCAAGCCCGATACCGAGCCCGTACCCCAAGCTCCCCTGGAGGCCGAGCAGATCAAAACCGCCCCCACTCCCCGTCACATTCGCCGCAACAGCGGTATCGTGGTGGATGGCGAAAGTGGCTGTCAGGTCAAGTTTGCCAAGTGCTGTAACCCTCTGCCTGGCGATAATGTTATTGGCTTTATTACCCGTGGCTTTGGTATCTCCATCCACAAGGTGGATTGTCCCAATGTAGAGGAAGGAATGAAAAAGACCGAGGATGCCGACCGTTGGGTCGAGGCACACTGGGAGCGGGGAGAGAAGGAAAGCACTCAGGATGTTTACGAGGCGCTGGTGCAGATGTACGTTTACTCCAGTCTGACCATCCTGGCCGACATCACCATGGCGCTGGCCGATATGAAGGTGCTGCTGCTTTCCATCAACACCAGAAAGAAAAACGACGGTCGTATGATCATCGACCTGAAAATCAGTTGTAAAAACGTTGAGCACTATCACTCCATCGTTTCCCGTCTCAAGGGATTGCGTGATGTGATCGACGTTGTCAGAGGTTATTCATGATAGCAGTATTACAGCGCGCCGCTGCAGCGGCGGTGCAGGTAGAGAATAAAACGGTGGGGCAGATCGGCAAGGGTTTGCTGATCCTGCTGGGCGTTTCCCGGGAGGATACCCGTGAGGATGCAGAGCTGCTTTGCAAAAAGATCTTGGCCTGCCGCATCTTTACCGATGAAAACGATAAAATGAATCTGTCCGTGCGTGATGTGAACGGCGAGGTGCTGGTGGTATCCAATTTCACCCTGCTGGCCAATTATTCCCACGGCAATCGCCCCGAATATATGGCTGCTGCCGCGCCCCAACAGGCCAACGAGCTCTATGAGTATTTTACCGGGCTTGTCCGTGCCGATCTTGGCCACGTGGCCACCGGCGAATTTGGCGCCCATATGCGCGTAACGCTGGAGGGCGACGGCCCTGTGACCATTGTAATGGAGAGCAACAAGCTGAAAAAGAAAAAGGAGAAGACAGTATGAAGCTGCACATCAACGGAGACATCAACGAATACTATGTGCAGACCATCTGTATGATCTTTTTCCCGGGCGAAAAATTCTCCGGTGAAGAGGAGGAGGGCGCGCCCGTGCTGCATCTGGATGTGGCGGAAGGGGTAGACGAGATCACCGCCACAGTGAAGCTGCAATACCAAGGTAAGGAAACCGTAGCCACCAAGCAGATCGTGCTGAGCGGCGAGTTTACCAAGGATCGCGCCCGTAAGATCGTTATCGGTCACGCCATTCTGTCTGCCGCAGGCGAGATGATGCATTATCGCCCCTCTTGGGGTATGCTGACGGGCGTGCGCCCCTCCAAGGTGGCCACCGAGTTGCTGCTTTCCGGCCTCAGCAAGACCAAGGCAAGAAAGGCCTTGACCTCTCACTACATGGTGATACCCAAAAAGGCGGCGCTGGCCACCGATGTTGCCATTCGCGAGCAGCAGATCATCGGCAATCCCGATCCCAAGGATTGCAGCGTGTATATTTCGATCCCGTTTTGCCCCACCCGCTGCTCCTATTGCTCCTTTGTTTCTTATACCTCCAAGCGGCTGCTGTCGCTGATCCCCGATTATCTCACGCTCCTTTGCCGTGAGATCCGCACCAAATTCCGCACGATCCGTGAGCTGGGCTTGCGCGTGCTGACGGTATATATTGGCGGTGGCACGCCCACCATTCTGAATGCCGAGCAGCTGCGCACTTTGCTGGCCACAGTCAGCGAATGTACCGATGTCAGCGCATTGCTGGAATACACCTTGGAATCGGGACGCCCCGATACCATTGATGCCGAGAAAATGGCCATTGCCAAGGCATACGGTGTGACTCGTGTATGTGTCAACCCCCAGACCCTTTGCGACGATGTGCTGAAGGGTGTTGGCCGCTGTCATTCCGCCAAAGATTTTTACCGCGCTTATAATATTGCACGGCAAAGCGGCATAAAGTGTATCAATACCGATCTGATCGTCGGTCTGCCCGGCGACAACTTCCAATCCTTTGCCGAAAGCTATGATAAAATTCTCGCTCTCGACCCCGAAAATATCACAGTACATACCTTCTGTGTGAAAAAGGCTGCCGAAATTTTGCGAGAGGGCAAACGCGTTTACAATCTGCGTGGCGGCGATGCTGGCAAGTGTGTGGATTATTCCCAGATCCGCGCGGCAGAGCAGGGATATCACCCCTACTATATGTACCGCCAAAAGAATATGGTGGGCAATTTTGAAAACGTAGGCTTTGCCAAGCCCGGCACGGAATGTCTATATAATATTTATATGATGGAAGAGGTCCATTCGATCTTTGCCGCCGGTGCCGGTGCCGTTACCAAGCTGGTGGACTATGCCCCTGCGGGCAGCGGCAAAAAATCGGTGATCCGGCGTTTGTTCAACGATAAATATCCGTATGAATATTTAGAGTCGGATGGGGGCGATGGGCAGGCGGAGCAGATCGTGCAATTCTATCGGGAGCTTGGATTTTAAGGCGTAACCGCATTGGCGGTGTCTGAGGTCCCCCCGAGAAGGAGGATCACGCTTTGCCATCGTCCCATCCAGAAAACCAACAAAAAAAGATTTTTGGGGGCGTGCTGGTGCTGTTGCCGGCCGCCCTCTTTACCAAGGTGGTGGGCCTCTGCTATAAGATTCCGCTGATCGCCATTGTGGGCGTGGCAGGAATGGCTTATTTTCTGGCGGCCTACCACATCTATTCTATGCTGTTTGTACTGTCGGCCACAGGCCTGCCCACAGCGCTTTAGCTGGCGGTGGCTAAGGCTGTTGCCGCAGGGAACAGCCGCGCCACAGGAAGAATCTTTCGTGTTTCCTTGCTGCTGTTTTTGTCCTTAGGACTTAGTGGAACGGCACTACTGCTGGCATTTGCCCCGGCCCTTGCGGCGCAACTTTCCATGCCCGATGCCGCACCCTCCATTGTGGCTATTGCGCCTGCCTTGCTGCTGTCTGCCTTTATCGGTGCCGCTAAGGGTTATTTCCAGGGGCTGCACATAATGTGGCCCACAGCCCTTTCGGAGGTGCTGGAGGCCGCCGGCAAGCTGGGCTTTGGCCTGGCGCTGGCGCTGCTGGCCAAGGGTAGGGGAGCATCCACCCCCATGGTGGCCGCTTATGCGATTCTTGGTATCACGGTTGGCCTTGCGTTGGCGGCCTTGGTGCTTGCTTTTTTGCTGATCCTCCACGCTTGCAAAAACGCTCGAAAGTCTTCCCAAGGAGAACGCCCCTCGCGCCGTGCTGTTTTTGCCACGCTTTGCCGCGTGGCGCTGCCGGTTACGGTCAGCGCCTCGGTGATGAGCTTGACCACGTTGATCGATACTGCGCTGATCTCGGGGCGACTGCAGGCCGCAGGCTATGCCCCTGCCGTGGCCAATGGTATTTATAGCAGCTACGGTAATCTGGCCATGCCGTTGTATAATCTGATCCCGTCGTTGCTGTCTCCCATTACATTGGCGCTGATGCCCCTTTTGGGGGCGGCCCATGCCGGGGGAGATGTGCAGGGCGGCCGGCGAGCGCTTGCCTCTGCCTTGCGGTTGACCGTGCTGTGTGCCATCCCCTCTGCCATGGGGCTGGCTGTATTTGCCGAGCCCCTGCTGTCGCTGATCTATCGAGGGCAGGGGGAGGCCATTGGTGTGGCCGCACCGTTGCTTTCCTTGCTGGCGCTGTCGGTTCTTCCTACCGCTCTGATCACCTTAACAGGGGCGGCTTTGCAGGCCACAGGACACACATTGTCACCCATCGCCGCGATGGGGGTGGGGGCCGCTGTCAAGCTGACGCTGGAATATATGTTGCTTTCCATGCCCGCTGTGGGTATTTATGGCGCACCGATCAGTACCTTGTGCTGCAATCTGACCATTTTAGGGATCCAAACGGTGCAGCTTTGCCGTGTGATGCGCCATCCATTGCTTTCAGTCGGGGCGCTGTTCCGCCCCTTGGGGGCAAGCGCATTGGCGGTGGGGATAGGTGCCGTCCTGTATGTAGGCTTGGCTTTTCACGGGGGAGGCGATTGGTGTATGCTCCCCGTGTTACTGTTGACCGTACTACTGTTTGTGCCCCTTGCCTTGCGCCTTGGGGCGGTAGAGCAGCAGGATATTCTGGCGTTGCCGATGGGCGAGCGTATTTGTCCCTTGCTGCAAAAAATGAAATTATTAAAATAGGGTGTTAAAATGACAAGAGATGAAAAAATGCAGCGGCTGCTGCAAAAAAAGGAATACGGTGTGCAGGATCTGATCACCGTTGTGGAGCTGTTGCGATTGCCCGGTGGTTGCCCTTGGGATATGGAGCAGACCCACAAAAGCATCCGAAACGATCTGATCGAGGAGACTTATGAGGTCATCGAGGCCATTGATAACGCCGACTCTGATCTGCTGCGTGAAGAGCTGGGCGACGTACTGCTGCAGGTGGCGATGCACGCTCGTATGGAGGAGGAAAGCGGCCGCTTTACCTTTGACGATGTCGCCAACGATATTTGCAAAAAAATGATCCACCGCCATCCCCACGTGTTCGGCGACGTGGTGGCCGAAACTTCGGGCGAGGTACTGGCCAATTGGGAGGTCATCAAAAGCGAGGAAAAGCAGCGCGAAACCGTTACCGATAAGCTCCGCGCCATTCCGCGCCAATATCCTGCGCTGATGCGCGCCGCCAAGGTGGGCAAAAAGGCAAAAATGATGGATTTCCCCGATGCACAGTCCGTCATGGATAAGGTGGGAGAGGAGCTGGAGGAGGTCCGCGCTGCTGTCAACGCCGGAGATGCCGAGAACCTGGCCGAGGAGATCGGCGATCTGCTGCTGACCGTTGCCAGCCTTGCACGCAAAACCGGTGTTGACCCCGAGCTGGCACTTACCCGTGCCACCGATAAGTTCATCGACCGTTTTTTTGCCATAGAAACGGCTGCTCTGGCTCAGAAAAAGGATCTTGCCACGATGTCTGACAGCGAAAAAGACATTTTGTGGGAGAATGTGAAAAAAATGGCCAAAAACGGTTGATTTTATGCAAAATTTCCATTTTTCCCCTTGCTTTTTCCTGACGTTTGTGGTAAAATACTCATAGTGACGGAGATTCCGTCTCTTATGAATGTCAAAAACGAAAGGACGAACTTCATATGAACAAGGCAGAATTGGTTTATGCTATTACTCAAAAGACCGAAATGTCCAAAAAGGATGTTGACCTGGTCGTTACCGCTACCTTTGAGGCTATCAAGGAGGCTTTGAAAGAGGGCGAAAAGATCTCTCTTGTTGGCTTTGGTACCTTTGCCGTAAAGGAAAGAGCTGCCAGAACCGGTAAGAATCCCGCCACCGGCGAGGAGATCGAGATCGCCGCTTGCAAGGTTCCCACCTTTGCCGCAGGCAAAACTCTGAAGGACGCAATTCAGTAATTGATTTTCGCGGCGAAGGTTTTACCTTCGCCGCACTTTTTTTGTGAGGATATATGAGACTGGATAAATATTTAAAGGTTTCCCGCATTATCAAGCGCCGCACCGTGGCCAACGATGCCTGCGATGCCGCACACGTTACCGTCAACGGCAGACCTGCCAAGGCCTCATATGACGTAAAGGTCAATGATGTCATCGAGGTGGGATTTGGCAATCGCACCTTAAAGGTCAAGGTGCTGTCGGTCAAGGAGATCGTGGGCAAGGCCGATGCGGCCGAGCTTTACGAGGTCATAGAATAAGGATCTGCCGCATATACTCTATCAAAAAAGGGTGGAGGTATGCTATGGCAGAAAAGGGAATGGAACAAGAAAAAAAGCATACGTTGGCCATAGAGCACCGGGCACGCATGACCGTTACCGGTGTGACCGAGGTACAAAGCTTTGACGAGCAGGAGGTGGAGCTGACCACCGATTGCGGAGCCCTGACTCTGGAGGGCGAGGGGCTGCACGTGGGTACGCTGGATATCGGGCGCGGCGTTGTGGAGGTCACAGGCCACGTGACCGGTTGCTATTACAGCGAAAACACTCCTTCGCGCCGCGGCCTGCGCGGCCGGTTTTCTCGCTGATGGAGATCGATCCCTCCCGGCAGCTGGCGATGCTGATGGCCGCCCTCTTTTGTGGGGCGTGCTTTGGTCTTGTGTTTGAGTTGCGCCGCGTCGTTCGTATTTTGCTGGGGCTCTACTGCCCCCATGAGCGAATGCGTTCTCGCTATGCAAGGCCATTGCCTCTCTTGAAAAGGCCGGTGCCTTTTGATAAAAAAGGAGCAGGGAAACGGGGGCTATGCGCGCTTTTGGTGGGGGTTGGAGATGTGCTGTTTTGCATCTCCTTTGCCCTTTGCTGCATGCTGATCCTATACGCCTATAACAGCGGCGAGCTGCGACTTTCGGTGTTTTGCATTGCGCTGCTGGGCTTTGCGGTGCTGCGGCGGTTTGGGGCACGCTTGATCGAGCGCCCTGCAGACCTTCTTGCCTTTGGCCTTGCCGCCGCGTTTTGCTATATCCGCGCCCTGCTGGCAGGGGGGGCCAAAGGGCTACTGCGGTTGCTGAAACTTGTGACCGTTGTACCGTTTTTGGCGCTTTTTGGCCGCATTATGGGGCACCGTAGGCGTCGCATTTCAGCCAAGCTGTGTGCTCGAGAGCTTGCTTTGGCCACCTTGGGTCTTTCGGGCGATGCCCCGTTGGATGTCAAAGAGAAAGGAAGAAAAAGCCATGTCAAAAAGAAAAACAGACGGCAGGACGACACCCGCCCAATGGGTGATCCGCATTCTGATCCTGATCATATTTGTGGTGGCACTCGTCATCGGTGTCAACCGGCTGATGGAGTGGAATCAGCTCCGTCAACGTGAGGAGGAGCTCCAGCAGGAAAAGGATGCTCTGACGCCCGGTGGAGAGGAATAACCTGCCGGATTTGATAAATGGCGCGATGGATGTATAAATCCCCCTCAAAGCGCAAAAACTGGAAATGGCAGATCGCCGATTTCAAGTAAGGGGGAAGGAACCATGTCCAGAATGTTGACCGATATCGTGGGTATGCGTTGCAGCATCAAAAATGACGAGGAGGAATATCTCACCGGCAATCCCGAAATTACCTGCCGTGTCATGGCTGCCGATGAGGAGTGGATCCGCATTGCTTATGTGGATGAGCGCGGAAACCGCATTTCACGCTTGGAGCGCGTGGATACCATCAACAGCGTAACGGTTTTTGAGGATCGTCAACTGCATTAAAAAATCGAGCGTGCATTGCACGCTCGATTTTTTCATCCCAATATTCCGTCCATGATCAGAATCTTCAATCCAATGATAATTAGAATGCAACCACCCAATATGGTCGCTTTTTCTGCAAGACGTGTGCCGAATTTTCTGCCCAAAAGCACGCCGGCAAAGCAAATGCCAAGGGTCAATACACCGATAATGCCTGCTGCCAACAGTGCTTCCCACCACAGATAATCGGCAAATTCAAATCCGCAGGAAAGGGCATCGATCGAGGTGGCAACACCTTGTATTATTAAGCCCCAAAAGGTGGTACGTACCATGGCACACACCACAGGGCTTTCCTTGCCCTCGGCCTCTGCCTTTTTCTTTTCGCAAAGCTCCCCAATGCCCTCTACCAGCATTTTGCCGCCGATAAACAGCAAAAGGCCAAAGGCAATAAAGGGGATAAAGCGCTGGAGCTGCCCAAAGATCTGCGCTACGGTAGAAACCAGCAGCCAGCCAATCAGGGGCATGGCCATCTGAAATAGTGCGAATACGGCGGCAATGGTACCGGCGCGCCGCTTGGTGCCGCAGGGCTCTGCCAAACCGTTGGTGAGAGAAACTGAAAAGGCATCCATAGCAAGGCCAAAGCCAAGGCCGATGGCCGTAATGATCAATTCTAACATTTTTTCTCCTTTACATAAACAAAGAGACCCATGTGCGGCGTTGTGGCCACACATGAGTCTCGTAATTTAATGCAAGCCAGAGTGGCATCCCACCCAGTATGTTGACTTGCCACGCCTTTTGCCCGGGGGCAACGCGCTTACTACTCCCTCAAAGGAACGTGCCTATTTTAGCACAGTCCGTTCCCATTGTCAATAGATTTGACAAAACTTAGGGGCGGCTAACTTTTTACCTCTCGTCTCAAATCTTTTCCAACAGGATCAGCTCGCTTTGCAAAGCGCCGTCAAGGGCAATGCGAATGCCTTGCTGCTGTAGTGTATAGCCATCTACGGTGGCGGTGCTGCCGCTGTTGTCAAAGGTGATGCGATAGGTGGCGCCGGCATCAATGCCTCGGGGAAATACCATTTCGGTGCGCGCACCGCTCATGCAAAGGGAGAACACACCAATCATCGAACGGCTGGCATCCTCGGCCGCGCGCTCCAGCACGCAGACCCCTTCGGGATGCGTGCCATTGACCTCGGGGGTGTGATGGAACATCAGATCCTTGCCGGCCATAGGGCGCACAAAGGATTTGTACAGATCAAAAGAATGACGCACAAATTCGATCTGGGCAGGATTCATTTCGCTGCCAACGGTGTTGTAATCGTTGGTAGAGGGGCGGCCGAACAAGGTGTGCCGCACCTGCAGATCCAGCGAGCCTCTGGTGTGGCAACACATACCGCTGACCAGTCTGTCTACATATTCAGGGGGCAGACACATCGTCATGCCGTTGGTTACCGCGATCGAGCGGGGAGCGGCGTTCCAATCCGACACCCATGTATGGGTGAAATTGCGCATCATCCCTACATCCGTGCGCGAGCCGCCGCTGGCGCAGTTTTCAAAGATCACATCGGGAAAGCGCCGGCGCAACCGCTCGTACATGGCGTAAAGGACCTCGTAATGTCGTAAAATACCGCAATAAGGCGTGCCATCCTGTTCGGCGCGAGAGAACCAATAGTTGACGCGATTGTTATGATCTAAGCGGAACAGATCCAGCTTGTTTTCCTCAATTACGCGGGTAATTTCGGCCTCTGCCCATGCGGCGGCATCGGGATGAGTCAGATCCAGCTGCTTGGCTTTTTTATGAGAGGAAAAGGCGGTGGACAGCCAATCCGGGTGCGCTTGGGCAATTTGGGAAAGCGGACCGAGCGCCTCGGGCTCCATCCACATACCAAACAAAAGCCCTCTTTCGTGGGCATAATCCCGCACCTCGCCAATGCCGTTGGGGTAAAGCTGGGGCGAGACCTGCCAGTCTCCCTGACGCTTGCTCCATTCCGTGGTGGCAAGCCCCTTGGGGGCATACCAACCGGCGTCAATGATAAAGACCTCTGCACCAACGGCGGCAGCCGTGTCGATAAAGTGCTTGCAGGCGGTCACGTCCATCAAGCGCTCCGGCCCCATACCGGCTTCCACCCAGCACTTTTTTCCTCTGGCATCGGGCAGGGTAAAGACCGATCGCCGCAGATGGCGGTTCATCTCGTTTACAGCGTCATCTAGACCGCCCATCAGCATTCCCACGTGCATAGAGGGGGTTATAAAACGCTCGCCGGAGGTGATGATCAGCATGGGCTTGGGACCGTCCAGCGCCAGATCCCATGAAAGACGGGAATTGCACCCCTTTTTATTCGGTTCGGTGTCCTTGTGAAATTTAAAGGCATAGCCGCCTGTGCTTGCCAGTTGACCAAAAAACAAAGAGCCGTATAGATTATTTTTCAGGAAAAATGCGGGATGGCGATAGCGGTCACTTTCCCATTTTCCCGTTACGGTCAATCCTGCCGATGGCAGATCAATCCATCGGAACAGCCCCTCACAGCCCCATTCGGCGCTTTCCATTGTGCCAAGGGAATAAAGCTTGTCTGCTGCGTGTGGGTCAAAGAAGGGATCCCAATCGGTGGTGCCGTTCTCCACACCACCCGACAGAATCGAGATTCCACCCACCGAAAGGGGGGTATCCCCCGTGTTGATCAGCTCCAATTGGCGCTCCATCACGCCCGTGCCGTCCAATATCGTATGCACCAGAACCGTGAGAGGCACCAGGGTGCTTTCCAGTGTGACGGTGCCCTTGATGCGGCCCTCGGATCCGGACTTTTCAAAGCCCACATAGCGCCAGTCAAAATCCAATGTCATCCCGTTGACCTCAAGATGAAAGGCGGGGCTGTCACGGAAATCCTCGTTATTGGCGTCGGTCTGCTTTAAACGCGTAGGCATATCCTCCAGCACATTCAGGGTATAGCCGGCACCGTTCCAGCCTGCCGCCAGCAGGCGGTTTCCGGCCATGATCTCCTCGTAAACAGCCGTGCCAAACCGATAGGAAAAGACGGGCTCAGCACCCTTGGTTACGTGTATGTCGGCAAAATCCTTTTTGCGCAAAATATGTTGCATTATAGTACTCCTTTGGGGTGAGGTGAAGGACGCTCCGGGTCAAAGTTTTTATGCTTTTATTATAGCACGGGGGGAGGGAACGTGTCAATCATTTTTTAGCAAGGGGTGGCTGTATTTTTACACTGTCTTCCATCTGTTAGAGAATAATCCATACAAAAAGAGAATGATGCTTTACATCAGCCGTCGCTCGTGTTATAATAAATAAAAAATCCGTCATTAGGAGAACGCGCTATGAAGATAACACAGTATATGACCTGTAATGCAGGCTATTTTGTGGAAAAGCCCGTGTTCAAGGCTGCTCCGATGCTTCGCGCCAAGCAGTTGATTCCGGCCAACACTCCCGTAGCCAAGGATTTTTTGGGCTTTGGTGTTGCCATTACGGGTAGCTCCTGCTATAACCTGTCTATCATGGAGTCCACTCAGCGCACCGCGCTGCTGCAGGACCTTTACGGTAAGGAGGGGCTTGATCTTTCCGTGGCCCGCCTGTCGGTGGGTGCCAGCGATTATTCTGCAGAGCTTTATTCCTACGATGATGTGGATGGCGATACGGCTTTGGAGCATTTTTCGGTGGAACGGGATGAAAAATACGTGATTCCGATGATTCAAGAGATCCTGAAGATCAAGCCCGATTTGTTCCTGTTTTCCTCACCCTGGAGCCCCCCGGGCTGGATGAAAAGCGGCGGCACGCTGTGTGGCGGTTATATGCGAGAGGAGTATGTAGAGTGCTATGCCGAGTACTACACGCGCTTTTTGGAGGCTTACCGCGCTCACGGCATTCAGATCGCGGCTCTGACCCCACAAAACGAGCCCGAGACCCATCAACACGGCAAAATGCCGGCCTGCATCTGGACCCCTGATATCGAGGCCAAGTTCATCAAGATCCTGCGCAAAAAGCTGGACGAGCGCGGACTTAATGTGCAGATCTGGATGTTTGACCATAATTTCGAATCTGCCACCGATCGCGTCAAATGGTCGCTGGATCATTTTGAAGGATTGGAGCAGGCCACCGGCGGCGTGGCGTTCCATTATTATGCAGGTGCTATTGAAGAAACGGCCACCCTGCAACAGGCCTATCCCACTCTGCGACTGCACTTTACCGAGGGTGGTCCCCGTCTTTACGATCACTATGATAACGACTGGTGCAAATGGGGCATTATGATGTCTAAAACGCTCAACCATGGCTTTGGCTCCTTTACCGGTTGGAACTTGATGCTGGATGAGACCGGTGGCCCCAATATCGGCCCCTTTTTCTGCGGCGGTCTGGTAACGCTGAACAGCGCTGACCATCACCTCTCCTACAGCGGTCAGTATAAGGCGCTGCGCCATTTTTCTCCCTATGTGGATCCCAATGCTGAGATCTATCCCGTCACCGTCACGGGGGAGGGCGGCACCATCTTTGGCTACCCCAATATCGGCCAACCCTTGCAGGCGACAAAGGTGAAAAATTCCGATGGAACGATCGTGTATTTTGTCATCAATCCCAACGACAAAAAGGCACAGATCCAATTCACCGAAGGGGGAGAGCAATGGTATGTGGAGCTGCTGCCCGGCAGCACCTCTACGATTGTCTGCAAGCCTTTATAAATGGGAAATATCAGAGGCGATGCTCCAATGGGGCGCCGCCTCTGTTTTTGCTTTGCAGATCGGCGGTTTCTTGCCAAACGATCGGGGTGTGTTATAATATCATATAGCATCTATCTCCCCCTACTGGGGAAAAAAAGGAGGAAATCGAATGCTGGGAGCTATTATGGGTGATATTGCAGGCAGCCGCTTTGAGTGGAAGGAATGGAAAAGCAAGGAATTTGTATTTCTGACCGATCGCAATCATTTTACCGATGACAGCCTGATGACATTGGCCATCGCGCGCGCCTTTGTACTGCACAAAAACAAATGGCGTGAAGCGGATTTTCAGCAGAAGGTGATCGACAGCATGCTCTATATCGGCCGCGCGTTTCCTCGCGCTTCTTGGGGCGCTCATTTTTACAAATGGCTCTTTGAAAAAGCCGAGCCCTACCAAAGCTGGGGAAATGGTGCAGCTATGCGCATCAGCAGCATTGGCTGGATCGCCGAGAGTGAAGAAGATGTCAAATATTTCTCCAAGCTCGTTACCGAGGTCTCGCACAACCACCCGGAGGGCATTAAGGGCGCCGAAGCGGTGGCGATGGCGATCTATCTTGCTCGAAACGGCGCGGATATGACTACGGTCCGCAACAGAATGATCGAGTATTATCCCCACATAGCAGCCATGACCGTGGATAGCATTCGCCCGGGGTATTGTATTGACGATCAAGGTGGCTTTATCAGCTGCCAGGGCAGCGTGCCCGAGGCGATCGTGTGCTTTTTAGAGGCGACCTCAACAGAGGATGCGATCCGCAATGCCATCTCACTTGGGGGCGATGCCGACACGCAAGCAGCCATTGCAGGCTCTATGGCCGAGGCTTATTTTGGTGTTCCCGTAGAGCTGGAGGACCGGGTCTTGACCTATCTTACCGACGAGCTGCGCTCGGTCTACTACTCCTTTGATCTGATCAAAAAGCCGCGTAGACAGCGGGCTTGATTAAAGTGAAAAAATCCGCATTCTGCTTCGAACTCGTCTCGGGTGGCTCGATGACAAAAAGCTCCGTGAACTTTGCCATCTCGAGGCCCCTGTCCGGCTTGTGATCACCCTTGGTTATGCCAAAGAGGGAGACCCGCTTCGTACCAAAAAACGCAAGGAGCTTGTTGATTTGGTAGACATTATTGAATAAAACCGCAGGGAGCGTGAAACGCTCCCTGCGGTTTTATTGTGCGGCTTTAATCTTTGCGCAAGGCAGCAAGGACACGGTCAAACCAACGGTTGCCATGCGGTGATCGGACGAGGTCGCACACTGTGAAAATGGCAAAATAGATCACCAGCCCGATGGCGGCTATGAGGGGATAACGCAAGAAGGGCGCCCCCTCAAAAGGAGAGTGAATGATGAACATAGAATTCTCGTCGTAGGCTTTTTCTGCACCGACAAGGGCTTCAAAAACGACATTGCAGTAAAGCCCGATGATGTACATAGCCAAAACGGAAAGGATCATATTTCGCATATTGCGGAAAAAGTCGGGGCGAAGGAGCCCAAAAACGGGAATCAGAAGTAGGTTAAAAAGGAGCGTAGCGTGCGCTACAATGCTCTTTGTGACCTCAAAATTGGCAAGGGTTGGATTCATTATAAAATCGACATTTGCAAACATCCCCACCAGCGTAGAGGCGATCCCGAACCAAAAAACGTAATCGGAAAGAAGGAGGGCAATGTTGCTATCCTTGTTGGAGAGGAGACCATAGGCAAGGGCACACCACATCACAACATTACACGGATAGATCGGCAAAATGAGGTTTGGTGTCTCACCGAGATACGCAATGCCTGCACCCGTAAAGAGCAAATGATAGAAAAATGAGCTGTAATGAAAGGCGATGGTGATCAACGGCGCCACCAATAAAATGGCACGGCGTGCTCGCTCGCTATGTACCCATTTTTTTATGGCCACCAGAGCAGCGGCTATGATCAGTATCAAAATGATATTGAAGATGACAAGCATTCCCATGTTTCTTCCCCCCATCTGCGTGTTCAAACCATGACAAATCCATTATAGCATAAAATTGATGATATGGCAATTCTTTTGCTCGTACAAGGGTGTTATCTATCGCGCCTAAACAAGCGGTGGGCGTTGTAATCAGCGCCCACCGCTTGGGGTTTACTTGTATTTATTATTTTTGAAAATTCATTTGCGCTTTTTGATGACAAACCAGAAGAGCAAGAAGCCGCCGATACCCACAGCTGCCGCACCACCTACGACAATGCCTGCAATGGCGTCGCCGGAAAGCCCTTTCTTGGGGATTTCTTTGCTGCAATGATCGCAAAGGAAATTGCCATCGCCGTCAAAATGTTCGCTTACGGTGCGCGCCTCGCTGCAAGTGTTGCAGGTCGCGTCACAAGGATTGTCGTAGCTGTGCCCGATGGCTTCGCCCTCGGTGTGACCGCAGCTCTTGCAGGTCTTGGGGGCAGTGCAGGTAGCAGTGGTCATATTGTGCCCGATGGCTTCGCCCTCGGTGTGACCGCAACTCTTGCAGGTCTTGGGGGCCGTGCAGGTGGCATCCGACATATTGTGACCGAGTGATTCGCCTTCGGTAGCGCCGCAATATTGGCAGGCTTTTGCAGCCGTGCAGGTGGCAGGCAAGAACACGTGATCGTTGACCAATACCGCACCAAGCGACACGGTCACGTCCTCGGTGAGCGCTATTTCGTTGCCGTTCTCAATAAGCACGATCTCCTCCTTAGAGAAGGCGTGCGTTGTGGCGCCGCCGGGAACAAAGGTGAAGCATACCATTCTGCCCGTTGTCTTGAATACACAGTTGGTCAAATAGACCGTTACCTTGCCGCTTCGGTATTTGGTCACGCCGTCGGTGGCAAGTGCATACTCTTCGCTATCTTCAAAATCGACGGTCGTGTATCCCAAGCGGTCAAGCGAAAAGCCTTGCTCGGGTACAGTCGGGCGATCGACCGAAATAAAGTAAACATTTTCATTTCCGTTGTGGTCCAGATAAGCATAAGAGAATCGGACGGATGCGGTTACAGTGATCGTAACGAGGGGAGTGCCGTTACCCTCAACAAGAATCCCTTTTGCATCCTCCGGGAATGTCACCAAGACTCTATTGCCATCTACTCGTTTCAGGCGGATAATTGTGCCGCTTGCCGTATCCTCACGGGTGACTTGGGTTAAGGGATCTCTTGCAATGTCTATGGTATATGAATAATCCGACACGCCACCGTAATAATCGGCAATGCTGATGGTGTAGGTGCCACTGTTATACACGTTGGTTGTAATGACATTTCCTTGCGTGGAGAAAAAGGTAAGATTCAGGGTGGAACCATATTCCGTCTGTTCTACATACATCCCATAGTTGATGTATTGCAATGTAAAGCTGTCGCTGGCCTCCTGCTCGTTCCCATCCTCATCGGCAAAGCGGATGGTATATTGTATGGTAACGGTCTCTCCTGTCGGATGCTCTTCGCTTGCGCGAGGAAATGCATAGCGAAAGTACAGTTGATTATCAACGATCTGTCCACCGATATAGCCGATGGTGTTTTGCTCGCCGAAGACACCGTTTGGCGTAACCAGCTTCCCGTTATACAGACCCAAGGTCACGCTTTCCGTCAGAAATCCACCCGAGAAGGTGACGGTGATGCCGTCACGACGAAGGGCGGCGAGACCGAACACCGAGTGGGCCACGGTCACGTACGCGTTGTCCAGGTTAGTAAAGGTCTGCCCCAAGCCGAGCATGGTATTATGCCGCACCAGCTTGCCGCATATGCTACATTTTGCCGAGCCGTCGTGGGCGGTTCCCGAGAAATCGTGGTCGCATTCATAGCCACAGACGGTACACGTGCCGACTTTATCAGAGGTGCAACCCTCAAAGGAATCGTCGCTTGCACAGTGGGTTCCAACGTGGAAGGTATAGCTTTTACCGCCAACCCAGTTGGATTCGGAATTGGGATTGGCTTTTGCGATATCCTCGCCCTTCACCTCAAGAGCTACATGGTCACCCTCGGCAGTGGTCAGTACCACCCGAACGGTTTTGCCCTCCAGGCCTTCCCCCTCGCTCAAGGGCAGTGCCAGTGCATAGGCGGTATATTGCTCGTTGGGTGCCAGCGTGGCGTCCAGCACGGTGGTAATGCTCGTGTGTCCACCGGTCAGACTTGGAGTAAAGAAGGAATCTTCACCGAAGACGGAACATTCCACCTCTGCACAAGCAACCGGGGCTTCGCCGTCAATCGTCACGGAAACGGAGTGGATCGTGCTGGCCACGGTATGCTCATTGGTGATGACAAAACGGAAAACTGCGGGGATGTGATCAAAGAAGAGGCACGCGTCCCCGTCCTCAACCAATGCCTCAGCATGCATCATGATAGAGTCGTTGAGAAAGCTCGGATCCTGAGATGCATTTTGCGTGAAGGAAGCGGGCATTGCCATGCTGGCAAAGAAAGAATTTTCGTCCGCATCGATAGATGCCTTACCAAACAAGGCATGAACGGATTGGACATTGGCGATATCTTCCGCAGGATAGTGACGCACGGGGGCAAATGTGGCAAGATGAGGGTCGATATCTGGGGATATCGTCACAAAACTGTAATATTGCGGATTCGACAAATTCGTTTCGGAGGGATAGCTGCCGATAAAATTGCTTTCATTGGCAAGCGCTACGACCATTTCCGTTCCCGTTTGATCGGAGGGAAAGGTAAAGTGCAGATCGCCGCTGCCGCGCTCATCGCTCCAGCCGCCGGAGATAGAGCCGGAGCCGTTGATCTGCGTTCCGTTTTGGGGGGTACCAAAGGTGCTGTCGTCGCTGTCCCAGACATATCCTTCCATAATGAATCCGCTTGTTTCTCCGCCGTCTGCGGCAAAAGCCGTGGCAGCAAACGTGCTAAGTGCTACTACAAGCACCGCAAGCGTAAGGGCCAGTCCCGTGATCTTGCATGTTATGTTTGTTCTTGTCATGGTTTTATCTCCTTATGGTTGAGAATCGGCTTGTTTGTTTTTCGGGCAGGTGCAGATGCCAAACCATTCCTCGCCGCGTTTGAAATATCGACATTCCGAACAGGTTGTATCGGTGGTGCGCTTGCCTTCGCCCTTAAAACGCTCGCAGGCATCTTGCATCATGGTCACGAAGGGCTCGCCTTTCTCTGCATATACGGGTGTTTTCGTGAAGTCGGGATAGATAATATCCGGCTCGCCGTTGCGATCTATATCGTCATAGTATCCGTACCGCAACTCAAAGGTTTTGCCAAAAGTGGTTACCACGCGGTAAAGATCTCCTTCTCTCGGTCTGCTTCCCGCGGGTGGCGAAACGCTTGCTGTAATGTTACGAAACATGCCTGCCTCCTGTGTTGTATTTGAGCAAAAAGAAAAATCTGCCATATCTGACGGTATCAGTATAGCAGATTTTTTCAGGGCTTGGCACTATCCAAAGCACATTTTTTTGACCATGGTTTTATCGAAAAAGGCATGGCCGTTTGGGTGCAAGTTTGGCCATATTTCCTCACAAATAAGCGGCAAATTCGTCGCGCCCAACGCCCGTTTTGTCGGTGATGGCAAGCAACGCCTGCTTCACACCTGAGAGGGACATGCCAAGTTTTTCGGCGATTTCCTTATTGGTCATTCCAAAGGCGGCGAGCTTTGCCACCTCGCGCTGCTTGGTGGTAAGGGCGGAAATGATTTTTCTGCCGCGTACTGCACCGACCAGCGCAGACCACCCCTCGTTATAGGTTTTATAAAGTTTTTTGATCTCGCTCCACGCCACAGGATCAAGGACCAAAAGGCGCTGCTCCATGAGAGAATCCAGCGCACGGCAGTATTCGGCAAGCACGCCGTAAAGCCTGTCGGGCAGGGCAAGAGCGAGCGCGCGGTCGATATGGCGAATGGCGTCCTCGTCCTTGCCGCAGTTGTGGTAGACGGCGGCACAGGTCAAGCGCAGATAGATCTCGGACATCACGGTGTTTTTTTCGTTGGCCCAGCAGATCATCGGCTCCACGGAATAGGGAACAGAGGACATTACATAAAGCCCCTCCGCGCCCTGAAGCTTCAACGTGCCCGTTGCAACGGCGTATGCGACTGCATACAAAAATTTGGCATAATAAACCTTTGCAGCGGGGTAGGAGTCCTTGTGCAGCGGCTCAAAGCAGCCGGTTTGGAACCATTTGGGAAAGCTTTGCACGTTGTAGAGCATAATATCCACCGCGCTGATGGCAAGCTGCATGGTGTCGCGGTCAAAATCGCTTTTCGCGGGGGCCTCGGCAATGTGGATCTTGGCGCGGCGCCACATATTAATGTCGCCCTTCCAGATGGCACACATGGCAAGTAGCATACCTGCAGAAAGCACGGCATAAAAGCCCGAGTGCTTGGAAAGCAGATAGTTTGCGCTTTCATAAACTTTGTCGATCTCGCCGCGTGAGTACGCTACCTCTGCCTCAAACAGCACCTGCGCCTCGTGGTGATAGGCAAGGCTTTCACCCACCTCGTCGGCGGTGCCGGGCGTATGATAAAGATCGCTCATATAAAGGAAAGGTGTTTTGCGGGGCAGGGGCATATCGCGGTCGATCAGGGCTCTGCCTGCCTTGCTTCTGCCGTCTATGGGCTTTTTCGCATTTTTTGGAATCATCCAGGCGCGCCCAAGGCGCTTGGCCCCTTCGATCCTGCCACTGGCACAGAGCAACTGCACGCTGCGCGGCGAGATCCCCCATTTTTGGGCCATTTCATCAATGCTGATATACTCCATTAATCCCTCCATGGATATACATTTCGTAACAACGAAATATATATATTTCGTAAATCCGAAATATATTATATCGGATTATAATGCTTTTGTCAAGCCTTCGCACATTCACGTGTCATGGGGAGGCCGTGCTTCATTTTTGCTTTTGCGAATGCAACGGAACAAAAGCTCTGGGAAGTGACGAAGCGAAAAAACGACTTCTTATTTCGAGCCGTTCCCTCATCGTCTCCCCTCGTCCCTCCTCGTCACAGTTTACGTGGAAAACGGGGCGAATTCACCCCATTTCGTCCCTATTCTTTGGAAAAATGTCAGAAAAATGATAGAAAACTGATAGAAAAGGGACGAAACCTTTGCGAGAAAAGTGCCAACTTTTTGCTCAATCGTCGTGCTTTGCTCCTTTGGGAGTCATTATTTTCACAAAGCGGAACATCTCATCAGGTCCCTCGTCGGGGTCGTGCCGTTCACCCTCGGGCAGTTCGTGTTCGGGCTGAAAATACTCGCACCAAAACTCTGTGATCTGAAAGCCGCACTTGTTGACGTAAAAGTGAATGTTGCGCTTCTCAAAATAGGGCGTGCAGGTCTCCCAAACCTCGGTTTCGGGGTGGAGCGCCTCCACCGCCTGCCACGCGCCGTGGCCGATGCCGCGGCTGTGCGCCTCGGGCAGCACAAAGAGCATATCCACATGGTTGCGGTGCGTTTCCTTGTCAATGGCGAGGATCACGCCGCCCACCTTCTCGCCGTCCAGTATGATGCGGTA